>DXWV01000105.1:56571-115484 GCA_019416685.1 Bacteroides sp.
GCAAAGATAAGCATGTAGAAAGCTTATGATTTCCTCGTTTGGACGAGGGTTCGACTCCCTCCAGCTCCACACAAAAAAGAAACCACTCGTAATGAGTAGTTTCTTTTTTTTTATGTTCATCCAACAAATATGTGGTTATTAAAAAAGTAAGTACAAGATTTTGAAAAAAGGGAATATAAGATAGTATATGAATATTTATTCTTATGTAATCGCTTGATTTATAGATGATATACATGTCTTATTTTAAGATATGCAAGAGTGTACATTTATGCAAGTGTTAATTGTACACTCTTGCCATACTATATTGTACACTCTTGATAGACTGAAGTGTACATTCTTGTAAGGTAAATCCAAAGTGTTAAAAAGCACATTAACACTATTAACAAACTACGTATTTGTTGAATGAACCTTTTTTATGTATATGATGAAGGATAATTATTATCCTTTTTCTTTTAAAATCACATCATGTGCACCACCTTCGGTGATACTTGTTGATGAAACCATGGTGATCTTGGCGTTTTGCTGCAATTCCGCGATATTGACAGCACCACAACTACACATGGTTGCTTTGATTTTACCCAAAGTTACGGCAAGGTTATCTTTCATCTTGCCTGCATAAGGCACGTAACTGTCTACACCCTCTTCGAACTTCAATGATTCTGTTCCACCCATATCATATCGTTGCCAGTTTTGTGCACGGTTGGAACCTTCACCCCAGTATTCTTTTACATAACTGTTTTTGATACATAGCTTTTTAGTAGGAGACTCGTCAAAACGGGCAAAATAACGTCCCATCATCAGGAAGTCAGCTCCCATAGCCAAAGCAAGTACCATATGATAATCCTGTACCAGACCACCATCACTGCAAATGGGCACATAGATACCCGTTTGGGCTTTGTATTCGTCACGTGCTTGGGCTACATCCTGCAGAGCAGTTGCCTGTCCACGGCCAATGCCTTTCTGTTCGCGGGTGATACAGATGGAACCTCCGCCAATGCCTACTTTTATGAAATCGGCTCCGGCTTCTACCAGATAGCGGAAGCCTTCTTTATCAACAACATTACCGGCACCAACCAGTACCTTGTTACCATATTTTGTTTTGATCCATTTCAGTGTTTCATACTGCCATTCCGAGTAGCCATCTGAAGAGTCGATGCAAAGTACATCTACACCGGCTTCTATCAGAGCAGGAACACGTTCCATGTAATCACGGGTGTTGATTCCGGCACCTACCAATAGTTTTTTGTCCGGACTGGATACTTCATTGGGGTTTTCTTTATGACTGTCATAGTCTTTACGAAAAACGAAATAAGCCAGATGTTGTTCTTTATCTATAATAGGAAGGGTGTTAAGTTTATGATCCCAGATTATCTGATTGGCTTCGCTTAGTGTAAGTCCTACTTCTCCTACAATCAGTTTTTCAAAAGGAGTCATGAAATCTTTGATCTTTTTGTCGCGGGCATCTCTTGATATGCGATAGTCTCGGCTGGTAACAAGTCCTAATAGTTTTCCATTCGGGGTACCATCGTCTGTAATCCCAATAGTAGAATGGCCTGTTTGTGCGAGCAAACGGAGTACATCGTCCAATGTATGTTCCGGAGTCAAATTAGAATCGCTTGTTACAAAACCAGCTTTAAACTTTTTCACTTTCCGTACCATTTCTGCCTGGCTGGCAATGGGCTGTGAACCAAAGATGAAAGAAAGGCCCCCGTTACGTGCTAGCTCAATAGCCAGTTCAGGACCGGATACAGATTGCATGATTGCTGAAACAAAAGGGATATTCAATTCGATTGCCGATTGTGTACCCACATTGTGTTTTACCAACGGTGTTCTCAATGAAACATTAGAGGGTACACACTGCTTGGTAGTAAGACCGGGAATAAGTAAGTATTCACCAAAAGTTCTGGAAACTTCTTCTACGTAGATTGCCATAAGAATTTTTATTTTTATGGCATGCAAAATTACTCATTTTTTTGAGATACAAAGGTATGGGAGAACTTTTTTTATTTTTATATCTGTTTTCTTATCGTGAATACTTCATTTTCGTATACATCATTTTCTCTTTTCTTGATCTTTATGTTGTTCTTTTAGTTCGTATTATTCCTTTTTTTCTTTCTATTTTTCAATATTTTCGGAGTCTGCTAAACAATTTGAATGTATAATTCGTTGTTATATTAGTCGGATTGATTTTGTACGTTTCCCTCATCTCCTATATTTAATGTCTGATCAATAAGATTGATATAAGAATATAATCAGTATTTTGTTTAATTCCTATACCATGAAGGGGCAGGGTTTGAATCGTGAAGGAGCACGTAAAATAAGATCACCTACTCACACTGTGAATAGGGCAGTATTACTTCTTTCTAAAGTCTGCTGAATAGTTTCTGATTTTTACAAACTACTTTCTTTCAATTTAAATTCTATAAAAAATGAAATATGCATTATTTATTGCTATAATGATGTATGGCTTAGTGTGTAATGCCGGCATCTGTAAACACGTATCAGGAAATGGAGAAACAGATAACCGGTCTATTTTTCGAATTCAGCAAGATGTGTGCGGATATACGTGGTTTTTGACTTATAACGGGATAAATCGCTATGATGGCACTTCTTTGAAACACTATGATTTACATGCTGATAATGACTCAATTGATTTTTATTCAGTTAATAGTGAACTTTTTACTGATAGTAAAAAAGAGTTGTGGGTAGTTACCCGAAATGGCTATTTATTGTCCTATAACAGGATAGACGACCGTTTTGAAGGCTGTTTTGACTTCCGAAAGCAAATAGAAGGGAATTTCACGTTTCTGGCTTTTGATAGTTTTGATAATTTTTGGTTTTGTAGTAAAAACGAACTATATGTCTGTCATTTGCCTACTAAGACTACATGGCAGATGCAACATTCTTTTGGGTATATAACAAGAGTATTACCTGTGGGAGAAAGGCAATATTATCTTAGTTCCGATCGTGGAGTTTTCTCTTTTTATTTACTGGATGGGAATATTACAAATATCTCTTCGGAATTGTCTGGGGGATATTGTAAGCAGGTGTATGATCTGTTCTATTCTCTTAAATGGCGTAATCTTGTTGTTGTTGACCGACTGAAGGGGATAAATGTTTTTGATTGCGATAATGGTGAACTACTCTGTTCTCATAAAAGTTGGAAGGATTTTCGGGTAAATAGCCTGAAGCTATTTAGGGAGGATAATCTTTTGATTGCTACAGATGGAGCAGGCATTTTTCAAATGAATATGGAGAATTATCAGATCACTCCTTTTCTTGATACTGATATTAGAAGAGAGATGAGTATCCGTAGTAATCGTATTGCCGATCTGTATGTGGATAATCGTCAGTGTGTATGGATTGCCGATTTTCCGGATGGAGTAACGATGTATATACCCCCTGGTCAGGAAAAATATAAATGGTTCAGACACATTGCCGGAAATAGCCAGTCACTGCTTAATGATAGGGTAAATGCTGTGCTGAGGGATTCGGAAGGGCACATTTGGTTTGCTACGGATAGGGGTGTTTGTTGTTTCTCTCCTGAAACCAGTCGGTGGCAGGAGGTGACATCAAACTTACCTTGTAAGCTATATACCTCTCTTTGTGAATTATCTTCGGGAGATATTTGTGTAGCAAACTATATGCATGGATTATTTCTGATTCGTAAAGGTGAAATGGAAATAGGAGATAAATTTGCTGATGCAATATCTGCTAATGTAGTCTTTCCGAAAGATGAAAATTATGTATGGATAGGTACTGATTGTGGATTATATTTACTGAATGGGAAAACACAGGAATGGAAAAAAATTAAATTGCCTGTGTCTTCACAACCTTTTATCCGTTCACTCTATCAGGATGAGCATGGAAAACTATATATTGGTACAGGAGGAAAAGGACTATTAGTTATAAATCAAGAAGAAGATCAGACTGAAATTTACTCCAGTGAATACATTCGGGATATTTCTTTGATTCTACCGGATAGAGATTGTATATTGATAGGAACCGGAAAAGAACTTTATAATTTTAATCCGCTGAATAAGGAATTTCATTTATTATTGGGAGGAATTGATTATCTTACTTCCGGAAGTTCTTTGGAGGACGGAGTTTTCATGTTGGGCACTTCTATGGGAGCGTTCCGGTTTGATAAGCAGGCGTCGTTTTCGTTGAATAATATTCATCCGTATCTATATCTGGATAATTTTAGTATTTTACATCAACTGATTACTACTACTACGAAGAATACTCCCCTAAATCATGCTTTAAATTATACGAAAGTGTTGAATTTGAGTCATGATCAAAATACATTCTCATTTACAGCTGAGGCTATAAATTATGATGCGTCCGATTTGGTTTTGTATTCATGGAAATTAAATAACCGGGAGTGGACCCCGCCTACCAGAAAAAATCTTATTTCTTTTTCTAATCTAACTCCGGGAGAACATCTGGTGTCTGTGCGGGCAGTATCCGCGCAGAATGGCAATCCGATTTCACAAAGAAATATGCAGGTTATCATACATCCCCCCTTGTGGCAAACGAGTGGGGCTTTTTTATGCTATGGCATATTGATTGTTTTAGTAGGTTGTCTGTTTGTTTATGTTTGGTTGGTATGGAGACAGAGAAACTTATCCCGGGAAACGGTGAAAGTCTTTGTTGGTGCAGCCCGTGATGTGTGTATGCCATTGACGCTGATTAAAAATCCATTGGAAAATCTATGTCGGCAGTATTCTTCGGATACTCTTAAGAATATTTTGCAACAGATAAAAGGAATTGATAGTATGTTTACTAATTTAGTTACTATTGGACGCATAACTTCTCATCCCCGGCGGCTTTTTTTACTCGAAACAGAGTTGAATACCTACTTGGGCGAAACAATAGAATCCATATCTTATTCTGTAAAGCAGAAAAAAATAAAACTGCATTGGGAAGGAACTCCCGGTTTTACACATGTTTGGATTGATAAAGAAAAGATGACGGCAATATTACAGGGACTATTAGAAATGATAGTTGATTGTATGAATGAGGGAGAAAACATCGAAATAGTTACTATGTATACTTTGCGAAACTGGAAAATTAAATTGGAGTTTACAGATAATGACTGTATTAAAAAAAAATGCTATATCACAAAAAAGGAACGGAAACTTACTCATTTGGCGTAATAAGTTGGTTACTAATCCGCAGATTAATACAATTACATAAAGGAAAAATTCTTTTCTGTTCAAACAAAAATAAAAAAGCATCTGTAATTCTTACCTTCCCTATCGTTTTCAGAAAATTCTCAAAAGTACAGGATTCATTATCAGTTACTTCATTGTTCAGAACTTCATTTTCTACTTATAAAAAACATTCGGGAGAGGAAACTTTTTTATTAAGAGATACTGTTCACGGGAAGTTTTCAGAAAGAGAAAATCGAGAGAAACATTCTATTTTACTGGTGGAAGAAAATAAAGAATTCAGTTCATTCTTAATACAGGTGTTATCAGAGGAATACAATGTTCATACAGTATCTAAAGTAGAGTCAGTTTGTGACGTAATACGTAAAGAACGACCAGAGGTTGTACTTTTGGCTGAAGCTTTTGATATGATTTCGGGAGAAAAACTTTGTCTTCAAATAAAATCTGATGTGAAGACGGCTCATATTCCCGTTATTCTATTCAAAGATCCTGTAAATGTGGGAGATGACTCTCAAAGAGTGGCAGATTGTTGTTTGGCGTTACCTCTCGATATATCTCGTTTACGGGTAGAGATAAACAATTTGATATTCAATCGCCGGATTATAAGAAAAAGATATATAACATTAGTACTTGGCGGTAAAGATGAGGCCAAATCCGAACTTGAAGAAGCTTTCTCCGGAGATGAACAAAATTTTCTTGATAAAGTACGAAGGCTGGTAGAAGAGAATCTCTCCAATCCCGATTTTAATGTGGATGTACTTAGTGCTGAAATGAATATGAGCCGATCTGGTTTTTATAACAGGATTAAGTCGATCACTCATCAGGCACCGGCCGACTATATTCGTACGGTGAAACTGAATAAAGCTTTGATTCTGCTGATGAGTAAAAAATATACGGTAGCTGAGGTAGCAGATCTCACAGGATTTAGTGATCCGAAATACTTTCGGGAGGTTTTTAAGAAGTATTATGGAGAATCGCCCAAAAAGTTTGTGAATAGTTTATAACCAGAGGTTAGTGAAATGAAAATCCGTGTAAATCCTATTAGGATATATGCGGATTTTCTTATATTTGATCTTCGAAACTGAAGATTGTGGAGCGAAAAATAATTCATATTGACATGGACGCATTTTATGCTTCCGTAGAGCAGCGAGATAATCCGGAACTGCGTGGTAAACCGCTTGCTGTAGGGCATTCGGAAGAGCGGGGTGTAGTGGCGGCTGCCAGCTATGAGGCTCGTCGTTATGGAGTACGTTCGGCCATGGCGTCACAGAAGGCTAAACGTTTGTGTCCGCAATTGATATTTGTTCCCGGACGAATGGAAGTATATAAGTCTGTATCACGTCAGATACATGAAATATTTCATGATTATACAGATATCATTGAACCACTTTCGTTGGATGAGGCTTTTCTGGATGTGACGGAGAACAAACAAGGAATCCGGCTTGCTGTAGATATAGCTTGTGAAATTAAAAAACGTATTCGGGAAGAATTGAATCTGGTAGCTTCTGCCGGTGTGTCTTACAATAAGTTTTTGGCAAAGATTGCTTCGGACTATCGTAAGCCTGACGGATTGTGTACCATTCATCCGGATCAGGCTATGGATTTTATAGGTACTTTGCCTATTGAATCATTTTGGGGAGTGGGACCGGTGACTGCTAAAAAAATGCATTCTTTGGGTATTTATAATGGATTACAGTTACGCACATGTTCGGTGGAAATGCTTATCCGGCAGTTTGGTAAGGTTGGTACATTGTATTATGATTTTGCCCGGGGGATAGACCTTCGCCCGGTAGAAGCGATTCGTATCCGTAAATCTATTGGTTGCGAACGAACGTTAGAGAAAGATATCTCTTTACACTCTTCAGTTATTATTGAACTGTATCATGTAGCGGTAGAGTTGGTAGAGAGATTACACCGAAAAGATTTTAAAGGAAACACACTAACGTTAAAGATTAAATTTCATGACTTCAGTCAGATAACACGCAGTATCACTCAAAGTAATGAATTGGTGAATTTGGATAAGATTCTTCCTTTGGCAAAACAATTGATGAAAGAAGTGGATTATGAACATCACCCGATTCGATTGATCGGACTTTCTGTTTCCAACCCGAAAGATGAAATGGAAGAACAGCACGGAGTGTGGGAGCAACTTAGTTTTGAGTTTAGTGACTGGGGATAAGGATCACAAAGTAGATATATAATGTGATGGTAATACATTTTATAGGAAACAAATTTGCTGTCAAACAGAATATTATATATCTTTGTGGCATGACAAAGACTTTTAAATCGGATTTGGTTTTATAAACAATCTGTTTTTCTGATACAGATTGTCCTTTCGTTTACTCTCGGATGCCCCTTTTCGAGAGTGTTTTTCTATTATTATAATTCAAGTTTAATCTGCATACAGTGATGAAGGCATTGCCATGCCTTCTGTGTGCATAAAATATATTAAGATAATGAGTAGCGAAAATAAAACAATTCACGATTTCGAACTTAATTTAATCTGTGACTTTTTTTCCAATATGGAACGACAAGGACCTGGAAGTCCTGAAGTGACACTGAAAGCATTGAGTTTTGTGGATACTCTCAATGATAAATCTCTTATTGCCGATATTGGTTGTGGAACAGGTGGTCAGACAATGGTGTTGGCTCGAAATGTTCCGGGACAGATTATTGGGCTTGATTTTCTTCCCAATTTTATTGAGATCTTCAATCGTAATGCAAGGCAGTTAGATTTGCAAGACAGAGTAAAAGGTATTGTGGGTTCAATGGATAATCTTCCTTTTCAAAATGAAGAATTAGATATGATTTGGTCGGAAGGAGCCATTTATAATATTGGTTTTGAACGGGGATTGAATGAGTGGCGTAAGTATTTGAAGACAGGAGGGTACATTGCCATCTCTGAAAGTTCGTGGTTTACAGACGAGCGTCCTGCGGAAATCAATAGTTTCTGGATGGATGCATATCCCGAGATAGATACCATTCCTAACCAAGTAGCTAAAATATACAAAGCAGGGTATCTTCCTGTCGCTACATTTATTCTGCCGGAAAATTGCTGGACAGAACATTACTTTGCTTTGAAAATTGCAGCTCAGGAGATTTTTCTTAATAAATATGCGGGAAATAAAGTAGCCGAAGAATTTAATACACTTCAATCTATTGAAGAAGAACTATATCGTAAGTACAAAGAGTTCTACGGTTATGTATTTTTCATCGCTAAAAAGATGAAATAATGATTAATTTAAACAATGCAGGTCTTTCCAAATGTCTGCATTGTGTCATTTTGTAAAAATACTAAATCAAGTAGTTATAATTTTGATGATCTTAATGCAGAAGAAAATATATGAAAATGATTCTAATATAGACATAGACTTATGATTATTGATTAGAATTTACTGATGGATTTTTACAGATAAATGAATTGTATAGATAAAAAGAAAGCGGAGAATCTATTTGATTCTTCGCTTTTATTATATATGATATAGTGGTGTGTTTACATGACAATCTGCTTTGAAAGCAGTTTTTGAAGTTGGCCATTCAAAGTCTGGCACATTGTTCCGTTTCCCATTGCATGATAACGTTTAATACGATATTGCAACATCATAATTTTTTCATTTGCATTCTTTTTCATAATCTTCATCTTTTTTGCCCTCCACGTTTTGAAGAGCGGTTTTACATCTTGTTTTCTCTATTAACATTGCAAAGATACGAAAAGTTCACGAAAAATATGTTTTGCAACATAAAAAATGTGCTTTTTACCTCCTTTTTTCTTAAAAGAGGCTGAAATGACAGATGGATATTACAAATATATTACATAACTTTGTACTCTATGAAACTATTCCTGTTGATCAGATTTTGATTGTACCTTTTATATAATATAGAAATAAAATGAAAACATTGATTCACTTTTTCCTGTGCCTGTTGTTGGCTGTTTTCTTATTATCTTGTGGTGAAACTCATTTTCTGAAGGAGGAAGCATACCGTAATCGGGTAGAGGCTGATTTCAGAATAAAACAATTACAACTTCCCTTTGGGGATTTGTTTGCTGTTTTTAGAGATTCTACTTTGACTACTGCAGAACGGGAGGCATTGATGTTTTTGTATGCTTATATGCCTATAGGAGATATCACTGATTATTCGGGAGAGTATTATTTGGAAAATATCCGTTTATCTGAACAGGCTCGGCAGGAGATGTCTTGGGGAAAGAAGATACCTGAGGATGTTTTTCGTCATTTCGTACTTCCTGTCCGGGTGAATAATGAAAATCTGGATAATTCCCGTAATGTGTTTTATGGTGAACTGAAAGAACGCATTAAAAATCTTTCGATGCAGGATGCTATTCTTGAAGTAAATCACTGGTGTCATGAGAAAGTAGTTTATCGTCCGAGTGATGCCCGTACCAGTTCGCCGTTAGCTTCTGTCAAGACGGCTTATGGGCGTTGTGGTGAAGAGTCTACTTTTACCGTAGCTGCACTTCGGGCGGTGGGGATTCCTGCCCGGCAAGTATATACTCCGCGTTGGGCACATACAGATGATAATCATGCCTGGGTGGAGGCTTGGGCAGATGGTAAATGGTATTTTTTCGGAGCTTGCGAACCGGAACCTATCTTGAATCTGGGATGGTTTAATGCACCTGCCAGCCGGGGGATGCTGATGCATACGAAGGTATTTGGACGTTATGAAGGAGCAGAAGAAATCATGTATGAAACACCCAATTATACTGAAATTAATGTTATAGAAAACTATGCCCCTACGGCAAAAGCGGTTGTTACAGTGGTAGATGCCGGTGGTAATCCTGTATCGGGAGCTAAGGTGGAATTTAAAGTATACAATTATGCCGAGTTTTACTCAGTAGCTACCAAGTGTACAGATGATGCCGGTCGGGTTTCATTGACAGCCGGTAAAGGAGATATGTTGGTGTGGGCTTCAAAAGGAGATAATTTCGGATTCAGTAAACTATCTTTTGGAAAAGAGAATGAACTGACACTTGTTCTTGATAAGAAACCGGGTGATACGTATTCACTGGCACTGGACGTTGTTCCTCCTGCTGAAGGTACGGATTTGCCTGAAGTAACTCCGGAACAGCGGGTAGAAAACAATCGTCGTATGGCACAGGAAGATTCTATTCGTAATGCATATGTGGCTACTTTTGCCACAGAAGAGCAAGGAGTGGCATTTGCCCGTGAGTATGCTATGAATGCTGAGTCTGTATCTCGTCTGTTGGTTGCTTCGAGAGGTAATCATCAGACGCTAACCGATTTTCTTTCGGTTGCTGCCAAGGAGAAGAAGGCAGATCTTGCACTTAGTTTGCTTAGGTTGGTATCGGATAAGGATTTGCGTGATGTAACACCGGAAGTCCTGGAAGATCATTTCCGCCATACTGTTGCCGGATACTGTGGAGAATATTATTATTCCTCTATTCTTAATCCACGGATAGCAAATGAAATGCTGACTCCTTATAAAGAGTTTTTCCGGAAAGCTGTTTCAGACAATGAGGTGGAATACTATCGCAAAAATCCACAGGCATTGGTGGCATGGTGCAAAAAGAATATTGCTATTAATAATGAATTGAATTCACAACGTATCCCTATATCGCCTGTAGGTGTATGGAAAGCATCGGTAGCTGATGAGAAATCACGGGACATTTTCTTTGTAGCGATGGCACGTGCTTTAGGTATTCCTGCCTGGATAGACGAGGTGACAGGAAAAATACAATATAAAGATTTTGCTAATAACAGATTGAAGAATGGAGAAACCTTCGATGTGGATTTTGAGGTAGCCGAACAGACCCTGGCACCTTCAGGTGTTGTAAAAGCCACTTATCGGCCTATCCGATCACTCGATAATCCCAAGTATTACTCTCATTTTACACTGTCACGCTTTAAAGAGGGCACTTTTCATTTGTTGAACTATGATGAAGGTACTACTTCCTGGGCAAATTTGTTGAAGAACGGTACACGACTGGATGCCGGTTATTATATGCTTACCACCGGAACCCGCCTTGCTAATGGTTCTGTACTTGCCAATATCTCTTTCTTCAATGTAGAAAAAGACCAGGTGACAACGACTGCTTTGACAATGCGCCAAAGTGAAACTCAGGTGCAGGTTATCGGTAATTTTAATTCTGAGTCTATGTATCGTCCGGTGGAGGGGAGTGATATGCAAAGTATCTTGCAAGGCTGTGGACGTGGCTACTTTGTTGTGGGCATACTGGGTGCAGGACAGGAGCCTACCAACCATGCACTGAAAGATATTGCTGCATTGGGTAGCGATTTCGAGAAGTGGAGACGTAAAATGGTATTTCTTTTCCCCGATGAAGAACAGTATAAAAAGTTTCATCCGGCAGAATTCCCAGGATTACCTTCTACTATCTTTTATGGGGTGGATGTGAACGGAAACATTCAAAAACAAATTGTGGAATCTATGAAATTGTCGAATTTCGAAACATTGCCGATATTTATCATCGCCGATACATTTAATAGGGTAGTCTTTGTGTCTCAGGGATATACTATTGGACTGGGGGAACAATTGATGAAGGTGGTGCATGGTTTATAGGGAAGACAAGTTGCAATAATAGTTAATTATTTGTGTAGAGTGTGTTTTTCATTAAAAATAATTATTACGTTTGCAGCGATTATGATAAAGTATGCATTTTACATAGTGATAGGTGTGTTTTTTGTATTGGGATGGAATATATTTCCCGGGCAAGAATTATCCGGACTTCAGAATGAAATTGAAGTCCGGGTAGGTGATACCTCTCAATCTGTAAAGTCTGCTTGTATTCTATCTTCCAGAACAGATAATGGTTGTGTCAGAGATACGCATTCTGTATTTCATGATGAATCATCTGATTATAAGGTGTGTGATGGGATTCTTTCCAGCCTTTCCGGTTCAAGGAATGTTGCACCGTTTAAACTTCTGAAATTTAATAAGCCAACTTCTGTTATACAGATTCTTAGTGCACTCAGTGTTCAGTTACCCGAGAGTAAGTACAAGAATTTACCTTGCAGTACCAGTTGCATGAAGTATTCGTGTGGATACTATATCTATACGTTAGCTCATATTCTTATTTAGCCAACTCACTATTCTATCCATTTGCAGAGTAAGTAATTTCTATACTTTCTCAGTTTCTCTGCGATTTCGATAATCTATTTTTTATTACCTATTTTTATTCATGCCCACATGGAAAACAAAAAATGTATTTCCAATGGTTTGGAGCAGAAAACTGGTGTGAAAGTATCTTATTGCTATCAATGCGGTAAGTGTACTGCCGGGTGTGTATTGGCTCAGGAAATGGACTATACCCCTAGCTACATCATACGACTGTTACAGACAAAGAACGAGGCGAACGACCGTCGCGTTTTGAGTTCCAATGCCATTTGGATTTGTTTAAACTGTGAAAATTGTATTGCCAGATGTCCTAAAGAAATTGATATCCCCCAAGTCATGGACTATCTACGTGAAGAAGCCCGTAAAACGGGAACTATTAATAAAGAAGCAAAACCAGTGGTTGCTTTTCATTCCGCTTTTCTTGATTCGGTGAAGTATACCGGGAGGTTGTACGAAGTAGGATTAGTGGCTGGATTCAAGGTCCGTACTTTTCGTTTGACACAAGATCTGAATGTAGTTCCTTCCATGTTGATGAAAGGAAAGTTACATATACTTCCTGAGTCAATAAAAGATACCGCAAGAATCAAAAAGATATTTGCACGAACCATTGAAAAGTCCAGATAATATGCAGACTATGAGAACAGGTTTTTATCCGGGATGTTCGCTTACAGGCACTTCACGGGAATATAATGAATCGGTCAAAGCACTGGCAAAGGCTTTCGGACTTGAATTGGTAGAAATAAAAGACTGGAACTGTTGTGGTGCAACAGCAGCTCACTCTATGGACAAGGAACTTGCTCTTTCTTTGCCTGCCCGTGTGTTGGCATTGGCGGAATTGCAGGGGTTGGATGAAATAGTTGTTCCATGTGCCTCCTGTTATAATCGCTTGAGCGTAGTGCAGCACGAACTGGCAAGTGATGAAACACTGAAAGAGAGAATTTTGGAATTTATCGGTATGACTTATCTGGGTACTGTAAAGATACTCAATGTCATTCAGTTGATAGAGAAATATATGTTGGGTACACTTCCTGATAAAGTAATACATCCGTTTACCCATAATGTGGCCTGTTATTATGGTTGCTTGTTGGTACGTCCTCATAAGATTTTGAATTTTGACCGTCTGGAGGATCCTCAGAGTATGGACAAGTTGATGTCTCTGATTGGTGCTGCTCCTATGGACTGGGCTTTTAAGACCGAGTGTTGTGGGGCTGGTTTGTCGGTTTCGCGTACGGATCTTGTAGGACGTCTTTCTGGTAATATACTGAAAGATGCGGACGACAGAGGGGCAGAAGCTGTGATTGTAGCTTGTCCGATGTGTCATTCCAATCTGGATATGCGCCGTCCTGCCATTAATAGTTATCTTAAAAAGCCGGTTGATATTCCCGTTCTATATATCACTCAGGCTATCGGGTTGGCTATTGGCCTTACTGCTGCTGAGTTAGGTCTGAACCGCCATTTTATCACCGTCAATCTAAAGGAAGCAGAAGTATGTCAAAAATAGGAGTGTTTATATGCCATTGTGGTGAGAATATCAGTGCTACGGTAGATTGTGAAAAGGTGGCCGAAGTAGCTGCAAAGATGGATGGAGTAGCTTACGCTATTGATTATAAATATATGTGTTCCGATCCGGGACAGACACTGATAAAACAAGCGATCAAGGAATATGGGTTGGATGGTGTTGTGGTAGGAGCTTGTTCACCACGTATGCACGAACCTACATTTCGCAGAGCTTGTGCAGAAGCAGGGTTGAATCCTTATCTCTGTGAAATAGCTAATATACGTGAACACTGTTCATGGGTACACGAGAAAGGAGAGGGTACCACTCATAAAGCCATCGATATAGTAAAGAGCCTGGTGGAGAAAGTAAAGCGCAATCATCCGCTTACTCCTATTCAAGTACCTATTACAAAGAAAGCATTGGTTATTGGGGGTGGTATTGCCGGTATACAGGCCAGTCTGGATATAGCCAACTGCGGACATCAGGTGATTCTGGTAGAAAAAGAACCTTCTATTGGTGGGCATATGTCACAACTATCCGAAACCTTTCCGACATTGGATTGCTCTCAATGTATCCTTACCCCCAGGATGGTGGAAGTTGCGCAACATCCCAATATCACTCTTTATACATATGCCGAATTGGATTCTCTGGAAGGATTCATTGGCAACTTCAAAGCGAGTATCCGGTTGAAAGCAAAGAGTATCGACGAAAAACTATGTACCGGTTGCGGACTTTGTACCACTAAATGTCCTACAAAGAAGATTCCAAGTGAATTCAATGCTGGTTTGGGAATGCGTACTGCTATTTATGTACCCTTTCCTCAGGCAGTGCCTAACAAGCCGGTTATTGATAGAGCGCATTGTACACACTATCGCATCGGGAAGTGCGGTGTTTGTGAGAAACTATGTCCTACCGGTGCTATCCGTTTCGATCAGGAGGACCGCATCATCACCGAAGAGGTGGGAGCAGTGGTAGTGACCACCGGATTTAATGTATTGAATACGGACTTCTTTCCTGAATATGGTTATGGAAAATATAAGGATGTGATTTCAGGTATTCAGTTTGAGCGTCTGGCTTCGGCATCCGGTCCCACATTGGGGGAAATACGTCGTCCTTCTGACGGACAGATTCCTAAGAAAATAGTATTTGTGGCCTGTGCCGGTTCACGTGATCCGGCAAAAGGAATCCCTTATTGTTCTAAAATCTGCTGTATGTATACAGCTAAACATGCTATGCTTTATCAGCACAAAGTGCATGAGGGCGAGTCTTATGTGTTCTATATGGATATTCGTGCCGGAGGCAAAAATTATGAAGAGTTTGTACGCCGTGCCATTGAAGAAGACGGAGTAAACTATGTACGTGGGCGTGTTTCACGCATTTATGAGAAAAATGGTAAATTGATTGTGAAAGGAGTAGACACTTTGCTGGGAGCCTCGCCTGTGGAGATAGAAGCCGATATGGTAGTACTTGCCACAGCCGGGGTTGCCAATAAAGGTGCTGAAGAATTGGCACAGAAGCTACATGTCTCTTATGACCCTTACAAGTTCTTTGCCGAAGCACATCCTAAATTGAAACCAGTGGAAACAAACACAGCAGGTATTTTTCTTGCCGGAGCTTGCCAGGCGCCGAAAGACATCCCCGAAACGGTTGGAATGGCATCAGGAGCTGCCGCTAAGGTTGCCGGATTATTCTCACAAGCTAATCTGGTTCGTGAACCATTGATTGCAGTGGTCAATCGTACGGCACCGCCGATGTTCAGTACTTGCGTCGGATGTTTCATGTGTCAGACAGCTTGTCCTTATCAAGCCATTGAGCATGAGGAGATAAAAGACCGTGGAGGCAATGTTATAAAGACCATTGCACGGGTCAATCCCGGTCTTTGTCAGGGATGCGGAACGTGTGTTGCTTTCTGTCGCTCCAAATCAATAGATATACAAGGTTATTCCAATGAACAGGTTTATGCCGAGGTGATGGCATTACTGCAAAACTAAAAAAGAACAGGCTATGAACGAAAATAAAACAGAATTTGAACCCCGGATTGTTGCCTTTGTCTGCAACTGGTGTACGTATGCCGGAGCGGACCTTACGGGAACGAGCCGTTTGAAATATGCCACAAATGTGGAAATAGTACGCTTCCCATGTACAGGGCGCATCGACTTTATGTTATTGCTGAAAGCCTTTGCAGGAGGTGCAGATGGAATTATCGTTTCCGGTTGTCACCCTAATGATTGCCACTATACTTCCGGTAACTTCCATGCCCGCCGTCGCTGGATTGTATTCCGTGGATTACTGGATTTTCTGGGTATTGATGTACATCGTATCCGTTATTCCTGGGTGTCGGCTGCCGAAGGAGCAAAATGGGCAGACTTGGTGAATAATACGGTAGCAGAAATACGTGAATTGGGACCTTACAAAGAATATCAGAAAGTTACAAACTATTTGGGAGAGGAGACTATCAATGAGTGCGTTAACTGAAAAAGCGTCAGCATTGCTGTCCGAAGGTATTGTAACCAAAGTGATAGGTTATGAAGAGGGAAATAAGAAACCCCGTCCTCTTTTTTGTGAAAGTGCCGAAGATGCACAACGCCTGATCTATGATAGTCGTTGCATTAATAATCTGGCTGTATATCTGACTAAACCGGAATTGTTGGGAACCGGAATAGTAGCAGTAGTAGCCACTATTCCGGTACTACGCAGCATTGTTCAGCTTTCAGTAGAACATCAGTTGAAAGAAAATAAATTCGTTTTCCTTACGGTGAATCAGAAGGGAGAAGTGATAGAATTTTCCGGTTTTGATGCAATTAGTGAATACTTGGCTCAGTTTCAATATGCAATGGAACAGAAGGAACAGGAAATGATTCTCAAACTGGAGGGGATGACCCGTGAGGAACGTTGGGCTTTCTGGATGCAGGAACTTTCTCAATGTTTCAAGTGCTATGCCTGTCGGGCAGCCTGTCCTTTGTGTTATTGCACGCGTTGTATTGTTGAAGTGAATTGCCCTCAATGGATTCAACCCTGGGCTGCTCCGATAGGAAATTTAGAATGGCAGATAAATCGTGCTATGCACCTTGCCGGACGTTGTACTGGTTGTGGTGCTTGCGGTAAAGCCTGTCCGGTAGGTATTCCGATACACCTTCTGACTCATAAGATGATGGAGGATATTGGAAGTGAGTTCGGACTTACTCCCGGACAAACAGCTCAGAACGGGAATGTACTCTCCACATTCAATGTGGGGGATAAGGAGAATTTTATACATTAAATTGCAGTCATGGAAAATCTACATATAAGTAAGAATAGCCTTGAACAGTGGCTGAACCAGATGCTGAAAAAAGGAATGCGTGTACTGGCTCCCGTACAGCAGGGAGATAAAATTGACTTCCGGCAAATTACTTCACCGGATGAGGTGGCAACAGACTATGTACAGACCGCTCAATCTGTCAAACGGGTTGTTTTTCCGACAGCCGAAGTGCTGTTCTCTTATCATAAAGAAGGAAAAGACACTATGTTGAAAGATTCTAATCCCGATACTATCCCTGAAACGGTGTTATGGAAAATCCGTCCCTGTGATGCTGCCGGCTTTGCCCCGCTTTCCGGAATATTTAACTGGGATTATAAAGATAAACTTTATAATGCGCGGCGTGCCAAAACTACATTGATCAGCTTTAGTTGTTCACGTTGTGATGAGGCCTGTTTTTGTACTTCAGTGAATGGAGGACCGGGAAATACCAACGGAAGTGATATACAGGTAACACTCTTGCCTGGTGGCAGTGCTTTTGTGGAGATATTGACAATGAAAGGAAAAGCACTGGCAAAACTCTATATTGTAGAATTTGAACCCGCCGATGATATCGATAAAGATAAATATTTAGCTACCGTCACAACACATTTCACTCCTGATACAATCCGTGAGAAGCTTACTGATGCCTTTGACAGCCCGGTTTGGAAACAACAGTCGGAACGTTGTCTGGGATGCGGAGCCTGCGCTTTTGTATGTCCTACATGTGCTTGTTTTGATATTCAGGAAGATGCCAAAGGATCATCCGGCAGACGTATTCGTTGTTGGGATTCATGTGGCTTTTCTCTCTTTACACAACATACCTCCGGGCATAATCCGCGTCCTACGCAAAGTTCCCGTTGGCGTCAGCGGATATTACACAAGTTTTCTTATATGCCCGAGAGGATACACGAAACAGGTTGTACAGGGTGTGGACGTTGTTCGCGCGCCTGTCCTGTAGATATGAATATACTTGAACATTTAATTTCTATTGCCAATCATGAATGAGCAGTCAAACATATACCTTCCACACTTGATGGTGGTGGAAAAGATAACCCGGGAAGCTCCGGGAGTCAAAACTTTCCGGTTGAGATTTAAGGATGAAGAGGAAGGTAGAAATTTCCACTTCAAAGCCGGACAGTTTGGTGAGTATTCTGCTTTTGGTGAAGGAGAGTCTACCTTTTGTATTGCCTCTTCTCCTACGCGTGAAGGATATATAGAATGTACTTTTCGTCAGGCGGGAAGGGTAACTACCGGGTTATCGAAACTTGAAGAAGGAGCAACAGTAGGTTTTAGGGGACCTTTTGGAAATACATTTCCCATAGATGAATGGAAAGGTAAAAATCTGTTGTTCGTGGCGGGTGGCATTGCACTTCCTCCCATGCGTTGTGTCATCTGGAATGTTTTGGATACGCGGGAGAATTTTAAAGATATTACAATCGTTTATGGTGCAAAGTCTGTCAACGATCTGGTATATAAGGAAGAGCTGAAAGAGTGGGAGAGCCGTCCGGATGTCAATCTGATTACTACGGTTGATCCGGGAGGGGAAACGCCCGGCTGGAATGGTAAGGTTGGTTTCGTTCCTTCGGTTCTGGAAGCAGCAGCTCCCGATAGTGAGAATACGGTGGCTATTGTTTGTGGGCCTCCGGTGATGATTAAATTCACTTTTCCGGTATTGGAGAAGTTGGGTTTTAAAGACGAAAATATCTATACGACATTGGAAAACAGGATGAAGTGTGGTGTGGGTAAGTGCGGACGTTGTAATGTCGGGAAACTTTATGTTTGTAAGGACGGTCCGGTATTCACAAAAGCAGAGTTGAATGATATACCTCCCGAATATTAATTGATGTCCGGGGATAAAAGATATTGTAGTTCCGTTGTGATAATGGGATAAGCATCATATAAGGACAAGATGTAACCGAAGTGATTCAGGCAGATGCATCAGCCGATTGGCCTTATGTGGATGAATGAGGAAAGCCCAATGGAATTAAAGAATTTCATGTGTGTCTAAATAATGGTTTACCATTGGGCGCCTCTTCTTTATTTTGAAACGAACTAATAACTTAAAATATATTACTATGTTAAAATTATTATTAGCCACTTTTGCCATGATGGGACTTACGTTTGTCATAGGCTTTTTCGTAGCTGCAGTGATAAAACTTATTGCAAGTGCAGCCGATTCACTCGATTTCTATAGTTCTCATCAGGTAGAACTCCAACGATTACGGCGTTTAAAGAAAGTACGTCAGAATGTGGAACGTTTGTTATGGCATAATGCCATAGCTGAACAGGATGGTTCGGGCGATAAACGGGAAGATTACAGTCGTGGTATTAATCGGGATATCATTCGTTACCACGGATATTATCATGGGGTAAGCCCGGGTGCATCCGATGATAATCTGTTGGAGTATTATTACCCTGAAGACACCCACATCGTTTACCTTGAAAAACGAGAAGAAATGCTCCAGCAGCATAAAGATAACAGTAAGAAATCATCTGCCAATACCAAATAATAAATTTATCATATCATGGAAAATATAGACTTTATGAGCTTGTTCCAGGGAGTGGGAACAATGATGGAGAGTGGCTGGCTACTTGCAAGTGCCCGTCTGTTTCTTGTCGCTTTAGGGTTTCTGCTTATTTATCTGGGCTGGAAAGGTGTGCTGGAACCGATGGTAATGATACCGATGGGATTGGGAATGGTAGCTATCAACTGTGGTACGCTGATAATGCCGGACGGTACATTGGGAAACTTATTTCTCGATCCGATGCTTTCTGATACAGATGAGTTGATGAATACCATGCAGATTGACTTCTTGCAACCGGTTTATACATTGACTTTCAGTAATGGATTGATAGCCTGTTTTGTGTTTATGGGTATCGGTACGTTGCTTGATGTAGGTTTTCTGCTCCAGAAACCATTTGCAAGTATATTTCTGGCATTGTGTGCCGAGCTGGGTACTTTCCTGACCGTTCCTATCGCTTCTGCTTTCGGGCTGACACTTAAAGAGAGTGCTTCGGTAGCTATGGTTGGCGGAGCAGATGGTCCGATGGTGCTCTTTACTTCACTGGCACTGGCAAAGCATCTGTTTGTTCCTATCACAGTAGTAGCTTATCTCTATTTGGGGTTGACGTATGGTGGATATCCTTATTTAGTAAAACTAATGGTTCCCAAACGTCTGCGTGCTATTAAGATGACCACAAAGAAGGCCCCTAAAAATTACGATGCAAAAGTAAAACTGGCTTTCTCCGCTATTCTGTGCGCAGTGTTGTGTTTCTTATTTCCGGTAGCTTCTCCTTTGTTTTTCTCTTTATTTATAGGTGTGGCTGTGCGTGAATCCGGGATGAAGCATATTTATGACTTTGTAAGTGGTCCATTGCTGTATGGTTCTACTTTTATGCTTGGGTTACTGCTGGGAGTACTTTGTGATGCTCACTTACTGCTTGATCCTAAGATCTTGAAATTGTTGGTTTTAGGTGTTATCGCCTTGCTTTTCTCTGGTGTAGGAGGTATACTGGGAGGGTATGTTATGTACTTTATCAAAAAGGGTAATTATAATCCGGTGATTGGTATTGCTGCTGTAAGCTGTGTGCCGACAACTGCAAAAGTAGCACAGAAGATAGTAAGTAAAGACAATCCTAACTCTTTTATTCTTGGTGATGCTTTAGGAGCCAATATCTCCGGCGTCATCACCTCTGCTATTATAACTGGTATCTATATAACGATTATACCATACTTGTAAGATAGGGGGGAGTGATGAGTGAGTAGTAGTTAGTGATTAGTGATTAGTACCAAGCGGCAATAGGATGGTGCGGTTTACTTATTACTACTCGCTTATCACTAACCACTACTCACTAACTACTACTCACTAATCACTACTCACTGCTTTTATCGTCTTTTCCACTCTTTGTGCGGTAGTTATCTGTTTGGTGTATTCGTCAATTAGTACTGTTCCTCCCATTGAAACTGCCGGATTTCGGTATTGCATGTCACTGATCACTGTTTCTCGTGCAGAGAAGTGGAATTCTTCGATTCCTGTTTCTGAGGCAATGCATGCTATGTTTTTTTCGTTTACACCACAGCCGGCAAGTAGGATGATTCGTCCGGCAGCCTGTTTGTGTAGCTCTTTTAATAAAGGAATCCCGGCTTCTGCGGTTGCTTGTTGTCCGGAAGTCAGTATGCGGTTACAACCTGATTCTATAATCTCTTCCAATGCCTTCTGTGGATTACGACATACATCGAAAGCCCGGTGAAAGGTAACCGATAACCCGTCAGCAGCTGCTACCAACTCCTTCATTAGAGGCATGTCAACTTCTCCGTCTGATGTCAGACAGCCCAATACAACACCGTCTGCACCTGTTTTCTTTGCCATTTCTATATCCCTTAACATCGTTTTTATCTCTAAGGGTGAATAGAGAAAATCACCTCCCCGGGGGCGGATTATTACATGGAGTTTGATATGTAACAATTCCCGTGCAAGAACAATTTCACCATACGAAGGCGTTGTTCCTCCTTCCGGTATTCCGGCACACAACTCTACACGGTCTGCTCCACCTTGCTGTGCAGCCAGGCAACTCTCTACCGAGTTGGTACATATCTCGAATTTATACTTTCTCATAGCAGGAAAACGTTATTAAAAAAGGGCGAATTGCTTCGCCCTTATCTTGATATTCTTCTTTCTTCGTTTTTTTATTTAGCAAAGCTAACCGCACGTGTTTCACGGATTACGGTAATCTTCACTTGTCCCGGATAAGTCATTTCATCCTGTATCTTCTTCGCAATTTCACCCGACAGGCTTTCTGTTTGCTTATCGTCAATCTTATCTGCACCTACGATAACGCGGAGTTCGCGTCCCGCCTGGATAGCATAAGTCTTTGTTACTCCCGGATAAGCCATAGCCAATTGCTCCAGGTCGTTGAGACGTTTGATGTACGCTTCTACAATTTCGCGGCGTGCTCCCGGACGTGCACCGGAGATAGCATCACACACCTGTACGATCGGAGCGAGCAAGCTTGTCATTTCCGTTTCGTCATGGTGAGCACCGATAGCATTGCAGATATCCGGTTTCTCTTTGAATTTCTCGGCCAGTTTCATACCAAGTAATGCGTGCGGCAATTCTGGTTCTTCATCAGGCACTTTACCAATATCGTGCAACAGTCCGGCACGTTTTGCTTTTTTGGGGTTCAAGCCCAGTTCCGATGCCATTACAGCACATAGATTCGCAGTTTCGCGAGCGTGTTGCAGCAAGTTCTGACCATAAGAAGATCGGTATTTCATTTTACCGATAATACGAATCAGTTCCGGATGTAACCCGTGGATACCGAGGTCAATTGTGGTACGTTTACCGGTTTCGATAATCTCTTCTTCAACCTGTTTACGTACTTTTGATACTACCTCTTCGATACGTGCAGGGTGAATACGTCCATCCGTTACCAACTGATGCAAGGCAAGACGGGCTATCTCACGACGTACGGGGTCAAATGCAGAAAGAACAATTGCTTCCGGAGTATCATCTACTACGATTTCCACACCTGTAGCAGCTTCCAATGCACGGATATTACGTCCTTCACGGCCGATAATACGTCCTTTGATTTCGTCAGATTCAATATGGAATACAGTTACAGAGTTTTCAATAGCTGTTTCTGTAGCCACCCTCTGAATAGACTGTATCACAATGCGTTTTGCTTCTTTACTGGCTGTTAGCTTGGCATCATCCATGATATCATTGATGTAGGACTGTGCCTGTGTTTTGGCCTCTTCTTTCAAAGATTCTACCAAGCGTTCTTTAGCTTCTTCGGCAGACAAACCGGAAAGTGCTTCCAGTTTTTCTATTTCCTGATGTTGCAGTTTGTCCAGTTCCTCTTTCTTCTTATCAACAATTCCCAATTGGGCTTCCAGGTTTTCTCTTACGGCGTCAGCTTCGGCTTTCTTGCGCTGAATCTCTTCCTGGCGCTGACTTAGTACCATTTCACGCTGTTTCAATTTATTTTCAGCCTGCTGAATTTTTTGATTACGTTGCGCTACTTCTTTTTCCAGATCTGCTTTTTTGTTGAGGAACTTCTCCTTGACTTCCAGCAATTTGTTTTTCTTTATCACTTCTGCTTCAGTTTCCGCCTCTTTCAAGACGTTGTCGTATTTGGCTTTTAGTCCGTATCGGAATAATACGTACGACAAAATGCCACCTACGATGAAGCAAGCAATGGATGCTACTATTGTTACTAACATTGTAATTTAATTTAAGTATAAATAAAAACGCACCGCAAATACGAGGAAATTCTTTCTCCCGGGTATCTTGCAGTGCGTGGGTTTTCTATAAATTTGTTGATAGGGCGTGTTTTCACTCGCCCTTGAAATACTCTTCGAGCATTTCAGTCAATTCTTCTATCTTCTCTGTATACGGACCGGTATCGTTACGTTGCCTTAGCTTTAGGTTCTCCTGTGAAAACTGATAGGCTACCATAGCTATTAATTTCTCAGGTTCCAGGCTTTTGTAATGCTCCCGATATGCATTGAGCTTGATATTTACCTGTTTGGCTGCTTCTCTCATCAATTCTTCTTCATCACGGTTAATGGTGATGGGATAATATGAGTCTGCAATTTGCAGGTTTATCTTTATTTTATCGTTCATACATCTCTTCTTTTATTCATTCAACAGAGCGATGCATTTGTCGACTTCACGCACTAATTTAGACAATCGCAGCTTTGTCTCTTTTACATCGCTGCCGTTAAGGCTGATTGTCGTAGCTGTTTTTAGGTTCGTGTAGCTTGTTTCCAATTCTTTATATTCAGCCAGTATCCTTTCATTCTCTTTCTTCTCTTCTTCGAGAAGTCGCTTAAGTTCAGCATTTTCACGCTTTAATTCATCGTGAAGATAGATTAAATGCCGTAGTCTCGCTTCAAAGGTACTTAATAGCTTTTTTGCTTCTTCTGTCATTACTACACCAAAATTGTACACAAAAATACAATTAAGTCTGAGATTACAAAAACTTTTCCGCAGAAATTAGTCGTTTGGGCTGAAAATAGCTATTAGATGGATGTTTACTATCGGAGTTAAGTAGAGATAAGGTACATACTTTTTAGTTGTTCATTCTATATTTCATGCCATCATTAACTTTTGAAGTCTGCAGTCAAAACACCCGGATGTTCTTGTTGAAAACATCCCCATGTTGTTGTATAAAACATCCGGATGTTTTAATAGATAACACCCGGATGTTTTGCTTTCTTGCTACAAGAGTTATACCTGTAATAAATTGGTATACAGTTGCTAATGGAGTGTGTTGTTGAGCGTAGTTTAAACCTATACTTAATTGCCCTCTTTATTGGTACTGAAATTGGATGAACTAATATTTCTATAAATTAATTTATTAAATAATTTAGTTTATAAAATAAACTACTTATATTTGCATCGGATTTAAATCTTTGATACAATGTATTTAATTCGTTTATTAAATCAGAAAATACGATGGAAGACATTATTTTGAAAATATTGGGAGTTTGGTGTGCTATGGTTATCGTAGCCTTATATTATAGTTTTGAGTACAACAGGTAGTTGAATAATTTAAAGGACATAAGATATATGGAAAATAAAAAATTGAATGAGAAAGAAAGTTTAGAGCTTATTTCTCAAATGATTCAAAACACACGGACAAGAGTTGAAAAGGACGGTGGTACTCCTTTTTTGATATGGGGGTATGGAACAGTGATTATTTCATTGCTGGTATGGTATATGGTTACGTCGACTGGAAAGTATGAGTGGCAATATTTATGGTTTCTTTTACCGGCTATCGGATTTCCTGGTACTCTTTGGGTGAGCAGAAAGAACGAATCGGCTGTAAAGACTTATATAGATCGGGTTGTAAACTATATCTGGATTGTATTTGGGAGTGCAGGTTTTTTGGTATCTTGCGTTTCTATTGTTTATCCCCTTCCTATTTTGTTTATTATTCTTTTGCTTATGGGAATGGGAGTGATATTGACCGGAATGGTGATACACTCTAAAATAGCACTGATAGGTGGTCTGCTGGGAGTACTATCTTCTTTGGGATGCATTTGGGTAACAGGTGTAAATCAGATACTTGCTTTTGCTCCTGCTTTCATCTTTATGATGATTATTCCCGGACATATGATAAATTACAGTGCAAATATAAGGAAATAAGAAGGGGAAATGATTATGAAAGATACTTCGACACGTTTCGAACGTTTTTGCACTTCCTGGAAATTCTTCCTGGTACTGATAGTTTTGCAATTTGTATTAATGCCGGTGGCTACTAAAGGTTTTCGCTTTGAAGAGATGGGGCAGATTATCTTTACTACACTGGGGCATGCTTTGATAAACCGGTTTTATCCTTATTCCTTTATATTTCAGTGGATGGCACTTGCATTGATTGTAGCCTTGTTGTTTTTTAGAAATAGAATCGGGCGTTTTTTTTCGGCTTATGTGGGAGTCTGTTATTTGTTGTATGCAGTTATTCAGAGCATAGCCATTACCAATAAATATGGAGTCAGCGTGGTAACGGTTAATCTGGTGATGATGTCATTTGTTGCTTTTGTCTGGTTTCGGGATTGCTGGAAGGGGGAGAATGAGTATGACTTCTCCAATCTCAATTGGAGAACAGCGTGGCTGATTCCTGTAGCTTTTTTTTGCTTATGGTTTCCTATGGATTTGTTGAATGTGAAACCGGATTTTAATCCGGCCTATCTCTTTTCGGGCTATGCATCGCTGGCTTTTTGCCCAATGACTCCTGTGTTTCTGACATTGCTTACGTTATGTCGTCCTCGAATTAATATGACTACTTACAGAGTGACAGCAATGGTAGGACTCATTATCGGAGTTTATAATATGGGGCAATTTGCTTCCCCTGCGGGTTTTTATTTAGGAATGTATCATTTACCTTTGCTGCTTGTTTCTTTATATGCATTGTTGAGCAGCAAACGGTTGAAATAAATAGTAAAAAAATGGAAGATAAGAAATTGAATGAACAAGAGAGTCTGGCGCTGATAGCACAGATGATTCAAAATAGTAAAAAAGGTTTGGTAGTAGGAAGTGGTAACTCCTTTTTGTTCTGGGGATATTTAACGCTTACCGTTTCTATTGCAATTTTTGTGTTACTTTATTTTACGGGAAGTCAGAGTTGGTTTTGGCTTGGGAGTGTTATCCCGGCAATAGGGTGTTTGTATATCTGGTGGATGTCCCGGAGAGATGGGAAAAGAACTATGAGTTATGTCGATAAAGTGATTTCTAATGTATGGCAAATAGTGGGGGGAACTTGTGCCATTATTGCTCTGTTGGCTTTGAATTATGGAAACAACATTGCTATATTACCTCTGCTGTTACTTGTGTTATCCGTTGGTGCAGGCATAACAGGCTCTGTCATTCAGGAAAAGTCATTCTATAACTGTGCCGCTTTTGGTATCGCTATTTCTTTGGGTATGCTTTTTAATATCAACACCATCGTAGAAGGTCCTTTACCTCAGGTTTTTGCTTTTGCCCTTGCTATTGTAGTGGTGATGATCATTCCGGGACATATTGTCAATCATAAAGCAAAGAGAAACAATGTTTAAAGAACTGAATCCGTTACTCCATTCCGAACTTCGCCTGGCGGTGATGTCGTTGCTTATTTCTGTAGAGGAAGCGGACTTTGTCTATATCCGTCAGCAGACAGGAGCTACGGCAGGGAATCTGAGTGTGCAGATTGATAAACTGAACAAAGCGGGTTATGTGGAAGTGACAAAGACTTTTAAGGGGAAGATGCCGTGTACTATCTGTAAAATTACGCCGCAAGGGGTAGATGCTTTTGAAGAGTATGTGGAGGCGTTGAAGAGCTATATTATAAAGTGAATAATTTCTAACGGAAGTTGTACTGATACAATATAGTTATTAATGTAATAGTTCATTGTTTTCAGATTTGAATTAATCCCCACATACAGATTAATAATTTAATAAAGAAATAACTTATGGCAACAATTCTGAAATCAACCGAGAGAGAGTTTAAAGAGAATGAAAACAGAATAGATAACTTCAGATTATTTACTGATATCTCCAGGATGAGTAAAGGAGTAGAACCTCAAAATTTAAACTTTGATTTGCGCCGGTTAAATCCCGGGCAATATTGTTCGGCATATCATTATCATAGATTTGCAGAAGAGTTATTTATGGTAATTTCGGGTGCTGCTACTCTGAGAACTCCTAAAGGTCTGGAAGTTGTGAACAAGGGAGACCTTGTGTTTTTTGAAAAGGGTGAAACAGGGGCGCATCAACTGTATAATCACACTACAGAACCTTGCGTTTATCTGGATATACGAACTTTCTTGGGATACGATGTGTGTGAATATCCGGACTCAAATAAAATATACCTTGTTCCATCGGGAGAGATATTTGATAAAGATGTTCAATTAGGCTATTTCGATGGAGAAGAGAATATTAAAAGTAAGTGGGAGGAAATGGAAACTAACTACGTAATATGAGGCATGCACAAGCGTGAAGCATTCTGATATAACAATGTGCTAAAAAACAACCGCCGTTCCTCACAACTTGAAATAACGTGAGTGAACGGCGATTTCTCTAAAGATAGGTTAGGATCAGATTAAATTGAGATGATTCTTTATGTGTCCTTTATAAGTAGACGAATGCGATCAAGTATTAGTTCCAGAAATTTTTCTGTAACATTATTTTTCGTATTTGTTAGAATGGATATTTTATTCTTATTATATTTTTGCCTGTCAGATTCTGCCAGTTTTACGGCGAACTGTAGTAAACAATATGTGCATTCTAAATCTGCAAGGCCGAATTTGTTCCAATCAAAAGAGTCTAATCTTTCATAGAGATTTTGTAGAAATGTATAAACATCTTCAGACGTTTCCATATCTTTTTTTGCAGAGTAGGGACATGGGTACTCATTATCATAAATCCTTTTTTTCATGGTATTGTTTGTTTCTGAGAATTGTCTATTCTGTCGAATAATTCTTTCCAGCACATTGCTCGAATTGCATCTTTGTCAGTTAATCTGGAACGTTCCCTCTCTGAGATTTTCATGTGTAAGTTTGAAAGTATTTCGTCTTGTTGCTCAATGTGTATCCACATGAAAGCAATAATGGTGAGTAATATAATGAACAACAGTGTAACTGTCGTACCAACAGTATAGTACTTTTCTTTAGATAAATAAAAAATGTGCCCCATATATACTTCTTTTAAAGTTTTAATTGGGGCATAAAAAACGCACCCAATCCAATATAGTCCACCTTGGGTGCTGCAAACAACCCGAATACACTTATACTGAACGGGTGCGCATATCGTTGTAAAACAACATACGAATCCCTGTTCAGTTCAGGTGTATTCATTTAAAAAATTGCAGCTTTTAGGTGAACACTAAACTGAATAAAAATGATACTTTATTTAAGTATCATTGCAAATATAGCGAAAAGAAAATACATTGCAATAGGATGAAGTATTTATTCAGAAATTTCAATCAAAAGAATGATGCATTCGGATAAATCCGTTATCCGATGTGTGATAAACTATTTTTTATTTATAATTGCCTTTTATCTGATTGTTAAAATTATAATTTCTAAAATAAGAAATTAATTTCACTATATTTGATGAAACCTGTGGGTACTTGCCTGACAGATAGAATATTGAGAAGTAAGTGAATGAAGAAAGGCAATAGATAAGGACAAAAAAAGTGCATAGATACACTCAATTTTTCATGCTTTCAAATAACTCTGTTATCTGTTTACAAAGATATAAAAGTATTCTGAAAATAAAGTAGACTATTTTCAAATATGAATAATATAATTAGAATCAGTTATGTCGGCACAGGTAATACGAAGATAGCATTCATATTTCAAATGATAAATATAATTATCTATTTGAGCTATTTATTTATGCTATCCCGCTACCCAAGTATTCCACTTGCTATGTACTGGACTGCCGAGCAGTTGTATGTCATAGTGCTGCTTGTATTGTCATTAGCGTATCTAAAAAGGAACAAGTGGAAAAATAAGAGTTTATAGTTCTGATAAATATTTAGTTACGTGGGATATTCCTGACGGCAAACTATATGGGATTTTATAAGCTTCTTTATATATACCTCTTTTAAAAAAATATTTATTTGAATTGACTTGGTGTAGTGTTAAAATGTTTATTAAAGAATTTATTAAAAGCACTCTGACTCTCAAACCCTAACAAAAAAGCAATCTCCGTAAAGGGTATTTTCTCTCGGATATATTTTTGAGTTAATTCCATACGTAGACCATTCAATATTTGCTGATACGATGTGCCTTCTGACTTCAATCGACGTTGTATATTCCGCTCACTCATATTGAGCCTTTCCGTAATACATTTCAGAGATAAATCAGCACTTAGAAGATTATGCATAAGATATCGGCGAATGGTTCTCGATAAGCTATTGCTTTGTTCTGTATCCATTTGCTTGATCTCATTCATATAGTCTTCAAAAATAGGATATAATGCTTTATTTCCTGTAATTACCGGAAGATCCAATACGGATCGATTGAAAATAAGAGTTAGCTTATCCTGATTAAACTCTATCGGACAATATAGAAACTCCTCAAGTTTATCTGTCTTGCCTTCTTTAGGGTAAACCGAATAAGCGCGTAATGGATATAAATATCTTCCTGTGAAACTATATGCATATTGAAGCGAAATACCATATTGCATCTCCATCCATTGCCTGGAGGCAACGGGATATAGTTGAGCAAATTCATGATTAATTGATATTTCAAAAAAGAAATAATCGTTATCCTCTCTGTTTGTATAGGTCAGAATATCGTTAGCAGCAGGCTCAAAAGGCTCAGGGTTTTCAAAAATTTCCCGAACATTTTTACTGCGGTTATAAATATTATACATACTACTGGTTAAGACAAATGGTAATAAGAAGCCAGTTTCTAAGCCTATCCTATTGTTGCTTTTTTGCTTCACTACATATTCCAGGTATTCGCCTAATACGTTTGCATCAATCTTAGTTGTCGGATTTAATAAAGCATCAAAATGAAACTTTTTTCCTGCAAACAACCTGGCAATTTCCTCTTCCGTAGAATGAAATTGCCTGCTTAATAAGCTCAATAGACCTGCTGTCACAAACATAATTTGTCGCTTTTGGACAAAAATATGGCTTTATAATCAATAATGCAAAAAATCCTACTCCATATATTTGCAGTATGATTTTTAAAAGTAAATAACATGAAAGCAAAATTTATTTCTATTGGAAAAGGTTTATCTATTGCAATTCTCTGTTTGGGCATCATTCATGAAATTGCAACCTTTACTCCTTTAATACAAGATGGCTTAGAACGTTTGTCAAAAAGCAATTTTGACGCAATGATATATATGAGTTTAATGTGCGGTGCTTCTCTTGTTTTAAATGGATTGCTCTTGCTGCTTTTACTAAAAAAAATCGAAACACATTCTTTTTTTGCTTATCCAATTTTAATAATAAGCACTTTTATACTCATAAGTGGAGTTACAGCAATTACTTTTATGATTGGTAATCCATTTGCCTGGATAGTATTCGCATTAGGGTTATCAATAACTTTAATTGCTATAAAACTAAGAAAAGCAGCGCTCGGATAGTTGAGGGACAGAGAACAAAATAATCCCTTATTATAGTTAAAACGAATCGCAATTTTTTTCCATTAACAAATTATATATACCTTTGCACCATGACAAAAACAACTAAGAAGGATTTGGTTTAATAAACAATCTGTAATTCCTGTACAGATTGTCCTTTCGTTTGCTCTCGGATAACTCCTTTCGAGAGTGATTTCTCTATTATTAAATTTTAGTTTTTTAATCAGTATGCAATGATGAAAGCATTGTTATGCTTTCCGTGTATGCTATATACATTATCATAATGAGTAACGAAAATATTACAACCATTCACGAATTCGAATTTAATTTAATCTGTGAATTCTTTTTAAATACAGAACGACAAGGACCCGGTAGTCCCGAAGTAACCCTGAAAGCCTTGAGCTTTATAGACAATCTTACCAACAAGTCCGTTATCGCCGATATCGGTTGCGGAACAGGTGGTCAGACTATGGTATTGGCGCAGCATGCACCGGGACAAATTACAGGTTTCGACCTTTTTCCTGCATTCATTGATCGCTTCAATAGTAATGCTGCGAAGCTGAATTTTCAGGATAGAGTAAAAGGTATTGTCCGTTCAATGGATAATCTTCCTTTTCAGGAAGAGGAATTAGACCTCATCTGGTGTGAAGGAGCAATCTATAATATCGGTTTTGAAAAGGGACTGAATGAATGGCGTAAGTTTCTTAAACCGGGAGGATATATTGCTGTTACCGAAAGCTCGTGGTTTACCGAAAAACGTCCGGCAGAAATTGAGAATTACTGCATGCCGCATTTTCCTGAAATGAATACCATTGCGGGTAAAATAGCCCAGATACAGAAAGTAGGATATATGCCTGTTTCTACATTTATTCTGCCTGCAACTTGCTGGACAGATCATTATTTTACACCAATGATCAAGGCACAAGAGCTGTTTCTTGAAAAATATGCAGGAAATAAAACCGCCGAAGAATTTGTAGCCCTTCAACGGTACGATGCAGAGATGTACCAGAAGTATAAAGAATTCTACGGCTATGTATTCTATATTGCAAAAAAGATAGAACAATGATTAATTTAAATATTTACGGTTGGAACGATAAGTTAAACCAACTAAAACAGGAATCAATACATAAAACTCTAGATCATGGACGGGTAGCTATTGTACATCGTACTTGTTATGATGTTATTTCCGAAAACGGCCTGCTTCAATGTGAGCTAACAGGAAATATGATGTTCGGCAAATCTGACTTTGAATTACCTTGCGTGGGTGATTGGGTTATTTTTCAACCATTCGATGAAAACAAAGGAATCATTGTGGATATGTTACCCCGTGAACGTACGTTGTATCGCAAGAAAAGCGGAACGGTTGCTGATAAGCAAACCATTGCTTCGTATGTCGATAAGGCTTTTATTGTACAAAGCCTCGATGACAACTTCAATGTGCGCCGGGCTGAACGCTTCATGGTTCAGATAGCGGAAGAAAATATCAAACCCGTATTGGTGCTGAATAAATCAGATATCCCTTTTGACAGAGAGGAGATAAAAGAACAGATACAACATATTTCCAGTCAGATGCCCGTATATTTCACTAGTATTTACGAACCACAATCTATTCACCGGCTTCGGGAATCTATTGTGGAGGGTGAGACGGTTGTGTTTGTCGGTTCTTCCGGGGTTGGTAAAAGTTCTCTGGTGAATGCACTTTGTGAAAAATCGGTATTGCTCACGTCTGATATAAGTCTGTCCACCGGAAAAGGGCGTCATACTTCAACCCGCCGGGAAATGGTATTGATGAACAATTCCGGTGTCTTAATTGATACTCCGGGTGTCCGGGAATTTGGTTTAGCAGTCGATGATGTTGATTCTTTGGCAGAACTACTGGATATTACCGACTATGCAAAATCGTGCCGTTTCAGGGATTGCGGGCATACGGACGAACCGGGCTGTGCGGTTTTAGAAGCAGTAAATGATGGTGTCTTAGACCAAAAAGTGTATGATAGCTATCTGAAACTGCAAAGGGAGGCCTGGCACTTTTCTGCTTCGGTACATGAAAAGCGTAAAAAGGAGAAATCTTTTACAAAACTCATAGAGGAGGTAAAGAAGCATAAAGGAATTTCTTGATTTCGATTTAAATGGTGCAGGTATTTTCAAAGCCTGCACCATTATAAAGTATCCATTCTTTTCAATCAAAAAAATAAAGATGAAAAAAATAAATTATTATTATAGCGTTGCCGGATTCTTAGCAATCTTATTTTCGATAACGCATGAGTTAAATGGACAACAGAGCACAATTCCTGAATTGTTCTCAGGAGGATTAGATATTAATACCATAACTACATTCAAGTATATTTGGCATATTATTACAGCAGAGAACAGTATTTTCGGTATTGCTTTCATAATCATGGCATTTTATAAAGAAATGGAAAAAGTGAAATTTACCGCATGGATGATTTGTGCTATTTTGGTAATTCGTTTATTAGTTATTATTACCACTACATTAGCAATGACCGGAGGACAGTTGGGCAATTTAGTAATTGATATAATTGCAATACTTGTTTATACAACAATAATTCTTTTAGGTACAAGAGTAAAAACAAAATCGAAAATATAAAACGATACCCATTTACATAAAAATATTTTGATATGTCCACAATAACTATACGCAGAGCGACAAAGGAAGATTGTCCCCACCTATTAAAAATGGTGAGATATCTGGTAGAGTATCAGAAAGCGTCCGAAAAGGTAAAAATAACATCTGAAGAATTTGAACAGGCTGGTTTTGGTTCTGACAGCATATGGGAAAGCTATATCGCAGAATACAAAGGTTGTATAATAGGTTTTGCCTTGTACTACCCAGGTTTTAGTACATGGACTGGACGTAGGTTATATCTCGAAGATATATATGTCGAGCCGGAGTATCGAAGGAGCGGTATCGGTAAACTACTGTTCAAGGCACTCATAGAGCGTACACATGAACTGGGCTTTAGAGGTATGGATTGGCAGGTTGTGGACTGGAATGAATCCGCAATAAGGTTCTATGAACACTACGAAGCATCGTTCGACAAAGGCAGGGTTAACTGTTCCGTGGAGATTAAAACTCCCTGAATAAAAAATATAAGTCTGGACTTATCGGATTAAAATACGGTAATTATGAGTAAAAAGTTATCTGAAACTACAACGGGAAGCATGGCATTTCTGTGCTTCGGAACATGAGAAACGGAAAAAGGAGAAATCCTTTTCAAAGCTCGTAGAAGAGGTAAAAATGCGTAAAGGAATCTCTTGATTGCCCCTCTGCGCCTTCATAAGTATCTGCTGATCCGCCTACTGCCTACCTTATATAATAAGAGCAACAGTATCGGATCAAAGATCCTGATAAATAGGTTTATGATAGTATATGATAACTATCTGCAATATATACATACTTAAAAAATAATGAAATGATAAAATCAAAGGATATACAAATAAGAGAGACAAACGCGAACGACTTTGACGACATAATGACTGTTGAGAAGCAAGCATTTGGTTATGACAAAGAAGCGAAATTAGTAGCCGACCTATTGGCTGATACAACCGCAGAACCAATCGTTTCGTTGCTCGCTTTCCATAAAGATAAAGCTGTCGGACATATTCTTTTTACCAGAGCCTACTTTGAGAATCAAAAGGTGCAACCGATGATGCACATACTTGCACCTTTAGCCGTCAAACCCGAATATCAACGGCAGGGTATAGGTGGAATGTTGATACAGGCAGGTATAGAAAAGTTGCGGCAAAAAGGCTCAAGCCTTGTATTTGTATTAGGGCATAAAGAATATTATCCAAAATATGGTTTTATACCAGATGCAGCCAGATTAGGTTATCCTGCTCCTTACCCGATACTGGAAGAATTTTGCGATTACTGGATGGTTCAGCCAATCAGTTCGAAGGGATTTGGAATAGGTAAAGGAAAGATAAAATGCTCCGATGAATTGAACAAACCTGAGCATTGGAGAGATGATGAGTCGGATAGATAGTCTTTTATCCTTTTTCATAGAAAGTAAACCCGGTTAAAATCCGGGTTTATCTGATAGTTCAATTTAATTCGGCATGCATAGAAATGGGAAAATATCTCGCGCAAAGATAAGTTAGCTATTTATGGTAACCTATTGCGTAAGAGATTGAATAACTTTGCATTTAGTTGTCAAAAAGCTAATGAAATGAATACTGAAACAAAATATTGCCAAACTTGCGGAATACCTTTAGATATTGATTATAGTATCCTTGGGACAGAACGGAATGAAGAATATTGTGATTATTGTTTGAAAAACGGAGTTAAACTCTACGATTTTTCAATGGATTATCTCATCTATCTCTGGGGGCTTTTCCCTGAAGAATACTATAAAGAGGTAGGTGTTAATTACACATCGAAGGAATTGAGAGAGATTATGTCTCAAAGACTTCCACAAATTAAAAGGTGGAAACAGAAAATCAATACAGTTCATATACATTATGAGCTGGTAATAAGAGTACAGGAATATATAAACCGCCATTTGTTTGATGATCTTGATTCTGACAAACTATCTCAAATCACGTCTGTATCGAAATATCATTTCCGTAGGATTTTCAAAGCTGTTACCGGAGATAATCCCGGTTATTATATACAACGGTTAAGACTAGAATACATCGCTTTTAAATTGATGTCAACTGATATAAGCGTTCCGAAAATACTCAGTCAAATCAATTATCAAAACAAACATACGCTTTCAAGAGCGTTCAGGAACTATTTTAATTGTTCTATTCCTGAATTTCGTAAGAAGTATTCAAATGGTAGTCCCGAAGGAAAGAACCCAATGCAAATAACCCCGAGTATTGAGAAAATATCAAATATTCAAGTTGCGTATTTGAAATTAGAAAAAACAAATAATGTCAGTCATAGCTTCTCAGTTTTATGGAAGCAGTTAATAGAATTTTCAGAAAGCTATAAGTTACCCTCTAAAGGATGCAAATATATAAGTCTGACCCTTGATTATCCGTTGATCACACCGGAAGAACAAAGTCGTTTTATGGTTGGGGTAACATTACCGAAATCATTCCAGATTCCTAAAGGCTTTGGCATTTATGAAATCCCATCGGGTGAATATGCGATTTTTCGCTTCAAAGGGTTTTACCATCAGTTAAATAGGATATATCGTCATATTTATCTGGATTGGTTGCCGCTAAGTAATTATACCTTACGGGAGCAGTTCACATTTGAAACATATATCAATACCCCCGAGAAAACTCCAGCTTCGGAATTGATTACAGATATATATATACCTGTTATGAAGAAAGGACAAATGTGAAATTCAATCTAAATAATCCAATAATGAAACAATTAATTGCCTGCTGCGGATTGGATTGCGAAAACTGCGATGCCCGCATAGCCACTGTCAATGATGACAATCAACTAAGAGAAAAAGTTGCCCAAACGTGGAGGGCTTTGAATAAAGTACCGATTGTGGCAGAACACATCAATTGCATGGGTTGCCGTGTTGATGGAGTAAAAACCGTGTTTTGTGGTGAGATGTGCGAAATCCGCAAATGTGTAAATGGGAAAGGATTAGATACTTGCGAAGACTGCAAAGAGTTGGATACCTGCCAGATAGTGGGTGCTATCTTTATGCATAATCCCGGTGCAAAAGAAAATCTTCTTAAAATAAGCTGAACTATGTATTCATTCAACAATATAATCATTGGGGAATTAAATCAACACAAAATTGAATTTATCCGATTTATAGATATTTCAATGTTAAATCCGTCACAGAATCGGGGATTTCAGTTTGCTGTGCTATTCGGAGTAAAATGTTCGCCCGAATATCTGAGAAAAGTAAGCAGTAATCCCAACTACGTGCCGGAAATGGTCGAACGGAATTATTTCGATGACGATGAACATTATTGTCATGAAATGGAAATGTACCGTGTATCTGACCGCTTAGCTGAGTCAATAGAAAAAAACGGGCACAAAGCCTATTCGCTTTCGGACGACAATCAGATAGCTACAAATAATTTTGATGGTAATAAAAGTAATCTTCCGTTGAAAACATTAGCTGTTCGTGCGGGCCTGGGATGGATTGGCAAGAACAATCTACTGGTTAATAAAGAATATGGTTGTTGCCAGGTATGGGGTGGAGTATTAACAGATATCCCATTAAATACAGTATTACAGACACCGCTTACGGTTCAGTGTGGCAACTGCCGAATTTGTTCAGATGTTTGTCAGCCCGATGCACTGAAAGGAAAAATCTGGCAACCAGACTTGTCACGGGAAGATATGATTGATGTGGAGAAATGTACAACCTGTCTGAAATGTATGGTGCATTGCCCTTGGACGCAAAAATATATGTTTCAAAAGAAATAATACCTTATATGTACCCACAAGGGAAGTATATTCAAAGTATAATTAGAGTTAAATAAGAATTAGACAAGGTATTTTAGAAAAGCAGTAAACAAAGGACAATGAAAAAAGAAGTAATAATATCAACTTATAATAGTTTTGATGAAGATAAAAGAGCTTTTGGGACAAGATCTGAGCAAATAGAGTTCATCTATACAAAAAAGCTATTGGAAAAATATGTGAATACTAATATGTCTGTTCTTGAATTGGGATGCGGAACAGGGTATTATGGTTTGTTCTTGTCGAAAATGTGTAAGTCATATCATGGTATTGATATAACTCCAAAACATATAGAACAATTTCAAAAAAAATAAATAGTCAGGGATTATCAAATTTAAGCGCATCTATCGGCGATGCAACGAACCTGCCGGGCATTTCAGAAGATACTTTTGATATCGTATTGGTTTTTGGTCCAATGTATCATCTCCCCCAGGAAGAAAGGATGAAAGTAATACAGGAAAGTAAACGAATTTGTAGGACCGGTGGCCATATACTCTTTGCCTATATCAATAAGATCGGTGCATATTTGAGGGGGTGCATCGACATCGATATGAAAATGAAGTATCCAAACAAACAGACGAATGAGCTTGTGCTTAAACAAGGCATTGATGATGTCTTGCCAGATGTTTTTTTCTTCACTATGCCTGAAGAAATTGAACATGATGCTTCCATAAATGGACTGACAATCATTCAAAATGCAGGAGTGGATTTCACGTTTAATGCCCATGATATTAATATGATGGATGATGAGAAATATGCGGCATGGACAGAAATTATGGATTATATGTTCCACAGTAGCTCATGTACAGGTGTCAGCAATCATGCAGTTCTCGTATGTCAGAATAAAAATAATATTACGGTATAATCATTCAAATGTTAAGTATATGAAAATAAATAAATCAGAATAATAACAACTATCACTTCCTCCTTTTTACCATTAATTCGGCAAACCCTACCAGCTAAGGACAACCAACACTTTTCTCCCAATCGGTCCATGATCAGTTTATAAAGTAATGGCATTGAGTGGCAATTTCCCTTCCCTATTTGCATCATTCGGGATACGAACATGTTGCTCCAATCCTCTCGTCCGGCATAATCATCAAAGTTATATTTAAAAGGTAGATGCCATGTTATCGTGTCACCACTTTGTACAGGGGTAGAGTCTGTCATGAATACAAAAACAGCGCATTGTGTTTTGGCAGCTTGTTCATCGCCTTTTCCTTCATATCGAATATCTCCCGACTGCATAATCCTTTGGCAGAAGTTTGTATATTGATCTATCTGTAGATTGAAAAACTTTTCATTCAGTTTATCGTTGTAAAAAGCATTCTCTTGACCAATACAAAGCTATCCGGACGGATGATTTGATAAATTGTTCCGAATGCATCACAATAACTTCCTGAAACGTCCTCGTATGCACGAAAACGGGGTATTGTATCCCGATAAGGAATGAATTTATTTGTGTTGATGTATTTCTGTGCGATATCTTCCATGCCATAATAGACAAATATATATTTGCCAATGTAAGTATAACCTTTTATATACTCTTTTGTATAATATGGTTCGGCGGTCATTAAAAGGTATTCCCCGTTTGATTTAGAATAAAAATATAAAACTGAAATTAAATCTTTGATAGGTGTTTTAAAGTTTAGGTTATCTATATACTGAATGTATTCATTTATAGCTAATTTAATGGGTTTAGTGAAAATACTATCACTACTAAATTGATTAATAGTATCAGAAAGCAGAGATTTATTTTGTTTTAATATTGCTTCCTGTTTGCGCTGATTGTTAGTACATCCTAAATTTATTAACACAGCAAATATGATAGTAAATGTAGTTATTAATATTTTCATGCTCATCTTTGATTACATTATCATAATGGATGAAAGATGATATACCACCAAGAAAAGACGAATAAATATATAAATAATAAAATTATAATCAACAATATATACCATCTTTTTACAGCCCATTCTTTATGATAAAATATAAGTGATATACTTACTGCTATTCCCCAAAATGGAAAATAATTCATTCCTATAGCGAATATTCTTAATAAGAATTGTTCTCCTCCCGGATGTTTCGATTCTAAATAAAACATTGTGATAAAAGTGATAATCCAATAGAATAATAATGCGCCTGTTAGAATCTTAAGAGGATGATGTTTTTTTGTTTTCATATGTATACTATTCTGGTATAATTTGTCCATTTATTATATTATATTTACCTACAGGTAAGCTAAGAATTGATTGGATGAAATTTGAGAATCCATGTCCTTTGTTTTTGTCATTGTCTACTGACAATATTGAAGCTCCTTCTATTTTTCCAAAAGGACTTCCTAATAATCTATTATTTGCTACTTGATCATTTTTATTGGTGAATTGGAAAGTATTAATACCGTTGACTGCAACCTGCTTTGTTGGTTGAAACGGAGCAAAATCTGCTTCAAATGCAAAAAGAGATGGATCAATACCTTTGTCAATGAGTGCTTGTATCATTCCTTTTGCATAAGCTGCTCCCATGCTATGTGTAATAACCTTTATTGTTTCTCCATCTGTTAGTTGATCTAAAATATATGAAGCGAAAGCGGCACCTTCATTGTATCCAGCGGTGTATCTATCTTTGGCATTTATGCTTTTTAGTTTATGTGGACCCAGTATTTTGTCGGACATAATACCATTAAATAACCCTTCTGCTCCTCCCATAGATCCATCAAAATATAATTTGTTGTAATCATTCAAATGATCCATTACTAACTTATCCATTCCTTCCCAATATTTGGGCTGACCTCCATCTCCATTGTGCATGCCATTGATGAATAGTACTAATTTTCCATCCGGATCAATAGCATTAACCGGATTATTCATACAATACGCATACGGACTGATCGAGTAATATTTCTCGCAATGCGGATCTATCGACATGCTCTGTAGTTCTGGCTTAAGTTCAATTAAAGAATCATTGTCTTCAATAAACCCGACAACTTCGTTCGTCTCTGTGTTAAACAATACTTCCCCAATTTCTACAACTACATCCAGATCATGAAACTCTTTTGTTTTACCAAATGTATATACATCGGCTTTATAGCCAAGCCGGGCAAAAGGATTGCCTTCCGCTTGTTGGGCTTGTGCTGAGAAACAAGCCACAATTAATACTGTAATTATTAATGAGATCTTTTTCATATCCGTGCAATTCGTTTCATATAATTATTTGATCATTTTTCTTATAGTGGGCTGAGAATTCTTCTGTTCTTTCTCTTTTTCGCGGGCTACATGCTTTAACCATCTTTCGTAGATTTCAACTGGCATATCTTCATAGCCGCTGCTATCTATTTCTTTATATAACTCTTGCATACGTTCATAATGTTTGTAAGCATCAGGAGAAATATTCTTTAATATATCCGGATTATGGGCATTTAATAAATGAGCTATTTCCAAAGTTAACCGAGTTTCATAATCAGCTTCTAAAATGATGCTTTCAATATCATTTGGTGCATATTGCTTCGCTTTATGTGTGCATTCTAAAATGAATGGGTCGTATCCGTATTTCATTAAATAATATCTGCCTAATTGGTTCATTATTAATGCAATTGTTTCTTTTTTGCTAAGCGGACTCATATAAAGCTTACTTCGAATAGATGCACTTTTAATATAACTGTTGTTTATGTAATGATAATCACTTAATACAGAGCGGCAAGTGAGTTCCAAATTATACCATGCACCATTGTCATCCTGTATTTTAATGAATGAGTGATGCGGTGCTAAAGATAGATAAGCTTTTGCACCTAATCTTTCCGCCATAATCAAGTAGAGTAGGGGCATGGAATAACACTGACCGACATTGGTAGATAATAATGTGGCTACAAAATGACTGGTGAAACTCTTTTGACTATCATAATCATCTAAATTATATTTTAGCGGGTAGCTGGTGATTGTTTTTTCTGTTCCCGGTTGCTTGATATCAAGAGTATCTGTAAGCAGACTGAATATAGCCATATTTTTGGCCAGTCCATCCTTGGGGTTGAGATTTAACTGCTTTATTCGCCATTTGCAATAGTTCACTTTTTCTCTGATGTTCTTTTGGAAATCATCCATGTTCAATTTGTTGCCCAAATATGCGTTCTCTACAAAGAATACGGCACGTTCCAGATTTAATGGGGTGGAGTCGCATAACATTCTATTCAACTCTTTGTAGGCATTGCGAAAGTATTCCGTTCCGGGTTCATTGGCCCAGGATGGGAAACCTTTATGGATGAGATAAAGTGCTGTGTTTTGCTTCTCTTCAATCTCACGCATTTGGGTTATTGCATAATCTATCTCTTGCCGAGTTCTTTGTCTTTGGCGTATTACTTCATTCGGATCATAAGGGCTTGCTTGGTGACTGTTTACAAAAGGATTGCTTTGTACAGAACGGGGCTGTGTGTTCATATCTGTCCCATAAGTTCCTAAACTACCGACTTGAGGGACGGGAATCACTGGTAATTGAGAATACACATAACAATTACACAGTATGGCTAAAAGGAGAAATAGATTCCTCATAATAAGTGAATAATGCTAACGGTTGCAAGTTAAGAAATATATTTTAATTTTAGAAATTATTGGAATAAAACAACGTAGCCGATCTTGCTTTTTATGAAAAATCTACTAGTAATTCATTCTTAATTTTAAGGCTTTCCATACTATATCTTCTGAATTTATTTGTACGCCCAAGATTATTCTTTTATATTTGTATGAATATCGTGGTGTCACGTTATTCCAAATAATCAATTTGAAAAATAGTTTATGTTGAAAATATTAGTAACCTACGCCGTACAAGGCGAATTTGCAGAGATTAAATGGCCCGATGTGGAAGTGTATTATGTGCGTACCGGTATTGGTAAAGTAAAAGCAGCTTTTCATCTGGCCGAAGCAATTCGTCAGGTAGAGCCGGATATTGTGATAAATATGGGTACAGCGGGGACAATCAATCATCAGGTAGGAGATGTATTTGTTTGTCGCCATTTCATTGATCGGGATATGCATAAACTTGCAGGATTGGGATTAAGTTATGAGTTGGATACCTCTGTATTGCTTGAACAGAAAGGTTTCTGCCGGCATTGGACTGAATCGGCTACCTGTAATACCGGTGATAGTTTTCTTACTGAATTGACCGATATTGAAGGAGATGTGGTTGATATGGAAGCCTATGCACAGGCGTTTGTTTGTACTTCCAAAGAGATCCCTTTTATTTCAGTGAAATTTGTATCGGATGTGATTGGGCAGAACTCTGTAAAACATTGGGAAGACAAACTGGCTGATGCCCGTACCGGATTATCTCATTTCTTCAATGTTTTGAAAGAGAGTATATGATAAGTAACTCCTACGGCAATCAGAAATAGTAGTATCTTAACCCATACCAATGGGATGAGGAAAAAGATGCAATAAAGCATAGTGCCCCACATTAGTAGTAATGAGATGATTTTTGCCCGTAACGGTATTGCCTTGTTTTCACGAAAATTACGAATGTAGGGGCCGAGGTGTTTCTGATTCAGTAACCATTGATACAAACGTGGCGACCCTTTGAAATAGAGTGCGGCAGTAAGTAACAGGAAAGGGGTTGTGGGGAGTAGTGGTAGAAAGATACCCAGAATGCCCAGTGCCAGTGATACGGTTCCTAAAATGATACAGATAGTTTTCATCCTGCAAATGTAGAAAAAATAATGAAGTTTGCAGAATGGAAAACTGATTTTGTATTACCTTTGCCCTTGCATCGAGGTGACATTAGATGCAGGACTTTTTAAATATATATGACGATGTATACAGTAATTAAACGCCTGGAAGTGTCGGCTGCGCATAGCCTGAACCTTTCATACAGTAGCAAATGTGAGAATCTTCATGGTCACAATTGGGTTATCACAGTCTACTGCCGCTCTGCGGAACTCAATGCCGATGGGATGGTAGTGGATTTTAGCCATATCAAGAAGCTTGTAAAAGAAAAGCTGGATCACCAGAATCTGAATGAAGTGCTTTCTTTTAATACTACTGCTGAGAATATAGCCCGTTGGGTTTGTGAACAAGTCCCGCATTGTTTCAAAGTAGAAGTACAGGAGTCTGAATCAAACACGGCTATCTATGAGAAAGATTAACGAAATTTTTTATAGTCTGCAAGGTGAGGGGTATCATACAGGTACCCCTGCTGTTTTTGTCCGTTTCTCCGGATGCAATTTGAAGTGTAGCTTTTGTGACACCCGCCATGAAGAAGGTACGATGATGACGGATGAAGAAATCATAGCTGAAGTGAAAAGATATCCGGCTGTTATGGTGATACTTACCGGAGGTGAACCCTCTCTGTGGATTGATGATAATTTTATTGATCTTTTACATCAGGCAGGGAAGTACGTTTGTATTGAAACGAATGGTACTTGTCCGCTGCCGGCTTCTATCGACTGGATAACCTGTTCGCCCAAACAGGGTGTAAAATTAAGCTTAAACAAGATAGATGAAGTTAAAGTTGTCTATGAAGGACAAAATATTGACGTTTATGAGTTACTTCCCGCCGAACATTTTTTCCTCCAACCTTGTTCTTGTAGTAACACCGCATTGACGGTGGACTGCGTGATGCGACATCCCAAATGGAGACTAAGCCTGCAAACGCACAAACTGATAGATATTCAGTAGCCATGAGTAACAAGTTACCTGCTCGTAAACTCGTAACTCATAGCTCATAACTAATAACTAACTAATTATGAAAGTAGGTTTATTTATTCCCTGCTACATCAATGCTATCTACCCCGGTGTGGGTGTGGCATCGTATAAACTTCTGAAGAGTTTGGGGGTAGATGTTGATTATCCGTTAGATCAGACATGCTGTGGACAACCGATGGCAAATGCGGGGTTTGAGGACGAATCCTCTAAACTGGCGCTTCGTTTCGATGACCTGTTTAAACAGTACGATTACATTGTAGGTCCTTCCGGAAGTTGTGTGGCTTTTGTCAAATTGAATCATCCGGGTATCTTGGCTAAGGAAGGGCATCAGTGCGAAAGTGCAGGTAAGATTTATGATCTCTGTGATTTTATTCACGATGTGATCAGACCCGAAGAACTAAATGCGCGTTTTCCGCATAAAGTGAGTATTCATAATAGTTGCCACGGTGTGCGCGAACTCATGTTATCTGCTCCGAGTGAGCTGAATATTCCTTACTTTAATAAACTGCGCGACCTCCTTCAGCTGGTTGAAGGAATAGAAATCTTTGAACCCAGTCATGTAGATGAGTGTTGTGGTTTCGGTGGTATGTTTGCCGTCGAAGAGCAAGCAGTATCAGTCTGCATGGGCCGTGATAAGATAAGACACCATATGGAAACCGGAGCGGAATACATCACCGGGGCCGATAGTTCTTGTCTGATGCATATGCAAGGCGTTATTGAACGTGATAAGCTGCCTATTAAAATCATTCACATTGTAGAAATCTTAGCGTCGCAATTATGAGTACCAAACATGCAAAGGCTGCCGAGAAATTCTTGGAGAATTCTGTAATGGCAGCATGGCACAATGAAACCCTCTGGATGGTTCGTGCCAAACGAGATAAGATGAGCAAAGAGGTTCCCGAGTGGGAAGATTTGCGTGAAAAGGCATGTGAGCTAAAACTTTATTCTAACAGCCACCTCGACGAGCTTTTGGTAGAGTTTGAGAAGAATGCAACTGCCAATGGTGCGATAGTTCATTGGGCGAAAGATGCCGATGAATATTGTGCTATTGTTTATGAAATCCTTAATAGTCATGGGGTACATCATTTTGTGAAAAGCAAATCCATGCTTGCCGAAGAGTGTGAACTCAATCCTTTTCTTATAGAAAGAGGCATTGATGTTGTGGAGTCCGATCTTGGTGAGCGTATTCTGCAATTGATGCATTTGCCACCCAGTCATATAGTATTACCTGCTATTCATATTAAACGCGAGCAGGTAGGGGAGCTCTTTGAAAAAGAAATGGGAACAGAGAAGGGTAATTTTGATCCTACTTATTTGACACATGCTGCTCGTAAGAATCTGCGGAATATATTTCTGAATGCAGAGGCGGCCATGACAGGAGCTAACTTTGCTGTAGCTTCTACCGGGGATATTGTGGTATGTACTAACGAGGGAAATGCTGATATGGGAACTTCTTGTCCTACTCTTAATATTGCTGCTTTCGGTCTTGAGAAGATCGTTCCTGATATGGAGTCGTTGGGGGTATTTACACGCTTGCTGGCTCGTTCGGCCACTGGACAGCCTGTGACTACTTATACTTCGCATTATCGTAAGCCACGTGAAGGAGGTGAATATCATATTATCATTGTGGATAATGGACGTAGCGAGATTCTTGCTCATCCCGATCATATCAAGACGTTGAACTGTATTCGTTGTGGTGCCTGCATGAATACTTGTCCGGTATATCGTCGTAGTGGAGGTTATTCGTATACGTATTTCATTCCCGGACCGATTGGTATCAATTTGGGGATGGCACACAATCCGGAGAAGTATTATGATAATTTGTCGGCCTGCTCACTTTGTATGTCTTGTTCTGATGTTTGTCCGGTGAAAGTTGATCTTGCCGAACAGATCTATAAATGGCGTCAGATACTCGATAAAATAGGAAAAGCAGATACCGGAAAGAAGATTATGTCTGGCGGAATGAAAGTACTGATGGATCGGCCCGTGTTGTTTAATGCAGCTTTGTGGGCAGCTCCGGTGGTTAATCATTTACCACGTTTCATTAAGTATAATAATCTCGATGCATGGGGTAAGGGGCGCGAACTTCCTAGATTTGCCGGTGAGTCATTCAATGAGATGTGGAAGAAGAATAAAGTACAAGGAAAGGAGGATACGAAATGAGTAGCAGAGAAGAAATATTAGCCAATATTCGCAGGAATACACAAAAGCGTTTTGACTATCCGGAGTGGCAAATAAAAACAACGGTCTATCCTGATGTAGTGACTGAATTTTGTGAAATGACTCGTGCTGTAGGGGGGGAGGCTATACTTCTGGGAAAAGAGGAAGACATCAATGCTGTCATTCGCCGGACCTATCCTGAAGCTACGCGTATTGCTTCGGATATAGATGAAGTGACTTGTGCAACATTCAACCCTGATGAATTAGATCGTGCACAGGATCTGAACGGTACGGATATAGCTGTAGTAGCAGGAGAACTGGGTGTTGCTGAGAACGCTGCTGTATGGATACCTCAGACAGTAAAGTATAAAGCCCTTTACTTCATAGCAGAGAAGCTGGTGATAATTCTTGACCGTAACCGGATTGTCAGCAATATGCATGAGGCTTATGAGATAGTGAAAAAGGAAAAATATGAATTCGGTACATTTATTTCCGGTCCTTCCAAAACAGCTGATATAGAACAGGCTTTGGTGATGGGAGCACATGGGGCAAGAGATGTACTGGTTATTCTTAAATAATGTGCCATGACTTGTTGTCTGTTGATAGCGCGCTAATTGGCATATTAACACATTGGAAAATTAGTATATATGTATGCAAATAAAGTAAAGAAAGTAGTTGCTGTTCATGACCTTTCAGGGGTTGGAAGGGTATCTCTTACAATTGTCATTCCCATTCTTTCGTCTATGGGTTTTCAGGTATGTCCGTTACCTACGGCTGTATTATCAAGTCATACACAATATCCCAATTTCTCATTCCTTGATTTGACGGAAGAGATGCCTAAGATTATTACTGAATGGGAAAAGCTGGGTATGCAATTTGATGCTTTTTATACGGGCTATCTCGGCTCTCCGCTTCAGATACAAATTGTGTCGGACTTCATTGACGATTTTCGTCAGCCGGAGAGTCTTGTGGTAGTAGATCCTGTTTTGGGCGACAATGGTAAACTGTATGCCAACTTTCATGATTCTATGATAAAGGAGATGCGCCAGCTGATAACTAAAGCTGATGTCATCACTCCTAATCTTACTGAATTATTTTATTTGCTCGATTTACCATATAAAGAACAGAATACAGATGAAGAGCTGAAATCTTATCTCCGTCAACTTTCAGATCAGGGACCGGAGGTAGTGATTATTACCAGTGTCCCTGTGCTGAACGATATTCATAAAACGTCTGTGTATGCCTATAATCGTTCCGGGAATCGTTTTTGGAAAATAACCTGTCCTTATCTACCGGCCCATTATCCGGGAACGGGAGATACTTTCACCAGTGTTATTACCGGAGCTTTATTACAAGGTGACAGCCTGCCTATTGCTCTTGATCGTGCTACACAATTTATCCTTCAGGGTATCCGTGCTACATTTGGTTACGAGTACGATAATCGGGAAGGCATTCTTCTGGAAAAGGTATTACATAATCTTGATATGCCTATCCAGAGTAGTAGTTACGAGCTTATTTGACAAGGAAGAGATTGTCTAAAAGTTAATATGTAACTTTTGAAACGCAGATTAACGCTAATTTTCGCAAATTGAATCTTTGCGTAAATTAGCGTTAACTTGTGTTTTGATGATAATTAATTTAATTTTATATACATCCTCTTTTTCTATTCATCCAAATCTCATCGTTTACTGTTTCAATCCATCTGCAGTTTCTACCAACCTGAGGAATTCCCTTCGATACCCTCTTTCATCATTATCCAATGCTGTTTTTGCCATTGCGACAACTTGTGCATATGTTGCATCTCCTTTAAAGTCAGAATCGCGAAGTAACTGCCCGAACATGGTTACTGCAGCAGCAAAACGGAAATCAGAGGATACATTGTTTCCTCTATCATCAACAAGTGGGAGTTCTAATCTCTTGCTGATATCTTCGTCAGGTGCTTTATAGCGTAATTTTACTGTAAGTAGTTCTTTTGAACCTGTTACTGGTTGGAGAGCAGGTTTTACCTTCTTCTGATACTTCAAATCATCCACTTTGTTCGCGAAATTACTTTCCACACCTGCAGGTACTACTTCATAAAAAGCAGTTACTGTATGTCCGGCTCCCATCTCACCGGCATCTTTTGCGTCATTATTAAAATCCTCCTCTTTCAACAGGCGGCTCTCGTAACCGATAAGGCGGTATGCCTGCACCTGAGACGGATTAAATTCTATTTGTAATTTTACATCTTTGGCTATTGTGTGCATAGTAGCTCCAAACTCATTTACCAATACCCTGTTGGCTTCTTGCAAATTATCAATATAAGCATGATTCCCATTTCCTTTTTCAGCAAGTATCTGCATTTTACTATCTTTATAATTACCCATACCATAACCTAAAACAGTGAGGTATACACCACTTTTTCTTTCCTGTTCAATTAGATTCTCCAGACCTTCGTTGGAAGATACTCCTACATTAAAATCACCGTCTGTACAAAGTATAATACGATTGTTACCTCCCTTCACAAAATTCTCTTTCGCAATTTTATACGCAAGTTTTATACCTTCACCTCCAGCTGTAGAACCTCCGGCTGTCAATTCGTCAATAGCTTCACGGATTTTCTGCTTATCGCTTCCGCTGGTTGATGGCAAACGCTCTCCCGCTGAACCGGAATAAACAACGATAGCTATTCTATCCGTATCACGCAAATTGTTTACTAATAGTTTGAGAGAAGACCGGACTAGTCCCAAACGTTGTGGTCCGTACATAGATCCCGATACATCAATTAAGAAAATGAGATTGGATACCGGAAGCTTTTCGGCAGGAATTTCTTTAGCTTTTAACCCGATGCGTACCAGGCGATGATTTTTATTCCATGGACAAGAACCTACTTCAGTGGTGATTTTTATCGGGTTTTTGTCTGTAGGTTGGGGATAATTGTACGAGAAATAGTTTATCAACTCTTCTGTGCGGATAGCATCAGCAGGCGGTAGTTCACCTCTGTTTAGATAACGGCGCATATTACTGTAAGCTGCGGCATCTACATCGGTAGAAAATGTTGATAATGGATGTTCGTTAACCTTCTTGAAACTGTTTTCTTCAATGTTTTTATATTCTTCTGTATTCATATCGTAGGTATAGGCGCTTCTTGTCATTATTCCAGGCATAATATTCGATACAGCACCACACATGCTTACCTGTTTTTGCATGCCATAACCTACTACAACACACTCTTCAAGCATCTGACTATTTGCCTGCATAGTGATATTCAGCCGTTCAGAAATAACTTTCACTGTTTGTGTTTCATAACTAATATAGGAGAATATCAGTTTTTCACCTTTATTGGCACGGATCGTATATTCACCGTCTACGTTGGTTATTGTGCTACGCGTAGTTCCTTTTACCAGCACCGTACATCCTATAATGCCAGCACCATCTGCAGCGTCGATCACTTTACCTTTTACTATGAGTGTCTGTGCATTTACTGTTCCCAAAGAAATGATTGCTATCAGCAATCCCAGCATCATTGCTTTTAATTGATTTGTTTTCATACCTTTTATTATTTTAATGTGATATATGAATTCGATGTTTTATTCTATAGATGCTACTTAGGGGGAAATTCCATAAATGGATTCTTCTTTTTTTTTTATTTCTAAAAAAGATTCTTTGGATGTATGCGAATGATTCACGAGCCTATATATTACATCTATTTATAGGATTGGGAATAGTTATACTTTCTTTTTTTTATTTATCGTAAGATTGTCCATGTTTATAGTATATTTCTCCATTGTGTACTCCTATACATTCGCCTAATTTTGCATATGTAAAATAGATTTTATGTTATCATTAGTTTATTGAGAAACAGCGAAGTATAAAACTACTATTTGATAACAGTATGATCTAATTCTATTTATTGGCTATGTATTTGTTTTGTAGCCGATGACAGGATATTAATATAAAATTCATTTAATTATTAATCTTAATGTATTATGAAAAGAAACAGATTAATTTGGTTTTTCTCCCTGTTATTTTGTTGTGCTCTATTGACTGCTCAAAATGTGACAGTTGAAGGAATCGTTACAGGATTTCCCGATTCTGAAGTGCTGATGGGAGCAAGTGTTTCTGTAAAAGGTACTACTCAAGGTACTATTACAGACCTGGATGGAAAGTATTCTCTTTCCGTTGCATCTGATGCTACATTGGTATTCAGTTATCTTGGATATGAAACGAAAGAGATCGCTGTAAAAAACAGATCATTAATAAATGTCTCTTTGAAAGCAGATGCTCAGGATTTGGAAGAAGTAGTAGTTGTTGGTACTATTCTGAAGAAGAGTGATTTGACTGGTGCTGTATCAAGTGTAAGTGCCAAAGTGTTGGAAGAGAAGCCCGTTACCAACATTAATCAGGCATTACAAGGACGTGTTGCAGGTGTATTCATTTCCAATGCAGCTAAGCCGGGTGATGATGCAACGATTAAAATTCGTGGTATTAATACGATTAGCGGAACTACAGACCCTATTTATGTAATAGATGGTCAGGTTATGGATAACTTCGGAGGTGGGTTTAATTCAATCAACCTGAATGACGTTGCTTCTATTGAAGTATTGAAAGATGCATCTTCTACGGCTTTGTATGGTTCTCGTGCCTCCAACGGAGTGATTCTGGTTACAACTAAAAAAGGTAAAAATGGTGTCGGAAAGGTTACTTATGATGGTTGGGTAGGTTTCCAGACGGATGCTAAACTTCCCAAGACTATGGGAACGAAAGACCTTTTTGAGTTGAGAAAAGATGCAGCGATGAACTCTTTTACTGCACGTCATCCGGGAGCAACTGAAGATGAAATAAATGCATTTCTGAATGACAGGGTAATGAAGCCTTATTCAAAAGACGGATCAGGAGGATATGTTTTTGCTCAATATGAGTTTGATGCTTATAATAATAATGATAATTATAATTGGCTGGATGCGGTAACCCGTACCGGTGTGGAACAAAATCATGCGTTGAGCTTTAGTGGGGCTTCCGAAAAGGGTGCTTATTATTTTAGTTTAGGCTATTCTAATAAAACCGGAATGGTTGAAAATCTTGGAGATAAAAGATATAGCGGACGTATTAATTCGGATTATGCGATAAAATCCTGGTTGAAAGTTGGTACCAATACAGCATTTACACATACTGACTCTGATATTTTTTCGGATGACGGTGTTTATGACAAAGCTCGTGGTGCGAATCCGATGTTACCAGTCAACTCAGAAATCTATACCCTGAATTATGGTGGGTTGGAGGATAATAATTATTTTAATCCGATTCGTACTTTGAAAATAGATAATGATCGCAGGCGTAATCGTTTATCTTCTACTAATTTCTTGAATATCAACCCTGTTAAAGGATTGAATATCCGTACTATATTCTCTATTGATTTTTTTCAGGAAGATCGTTTCAAATATACTCCGAAAGATATTCAGGAGTCTATTCGTTATTCGCAAGACGGGCAGGCAGAACATACCCGCGACCAGAGAATGACTTGGCAATGGGATAACTCTATCTCGTATGACCGTACTTTTGGTAATCATAAAATTAATGCTCTCTTTAGTACCAGTGCTACTCAAACGAATCGTGATTATACGTATGCAACCGGTAAAGGTTTTGGTACTGACAAATTCTCTTATTATAATATAGGATCTTCTTATAAAACAGACGAACGTTCTATCGGATCTGACTTTGTTACAGCTACTCTGATGTCGTATGTAGTGCGTGCCAATTATAATTATGCAAGTAAGTATTATCTGACTGCAACGGCACGTTATGATGGTTCTTCTAAGTTTGCCGAAGGTAAGCGCTGGGGGCTGTTCCCCTCTTTCTCTGCAGCATGGAATATAGCAGAGGAGAACTTTATGAAGGAACAAGATGTGCTTAGTCAGTTGAAACTACGTTTAGGGTACGGTTTGGTAGGTAATCAGAATATTGATGATTTTGCGTTTTATACGCTTTATGATGCCAAATTGGAAGATGGCAAAGTAACTAATGTACCTAAAGGGCGCCGGGGAACGAAAGATATTACCTGGGAATCTCAGAGACAGTTTAATGTGGGAGTGGATATGGGATTCCTGAACGGACGTATTACTGCATCATTGGATGCATTCATTATAAAGAATAAGGATTTGTTGATGACACGTTCTTTGCCATTAACTTCCGGCTTTAGCTCAGCAGTAGAAAATATCGGAGCTATTGAAAATAAAGGTATTGAGTTTTCAATGAATGCCAAATTGATTGAAACCAGAGACTTTTTGTGGAATTTATCAGCAAATATTTCTGCTGATAAAAATAAGGTAACACAGCTTTATGGAAATAATGATGCAATTTACAAAATTGATGATAATCGTAATATGCAGAAAGAGGGCAATCTGTTCCTTGGTGAATCCCGTAACACAATCTATATTTGGAGAACCGGTGGCATTGCTCAAGTGATAGACATGGATCGTTTGAAGAATATTGATTTCTCAGGACGTCAGGTTAATCCCGGAGATCTCTATCCGCTGGATGTGAATGATGATAAAGTGATTGATGATAAAGACCGTGTGATTGTAGGTTCTCCTGATCCTAAGTTTTATGGCGGCTTCTCTACAGATTTATCTTATAAAGGAATTACGCTGAATGCTGTTTTCAACTACTCTTACGGAGCCAAGAAACTAAGTCCTTACTATGAATCATTAATCACAAGCCGGGGTACAGGAGTTGCTTCCGTTGATTTGGTTGATCGTTGGAGTCCGGAAAACACAGATGCAAAATTCCCCCGTCCTATCTATAATGACCCTACGGATACCGAAACAATGTATTATAACACATTCTCCGCCAGTCAGATGGATTTCTCCGTACAGAATGCTTCATACTTACGTTTGTCTACATTGAGTTTAGCATATACATTCCCTAAGACAATTGTGGAAAAGATGAAGATTGGAAATTTACGGGTTTATTCAACCATTTCCAATGTGTTCTGCTGGACCTCTTATAAAGGCTATGATCCGGAAACCGGAGATTGGTATCCTCCTACAAGAATGTTTGTTTTTGGCTTGAGTGTTTCATTGTAAATAGTCTTCACACAGGTATTTAAAATATAGTTTAGTTATGAAAAACGTAATAAAAATAAATAAATTGGCAACGGCCTGTATATTGGCAGGTTCTTTAACAATGTTTTCTTGTTCCGATTTCCTGAATCAGGAGCCTAAAACATCCTTGACGGAGCAGGAGGCTTTTTCTAATCTGGAAAACATAGCACCAACTGTAGATGGTTTGTATACAGCATTTCGTGACTCGAAATCCGGGCGCGAAGGACTGACTTTCTCACTTTTAGGTTTGGATGAGAGCAAGCAGGGTATCGTGCAGATGGATGATGCCGCACAGGCCAGCTTGGATCTTTACAGCGGTTTGCTCAATTCGATGTCTACACAGGTAGATAAGATGTGGTCAAGAAGATGGCCGATTATTATTTCTGCAGCTAATGCAATTTATGCGCTTGATGTATTGGCCGAAACAACTCAGGATGAAGAAACTTTAGACAGAATTAAGCGTCTGAAGGGTGAGTCTTGTTTTATACGGGCTATGGTGATGATGGAACTTACTATGTATTGGGGAGAAATTCCGGTAGTTGATATTGCAAAAATGGAAAATTCTGCCCGTCAACCATTGGAAAAGGTTTGGAAGCAAATCTTTGATGATTTTACGTTTGCTTCAACATCTTTGAAAGAAAAGTATACAGAGGCCGGTGATAAGACACGTGCAACTTCCGGTGCAGCCTATGCCATGTTGGGTAAAGCGTATATGGCAGTTCCCAAAGAGACTGGAATGAGAGATTTCAAACTGGCAAAAGAGAGTTTTGAAGCAATGATGAACCGTTATCAGCTGGATCCTGATTTTGCAAATCTTTTTGATGAGAAACTAGAGTTTAATTCACCTGAATCGATCTTTGAATTAGATTATGACAATGTAAACCGCATTAATCATTGGCAGTTTGATATGGGGTCTCGTACTGTAGTTGCTACATTTGGAGAGGGTTGTTATTTTGCCGGATATGATGTGGCATTGCCTACAGAATATGCTTATAAATCAAAATCCGAAGGAGGTATTTGGGAAGAAGGTGATTTACGCAGAGATGAAAGTATACGCTATGATTTTACCTATCTGGGCATTACACCTACTGAGGTTTCGTGGGGAGCTGATGAATTAGACCCACATATCAAAAAGTATGAAGACGAACGTACGGACCAGTTCAATGGAAATTTGGCTAACGAATGGTATTCCGGTAAGAATTTTATTGTATTGCGTTATGCAGATGTTCTGCTGTGTTATGCCGAATGTCTAAATGAGCTTGGAGAAACCGGACAGGCAAATACGATTGTAAATCAGGTACGTGCCCGTGCCTGGGGTGGTACTTTGCCTAATGAAATGGCTTGGAACTATGGTCAGGATGAATTCCGTACACAGATTATGAATGAACGTATCCGTGAACTTTGCTTTGAAGGCTGGAGACGTATGGACTTGATTCGTACTGGCAAATTTGTAGAATTGATAAAAGAACATAACCCCTGGGCTAAGAAATCAGGAACGATTAAAGATTTTCATATGCGGTATCCTATTCCGGATACAGAGATTAAAAATAATGATGATATCAGCGAAGAAGATCAGAATTCGGGATATTAAAATCTATAATTAACGATCCTTTAAAATACAAAATAGTATGAATAGAAAATCAATTTTATCTTTATTGCTTTTGTTCTTTTGCACATTCGGTGTACAAGCAGAAGAATATGAAACGACCTCGCCTAACGGCACGTTGAAAATAAAGCTACGGGTAGATAATGGTACGACCTATGAGGTATGGCACGGCGACAAGCAGCTGATAGCACCTTCATCTATAGGACTCAATCTTTCTAACGGAACAATCGTGGGAGGAGGAACAGTAAAAAGCACAACGACCAATCATGTGGATCAGACAATTGATGTTGTAGCCGGAAAAAATAAAACTCTGAGAGAGGCTTATAATGAGCTGTTAATATCATTTGATGAAAACTATGATCTTTTGGTGAGAGCTTACGATGAGGGAATAGCGTATCGTTTTATCACCCGTCTGGACGGAGAGATTATTATCAATAGTGAAGATGCTGTGTTTAATTTTACTTCAACCCCGACAATCTATTTCCCGGAGTGTGATACTAATTATTCCGGAGAAAAAGACCAGCAGGGGAAAGTACATCAGATTCATCAGGGATATAGAAATTTTGAACGGCTCTATAAAACTTATAATGCACCGACTGATATAACTAACAACCGTTTTTCTGTATCTCCCGTATTGTTTTCGTATCCTGATACTCCTTACAAGATTGTTGTAACGGAATCTGATACATATGATTATCCGGGATTGTATATGGAGCAAAACGGCGTGAATTCCATGCGTGGAAAGTGGGCTCAATACCCTAAAGAGGTTATGGATTCTGATCCTTCAAATTCCAGCTACTGGTATTCTAACCATCTGGTTATTTCAAGAGAAAACTATATTGCAAAAACAGAAGGAAGCCGTACATTCCCTTGGAGAGTTATTATTGTTTCCAATGATGACAAATCTCTGCTGAATAATGAATTGGTGTATATGTTGGCAGAACCTTGCCGTTTGACGGATACTTCTTGGATACAGCCGGGTAAAAGTGCTTGGGAATGGTGGCATAAAGCCGTTTTAGAAGGAGTCGATTTTCCATCAGGAAATAAGAATCTGTCTTTTCAATTATATAAATATTATGTTGATTGGGCTTCTCAGCATGGTATTGAATATATGACACTTGATGCCGGTTGGTCTGAAGATTATATACGTACATTATGCCTTTATGCAGAACAGAAGAATGTGAAAATTTTGGTTTGGACATGGGCAAGTTGTGTTAGAGAGAATCCGCAGGACTGGATTAAGAAGATGAAAGACTATGGTGTTTCCGGAGCAAAGATCGATTTCTTTGAACGCAGTGATCAGATTGCTATGCGTTGGGGACGAGAGTTTGCACAACGCCTGGCAGACAATCAAATGGTTGCCCTGTTCCATGGTTGTCCGGTTCCAACCGGGATCAATCGTACTTATCCCAACATCCTGAATTTTGAGGCTGTCCGTGGTGCTGAGTGTAATTTCTGGGAAAGCACTCTGACGCCTGAATATCATACACAATTTCCTTTTATACGTTCATTGGCTGGTCCCGAAGATTATACTCCGGGATCTATGAGAAATGTAACTCAGGAGGTGTTCAAACCCATTGACAAGGACAACACTCCACCGATGAGTATGGGTACCAGAGCTCACGAACTGTCAATGTATGTCATCTATGACCAGTGGGTAGGATACTTATGTGACTCTCCAACAGAATACAATAAATATCCGGATATACTTAGTTTCTTGTCAACAGTTCCTACAATCTGGGATAAAACAGTACCATTGGATGCCAAATTGGGAGATTATATTCTGATGGCTAAACAAAAGGGAAAAGACTGGTATGTAGGTGGTATGACCGATTGGACTCCAAGAACGGTAGAAATTGATTTCTGTTTTCTGGAAGCTGGTGCCTCTTATCAGGCTGACATCTTTAAGGATGTTCCTGCATCGGGTGAACAGCCCAAAGAGTATGTTTGTGAAAAGATGGAAATCACTAAAGATACTAAACTTTCTATCAACATGGCCAAAGGAGGCGGTTTTGCTATTCGCTTGCTCCATTCCTCCGGTTCGGGTATTGCAAAGGTCAATCAGGAGAATCCTCTCACTGTTTATGTGGAGAAAGAATCCGATACGCTTCATGTAAAGACAAAGAAAATAATTGAGGCAGTGAGAATAAACAATATCTCCGGACAGGTTTTATTTGCGAAGAATTTTAAGGATAGTTCTTATTCTGAGCAGATAGATCTTTCGGGCTTCAATAGAGGAGTATATGTAGTTTCTGTGAAAACAGAAGCTGCATTGGCCTCGACAACTTTTATCTATTAATGAAAAACAAATGTATTATGAAAAACGTAGAAATTTTTAGATGCACATGTGCGTTGGTCGGACTTGCCTGCACCTCTGCTTTTGCTCAGGTGAAACATGCTTCATTTTCTGAGATCATTAATCCTGTTGTAGTAGACGGGGGAACAGAGAGTATTCCTATGGCATATGAAGCTGCTGCTGCCTGGGGAGACTACAACAACGATGGTTTTTTGGATGTGATTATAGCCGGTGTTACTTCACAAGGAGAGCAAACATTACTTTATAAAAATAAGGATGGAAAGCAATTTGAGAAAGTTGTGCACAATTTTCCGGGGTTGAGAGCATCCAGTGCCACCTGGTTCGATTATAATAATGATGGAAATCTGGACCTGTTTCTGACTGGAAAGAAAAGTAGTGATGGAGAATACTATGCTGGTTTATGGAAAAATAAAGGAGGAAATACAGGTTTTGAAGAAGTCTTTACAGGGCTATTTCCTTTGATTGATAATGGAGGGGGAAATCACTCTAACCGATATGTAGTAGCTGCTGATTATGACGGTGACGGCTGGACGGATCTTTATATTCAAGGTTGTAACGGTGACAAGAATACCGGAATCTCATATTTATACAGAAATGTAAATGGGGAGAATTTTGAACGTATTGACAAGCCCGTAAAAAACAAAATGGGTAGCAGTGTGGCTAAACCCTTTGTTCAGTTATCTGGTGGTGGTGCTGCCTGGGCTGACTATGATGGTGATGGATTCTTGGATCTGATTGTTTCGGGTGAAGGAATTGACAGTGACAAGTATGATGGCGACTATGGCTATCATGGAGGTTATTATGGTGCAGTTTATAAAAACAATGGTGATGGAACTTTTGCCGAACCCATTGAATTTGATGGTATAGAACAAGGAAATCCGGTCTGGATTGATTATAATAATGATGGGAAACAGGATTTTATGATTCCCGGAGTTAGATGGGACGAAACTGTAACCTGGAATTGGCGCGGTGATGTGTATATCAACTCAGTAGGAGGATTTACCAAATATGGTGCTGCCACAACGGGGTTGCCAAATAGCAGACAGGAGCTTTCTGTCGATGCAGGCGATGTTAACAATGATGGCTTTAGCGATATCTTGTATATGAATGCTACAAATGAGAATGATATGGTTTATTTGAACAATGGAGGTGAACTGGATGCTCCTATGTTTACAGCTTCTCCGCTTGTGTATGCTGGTGCGGCAGCACAGAGAGGGGGAACTGCCAATCTGGTCGATTTTGATAATGACGGTAATTTGGATGCATTTCTTGTGGGGTATGGTGATGCGGGAGGATCACATACCCGCTTGATGAAGAATAATCTGGGGGAAGGAATTGCAGCGAATAAGGCTCCCGGTGTACCTACCAATTTGAAAGCGGTGTCGGGTTCCAATGGCATTGTAATGTTCTCATGGGATGCTCCGGTTGATGATGTAACTCCGGGCAGTGCTCTGAAATATAATTTGTATATCAAGCAGGGAGATGTTGTCAGAATGACAATTCCAGCCGATATTACTACCGGACGATTGAAAGTAGCTGAAGTTTCAGGATTAATCAGCAAGAGAGTATTATATAAAGTAACAGGACTGACTGGCGAGTATACATGGGGAGTACAAGCGGTTGATAATGCCAAAGTAGGTGGTCCATTTGCTGTTTTTGGTGCAGGAACCGGAATAACAAACGAACCGGAGAAGACCTCTGTAAAGGTTATGAGTGAGGGAAGTGCCATCCGTATTACTGCTGCCAGTGATCTGAACGGTATAATCAATGTTTATTCCATGGATGGAGGTAATGTACATTCAGAATCAGTATCATTGAATGATGTAACTGTAAATCTGCCGAAAGGAATTTATCTTGTAAAGATTACATTAGCGAATGAAACAATAACAGAAAAGGTGATTGTTTGGTAAAAGGATAACGAACAAGGAAAGAAGGCTATCGGATTTTTCGGTGGCCTTTTTTTGTGGTGTGCCGTGCATGGCGAATAACTTGGTGGTGCAAGTCCACTATGGGG
>DXWV01000106.1:0-3715 GCA_019416685.1 Bacteroides sp.
CGTTCGTTGTAGAGAAAAAACAAGAACGTCGTAGAGGAACGAACAGATCGTCGTATACTCTATTAAAACCAAATCTTTTCTCAGAATATACCTCTAATAAAAGTTAATTGAAAAAAACATCTTATTTTCTCGTTCATTTTCTTTTTCATTACAATTAATGATTGATTCTGTTTTTGTGACCATACCGATTGTCGTGCCTTATTGAAATCCGGTTTGTTTCTCGGTGAGAAACAAACCGTTGCTCGTAGAGAATCGCTTCGTTTGTCGTAGAGGAACGAGTCGATTCTCTACGAGCAAATAATCACCCATGTTAATATATTGACAATCAATATTTTAAAGATCACATCCGGATGTTGCAAATTTTCATCTCCTAAACGATTCCTTTATCTCTTTTTTCAGCACTTACGCACTTCTGAAATCACAACAGACCTTGGGTATCTTTGTATATAATCCCTGTCATAGGACTGTTGTTTGTGAATCAGACTGTAAATCAGACGCAATAGTTTATTAGCAATGTTATTCATCACTACGAAAAAGTGCTTCTTTTCAACTTTGTATTTTTTTAAGAAATACAATCTTGGGTACGGTACCCTCACCCTGACCAGCAACAAAAGTGATAAGAAAATAAAAATCTGACATCTATTATTTAAAACGCATGGTATGTAGCATCTCATTGACCAAGCTCTCCGTTTTCTCTACCGGAGTAGTAGCAAAACAAGAAATAAGACATGCCTTCCCTGTCTCCGGACTAAACAAAGCAGCAAACGTCCAGACCAGACGCGGATCGGTCATATACCGTATCGACTGCATGTGCAACATATTATGATTCACTAATCCGGTATTCATATCCAGAACAGAGAAATCATAACCATCGAGCGTAGTGTCCCGCCAAGAATCCACGCACTCTTTAAAATAGGCTTCAGTAGTATTCGTATCATATACACCTACTACTGTTCCCCAAATACTGTCACCCGATTCAAAAGAATGATATATATTGTCAGAAAGGCTATCTACTCTTTCACACAACAGATCTTCCGGCGAACGGAAAGCAACAACTCCATCGGTATACTCTCCTTTATTCGGAGAAAGAGAAATCGCGGTAGCGCTATTTCCCAAATAAGATATAAAATAAATGAGAAGAAGCAAAGCCGGTATCACCAGCAAAGAAACGGCAAAATACTTATCTCTCCGGAATATCACACGTTCTTCTTTGGGAAAAAGATTCCCCACTTGCCTGGACACACAAAGATAACTGAACCAGATAAAACTCCAAATCAATGCTTTCGCCACCTGTGGAAGACTATCCCACCCCGTATCCGACATTTCACCGGATAACAGAAGCAGCATATTGGAAATAAAAATGATAACAATATATAACTTCCCGAGAAAAACCGCATTGGGCCGGATATACAAAAAGGCACGAATGGTATAGCCGGCTAATACAACAAGGCCTAAAGAGAATAATATATCTATACCGGAAAAAAGACAAGTAATAAAATCATCGCTGTCCGCAGAACTAAAACCGGTAACAGATATGACCAAACTGAACAATGAACCGAAACCTACTACAAACAAGAAAAAAGAGAGCCAACCACGAACATATTTTTTCTCCGGAGTTGGAGGGGTAGGATTTGAGGTGTTTTCCATAATACATTCTATTAAATAAATACAAAGATAACATTTACCAACCAAATATTTACAAAATATCCGATAGAATAAATATAAACTCAAGAAAACATTGCAAAGACCAGAACTTCCATATCTTAAAAATCACCAGCCAGTATTCACCCAACCCGCATCATAATACCACTGATAATCGCGATAAAAATCATTTAATTTCGGACTCGAACTACGAGGAATAAAGATAGACAAGCCACACGTTCCGGTTATATCAAAAGCTCCTACCCAATCTGAAAAGTTTTTTGGAGTGGTATAATAGTATGGAACAGCCTCATTAAAAGCCTGTTCCCAAATTTTATATTCATCATTACCGCCGGTGATTTCTTTCACAAAACCAGCAAAATCATAATAGAGCTTAGAGTTATTATAGTCATACGAATACCCTTTTCTCTTATCATAGCAATATACATTATCAGAAGTAGTCGACTCATCCACATATTTCGAGATAAGCTCTCCTGTAACAGTGGCAAGCATTTCAAGCTTACTACAATCTACCACTGCAGACGAAACCCCTGCAACCCAAATATTAGTAAGGTAATTACGGTCTTTCCATGGGCTATACTCCCCTTCCCGTATCTCCGCATTATATGTGTTTGCATAGTTTGCATAATATGTTTCAGCAATCTTTTTTGCCGCATCTTCATCTTCAAACATAGCAGGCACTACAACCTGATAAGGAGCTCCGGGAGCCGGAATTTCAGTAGGAGAACCCACAATATAATCAGTATATTGGCGTAACTCATAAGCAACTTCTATTGCTTGCATAAAACAGGCATCAAAAAATACAAAGTCCAGATGCCGGGTACCTTCAAGCACTTTACGAAGATCTATAATATTCATTGACTCCCCACCATCATCTCCAAATGACCTGGATTTAACTCCCGGATAAGGAGCCCAGCCGTCAGCATGTGACCATAGTACCAGCCCATAACTATCAGCGGGATATTCTGAATATACCTGATTCAAGATACTTTTCATTATTTCAGTATCTACAGAATTCTGTTCCTCATAATCCTGAAGTCTCTCTTGCTTCACCGTACCATTCTTATCCCTATATAAACGGATTAAACGCGGTTTTGAATCTTTATCATCCCAATAAATAATCAAGTTATTATTCTGATCATCCACAGACTTCATTCCTTCAAGCATCTCATTAAAATCTGCTTCGGCAAAAGACGACAAGTTATTTTGTGCTACCATATATATCAATACCGTACGTGATCGCTTCTCAGCCCCCGGAGCTTCGTTGTCATCACGACATGCCGTAAAAGTCAAAACCAAAAATGAAACCAATAAAGATAATATGGTAATTTTCATAATTATAGTATGCTCTGTTTCTTAGTATAATACCTACAAAGATAAAAAAATAAGAGATACAAACACTGCATCTCTTAATATATTAACATCTTAACTATTCTTCCGGTTTGGTAAACCTGAATTTTTCAGGATCAACCTTTTGCAAAGTCACCGCTTTATTCTTCTTATACTTTCCCAGTATTTTCAAAGCTTCTTTATCAATCTTCTTCTTACTATCCGAGAAATAAATCATACAAGTCCTGTTAGGCTGATTCATATCCAGTTCTAAAAAGTTTTTGAGCTGATAGCTGTATAATTCACGATGGGGCAAAAAGCCATTTTTATCAAGATGAACACTATCAATCAACTGAATATCCGTATAGTACACCACGGTATCCGTAAATGAGGCAGAAACGCCAAAAGCATACACAGGCTTATGAGAACTTTTCTTAATTGAAAACGCTGAGCACAAAGTGAACACCAGTGCTATTGCAAATAGTATTTTTACGTATTTCATATCTAAACTGTTTTATTGCGGCAAAGGTAACAAAAAAGGGGGATAAAAAAAGTCGTGCAAGTCTGTTTTTTAAGATAGCTACCCTAAACACTTCAACTTACACGACTAATACCTTAATTGTCGAAAACTGATATATCGCCTTATCCCAAGTACGATTTGAGCAATTTGCTACGATTACTTTGTCTTAATCTTCTGATTGCTTTTTCCTTAATCTGACGAACA
>DXWV01000106.1:3739-4197 GCA_019416685.1 Bacteroides sp.
TTAACGTAGAAAGAGCTCTATCAATTTCCCTCGCAAGAGACTCATTAACCAGAGCGCGATCCGCCATAGGCGAATCATCATTCACCAGCACATCCAATAAGCTGTTATCTTCTCCTTCAACGAAAGGCGCATCTACCGAAATATGACGGCCAGACACTTTCAATGTATCAGAGATTTTATCAACCGGGATTTCCAATTCGTCTGCCAACTCTTCAGGAGATGGCCGGCGTTCGTTTTCCTGCTCGAACTTTGAGAAGGCTTTACTGATTTTATTCAGTGAACCGACCTGATTCAAGGGAAGGCGAACGATACGTGACTGTTCTGCCAATGCTTGCAGAATAGACTGGCGAATCCACCATACAGCATAACTGATAAACTTGAATCCACGTGTTTCATCAAACTTTTCGGCAGCCTTAATCAGTCCTAAATTGCCTTCATTAATCAAGTCAGGCAAACTC
>DXWV01000106.1:4207-11908 GCA_019416685.1 Bacteroides sp.
ATCTTTAGTTGTCTCATTCTTATAAAACAGATTTGGAGTGCAAAGTTACGACAAATAATTTGTTAACTAACTATCTTAACGAAACTTTTTCACCATTATTATTATCTATATAAACAAAAAGAGATGCCGACAAGTTGTATACCGGCATCCTTTTTCTTGTTCATTAATAAATAATATACTATTGTATCAATGTGCCCAATATACCAGTGTTATGCAGTATTTTTTCATATCGCAGCCAATTGGCATATGGGGCCATCTGTACATTGAATAATTATTATTCCTGAGTCAGATCGACAGCGTAATTAGCACGTTTTCCTGACGGGAACATTCCTGTGAGGAATAATACCTGATCCGGTGATTTGGTTGCTGCTTTCAGCACCTCTTCCAGATCGCTCACTTTACGTATCTGCTGTCCGTTGGCTTTCAGAATGATGAATCCTTTACGGATACCTGCATCTTTCATCTTACCATTGGAAACACCTGTTACCTCTACACCATATCCTAAGTTGAGTTGCTTCTTCAAATCGGCAGGGAGTTCTCTGAAGGCTGCACCGAGAATTTCCATTCCGGCATTCTTCACAACTTTGGTAGTACCTTGTTCGTTCTTCAAAGTCACTTCCACACTCTTTTCTTTCTTATCGCGAATCAACTTCACAGTTACCTTATCACCCGGACGATGTTTTGCAAGTGCTTCCTGCAAGTCGGCAAAGTTGTGAACCTTCTTACCATCTATACCAATGATTACATCGTCTACTTTGATATCTGCACCGGATGCCGAACCACCGTCAACAACTTCACGTACCCAGACTCCGTCTACTACACCAAACTCTTTCGCTTTATCACGAAGTGTAGTACCCGACTTGTCTATAGGCTGTTGGTCCTCCATAATACTGTTTCCCAGTGAAGCTCCTGCAATGCCCAGCATAGCACGCTGTACGGTTCCAAACTCTTTCAGGTCGGCAACCACCTTTTTCATAATACTGGTTGGTATAGCAAAACCATATCCGGCATAGGCACCTGTAGGTGACGAAAGCACAGAATTGATGCCTACCAATTCGCCTTTTGCATTTACCAGTGCACCACCACTGTTACCCTGGTTAATAGCAGCATCCGTCTGGATAAAAGATTCAATACCACCATTGTAAACACCCAGTGTACGAGCTTTTGCACTTACAATGCCTGCCGTAACAGTAGAGTTCAGATTGAACGGATTACCTACTGCAAGTACCCACTCACCTACTTTCAGTGCTTCTGAATCACCTACCGGAATAGTAGGCAGATCATCGTCTGCTTCTATTTTCACCAATGCAAGGTCAGTACTCGGGTCTGTACCAATGATACGGCCTTTAAATTCGCGATTGTCATTTAACTTCACCGCTATTTCATCCGCCCCATCAATCACGTGGTTATTGGTTACAATATATCCATCCTTAGAGATGATAACTCCCGAACCAAAACCTACACGCTCCGGTGTCTGTACCCGGCGCTGACGTCCGCCGCCATCACCAAAGAAGAAGTCAAAAATATCAGGTGCTCCCTGAACAGTCTGAGTTTTTGATTGTTGAGTGGACTTTATATGTACTACAGCATGAAGCGAATTCTCTGCTGCCTGCGTCAAGTCTACCGGTTGCGCATTGATTGCATCAAAAGCAGCCAGTTTCACATCAGGATTCTGTTTGAACACCTCATTAAATGACACTTGCTTGTCGCTATCTCCTGTCTGCATCATTTTATAGGTTGTTAAACCTGCGACTCCTGAACTCAGAAGAACGATGGCTCCTACTCCAAGAATGTTTTTTGTTGTCTGTTTCATACTACTCTTTGTTTATTCTTTAAAATGTTAATATTCTAATTCGTTTTAACTTTATGACGTTAAAATAACGACAAAAATCATTCACTTATTCCACTTGTCACTCTTTTTTGTCCTCTTTTAACAGAGAATATTTACTGATTAACAGCGCTTAACGGCGGACACTGACAAATTTGCATTCGTTACATGACAAGGCTTTTAACATGACAGAAAAACAATTTGAATAATGTGCCAATGTACCAATTGGCTGCGTTGTGACATACCGCATGGTAATTGGCACATCATTAAATATACCTGTCAGACTGGCAGTGTGACTCCAATTCCTGGTAAATCATTGAGCGTAATTTTGCCTTTTAATACCTCCACTCCCTTAAAACGGTCATTAGAGATAAGTAAATTACCGTCCAGGTCAGCAAAATCAACAGCCGGAGAAAATTGTGCAGCAGCAGATATAGCACAGGATGTCTCAGTCATACACCCTACCATTACTTTCATATCCAGCGCACGTGCCAGAGTCACCATCTTCCACGCCTCACGCATTCCGGTACATTTCATCAGCTTTATATTAATTCCGGTGAAAGCCCCCTTCAAAGCAGCCACATCACTTAAGCGCTGCAAAGACTCATCTGCAAACACCGGTAGCGGACTCTGCTGAGTAACCCAGGCAATGTCTTCCAACTGTTCTTTAGGCATGGGTTGCTCAATCATCACAATTCCCTGTTCTTTCAACCAATGAATCATATCGAGCGCATAGTATTTATCTTTCCAACCCTGATTGGCATCGATAGCTATCGGGAGCATACTGACCGAACGAATTGTCTGAATCATCTCCTTATCATTTTCACGTCCCAGTTTCACCTTCAGTATATTGAATTGCCCGGCCACCTCAAGTGTCTTTTCACGTACTACATCCGGTGTATCAATACCAATAGTAAACGTAGTAGAAGGTGTCTTTTCTTTATTCAATCCCCATATCTTATACCAGGGAGCTCCCAACAGCTTTCCTACCAGATCATGCAAAGCAATATCTACCGCCGCTTTTGCTGCCGTATCGCCCGGACTCAGACTATCAACATAAGCCAGAATATCTTCCAGTTCAAAGGGATCATCAAACTGTTCCAGGTTAACCTTACTCAGAAACGTCGTCACACTATCCACTGTCTGCCCCAAATAGGGAGGCATGGAGGCTTCACCATATCCGGTCACCCCTTCATATTCTATCTCCACTTGCACATCAGGAGTCGTAGTACGCGAAAAGGAAGCTACCGTAAACACATGCTTCAGCTTTAATTCATAAGGAAAAAACTTCATTTTCATCTTCCCGCCCTTTCCCAACCGGTTTATAGAAAAAGAAGCAGAATGAGGAACTTCTGCAAAAGTATTGTTCACAATCAGACCGGAACCTATAGCTGCCAGAGCGGCAGTCTTTAGAAAATCTCTTCTATTTTGCATACTAATTCTTCTTATAGTAGGGGTTTGTAAGTGTTGTATTCAATTCTGCTTCTTTATTTATAAAAGGCAGAAAACGGACAGCGAAAAGCAATCGACCGGTGTTAAAAGCATCATACTCTTTGTCTGCCGGATTAAAACTACTGATATGCACATCACCCAAAGCATGAATGAACCTTTTATCACCTATATATATACCAACGTGCGAAACAGACTCTTTTTTCTCAGTCGTTGCCTGCCGTCCGAAGAAAACAAGATCACCCGGCTCCACATTACTAAAATCAGGTGCTATATCAATATGTTTCCCTATATATGCTTGTTGCGAAGCATCCCGGGGAATAATAATATCATGCATAAAAAGTACAGTACGCACCAAACCACTACAATCCACCCCTTTAGAGGAAGTACCCGCCCATAAATACGGAACTCCCATCATTGTATAAGCTGTACGAATAATACTCCCTGCATCTTGCTTTAACTCTGAACGCCATTCTTTTTCGGGCTTTGCTATCGACTTTGAAACATATGCCTGTCTACCGTCAGGATAAGAGACCTTGTAAAAATGTCCTTTACTCCCCTCCCACTTCAGACGACTGCCTGCCACAACATCCGAAACTGTCTGAGAATGTTCATTGGGTTTTTCATATGTAAAGCCATAATGTGCCGTTACTACTATCTTCTCTGCCAGGTTCCATTCATCATACTTCTCCTTGGACATCGGGCTGATAACCATCCGATGCACCCATCCGGTATAGTCGTCAGGTGTTTGTATCTCATACCAGCCTGTATATTGCAATACTCTCACCGGCATCCCCAGCAAAGCCTGCGTAGTCATACCAGAGGTAAATTTGCCCTCAGCACGCATATTACAAACAGATACACTGACAACACCATAAGCCGAATCGGCAGGTACGGGCGGAATGTCCTGAGCTTTTATGCCCGTCACCACAAACCATAACAGGCTGAAAAAAAAGATATGCATTTTCATCGAAGCATAATTGAAATTAGTAGTTGGTAGATAGTAGCTAGTAGCTACTAAATTCTAAAAGCAAAGATAGGGATTGCACGAACAATAAAGAAGAAGTTTGTGTTTATTTTTTAGCATAAAAGAAATAAATGACGTACTTTTGCACTCTTAAAGCAGTTGGCCGGTCTGTCGCGTGTGCTTCGGCACAGGAGGAAAGTCCGGGCAACACAGAGCATCCCACTTCCTAACAGAAAGCTGTCCGCGAGGGTAGAGTAACGTAGAAGAAAATAACCGCCTCTCTTTCTTCAGAAAGACAAGGTAAGGGTGAGAAGGTGGAGTAAGAGCCCACCAGCCGCATGGTGACATGTCGGGCTGTACGTCTTGGGAGTTGTAAGGTCATGTATACCGGCGTTATGAGAGTTGCTCGCTCCATGTCGGAGGGTAGACCGCTAAAGTGGCATGGTGACATGTCACTCAGATAAATGACAGACACTTGTTTAATTAATAATTACAAATTAAAGATTATACAAGGACAGAACTCGGCTTACAGGCCGACTGCTTTTTTTAAAATTATAATCTACTGAATGCCATGAATAAAAGAATAGCAGATATATGGAAATTTATCACCTATGACATCTGGCGTATCACGGAAGATGAGGTAACCAAAACCAAGTTCTCGGTTTATAATATCATCAAAACCATTTATCTCTGCGTCAACCGTTTCACCAAAGATCGTATTGTCAATAAAGCTTCTGCACTGACGTATAGCACGTTACTTGCCATTGTGCCTATACTTGCCATTGTATTTGCCATTGCACGTGGATTTGGTGTCTCTACGATAATGGAACATCAATTTCGTAACGGCTTTGGAGGTGCTACAGAAACATCTGATACCATTCTTGAGTTTGTAAACTCATACTTGTCACAAACCAAAGGCGGAGTTTTCATCGGGGTAGGTTTAATCATGTTATTGTGGACGGTAATCAATCTGGTGAGTAACATCGAAATTACGTTCAACCGCATTTGGGGAGTAAAGAAAGCGAGAAATATGTATCGCAAAATCACTGACTATTTCTCTATGTTTCTTCTGATGCCTATCCTTATTGTTGTTTCCGGTGGTCTTTCCATCTTCATGAGTACAATGTTGAAGCAGATAGAAGATTTCGTTTTGCTGGCTCCTGTTATGAAGTTTCTGATACGGCTCATCCCTTTTGTGCTCACTTGGTTTATGTTTACAGGGCTTTATATATTTATGCCCAACACAAAAGTAAAGTTCAAACATGCCCTGATATCAGGAATCCTTGCCGGTTCTGCCTATCAGGCATTCCAGTTTCTATACATCAGCAGTCAGTTATGGGTATCGCGCTATAATGCCATCTATGGTAGCTTTGCTGCCTTACCGATGTTCCTGTTGTGGTTGCAAATCTCCTGGACGATCTGCCTGTTTGGAGCAGAACTGACTTTTGCAGGACAAAATATAAGGAATTTTAGTTTCGATAAAGACACCCAGAACATCAGCCGCCGTTACCGGGACTTTATCTCTATCCTCATTATGTCTCTTATAGCCAAACGCTTTGAACAAAACGAGCCCCCATATACCTCCGAACAGTTGGCAGACGAACATCAGATTCCGATACGGCTTACCAATCAGACCTTGTATCAGTTGCAGGAAATCAATCTGATACACGAAGTTGTGACTGACCAAAAAAGCGAAAATATAGCTTATCAGCCTTCCATGGATATCAATCAGTTGAATGTAGCTGTATTACTCGACCGTCTTGACACTTATGGTTCCGAGAACTTCAAGATAGACAAAGAAGAAGAGTTCAGCGATGAATGGCGGATACTGGTAGAGTCAAGAGAAGAGTATTACAAAAAAGCAAGTAAGGTATTACTAAAAGACTTATAATAAACAAAAATCGCCCGATTCACTTCCTAAGAATGAACCGGGCGATCTCTTATTTATATCTATTTGTCCGTTAAGCCATCATAGCCTGTCCGCCAAATACACCAGCCAAGGCACTTGCCACAGCTATAACCACTTTCAAAATCGTATTCCAAATCGTCTTTTTCATTTTCCTCCCATTTTAATTTAATAAGGTTTCAAGTGCTGCGCAGCCAACTTTCAACTCTCAATTTTCAACTTTCAACTAAACAGAAGGGTCTTCCCCCTCACCCTCACCGCCAGGGTTTCCCCCCTCGGCCATACTCTTCAGCAAATCAGCATGCACAAACTGTACACCTTACAACAAGGCTCGTGTGGTACCAATAGCTGCCGGGCGAGTATACTCAGCCGTAAACTGGCACTTCAAAGCTGTTATCTGATTCGGGTTTACCTTATCGGCACTCTCTACTCCCCTGCCCTGCGTACGGGCTTTCATTGTAAATGTCCCCAAGCCATCCAAACGTACCGTACGGCTGTTCAGAAGTTGTTCCCGCATCGCCGACATCAGGTTACGTACTACATTCTGCACATCACCCGGCGTAAGGGATGATTTCTCCGCTATTACCTCAGCCAATTGCTGAGTAGTTACTGTTGCTCCGGTTTTAACCAGATTAAGATGCCATAATTTAGCTCCCGCCTTGTTGGCCATCGGTGATTGCACCGCTCTGTAAAATAAAGGCATAGTTACCTCCTCTTTTTAATGTTACTAATCGTTTTTTTCATTCACACATTTCGTTGATCAACATTGCAAAGATGAGAGTTTATTATCGGGTGGCAAACGAAAAAGAGGGTGGTAAAGCTGTTTCTCTCAGAAAGTTTGCAGAGAGATAATTATCAGTTAGTTGGAAGAGAAATGCAGATTAAAGTATTTATGCATAAACAAGACATATAGAATACTTAATACTAAAATACTGCTCAATAAATACCAGTAACCATACACCTGAAAATAGAAATAACCCACTATTACTAATGCTTGTATCGCCATATATACAGAAGAAACCATCACATGAGATACTTTCAATTCATTTGCCATGATCTGATACAGATGTTTCCGATGCGGCAATCCTATATTCTCATGAAGCATCAGGCGATGGATAATGGTAAGCACACTATCTACCCCATACACAACTAACAGTATAATCCAACTGAAATCCTCCGTCTTGATTATGAGCTTACCGATAAGGAACAAAATAATAAATGCAATACTTACAGAACCGACATCACCGGCAAAACATTTCGCACGCTTTCGGAAATTAAAGAAATTAAAAACCAATATGGAACAAAGGATAGTAAGAATCAAATCCTGTTCTACAAAAGGAATAATCTCTTTATTTATATAGGCAAGAGCTACTAAAATAATCAAAGAGTATCCGCCTGTGATGCCGTTAATGCCATCCATGAAGTTGTAAGCATTGATGATACCCGTACATATTATTAACGCGACAAAGATTGTCCACCAAGGAAGAGAGAACAGCCCCCACTGATAGAACATCAAAGCCATAGCAGAGAAATGGAATACCAATCGCAGTG
>DXWV01000107.1:0-10485 GCA_019416685.1 Bacteroides sp.
TATTTATCTGATGAAACGCGGATTAACACAGATAAACACAGATTAAAAGACTGTAGTTCTTTATCTTAGATTTGTTTCCCTTTGCGAAAATCTGCGTTAATCTGCGTTTCAATAAAGATTTAAACTCTGTGCTACTCTGTATTACTGTAGTGAGTTTCGCTCATTTCCATACTGTTTTGAACTTAATGGTGTTTGTCATTGTCATCAGTCTCTTTCTCCGGTATTGATAAAGCCCCCTCTCGTAGAGTAACGTATAAAGCCTCGGTGAGTAGTCTTGTTTTAGATGTACATGTAAAGCGGTACGACATGTACATGTGGGACAGCACGACATGTGCATCTCATGCTGCTTTACATGTACATGTAAAACAAGACTGCTCACCGGGGAAAGGAATGTTCCTTTCTGAGAAAGACAAAGTACAATACCGGGTAAGGGTAACAATGCCGTCTATGGGCACTTCCGCTATCGAAAAGATAGGGTCATAATCTTCCTTACTATACGGATATGAATCTATTTACGATCAGCTTTGAACTCAATAGCCAACTACTGATTCGCACATCTATTTGATTTTTACTGAAAAAATATCTCTATACTTAATATCCTATTTAAACAAATCATAACTATAATTTTTACTATATTTGCCCAAACTAATACTAATCAATTTTATTATGAGAAAACTTAACCAAGCACTTCTTGCGGTCGCTACATTGGCTTTCGCTTCATGCAACACGCAAAAGGAAGAAATCAATTATCAGGTAATCCCTCTCCCCCAAGAGGTAGTTGTCAGTCAGGAGCCTCTTTTCACACTACAGGAAACCACAAAAATTCTTTATCCGGAAGGAAACGAGCTGATAAAACGAAACGCAGAGTTTTTATCCGGATATATCAAAGATGCGACAGGAAAAGAACTCGGCATTGCAACAATCACATCGGAAAGTACACCACAAAATGCTATTATCTTAGGGTTGGACAAGAGTATAACGGAAAAAGAAGGATACGAGCTTACAGTATCTTCCGAACAAGTCACCATTAACGGACAAACGCCTAATGGAGTGTTCTACGGCATACAAACTTTGCGGAAATCAATTCCGGCAACCACTGCCAGCACCAAGATTGCACTTCCGGCAGTAACCATCAAAGATTATCCACGCTTCAGCTACCGGGGTATGCATCTCGACGTAAGCCGCCACTTCTTCCCGATAGAATTCGTAAAGAAATACATCGACTTGCTGGCATTGCATAACATGAATACTTTCCATTGGCATCTGACAGATGACCAGGGATGGAGAATCGAAATAAAAAAATATCCGAAGTTAACAGAAATAGGTTCACAACGTTCAGAAACAGTAATAGGCCACAACTCCGGTGAATATGACGGCACACCTTATGGAGGTTTCTACACACAAGAACAAATTAAAGAAGTTATAGACTATGCGAAGGATCGCTATATCAACATCATCCCTGAAATAGACCTACCCGGACATATGGTTGCTGCTTTGGCTGCTTATCCGGAACTGGGTTGTACGGGAGGTCCGTATGAAGTAGAAAAAACCTGGGGAATATTTGAAGATGTACTTTGTATTGGTAACGATAAAACAATGCAATTTATAGAAGACGTACTGGGCGAGGTAGCCGACCTGTTCCCTTATAAGTATGTCCACATCGGAGGTGACGAAGCTCCACGCAATCGTTGGGCCAAATGTCCGAAGTGTCAGGCACGTATCAAAGCAGAGGGTCTGAAAGCTGACGCTAAACATACGGCGGAAGACCGTTTGCAGAGTTACTGCATGCAACATGCAGAAAAATTCCTCAATAGCAAAGGACGCCAGATAATTGGCTGGGACGAGATTCTGGAAGGAGACGTAGCACCCAATGCTACTGTAATGTCATGGCGCGGAATGGCTGGTGGAATAGAAGCTGCCAAGTTGGGACACGATGTGATTATGACTCCAAACACCTATGTCTATTTTGACTACTACCAAACAGCAGACACAAAAGATGAACCAGATGCTATTGGTGGTTGTGTGACATTGGAACGCGTATATAGTCTGGAACCTGTTCCGGAGGATTTAAATGCAGAAGAGAAAAAGCACATTATTGGTGCCCAAGCCAACCTTTGGTGTGAATATATCCCTACGACAAAACAGATAGAATACATGGTACTCCCACGTATGGCTGCTTTGGCAGAGGTTCAATGGACACTTCCCGAAAAGAAAGATTATAGTGACTTCACCAAACGCTTGCCCCGACTTTTAGCTTTTTATGATCGTGACAGTCTCAACTACGGTAAACATGTGTTTGATATTAAATCAAATATCACATCCGATCCTGATAAAAAAGCAGTAATAATAGAGCTTGGCACAGTGGATAATGCGCCTGTTTACTATACATTGGATGGAACAGAACCGACTCCTACGAACGGAACGAAATATGAAGCTCCCATAACCATTACACAGGCTGCAGATTTCAAGGCCGTTGCTGTTCGTCCTACCGGTAACAGTAAGATTATATCCGAACAGGTTAATTTCAACAAAGCCACCTGTTGCCCGATTGAACTGAAAGCTCAACCTTCGGCCAAATACTCCTATAAAGGTGCTACGACTTTAGTAGACGGATTAAAGGGGGGAAACAGCTATGCCGGTGGACGCTGGTTAGGATTTTTGGGAACGGATGTTGAAGCAACCATTAATTTGGGAGCACCAACAGAGATAAGCAAAGTTTCAACAGAAGCTATTGTTGACATGGGAGCTTGGATCATGGGGGCTACCGGACTGACTGTTTCCGTATCAGAAAACGGGAAAGACTTCAGGGAAGTGGCTTCACAAAACTATCCTTCTGAAACAAATTTAGGCAAAAAAGGAATAGAAAATTACAATGTGGAATTCTCACCGGTAAAGGCTACTTTTGTAAAGGTAACAATCACGTGTAGCCCCGCCTTACCGAAAGGACACGCCGGAGAAGGAAAAACACCTTACTTATTTGTGGATGAAATAAGTGTAGACTAATATTGCTATCTGATGAAACGCGGATGAACGCAGATAGGCGCAGATTAAAAGACTGTAGTTCTTTATCTTATACTTGTTTCTCTTTGTGAAAATCTGCGTTCATCAGCATTTCAATGAGTCATCACCCAGTGTAACTTCCCATGTGGGAAGTACTCAAAACTGGAAGTAAATGAATGGTTGAATCTCACTGCTCTTCATTTGAATAACCAGATAAATCATAGCTACCATCAGCAATGCCTTACCAAGAAAAGGAAGACGAATCACTCCACGGCAAACCGCATTTTCCCAACTATCAGGAGCAAAATGAAGTAGGAAGCCCAATGCCATCAAAGCAAAAACACGCCAGTATCCCTCTAATAATTGCGGGAAAAGTTGTGGACGGAAAGTGGTAAAAATCTGCCCCAACATATCCATCGAGTTGTGAATATCGGCATTACGAAAGAAAATCCAACAAAAGCAGACAAAATTAAATGTAATGACAACACCAAAGAAACGACGAATGCCATGACTTTCCTCTCCCTTCTTACGCCCGGTAATAGTCATCCAGGCTTTATGAAGTGCCAATGCCACACCGTGAAACATGCCCCACAAAACAAAATTCCAGGATGCACCATGCCACAACCCACCCAGAAACATAGTAATGATAAGATTAAGATACTGACGGAATTTACCGTGCCGGTTTCCTCCCAATGAGATATACAGATAATCACGCAACCAGCTTGACAGAGAAATATGCCAACGTCGCCAAAACTCTGTAATAGAAGCCGATTTATACGGAGAATTAAAATTCAAATTAAAATGGAAACCCAATAGAAGGGCAATACCAATAGCCATATCACTGTACCCGGAAAAGTCACAATAAATTTGCAGTGCATAACCATAAAGCCCCATCAGGTTTTCTACACCTGAATAAAGCGTAGGGTTATCAAAAATACGTTCTACAAAATTGATACTGATATAGTCTGAGATAACAGCTTTCTTAAACAAACCGGCTACAATCAAAAAGATACCCCGCCCAAACATTTCCTGCGAAACATAAAGCGGCTTACGAATCTGGGGTATAAAATCACGTGCCCGTACAATAGGTCCTGCCACCAGTTGAGGGAAAAAGGACACATAAAAAGCATAATCCAGTAAATTGGTAAGTGGCTTTATATCTTTCCGATAGACATCGATTGTATAACTCAGCGACTGAAAAGTAAAGAAAGAGATACCTACAGGAAGGAATATATCAAGCGCTGTAAATTGTCCGCCCATCAATGAAGCAATAACTCCACCCAGAAAATTTGTATACTTAAAATAACAAAGTAATCCTAAATTGAGAGAAAGACTTAGCATCACCCACGCTTTCCGCCCATATTTATTGTCAGTGCAATCCATCAGACGGGCAAACACAAAATCGCCAACAGTTACAATAGCCAATAAAAAGAAATAGGTACCGCTACTCTTATAATAAAAATAATAAGAAAACAAGGTAACAAACAAAATACGTGCAGTATACTTATGACGCAAAAGTACATACACCACCATAAAGGCGGCAAACAGCCAGAGAAATATTCCGCTACTAAATATCATGGGAGCCTCCGGATTATATGTAAAAACCTCACGGAGGCGGCTAAAATCTATATCAATGGGAAACATAATCGTTATAAGCTTTAATAATGGCTTCGTATAATAAATTACCCTGGAGAATATATCCTTCAGGCAAATAATGTACATGATCGGGGCGCATCAACCTGGCTTCCTGCCAGTTTTTACAGGCACGAAGGCTTCCTCCCACTACATTATACATATCCCAAACAACCAGATGATGATCACGAGCGTACTTCTGAATGGTATTGGCAGCCGTCACTGTGCGCGGATTGATAGTATATGTCCGGCGCCTGCCTCGCCGTCGGAAACTTTCATAAGAACCGGGAGGAGTTGTTAACAGGATCGGAACATCCGGTAAACTGTCACGAATCAGCGAAATAAGTTCATCCATCTGCTGATAATGCAAATTAGCATTATAACGTTTATTATGGCTCTCATTTGTACCGAAAGAGAGTATAAGAAGTTCCGGTTTAAGTGCAGCAATGGCAGCAATACGGTCGGGGTGTGTAAAAGTGAGACAGGTTGCCCCATTTACTCCCATATCGGTATAAGAAACACTACCAAAAGTCTCGGCCAATCGTTGTCCGGTGGTCTGGGGGTAAATATGTCCCCGAATATGGCTATCTCCAATATGCAAAATACGTACAGTATCTTCCAGTATTCCTCCTTTTACAAGGCGCAAATGCTCCAGCACAGGAGAGAGTATCCCCAGGCTATCAACAATCTCATTTATTCCTATTCCCTTAAAAGCAGCCGGCAAATCAATCTGTACGGATAGAGTATCGTAAAGCAGTTTCATTTCACGCATCGGCTTAGCACTTTTCATCGGTGTCCCCCGTACCGGACATACAGGCAAAGCATCCTGTGCAAAAAGCTTTAACGAAGCTGACAGGAAGAGAATTACGATAAATAACAAAAACTTATTTATTCTCATAAGCACGTCTCCTGTCATATTGTTCTTTTCCGTAGAGTAATGTTTCATAAAGCAACCCTGCCAGATGTTTTCCACCCCGGAAATTAATATGTGTATAATCATAATTTGCCATGGAAGGTTTTGCATGTACCAGTTTTGCCATACTACCTTCCCCTCCCATTGCTTCAAACATATTCCAGAAAGCGATGCCACTCTCAGCGGCTATATTCTGTTGATAACGTATCAGATTCTTAACTCCCGGCATCGTACGAAGTTCTCCTGTATCGGTTTTATAGTCACGATCGCCTACACTAAGCAACAGAAAACCTGCCTGTGGAAAACACTCCTTCAAATGCTCAATAGCAGTAAGTAACCCTTTCTGATAATTATCATAATTGTAGCCGCGTTGAGTAGCAACATTCAGTCCGTACTGCAAAATGATAAGATCGTAGGGACGCTGATCATTGAACTCTTTCATTATACCGGCAGGGATCGTTCGCAGAGAAAGTCCGGAACTACCACGCAAAGAGAAGTTATCAACAATAATCCCTTGCGTACCCTCCATCGCCATACCATAAAACAGCGTAGAATCCGCCTGATTTACTGTCCAACGTACAGATCCGATACGTCCCTCCACCTGCATTGCCTGCAAATGCCCATCAGGTTCAAATTGCCGGTTTTCTGTCTCTCCCCGATTTATACGAACGGAGAGATCAACCGCACCTTTATTATAAAAAAAGATAGATGCCTGCTGGCAAGTATCCAATAAAGAAGCATACTTATTCTGTCCACGAAGTTCAACGTAAGCATTATTGTTCGGGACAAAATAATGCCCGGAAAGACCTTGTTTTTTTCGATCGAAATAAACACTATCCGTTACGGCATGACTGGACCATCCTCCGAACGAATGGTGTACTGTGGGACGGTATCCGCTGGTCATAGAAGTTATGGTGACAAAACCCACTCCGCAACCCCCAAAACGTTTCTGTAACATTTCACGCAGATCGGCAGTGAATATATCGGCCTCTATAAAAGAATCGCCGAAGACAGCGATACGCACCAGACGCTTCTTCATCGGAATCTCGTCCAGTGCACGGTAGAAAGGAGTCATCCCACGCAGGGTAGAATCACTATAATCTTCTATACAGGTCATCCCTGTACGACAGGTGTCTATAAAGGCAGGCTTCACTTCAGGTACGGGAGGAAGACTGTCTGCTTCCGTCTCTTCTTCTTCCGGTTCAGGTGTACGGATATCACTCAGCAAGTCCACCCGTCTCATTGTATGTCCATCAATCGTTATGACTGGTAACCAATGCATGGCAATCAAAGCAGCCAGAATAAATAAGGTCAGCCCTAACGAATATTTCAGATAATTCTTCATGTACTCTCTTACTTTCTTTTAATAAGGAGCTGCAAAGATAATGCAAACCGAGAGCAGAATAAAACGAACCCGTTCATTTTTTATGCCAAGATACAGCTTATCTTCGCTTGAAGCAAAGATAGATAAGACAGATAAAAAGAAAGGAGAATCTACATGATTAATGAGATTCTCCTTTCTTTATGTTAATTTACGGTAGTATCAAATACTCCGTTCAATATTCCAGACAAAAGCACGTAGCCCAAGCTGTTCCGTCTGCAAATCCATTTTATGCAGCGCATCCAATAGCGGGTCTACCCTCTCATCCTCGACCACAGATAGAATGGCCGAACACATACTGGGCCATGCATGGCTCCCGAAATGCGGCTCACCAGTCTTTGAGCCACGTCCTTGTACACGCTCCAGATAAGTGAAACCACGGCAATTGAGGCGATCCAACAAAGCAATGATACGTTCATAATAGGCTTGGTCGAATGTTATTAATACTGATTTCATATTTTCAATTATTAGTTATTTCTTCACAATTTCGTCTTTATGCTCCTGGAAATAGATATCCAGTGCGCGTTGACGTTTCATAGCTTTACGCTGGCGTTTAATACCTGTACCGGCAAATACACAATACAATGTCGGAATCAAAATCAACGTAAGGATAGTAGATATTGTCAAACCACCAATTACGGCAATTGCCATCGGGCTCCACATTTCCGAACCCTGACCACCACCGATAGCCATCGGGATCATACCAAGAACAGTAGTAGCAGTAGTCATCAATACCGGACGAAGACGGCTTTTACCGGCAGTCACAACAGAGTGTAATACCGACTGTCCACGTTCGCGGCACAAAGTGATGTAGTCAATAAGCACAATACCATTCTTCACTACAATACCAATCAACATGATAGCTCCCAACAAACTCATTACACTCAATGTACTATTCGTGAAGTATAGTGCCATCAACACTCCACTAAATGCAAACGGAAGTGAGAACATGATAATAAATGGATAAGTAAGTGACTCAAACTGCGCAGCCATTACGATAAATACGAGTATTACAATCAGGATAGCCAGTGTTCCCAGATCCCTGAAAGAATCCTGCTGGTCTTCAAACGAACCGGCAACCTGAATCGTCACTTCTGACGGTATATCCATTTTATCAATAATAGCATTACCCGCACTTACCACATCGCCCAACGGGGCACCAGAGATAACAGCAGATACCGTCACAATACGTTCGCGGTCTTTACGTTCAATGGTAGGAGGCGCAAAACGTTCGACCACCGTACCGAGATCTTTAATACGAACAGCCTCTCCTTTAGCGTTATATACCAGAACATTTTCCAAACTTTCAAGACTGGTACGATATTCAGGAGCATAACGCACTTTAATGTCATACTCATCACCATCTTCACGATACTTAGAGGCAATAGCACCATTGACACGATTACGCAGATAAGTACCGGCTGTAGCCAGATTCAGGCCATGTAAAGCCAGTTTCTCACGATCAAAATCCACCTGATACTCCGGCTGATAGTCGCTACGGCTGATGTTTACCTCAGATACACCTTTTATACCCAGCAACCGCCGTTTCAACTGAGCAGCTACGCTATCGGTAGTTGCCATATCATAGCCATAGATTTCAAAGTCGGCACTTGCCTGAGCAGACATACCTGTATTACTACCTCCAAGAATCACCTGTGCTTTACTAAATTCAGGATACTTCTTTAGATCTTCGCGCATCTCGTCACAAACCTGCTCCAAAGAAATTTTACGATCTCCCGGGTCTACCAGACTGATATTGAATGAGATAATATGAGAACCGTTGTCCTGCATAGAAGCCCATGTATTATCCGAATCAGCTTGTCCTACAGTATAGTTACATACTTTCATGATACCTTTGTACTTTGTCATCCACTGATTGGTCAGTTTCTCGGACATTTCTTGTGCCAGCTCTTTACGAGTACCGATTGGCAATTCTAATTGCACTGCAATACGGGCATTGTCCTGTGCCGGGAAGAATTCAGTACCAATACCTTTGGCACAGAATAAACTGACAATAAAGAATATGACACAGCCGATAACAATAATTGCACGATGACGAACAGCCCAGTTCAGCATACGGGCATACCACGTGTCCAACCCATCTAATGATTTCTCAATAGGTCTATAGAAAGTCGTGAATGCTTTTGACTGTTTCTTCTGAAGCTTCAACAACTGGGCACAGAGCATTGGAGTCAATGACAAAGCAGCCACAGTAGAGATAAACATAATAGCACACATCATCCATCCCAGCTGCTTGAACATCACACCAGACATACCACTTACCATAGTCAAGGGGAAGAACACAGCAATCATGGTCAGCGTAGATGCTATAACCGAAATAGCTACCTCATTCGTTCCGTGTACAGCCGCCTGTTTAGGATCAGACCCACGTTCAATATGTGTCGTAACATTCTCCAATACCACAATAGCATCATCTACCACCATACCGATAGCAATGGAGAGTGAAGACAAGGAAATAATATTAATTGTATTTCCGGTGACAGCCAGGTAAATAAATGAGGCAATCAATGAAAGTGGAATCGTGATACAAATAATCAATGTCGCCCTCCAACGTCCCAGAAAGAGGAATACTACAATAACAACGAACAGCAAAGCATAAAGCACTGTTTCGGCTAAACTGTCGATAGTGTTCAAAATATTTTCGGATGTATCGACAATAACCCCCAGTTTCACATCGCTTGGCAAGTTTTTCTGTAAACGAGGTAACGCTTCCGCTACCTTTTTTGAAATATCTACAGAGTTGGCACCCGACTGTTTCTGTACAATGATCATAGCGCCCTTCACACCATTATTATATGTTTCCTGCGCACGTTCTTCCACAGTATCCACCACACGGGCTACATCACGAAGATAAACACTGGCACCGTTGTAAGTACCTACTACTATATCTTCTAACTGACGGGAATCATCAAATTCTCCTTCTACACGGAGCGAATAAGTTTCGTTACCAATATCGAAGTTACCACCCGGAATATTTCTATTCTCTGCACCAATAACAGAACTAATAGTCTCAATAGTCAGATTATAAGCCTCCAGCTTATTCGGATCACAATATACTTGGATTTCACGCTGTGGGGCACCACTGATAGACACCGTACCCACACCAGGGATACGAGCCAGAGGATTTACCACACGATCATCCAAAATTTTATAAAGCGCCGATTGGCTTTCATTAGCCTGTACGGATAACAATACAATAGGAATCATATCCGTACTAAACTTAAAGATAATAGGATTCTCAACATCATCGGGAAGCTGTGAACTTACCATGTCAAGTTTGTCTCGGACATCATTCGTCAGAACGTCAATGTCATTACCATATTCAAATTCCAGCGTAATCAAAGACATATTTTCTGATGACCGGGAAGTGATGTGCTTCAGGTTACTGACAGCATTCAACGTATTTTCCAACGGCCGGGTCACATTATTTTCTATATCCGAAGCACTGGCTCCGGGATAGGCGGTCATTACCATTATCGTATTTGTATCGATATCCGGATACAAGTCGATAGGCAATTTGGACAAAGAGAAGAGACCA
>DXWV01000107.1:10495-68492 GCA_019416685.1 Bacteroides sp.
AAAGCAGAGGGAGGTCATAATCGGTTTTTTTACCGCTCCTTCGTATAAACTCATATTATTTAGTGATTAGTTATTGAGTGATGAGTGATAAATGAAAGTACACAGAGAACTAAGCATTTATCACCAGTCACTAATCGTTAATACTTATTTCTCTACGGCTACTTCCATACCGTTAATCAAGCGTGTCTGCCCTGCAACAACAACCTGTGAGTTGTTGGGTACACCTGACTTTAACTCATACTCCTTACCCATACGACGTCCAAGCTCCACTTTATTGTAAGATACTTTTCCATCCTTGTATACAAATACATAACGGTCGCCGGAACCTGCCTGCTTCACAATGGCTAAATCAGGAACAACTACGTTGTCTTGAGTACCAAAATTCAGAGTAGCACGGGCAAACATTCCCGGACGCACCCGCTGGTCTTTGTTTTCCAGTTTGATTTCAACAGGGAAAGTACGCGTTGCTGCATCAATAGTAGGATAAACGAGACTAACCTTCCCGCTAAACTCTTCATCACCATATACATCCAGTTTCACAGCAACAGGAGAACCCTTCTTCACCTGAGAGAAGTAAGTTTCAGAAACATTGATCATCAATTTTACAGGAGTAATCTGCTCTACAACCAGCACGGGGTTTCCACCGCTATACATATCGCCGTTATCGTAATTACGTGCAGTTATGATTCCGCTGATCGGACTAACCAGTGTTGTATTCTCCATCAGATTTTTGTAAGCAGTCTCCTGTACCTCCAATGCCATCTTCAGTGCATCCCACTCAGATTTGGAAGTACCGCCTACTTTATAAAGTTCATCGGCACGATTAAATTCAAGACGTTTATTTTCCAGTTGCAACTTCATTTGTTTCAGACTGGCTTCATCCATAAGTACCAGCTTCTGCCCTTTTGAAACACGGTCACCCACTTCCACAAATATCTTATCTATTCTCACAGGAGATGCCGGAGCTATATTATTCTTAACTTCCGCTTCTACCGTTGCCGTATATTCTTGTATCTGATCAACAGGCTGTGCTTTTACATCTGCCAATTTCACTATCGGCTTATCTTCTACTTTTTCAACAGATTTCTGTTCTTTTCCGCCAGTACATGAGCCTAGCAGCGTAATAGCAAACAAGGCTACTAATTGGAAACTCTTTTTCATGTGGTTTTCTATATTTTTATTTTTCCTGGTTTATTTTATTACTTCGTCTCTACCCAATACCTGATCAAGATCAGCCTTAGCTACCAAATAATCATAAATTGATTGATTGTAAGTAAGTTCTGCTTGTGTCAGTGACACTTGCGAGCTATTCAGTTCAAGTACCGTACCCTTGCCTACTTCATAACGTTTGCCGGCAATCAATACTGCTTTTTCAGCTTGCAATACATTTTCTTTGTTACTTACAACCTGTTCCGAACTGGCAGCCATATTACTACGATAGCTTTCTATCTGCATATTCAACTTACGTTCCGTATCCACCCGGTTCCACTCCAATTGTTTCACCTGTATGCGGGCTGTCTTCATCTTTGTAAAATTACTGGCCTTATACAAAGGAATACTCAGATTGAACATTAATGAAGAACTATTGCTCCAGGTATAATCAAAGAAATTCAGATTCGGATTATAAAGAGACTGATACTGGTACGAGAGAGACATAGAAAGCGTCGGAAGAAAGTTTGTCCGTTGCGACTTAATGTTCTTAAGAAGTAATTTATGATTCAAATCAAATTGCTTCATAGTTGTATTATTTATCAGATTCTCATTTCCTGCATTCAACTCTCCGGCAAACAGAGCTGTTTCATAATTAGCCAGATTGTCATCAGCCTTTAGGTCTACATCAGCTGTAATACCCATCAATACCCTCAATTGCAATTTCGCCAGTGTCACCGCATTGGAAGCTGACACAACACTGGGCTTTACACTACGCATCTGCACCTCAGCACTGATCTTATCAAATTCACTTACAGTACCTTGCTGATATTTAGCATTAGCTACATTAAAGTTGTCTTCTGCCAGTTTATAACTTTTCTGCATTACCTCATAAGTATCTTGCGTCAACATCAGTTGATAATACGCCTTTGTCACCTGGTTAACCAAATCTTGCTTAGAAGCTCTTGACTTCTCAACAGCTAGTTCAATGTCAGTCTTAGTCATTGACATGGCTTTGTAAACGGAAGGAGCAAATAGAGGCAAACTGACAGATAAACCTGCATTTGCCGTATTTGAATTGTCCTGCCCCATTTTAAAGGATTGTCCACCAAGATTCATTTGAGCCGCCTGAATCGTATGATCCAGCGTTCCGGAAAGACTAACCTGTGGTAATAAATTCTGCCAGGTCTCTTTGTTGGCTACCTCCTTTAAGGCAATTTCTTCATCCGCCACTTTAATAGTGGGATTCTCACTCAGAGCAATTTCCAGCGCTTTATCCAAAGTCAGGGTCAAAGTATCTTTTGCCTCCTGTGCCCGTACAAAGCCCCCGGCAAGAAAAACTACTATACCCAAAAGCAGCTTCTTGCCTGCTAATTTTCTCATTTTGTTCATAAATAAGTCTTCTTCTTTTTGTAAACTTTTAGTTGTTTGTAAAATCAGGAAAAGTTATTCTCCCGTCCGCTCTATTCTATTTTTTCGATATTCCTGTATAAATTCCTCCAGTACCCTTGCTCCTCTTTCGGTGGCTATTCCACGAAGGAAAGTGAACATGATTGACTCATAAACTTCTAAAAAAGGATACTCTTTGCAAATATCCGTATTCATCAGCAAGTCAAATTGCTCACGAACAAGTAAATTGACAATCGCAAAATTTACGTCATCACGGAAAATACCTTGTTCTACACCCGACTTGAAAAAAGCAATCGTACTTTCCGAATCCTTGTCGCGATTCTTTTTCACCATATTAAAAACATGGGGATATTTCTTCAGATCCTCAAAAAAGCACTTGTTAGTCTTATGAAACATCTCAATACTTTTTTGGAAACATACCAAAATAACTTCCAATACATTTGTTGACTCAGCCAAAAGATTTTCCAAAAACTCATTTTTATCTTCTTCGTTTTTCAGAATAACCTCTTTCAACAGAGTCTCTTTGTCTTCAAAAACTTCATAGAGCGTACGTTTCGATATACCCAACGAAGTAGCTATATCATCCATCGTTATGCTTTTAATACCATGTGAAGTAAAGGCTTCAGTGGCTTTCACTATAATTCTGTCTCTCAATTCTACTCTATTCGAAATTTCTTTTGCACTAGTACTCATCATCCATTTCTTTATAATTAGCCGTTTTTTACTATCTATACTTTCACACTAATAGTTTGTGAAAACTGAACAAAGATAGACAGAAAACTCAGATTACAAATTTAGTTTCCACATTAATCGCTTACATTTGATAATTATTATAGGTTAACGGATCAATGTGAAAACAAGTGTTAACAATAAGTACACTACAAAAGTAGATAATCAATGAGATACAGAAAAAGTTTTCTCGTTGACATAGGGGTAATAATCGACAAACAACGGATATATTCCGGTAAGTTCCCGGGATATATCCGCTATCGTTTTTCATTTTCAGGCAGATTCTATCTGTAAAGAAGAAAAGAAACCGTTAATAATCAAACTTTGTCCGGTTAAGAAAAGCTACTGTTTTGTGAATCTCTTTATACATTACAATGTCATCTTTAACAAAAGGAACTTCTTTCCGATATTCGGCAAGAAAACGTTCCAATTTCGGAGAAGTTTTCTCCGGACGGCGGAATTCAATCCCCTGAGCGGCATTCATTAATTCGATAGCAAGAATGTGTTCCAGATTATCCATCACCTTATATAATTTTGTTGCCGCATTGGCTCCCATACTGACATGGTCTTCTTGCCCATTGGATGAAACGATGGAATCACTGGAAGCAGCATAGCAGTACATTTTATTCTGACTTACCATAGAAGCAGCAGCATACTGTGGTATCATAAATCCCGAATTTAATCCGGGATTAGCAACCAGAAATTCAGGTAAGCCACGAAGTCCCATAATAAGTTGTGCTACGCGACGTTCGGAAATATTTCCGAGTTCGGCAAGAGCAATGGCAAGAAAATCATAAGAGATAGCAAGGGGCTGCCCGTGGAAGTTACCTCCGGAGATAATACGGTCTTCATCGGGAAAGATAGTAGGATTATCGGTAACGGAGTTGATTTCGGTCAGCAATACGGAAGCAACATAACGGATAGCGTCTTTCGTGGCGCCATGTACTTGCGGAATACAACGGAATGAGTATGGATCTTGTACATGTGCTTTGGGACGAGCAATAAGTTCACTACCTTTGAGCAAATTTCTGAAAGCCTCGCCCGTTTCAATTTGCCCTTTATGTGGGCGGATTTGCTGGATACAGTCCATAAAGGGTTCGATACGTCCATCAAAAGCCTCAAGCGAAATAGCAGCAATAAGGTCAGCTCTTTTAGAAAGCCGGAAAGCTTTAAGAATGGCAAAAACCCCGTTAGCACTCATAAACTGAGTACCATTGAGCAAGGCAAGCCCTTCTTTACTCATCAGTTTCACGGGTTCCCATCCAAATTCGTCAAGTACACTGATAGCTTCGCGTTTCTTCCCTTTGTAGTTAACATCGCCGACTCCAATCAGTGGTAAGAAAAGATTGGCTAATGGAGCCAGATCACCCGAAGCGCCCAAAGAGCCGCGATCATATACGATGGGCATCACATCATTGTTAAAGAAATCGAGGATACGCTGTACAGTGATCACCTGTACACCACTATGCCCCAGTGACAAAGCATGGGCTTTGAAAAGCATCATCAACTTGATGATAACCGGGCGAATTTCCTCCCCCACGCTACAAGCGTGACTTTTGATAAGATTCTCCTGCAAAGTGCCGAGCTCATCAGGAGAAATATTCTTACTACACAAAGAACCAAAACCAGTAGTAATACCATAAAGGGGGGTATCAGAAGCAGCTATTTTTTGGTCCAGATAATCACGGCATCTCTGAATGCGAAGCTTTGCTTCGGGAGCAAGTTCCAGTTTCAGGTTCTCATTGATGATGCGCTCGATAATATCGAAAGTAAGCTCACCTGAGCCTACATAATAAACGTTGTTCATATTCTTAAATCTTGGTTGATAGCATCCAGTAACTCTTTCTCTTTGACACAGGTTTTATGCTCCAGTTCATCTGCCTCAGATTGCAACTGTTCTACAAAGGTCCTATCTTTGAGCGAACCGAGATTGATACGGACGTTCATCAGAGCACTCAACACAGCCGAACGAGCGGACATCATGGCTACACAAGCATCGGTCACCGCATTACGGTTCCCCAATTTAGCCACATCAGCAATAATCCCCATCAGTTCGTAAGCATTACGGGCCACCTGCATAGGAACAAGGGCAGCAAACTTTGTAGCTTCCTGAATAGCAGCACTACGGATGTTTTTCTCTTCATCCGTATTTTTGGGTAACTTAAAACAGTCAAATACCTTATTATATGCTTCAGAATCGCGGTCAATATCAGCCACAAATCCCATTTTCTGTGTAAGAGCGAGATACTGAATATGCTTCATGATTTCCCCGGTATCTTCATAGCCTTTTTTACCTATAGTCAAGCCTGCTACCATAGCTGCCAAAGCAGATGCAATTGCACCATTGAGAGCTGCCACACTACCACCACCGGGTACAGGATCGCTTCCGGCCACTTTATTCAGGAAATCTATTACTGTTAAATCTACTAACATAGTGATCTTATTTTTTTAGTTTTATCATTAAACTACAGGATAAAGAACACCTCTCTTTATCGTTGTATTCACACAATTCATACCTATATAATAAGGTAGAATATTATAGTCTGTTGAGTCCAGAACTACAAAGTCACCTTGTTTACCAACTTCAATACTACCAATACGGTCGGCCCGATTCAATGCAGCAGCTCCGTTCAAAGTTAATGCAGTAATAGCTTCCTCAATAGTAAAGCCCATGTAAATACAAGCAAGCGCAAAGATTAGTGGGATAGAGCCGGAAAAACAGCTGCCCGGATTCAAATCTGTAGCTAAAGCCACGGCACAACCGGCATTCATCATATCACGGGCACGGGCATAAGGTTCTTTCAACGCAAAAGCAGTCAAAGGCAACAAGGTAGCTACCACTCCAGCTTCAGCCATTGCACGGATACCAGTATCAGAAGCATGTAGTAGATGATCGGCAGACAAAGCATTCAGTTCAGCAGCTAATTCGGCACCTCCGAGCGAAACGATTTCATCCGCATGAAGTTTCAGCAGGAAACCTTGATCACGTGCGACTGTGAGCAAACGACGGGACTGTTCTATCGAGAACACCCCTCGTTCACAAAAAACATCACAACATTCGGCGAGTTCGTTTTGCCGGATAATGGGAAGCATTTCATGAATCAGGAAATCAATGTATTCATCATCCCGTCCTGTATACTCCGATGGCAGGGCATGTGCCCCCAGAAAAGTGGATACAATATCCACCCGTTTATGCTCATCGTTGTTCAAGCTACGCATTACTTTCAGCTGCAGTAATTCGGTGTCGCGATTAAGTCCGTAGCCACTCTTTCCTTCTACGGTAGTGACTCCCATCGCACTCATCTTTCTCAAAAAGCCTTCAGCTTTGGAGCGCATTTTGACAAAATTTTGCTCACGGGTAGCCTTCACCGTACTGGCAATCCCCCCTCCACGTTGCATGATAGACATATAACTCTCTCCTTTCAGCCGCCAGGAGAATTCTTCTGCACGTTCGCCTGCAAAAACAAAATGGGTATGTGAATCAACAAAACCAGGTAACAAACACTTGCCACGGGCATTATAATGCCAATAGTGATGATAATAACCATCACGCTCTTCACCACGGTTCGGCCCAACGTAGGTAATAATGCCTTCAGTAACTTCTACCGTACCGTTTTCAATAATCTGCAGTTGTGACATTTCTTCACCCTTCCGGGCGGAAAAGCCAAGAGGGGTCACAATCTTTGCATTAAATATAATCAGGTTTTCGCTCATACTTAATATATTATTTCAGAACGCCAATTACCCTTAATCTACGTTCCATATATCATTCCATAATTCGTGCTTCAAGTACTTGTTGCATAGAAAAGTTCTCCAAACCAAGATAATAAGAAGCGGTATCAATCAATGCCTCCATTGGAACAAGCCCGATAATCTCACTACCAACAATACTCACACCATAGCGCCGGGCCTCGATACGCACCAGTTCAAAAGCACGATAAAGAGCTGTTTTCGTGTAATCAGTCATATTGATAGATACTTGTGTGATCCCCCGGTCCTTCAGTTCTACTCCCATTGCCTTACAATAACGAAGTCCACCACCAATGAAACGAATCCTCTTAGCGATATCATGAGCTATCTCCAGGTTAGGGGTACTAAGATTAATATTATACGCTACTAATGGCATACGTGCACCGATAGCAACAGTTCCTGCTGTTGAATGCCGTTCGACCGGACCAAAATCAGGTGTCCATTCAGGAAGTTTTATTTTCGCTGCCATGCCTTCAAATTCACCTTTGCGAACAGCAGCCAGATTCTCACGATGAGGGGCCGAAGCTGATTTCTCATATAAGAAGACGGGAAGCCCGTAAAGTTCTGCCACCTTTGCCCCCACTTCTTTGGAAAGTGCAACAGCCTCATCCATCGTTGTATTCTTTATCGGAATAAAAGGAATGACATCTACTGCTCCCATACGAGGGTGCTGCCCTGTATGATGGTTAAGATCAATCAATGCAACGGCAACTCCAACGGCTCCTATAATAGCATCACGTAATGCCTCCGGCTCTCCTACAAGAGTTACTACCAATCGGTTATGATCTTCATCATTGCTATAATCGAGCAATTTTACTCCAGTACGTGCACGGAAAGGCGATATGATTTTATCTATTTTTGCCAAATCACGACCCTCACTAAAATTTGGGACGCACTCAATGATTTTATTCCAGTTCATAGTTCGGTTATTAATTTATTAATTAGTTCTTCATCTGTAACATAAGGCATCGTAATATGATAGTTCCCCCCATGTGTTTCGTTGAAAGCTTCACTTGTTTCCATAGCGTGCTCATTGCGTGCCCATGAACGACGGGCCACGCCGCCCATCACATCCCAAAGCATTGCCGAACGTAGTATTTCATCCACTCTTTCACTACCGTCACACACCATACCAAAACCTCCGTTTATCGCTTTTCCAATACCCACACCGCCTCCATTGTGCAATGCAACAAGGCTCATCCCCCGGGCACAATTGCCGGCAAAACATTGCACGGCCATATCTGCCATCACATTACTACCATCTTTTATATTAGAGGTTTCACGGAAAGGTGAATCGGTTCCACTGACATCATGATGATCACGCCCCAGCATGATAGGGCCCACTTCACCACGACGTACCATCTCGTTGAAACGAAGTGCTATCTTCATTCTCCCCAGCGCATCCTGATACAGGATACGTGCCTGTGTACCTACTACCAAACGGTTCTTCTCGGCATCACGTATCCAGTTATAATTATCCAGGTCCTGACCGCGGCGATTCACATCAATACACTCCATTGCAGCACGGTCGGTCTTTATCAAATCTTCGTGTTTGCCACTCAAGCATACCCAACGGAAGGGACCATAACCATAATCGAATAACTCCGGTCCCATGATATCTTCTACATAACTGGGCCAGATAAAGCCGTCTTTCTCATCCACCCCATTACGCGAAATCTCCCGAACTCCGGCATCATAAATAGCTTTCATGAAAGAGTTTCCATAATCAAAAAAATAGGTACCACGGGCTACCAACTTTTTTATCACTTCAAAATGGCGGTGAAGCGAAGTATCTACCAGAGAACGAAACTCTTCGGGAGATTCATGTAAGAGACGGGTTCGCTCCTCGAATGTTAACCCGGCAGGGCAATAACCACCATCATAAACAGCATGACAAGAGGTCTGATCGGAAAGTAGCTCAATAGGTATATTTTCTCTTTCGGCATATTCTAAAAGATCGACTACATTACCATGATAGGCCACAGAGCAAGGTTCACCGTGTCGCATTGCTTCCTGTACCATGTGGTAAGCCTCACACATATCATCTGTCACATGTCCTACCCATCCTTGCTTGTACCGGGTTTCAATACGGGAAGCATCTACCTCGGCCACTATGCAAGCTGCCCCGGCAATCTCTGCTGCCTTGGGCTGAGCACCACTCATACCTCCCAAACCGGAAGAGACAAACAAATGTCCCCGTAAATCCTTATCCTGGGGAATACCAAGTTTCATACGACCGGCATTCAACAAAGTATTAAAGGTACCATGTACAATCCCTTGTGGCCCGATATACATCCAGCCACCGGCAGTCATCTGACCATAATTGGCCACTCCCATTTGCATAGCCACATGCCAGTCATGCTGATTATCGAACTGCCCCACCATCATAGCATTGGTAATTATTACGCGGGGAGCATCAGGACGTGAACGGAAAAGCCCCAGTGGATGCCCTGATTCCACTACAAGAGTTTGCTCCTGAGTCAGTTCTTCAAGATACTGCTTAATAAGGCGGTATTGCATCCAGTTTTGACACACTTGTCCGGTCTCACCATAGGTAACAAGTTCATAAGGATAGAGGGCGATATCAAAACAAAGGTTATTATCAATCATTAGCTGGAAAGCTTTACCTTCGATGCATTTACCCCGATATTCATCAATAGGTCTGGCTTTTAAGTCGCCTTCGGGACGGAAACGATAACCGTAAATTCTTCCACGTGTACGAAGCTCCTCCATAAATTCAGGAGCCAGTTGTTCATGCAATTCTGTAGGAATGTAGCGCAAAGCATTCTTCAAAGCAGTAGCTGTCTGCGCTGGGGTAAGCGTATAACCACGATCCGGTGCCCGCCGTATACCTTCTACAAAATTTGGATAAGCAGGCAAAGTGTTGCAGAGAGTCATTTTCATAATAACAAGGATTAAGGATTACAAACTGTCATCTCTTACAGCTTGATAACTCTCCGCAAGATAGGAAAAAGGAAGGAAATCACAAAGATTTCAAGACATTTATTATCAAAAAGATTATTTCTTTGCAGTTTTAAGTAATCTAAGATACTTCCCGGTAGTCTCGGCAGACTCGCTGTTTTCGTTCAGATAAGCTTCCTTCCATTCCGGATATGAATCCAATAAAGCACACATCCGGTCTTTCCCTACGAAATCAATTTTTCCGGAGGTAGCATCAATCTCATAATATACACGTTTCGAGACCAGACTGGAAGCAGCTATGGCATCACCAACCACCCCTCCCAACGTAACATCCATTGTAACCGAAGAACTTGCTGCAACTACTCCAATAGGTATGGCACTAAAAAAGATATTTCCATTTACCCACATGGCAGGAGCATACCACCCACCAAAACGGAGGCGCTTATAGCGTAGTTTCTTGCAGTTAATATAAAAAGATGTATCTTCCTGCACAGCAAAACAACGGTTCTTCAGATATTTGCACAATGATTTGTTAGTATCAGCACTGATCTTGTAATCAGCTCCTCCGGACAATGAAATATTATTTTTGGTTCGCTTTTCTATTTTCAATGCCGTCACCGTGTCTCCATCATGAGCCAGCAAATCTTTCAGGTTGGAATAAACAATGTTCTGTGCGACCAGAGGCAGTCCCACAAGACTCATTAAACAAATAATCCACAGTTTTTTCATAAGTACCTCCTATCTACAGCATTAATCGTTTGGAAAGTTACACCATTTGACGAATTGAAGCAAATTTTTCAGTCGAAAATTTCTAAAAAAAGAAAGAAAAGCTTGACTGGGGTGTTAATTGTTAATGCAAACCAGTAGTTGGCCATTAAGTTTAAACCTGTACGGCTTTGAATGTATTTCACCACAGAGTAACACGGAGTTCCACAGAGTTTGAATCTTTCTTGAAACGCAGATGAACGCAGATTTTCGCAAAGGGAAACAAATCTAAAATAAAGAACTACAGTCTTTTAATCTGTGTTTATCTGTGTTAATCCGCGTTTTATCAGATAAATAATACTCTGTAGAACTCTGTGCTACTCTGTGGTGAGTTTTGCTCATTTTTGTATGGTTTTGTGCTAAATGGTGTTTATCATTGCCATCAGTCTCTTTCTCCGGTATCGATAAAGCCCTATCCCGTAGAGTAACGTATGAAGCCTCGGTGTGTAACGTTGTTTTAGATGTACATGTAAAGCAGTACGACATGTGCATGTGGAACAGTACGACATGTGCATCTCATGCAGCTTTACATGTACATGTAAAACAAGGCTGCACACTGGGTAAAAGAGTGTTCTTTTCTGACAAAGACAAAGTACACACCGGGCAAGGGTAATGATGCCGTCTATGGGCACTTCCGCTACCGAAATGATATGCCCATAATCTTCGTTACTGTACAGTATTAATATTTTCTCCTGAAACAGCTCCACTTTAGTTAATAAAAAGTAAATCTGCTATTGACAAAAACAAGCCCCATATCCGCTACCTGTTAATTATACTACTTTTGTAAGAAACAATAAAATAATATGGAACAGCTAAAGGATATTATCAATACTTATCAGGATATTATTAAGGATGCAGAGCAGAAACTCGGAAAAGCAAAGCAACGTATCTACCGTATCGGTACTTTAAGACTAATATTATTCGTAACCGGCATTGCAGGAGTTATCCATTTCTGGGACAATGGATGGATCGTTATCACAGGCGTGATCGCCCTAACTTTCGTCCCTTTCCTTTTTCTGGTAAAGTTACACAACCGTTTGTTCTATCAGAAAGAGTATCTTGAAAAGAAAATAGAAATAAACCGGCAAGAACTTCACGCCATAGAATATGACAGTTCTTCTTTTGACAGCGGAGAAGAATTTATCGATCCGGCACACCTCTATTCATATGACCTGGATGTGTTTGGTGAACGTTCACTTTTCCAGTATATCAATCGTACTTCAACAGATTTAGGTAAAAAACGACTGGCTGCCTGGCTCAATACCCATCTGGAAAATAAAGCTGAAATAGAAAAACGTCAGGAAGCCGTAAGGGAACTTGCTCCGGAACTAAAAATGCGCCAACGTTTCCGTATACTCGGTTTACTATACAAAGGAAAATCTGCTGATGAAGAGGAAATAAAGGCATGGGCCGGTAGCCCCAGTTATTATAGGAATCATGCTATTCTTCGGGCACTTCCTTTCATTGTTCCTGCTATTAATATCCTATTCATTGTACTGGCCATAGCAGGTATAGTATCAGGTACAGTACCCGGTGCCATCTTCGTTGGATTTTTCCTTCTCAGTTTTGCCTTTTCAAGAGGAATAACAAAGATGCAGGCGCTATACGGAAAGAAGCTTCAGATACTTGCTACTTATGCCAGTCTCATTCATATCATTGAAGAAAAAGAATTTCACAGTGCTGCACTACAAGAGATAAAGGTACTTGTGGGGGGCGACAAACAAACCGCCTCACAGGCTGTTAAAAAACTTACTGCTTTGATGAATGCACTTGACCAACGTAATAATATGCTGATGTCTTTCGTTCTGAACGGTGCTCTTTTCTGGGAATTACGACAGATTATGCGGATAGAAGCCTGGAAAGAAAAGCATGCTTCTGAACTCCCATCCTGGCTCAAAGCTATCGGAGAAATGGATGCTTATTGTTCATTAGCTACTTTCGCTTACAACCATCCGGAGTATATCTACCCACAAATTACTTCTACTCCCTTCTCTATGGAAGCGGAAGCATTGGGACATCCACTCATGAACCGTGATAAGTGTGTATGCAATGATATAGACATCGCCAAACGTCCATTCTTCATCATCATTACAGGGGCTAACATGGCAGGGAAAAGTACGTATCTGCGTACAGTAGGAATCAACTACCTATTAGCCTGCATAGGTGCACCTGTATGGGCCAAACGAATGAAACTGTATCCGTCCCGACTAATCACCAGTCTACGCACCAGCGATTCACTTACGGATAATGAATCTTATTTCTTTGCCGAACTAAAACGTCTGAAACTTATCATCGATAAGCTCAATGCAGGCGAAGAGCTATTTATCATTCTTGACGAAATATTAAAAGGAACAAATTCCACCGATAAGCAAAAAGGTTCTTTTGCCCTTATCAAGCAATTTATGGCACTGCAAGCCAATGGCATCATAGCCACACACGACCTTATGTTGGGGACACTTATTAATCTCTTCCCCGAAGATATCCGTAACTATTGTTTTGAAGCAGAGATCACCAACAATGAGCTTACTTTCTCTTATCAAATGAAGAACGGAGTAGCACAGAATATGAATGCTTGTTTCTTAATGAAAAAAATGGGGATTGCCGTCATAGACGACTAATCCCCATTTCCTACGATTCTTCAACTAACTCTTTTCATTTCAACTGAAGACTCAGCTTATTTTCCGGCAAAGTATTCGAACTGTTACCATACATAATTTCATAGTCTCCCGGTACAATACGCATGGTATTAGTTTCGGGATCAAAAAATTCAAAAGCATCCGGTGAAAGTGTGATGTTGACTGTAGTAGACTTACCCGCTTTCAAGGTTACCGGACGGAACGCCCGAAGGCTTTTCACCGGTCCCTCCTCATCGTCCGCTTTACGAATATAGATCTGTACTACCTCAGTTCCATCGCGTTTGCCTGTATTCTTTACATTAACTTTAAATTGTACCGGCTGATTGATAGTAGCCACCCGTTTATTTAATCCGGCTTTTGAAAGTTGGAATGTTGTATAACTCAATCCATAACCAAAGGGAAATAAGGGACTCTCTGTCATATACCGATAAGTGCGTCCTTTCATACTATAATCTTCAAAATCGGGTAACTGCTCTGTGTTTTTATAGAAAGTAACAGGTAATTTACCACTCGGATTATAATCACCAAATATGATATCAGCGACTGCTGTTCCGCCAGCCTGACCGGGATACCATGCTTGCAATATGGCATCACATGATTGAGTTTCGGGAACCAATGCCATTGCCGAACCGGAACAATTGACAAAGATCACTTTCTTACCAGCTTTCTTCAATGCCTTCAGAATGTTACGCTGTACTTCCGGCAGTTCGATTGAAGTCCGATCACCACCAACAAAGCCGGGACAATTCACAAAGTTCTTCTCTTCACCTTCGAGATTAGGAGAAATACCACCAACAAAAATTACAACATCCACATCCTTCACTCTTTCGGCTACTGCTTCGGGAGCAATCTGACGATAGATACCCAAGTCGAAACGCAATACAGCCTCAGCACCAGCCTGCATATATTCTATCTTGATCTTATACTCTTTCCCGGCAGCAGCTTTCAGGGTATATTCCCTTTTAGCACTGGCGTGTGTACCCCAATAGTTAATGACCTCTTGTCCATTCACGTATACACGATAGCCATCATCACCTTCAATAACCAATGTATAATCGCCATTGTTCCGCGGGCGAAAAGTCCCCTCATACGAAGCAGTAAAGTTGTAAAGGTTCACTCCCGGAGCATACACTGTGTTACCGCCATTATTGAAATTGAAAGGAGTGCTGACTTGTTGGATAGCTGCCACTTCACCTTTCAAATCCAGATTATTCCAATAGGTACCGGTAAAGCCAGGTTTACCGTTGTTAGATATTTCACTGAAATAAGAATCGAATACTTGGTTCGTGAGTAACTCACATCCTTTCTCGTAAATAACATTACCTATTTTATTACGGACTCCTTCAAGAACAGTCACCGTGTGAGATGGAGTCCCTTCATAATTTCCCCATTGCATGACTGAATCGTTTGCATTAGGTCCCATTACTGCTATACGAGCACCGGTTTTACCCAATGGCAATACCCCATTGTTGTGTAGCAACACCATCGACTTGTGGGTAATATCCAAAGCCATTTGCTTGTGCATCTGACAATCTACCGTATCGATACTAATCTTACTCCAAGGAACCAAAGCATCATCGTCCATCTCTCCTAATTCAAAACGGGCTTTCAACAGACGAAACAAGCTGGTGTTGATTCTCTCTTCAGAGATAAGCCCCTCTTTTACCGCCTTGTCCAAGTGAGCGTATTCAATGCCACACTCCAAATCCGTTCCACTGAACACAGCTGCTGCACTGGCATCGGCCGCGTTCTTGTGGGTAGCATGGCGATCACTATAGAAAAAGTCACTGATAGCTCCGCAATCACTCACCACCACATGCTTATATCCCCAATCGTCACGCAAAATCTGAGTCAGCAGTCGATTACTTCCACAGCAAGGATCGCCCTCAAATCGGTTGTAAGCACACATTACCTCTTTCACATCGGCTTCTTGCACCAATGTTTTAAAAGCCGGTAAATAGGTTTCCCACAAATCGCGGGGAGAAATATTTTCAGCATTGAAGGAGTGTCGTTTAGCTTCCGGCCCGCTATGCACTGCATAGTGCTTGGCACAAGCGTGAAGTTTATCATACTTGGCATCGGCCGGCCCTTGCAAACCATTTACTACTGCCACTCCCATACGACTTGTCAAATAGGGATCTTCTCCATAGGTCTCCTGACCACGTCCCCAGCGCGGATCACGGAAGATATTTACATTGGGAGTCCAAAAAGTCAAGCCTTCGCAACGCACGCCTCTCCGACCTTGCCGATGTGCATCGTGATACTTGGCACGAGCCTCATCGCTGATTGCTGTGAATATACCCTCTATGGCTTTGTCATCAAACGATGATGCCATCCCCATCGTAATTGGGAAAACAGTAGCGATTCCGGCACGAGCCACACCGTGTAACGCTTCATTCCACCAATCGTAGTGAGCTATACCCAAACGCTCTATCGGGAAAGATTCATTTTGCATCAAGGTTACCTTTTCTTTTAAGGTTAGCCGCCCTAACAAATCTTCGGCACGCTCTTCCAGAGAGAGATTGGGATTCTTGTAAGGCTCATTTTGTGCCATACCAACCAGAGTAGCTGTACTCAGGCATAAAGTGATAATAAGTTGTTTCATCATATTCCTTTTTATTTATTTTTATTCCTGCACAAGTCTATCAGTAATAACTACCTATTGAATTATCTATTTCATTATCTTAATAGTTTCCTCAATGCTAATATTCTCAGAAGAACCACCCACCTGAAAGACATACTCACCTGCGGGAGTCACAAACTGACGGGTCTTCTCATCCCAATAACGTAACTCCTTTTTAGGTACAGAAATAGTAACATCTGCAGATTTTCCTTTCTTTAAATGTACTCTGGAGAAACCTTTCAGTTGCTTTAACGGCATGTATGTCCCCGTTTCCGGATAACGGACATATACCTGAGCTACCTCATCACCATCGTACTTTCCTACATTGGAGAGATTGAATGTAATGTCAACTGTATCATTTGATTGTGTAATACTCTTTTTCTTATATTTAAAATTCGTATAACTCAATCCGTAACCAAACTCATACAGAGGTTTTCCCTCAAAATATTGATAGGTCCTGTTCTTCACAGAATAATCATCAAACGCAGGAAGTTCGTCCAACGAGTTGTAATAGGTCAATGGAAGACGTCCACCCGGATTATAATCACCAAACAGAACTTCGGCCACTGCATTACCTCCCTGTTCGCCGGGATACCATGCGTTCAGTATAGCCGGAATATTTTCGTCCATCCAATTGATGGCCATAGAACTTCCGGCAACCAATACTACAACCGTATTTGGATTTACTTTATAAAGCTCTTTAATAAACTCTTGCTGATCAATAGGTAATTCAAGCGAATAACGATCCTGACCTTCTCTTTCAATAGATTTATTAATACCCAGTACCGCTACTGTCACATCACATTCCTTTGCTACTTTTCCGGCATCTCCAAACAATGCTAAACGGTTGGTCTGATCGGTAACCGGTGCTTTCCAGTAAAGGCGTGCGAAACAGTCACCACCACCATCAAAATATTCCACTCTTAAATCATACGCTTTACCGGCTTCCAGCTTCACTATGACCTGATCCATCTGGGCACTTCTCTCTGTCCAGGAATCTATCAGTTTCTTACCATCCAGAAACAAGCGGCAACCATCATCTGTCTTCAACCCTAAAGTATAATCACCCGACACAACCGGCTTTAGAGTCCCTGTCCAACGAATAGACATGGGAGCTTCAGGTTGAAACCGATCAGGACGGTGAACAGGATCATAAAGTAACTCTTCTTCCATACGTACAGAAGGTGTACCTTGCAGATCGCTGTTACTGAAATATTCTGCTTTCAGACCATTTGGGAAAAAGCTCTTGGAAATGGGATCAAAATCAGTACCACTGGATACCCAAGGGGCATGTACAACTTTTATATTTGCATTCTCGGCGTATTTCTTAATGCCATCAAGCACAGAGACCGGAGTATTTTTAGGATTACCACTATAATCCCCGAATTCACAATGAGCAGCACTGATACCTACCACCGCAATGGATTTTATCTTTTTCAGGTTTAAAGGCAAGAAGTTCTTCTGATTCTTTAGAAGAACCATACTTTGGCGAGCTGTTTCTAAAGCCAATTCCTGATGTTCTTTACAACCGATGACAGAGGGTCCTATTTTATTATAAGGATTCTGCGACGGATCATCAAAAAGCCCTAAAAGCATCCTGCCACGTAAAATACGGTAAGCAGCAGAGTCTATTTCCGCTTCGCTGACCATGTATTCGTTGTATGCCTTCAGCAATGGAGCAGTATACACGCGATCTCCACACTCCAGATCAAGTCCGGCTTTGAGAGCCAATGTAGCAGCCGCTTCCAGATTCTTCACATATTTATGTTTTGTCACCATCCATTCGGGGGCACTACAGTCCGAAACAATATAACCGTTAAAGTTCCAGTCACCACGCAATACCTTTTTTATCAGATAGGTGTTGACAGTACAAGGCACATCGTTTACAGCATTATAAGCCATCATGATGGATTGTGCTTTAGCATCAACGATGCAGCGCTCAAAAGCAGGTAAGTAGTATTCACGTAAATCACGTTCGGACACCTTGACATTACAACTTGAGCGATTATGCTCTTCATTATTAACAGCGAAGTGCTTAGGTGTAGATACTGTTTTCAGATAACGCGGATTGTTGCCCTGCAAACCTTTAACAAATTCACATCCGATCACTCCGGTAAGAAAAGGGTCTTCCCCATAAGTTTCAGGAGTTCTGCCCCAGCGAGGGTCACGAGCCATATTCACCGTAGGTGACCAGAATGTAAGCAGATCACTGGCACCGGCAATCTGTTTCTTTCCATAATCCAACTCTTTCCAGCGTCCTCGTGCTTCATCCGAAATAGCAGTGGATACCCGAAAAATCAGATTAGGATTCCAGGTAGCAGCCAAGCCTATAGCCTGAGGAAACACAGTAAACTCACCCGGACGAACCACTCCGTGCAGAGCTTCATTGCCATGATTATATTTGTCTATGTCAAAACGAGGAATCTCTCTGGCATCGTTCACTAACAGAGATATCTTTTCTTCTACTGTCAATTTATGAAGTAAATCTATAATGCGCTCATGCTGAGGAGCGGTCATGTCACGAAACAACTCAGTCTTGTTCTGTGCCTGTCCGGACAGAGAAAACACCCACAATGGGATCGAGCATCCTATTAATTTCAGAATTTTCATTATATAAATTTATTGTTTAAAGGGTTATCGTATTAAATGTCTTAGGAGCGAGCTTAACGTTTATCACATAGCCTTTACAAGCGATCCGAACTTCCCGTTCTTTCTTATCTTTATTGACACAAAGAATGACAATCCGGTTATCAGGGTTTTTAAATGCCAGCACATCATCACCTTTTGACACCTTCAATTTATAGGCTCCTTTTCTTACAAAATGACTCAAATGCTTCATCAGATAAAACTCCGGGGTATAAATAATCTCTTTTGTCTGCGAATCAATGCGAATCATCGTATTTTGTTTCCAGCCCCAGGAACTGGCTCCATCATCCGCCAATACCATATTCCAGTACATATAAGAATTGACACCACCATTTAAATAGGTTTTCAGTAAATCAAAAGTATGCTCTGCAGCTGCCCAATCGAAGGTACCACTGCCACATTCGTTCTCTGTCTGCATCAATTTCAGAGTAGGGTATTTCCGATGAATATCAGCTACAACATCTTTTCCTTCCCATTGCAGACCGATCCCACGGATATACTCAGAGGCATCGACATTCTCCATCACACACATCAGATCTTCCATCTTATTGCAGTTGAACGTACCGAACCACAAATCGACATCGGGATGCTTCTCACTAAATACAGGACCCAAATATTTTCCGATAAAATTTGCCATAGCTTGAGGTGTCCAACTACAATTTGGCCACTGATGCTTGGTATACGGTTCATTTTGGAATTGTAGCAGAGAAATATTGATACCATTCTCCTTATAAGCATCCATAAACTTGGATAGATAGAGAGTGTAAGCTTTGAGATATTCCGGTTTTTGAATAAAATGATCTCCTGCTACTTCATTTTCCTTTGTAAAATCATTATGATCGCCGGGAGCTGTCGCATAGTGCCGGGTAGCTTTCATCCAAACCGGAGGACTCCACGGTGAAGCCCATAGCTTTAAATCCGGTTGAATAGCCAATGCCGCCTTTATATATGGAATCAATCCTGTTTTATCGCGTTCTATACTAAAGTTCTTCATTTCAAAGTCACCCGGACATTCATTAAAGCTATACCAATCACGGGCATAATCATTCGCACCGATTGGTAACCGGCAGAAAGTATATCGTACTCCATCCGGACCAAACAGTTCTTCCAGAATAGTTTTACGTTGTTTTTCAGATAACAGAGCTAAAGCGTCCCATCCCAATTCATTGAAACATCCTCCGAAACCATCTATAACCTGTTCTTGAGACTCTGAAACGATAATATCGGCATTCGAATCAGCATACTTCTGAACTTTAATACGAGTCTTTTGCCATGGTAGTTGTTCTGAAGTGGTATAAATCTCTGCTTTTTGCGCATTCAGTGACAAACAACTCTGCACTAAAAAGAATAATATAAATAAGGTTTTAATCTTCATATAGTTAAGTTAATCATTAATACGTATAGCATCAAGTGAAGGAGGAACATCATTTACACTTGATCCCCATTCCGGGTTACACTGATTTCCCATTATAAATTCCAGTTTCCCTCCATTCATTATATCTTCGTGGCTAAACCAAGGCTTAGACCATACTTCGCCATTAAGCTTAGCAGACTGAATATATTTATTGTCAACCGAGCAATTACGGGCAATGATCTCCAATACTTTCCCGCTACTTAACTTTAATTTAATGGAAGAGAAAAACGGACTTCCAATAGTATATACCGGCAATCCCGGAGTGACCGGATAAAACCCCATCATTGAGAAAACGACAAAAGAAGACAGTCCCCCACCGTCCTCATCTCCGGGAACTCCCATCAGGTCATTTCTAAACCACTGATGAATCAGCGAACGTATCCGCTTTTGTGTCTTCCAGGGAGCTTGTGCATAGTTATATAAATAAGGAATATGTAAAGAGGGCTCATTAGCCATCGAAAACTGCCCCACATTTCCTGTGTGATCGGGTAGTTGAGAATAAAATTCGTACTTAGGTTTGCCCAGCCATTCATTAAAGGTCGCGTCTAAGTTATTAACAAAAGCATCAGTTCCTCCCATCATCTGCACTAAATCGGCAAAGTTGTGTTGAACATCCCAACGATACGTCCAACCGTTGTTCTCACCATAATACTCACGTGCGCCCATTCCTCCGGAAAAACGATAATCAAATGGTTCTATAAAATAGCCATCTTTATCTTTAGGATGGAAAAATAAAGTTTTCGAATTAAACAGATTCCGATAGTTATAAGAAGATGACAAATAAGAATCCGCTTCCGTCTTTAGTCCAAGAGCAGCAGCAATACGTGACAAACACCATTGATCATATGAAGTACCTAATGTCACAGCCACCGACTGACGTTTTTCAAAAGAGTTAACCTCAGGTACTGTCTCTTTTTCTCCGGGTATCAAAGAGGGTATATAGCCTTTCTCTTTATAAAATTTATCTATCCAACCTGATTTGGCACTCGACCATGGAGCCAATGTCTTTTCCTCTATTCCTGCTTTAGTATAAATGTATGCCTCTCGTAGATCAAAATCACGCAATCCTTTATACCAGGCATCTGCTATAATGGCAACTCCATGATTACAATTCATTCGCCGGGAATCACCTGTTACTTCGGGGAAGTTGGGAAACCAATGCTCTGAACTCAATTCCGACATTCTCAAATAAGAACGTATTATATTCGTCTGTTTCTTTTGATCCATCAATATCCGTAAAGGATGGGCAGCACGATAGCTATCCCATATCCAATCGTCTGTATAATAATCGTATCCGGCATCCTCATGGACTTTATTATCATATACACTGAAATAATATCCATCTTCACTAATATTCACCGGACGTTCCAGGCAACGATATAAAGAGGTGTAAAAAACAAACTTATCATTCTGTGTACCACCGGCAACTTGTATCTTACCTAACTCATCGTTCCATATCTTACGCCCGGCAGTTACAACATCTTTCAACGTATAGTTCTTAATTTCTCTTCTCAAATTCTTCTTCGCTTGCTCTACACTAATATAGGAAACACCGTAACGAACATTCAAAGACATCGGAGCTGCTTCCCATGCAACCACTACACAGGTATTGTCTCCTTTGGCTTTCTGTTTGCCCACTTCCCATTTATCGGACTGAAGTGTGCCTATCCTTGTCGGTTTCACATCCATTTCCATATAGACATATACCCGCAGGTTATTCCACATATTCTGGTAGCCGGAAATAACATTCCCAGCAATCTCCAATTCACCATTTCCTGCATTCAGGATAAGATAAGGAGTTTCATTTTTCTTATAATTAAAATGATAAATCGCGGATTGATGAGACGGAGCAAATTCAACATGCAATTGTTGGTTGCACAAGTCTACCTGGTAATGATAAGGCTTTGTGGTTTCATTGTCATAATCAAAATTGATCACCCGGGATAGTCCGGACTCATTTCCCTGAAAAGGCGATAGGTTAAAAGCAAAAGATCCCCGATGGCTGATCTGTATCAGAGGAAGTCCATGAATTTTATCGGAAGTATAATCACCTCTTTGCGGATAAACCCGTAGCATACTGTTGGGCAGATGCACAATCGGATAGGTCGGTACCAACAAATGACTGATATTCCCCATGTATGGATTTACGTAGTCAACCGGTTCTTGAATAGAAGAGGCTTTCAATCCTGCGGTAGTCCCCAGTCCTATGACAAAGGATATAATGAGTATTTTTCGTATTATGTTTGCCATAAATAGTTACATGTGTTTTAATGAGTGTTACTGTATGAAAAAAACAGGTCTCATGGAACGATTTGTTGTTATGCATCTCTATACCCATGAGACCTGAATAAAAAATCACTGAAAACAATCCTTCACCTTTCTACTTTTAAGACTTACTGCCTTGTCATCGTTTCTTCTATAGTATGCCAAACATCATAATCGGCATCACCATTACTACCATCACATCCGTCTTTCAATGTACGATAGCGATAACTCAAATTAAAGACCTGACGCCTAATGTTATTCTGTTCTAAAGTCGTATAGAAATTACTTTCGCCCACTTCACCCAACATTTCAATCTGAGCAGTTCCTACCGGAGTGATAGTCAAAGTAGCATCCTCGTTTATTGTGATACACATAGCATATTTCTTAATTTGTGCTTTTGTTAAATCAGAGGGACTATAACTATTTATCCCAACAAAACAACGAATAGAGTTCTTCGTCAAAGGTAACACATAACGAGTTACCGCGAAAGATTGACGGACATTTTTATTCTTTACAATATCAAAGAAGTCATTTAGTCCTATTGTTTGATAGGAAGTAATCGGTGATTGAAAAGCATAATCATTTTTCAACAATACACGATACATGACAGTACTCTTTTCCGAATTTACCTCATATGCCGAAACACTCTTTATACGCAATGGTATCAAATAAATAGAATCGGGTGATAACCCCTCCGGACGCACATGCACCGGTATAGTAGCATAATTGTCTTCACTATCCGCTTTCAACACTGTACTCATAACCGGTATTTCATAACGGGTGGGATCGAGTAAGTGTGCGAATTTCGATTCATCAATATCAAAATTCAGCTTATTATACTTTGCCAATGCCTCGTTATCGGGTTCCAGCTCTACAGTTACATCCTGATCGATATGCTTCGTTCCCCCGCACCCAATACTGATATATCCGATAGACTCCTCTACATTCAGATCATGGTTTACTGAAAAGGTCAGATCTGCAACACTGAGTACATTGATCACCTTTTTGTACAATTCTTTATCAAATTGTGCATCTTCATCACATGCTGTCATGCTAAAAGCTACAGCAATTATTAATAATATACGACTTGCTTTCATATTAATTCTCTTATTCATATCGTTTACATTAATCATCCCATCCCGGATTCTGGTCCAATTTGGGCGCCTTTCTCATTTCATCCCGTGGGATAGGTAAAAGTACGGTTTTCTTATCAACTACCCGATTACGATAGTCGGCATGAGTGACAGCAGAACGTTGATAAAAATTATATTGATCTCCTTCAATATTCATTCCCTCAATTGGTTTACGTTCCTCCTCTTCATAGATTCCCCAGCGACGAATATCATAGAAACGACGTCCTTCAGCCAAGAATTCGACCAATCGTTCTGTCACTATTTGCTTATCCATATCCTCTTCCGTAGCATAGTCTTGCGGACGTAATCCCGGCAAACCGGCTCTATAACGAATCTGGTTAAAAGCACTAATCATATCTTGAAGATTTCCGGCTCTTGACAGTTGATAGGTTTCACCACTCTCCATCGTTATTGAATGCGTACTATTCAAATGATTGACAGCTTCCGCATAAGACAAAAGAATTTCAGCATAACGAATGATAGGAAATGCTTTACTCACCCGGGTTCCCCCATCGGCCCAGCTATCAGACGGATTTATATATTTTTTTAATACATATCCGGTCACAGCATAATTTTTTTTTGCATCTCCTCCGGAAGCAGCATCCATTCCGGCAGAACCTCCTTTATAATAAGTAACCGTTACATTCCTCTTGTCCGTGGAACTGGATGAAATAGCCGGCCAAAAACAACCACTAAATCCGACACAGGCATAGAACCGCATTTCACGATTAGCATACATATTATATGTACCCCTATTCAGACGATATGCAGAGAATGTCTCTGCTTTTTTTGTCTGACCCTCTTCTGAATATTCATCCGATCCTGCTTCCTGAATTGTTTTTCCATTACGTGTTTTATATGCATCAATAAGTTTCTGCGTTAAACACATACCATTATATCCTCCCATACTGATCGGAAAAGACTGACGTGTGAATTCTGCTACCTCTCCGGAATTCCGGGACCAGATAAATTCCTTATTCTGAGTCGGATAAACATCCCCATTGAACATATCCGTATAAGATTTCAGCGGATCAATTCCACCAGCTCCATTTGGAAAAGGATCAGAAGGTACACCTTCCGGCAATGGAGGAGTTACATACGCACCCTGAGTCAAAGCAGGCATCGTATGCAATGTATAACGTTGCCCACCATCCATTTCCATCACTCGTCTGGCAGCCGCCGCTGCTACAGCCCATTTTCTTTCATCATAAGTTTGAGAAATATACTGTACGCCATCCGTAGTACGTGTCCAGTTTCCAAAATAACGATAGGCTGCCGTCCCCCCATTAAATGCCGGACTAGCAGCTTGCAAGCGTATGCGAGCGATGATTGCATAAGCAGCCCCTCTGGATGGACGGCCAAAATTCAAAATAGCTACATCAGGCGATATATATTTAGCTGCGATTTCCAATTCAGAACAGATGTACTCCACGGATTCATCATAAGTAGCACGTGCACGATCATAATATTCAGCATCTTCATTCGTACTCAAAGGGTCATCTCCCACAATTATAATCGGCCCATAATTCATTAGAATATGATAATAAGCATATCCACGCAGGAAATGAGCATACCCCAATAAGTCCTGTCTTTCCAACGGAGTAATATCCTTACACTCATTCATTCTACTCATAATCAGATTGGCTTTACGAATCACTTTATAACACGGTCCCCAAACACCAAGCCCCTTAGTATTGGCCGCAGATACCATTCCTAAGCCCAAAGCTTTACCATGAAACAGCCCCGGATCCATTAAGGTAAAGATATCATCGGCACCCGTTATACCAGGAGTCGCATCGTTCCCGAAAATCCGACTTTCATCCGGTAGTTCTCCCGCTGCTCCCCACAAATATTTCTCCAAATTTATTTTATAGGAGAACACCGAGTCATATTTCAATGTATCGTCAAAATACTTATCAACACTCAAAAAATCACATGAACTCATTAATTCCAATACCAAACACGGAATCAATAACACACTCTTGTTTATGAATTTCATACTCATTCAAATTAAATCAGAAAAATATTACTTAAAAATTCACATACATCTGGAAAGCAAAACGCTGCGGAATAGGATATGCCCCCCCATTATGATCGGCCTGTTCAGCATCCCACAGTTTCATCGGACTCCAAATACATAAATCGGACGCAACAAATTGCAAATCAAGAGAGCGTACTCCTAAATATTTCAACAATTTACCGGCAGCCAAGTTATAGTTTACACTCACTTCCTGTAGCCTCAAATAACGTGAATTAGCATGCCAGAATGTGGAAAACTGAGTATTATTTTCATTTTTTTCATAGCTAAGACGAGGGAATTTCGCATTCGGATTCTCCGTTGAAGGATCACCTGAATAAGAAGCCGGCGTCCAACGATTACTCTGATTAGCAACAATTTTCAGCACATTACCGGTCTTGCCACCATAGAAAGGAACGTAACCTTCGCCATTTTTCCCTTTATCCCAATAGCCATTATCGTCTACAAAATAATAATCAGTATTACCGGTACCTTTGAATAAGACACCTAAGGTTAAGTTTTTATAGACAAATTCCCCACCAAATCCGTACATCAAACGCGGATAGTTCGGATAGGATAAAGGCACCTGGTCATCATCCGTAATCTGACCGTCACCATTCACGTCTTTATATTTGATATCACCCGGTAGATAATCGCCAAAAGTTTGCTTGGGGCTGGCGGCAATGTCTGCTTCATCTCGAAAAAGTCCTAAAGCAATATAACCGCGATAGGCATTATTCACATAGCCTGTTTTATCCTTATAGCTATATTTTTGTACAGCCTGTTCCCAGTTTTGTACTTCATTGGCAGAATAAGTAAAGTTTCCACGCAACGTAAATGACATATCTTTATTGATTCTCTGTGTAAATGAGATATTTCCATCTGATCCATAGCTTACCATTTTCCCGACATTACCATACGGAAGTTGCTGCAAACCGGCATATTCCGGAATCAATTGCCGTTCCTGATAGATACCATCACGTTTATCGCGGAAAATATCTACCACAAAGTTCAAACGTTCGCCAAACAATTTAGCTTCAACACCGATATCCATTTTCTTGGCAACTTCCCATTTCAGATTATCAGCTCCGATTACGTCCTCTGTAATAAATCCGCTGGAACTTCCCCAACCTCCACCAGCACCTGATGCCATAAGTGTCAAATAGGGGAAACGTCTATCAGTCAAGCGGTCATTACCTACCATACCGTAAGAGCCGCGAATCTTTAAGAAATCCAGCCATGGCATCTTCTCACGTACCCATTCATATCCGGTAGGAACCCATCCTGCCGCCATAGCAGGAAAGAATCCAAATCGATTTTCCTTGGCAAAATTAGCCGAACCTGTATAACCGAAATTCAAATCCAAGAAATAAGTATCACGGAGTCCATAAGTAATACGCCCCGAAAGTCCCTGATAACGAATTGGAATAGCATACATACTTTGCAAGCTCTCTTTCTTATCATCAAAGTCCTTATCCATTTTCTGTTCACTACTCATGTAATAATACAGCAATCCGGTCAGACGATGATATTCTGCAAAAGTTCTTTCATAATTCAGCATTGATTCGAAATGCACTTTATAGAATTGCATATCTTCATGTTTATACGTGACAGGTTTACTCTCCACACTTGAAACCAGACCAAGCTTACCTGTATAATGGCGTCCCGCTGCATAAAACATCTCAGGAAGTACTTCGCGCTGTTCTTTCAGATTCACCTCTGTATCATAAGCAAGCTGTACCCTACCGCTCAGCCCTTTCGTTATCATTGAGAAGTCTTGCTTCAATTCCACTGTAGATTTTCCGCGAAAATGCCGTATGTTACTCATTCCTGTATAATTCAACATCACATAAGGAGAGTACGCATTATCTGCTCCATAAGCCGGCAATTGTCCGCTCGAATAAACTTTGGGAATAGTCAGTGGCGTTAAGTTCCGCTGTGTAGCCCACAAATTATCTGTGTTTGCATTACCCGGTTCGGATTTTTCAGAAAGAAATCCGTCGGAACCAAAATAAACAGTTGTTGTCTTGGTAAGATTGATATCCAAATTGACACGATAGTTATACGTACGATAGCCTACCGCCGTTGAATATTTCGATGACTTCTCCTGCTTATAAGCAGAAGACTCATTGGACATGCCCAAGCTTAAATAGTACCGTGCCAAACTACCTCCACCTTTTGCATTTACATAATAAGTCTGTTGCAAAGCGTTACGATTTAGTACTTCATCTTGCCAATTCACATCCGGATATAAATCCGGATCAAGCTGGTATTTGATCAGATCCAATGCCATATCTGAATACACAATCGGATTTCCTCGAACAGCAAGTGCTTCATTTGCCAATTTTGCATACTCATAAGCTCTCAAATACTCCGGCATGTTTACCATGTGAGAGATAGTAAGATTGGCACGTCCTGTGATTTGTAACTTATCAGCCGTACCTCTTTTGGTAGTCACCAATACGACCCCATTTGCCCCACGAACTCCATATACAGCTGTCGCGGAGGCATCTTTCAATATAGAAAAACTTTCAACATCCGACGGATCAATTTCACTCAAGTTACCTTCCAAACCGTCTATCAATACGAGAGCACTGCTGTTAGCACCAAACGTACCAATACCTCGAATCCAAAATTCTGAGATATTTTTCCCCGGTTCACCACTGCGTTGTAATGAAATAATTCCCGGAATACGTCCCCCCAACATATTGTTGATATTAGTTGCCGGAGTCTGTATATCTGCTATATCTACATTCGTAATAGCACCTACCACACTGGCTTTACGTTGCGTCCCCATCCCCACAATAACCGTCTCTTCCAGTACTTGCGAGTCTTGTTTTAATTTAATTGCAACATTACTTTCTTGCTTGGTTACCAAATACTCTTCCTGCTTATAACCTAAGAACGAAATGGCTATAACATCATTTTTTTGAGCTTTCAAAGAGAACTTACCATCTATATCCGTAATAGTACCCACTCCCGGAGAGTTTTTGACATAAACGTTAGCTCCCGGAACCGGCATATCCAAATCATCGTACACTACTCCGGAGACTGTGAACGTACTTTTTTGTTGTGCAAATACAGCCATACAGTTACACAACAAGAACAATAAAAATATATATTTCTTCATACTATATTATCTTATAAAGTTAACTATTCTATAGCAAGACGACGCACACTTTGATTTTTGGAATCACCAATATAAATCGTTCCGTCAGTATCTACCGCCACACCAAAAGGCTCATCAAACAAGGCAACTTCTGGAGTGCCGTCCTGGTTTCCAGGCATACCTGCCAGTCCGATTACCGTACTCACCACTCCGTCCTGTGTGATTTTTCTTATCACATGATTATTTGAATCGGCCAGGAACAAATCATTCTCCGCTGTCAATATCATTTGACGAGGTGTATCAAACAGAGCATACTCACCAGGACCATCGGCATATCCCGGCTCATTTACCATTCCGGCAAATAATTTATGTGTACCTGTTTTAAGATTATAGGTATAAATACAATGTGCATTCGTATAGGCCAAATATAAAATATGTTCTTCCCCTGTTTGAGGACTAAACAAAATATAAGAGTCACTACCATCCATCAATCCTGTTGCTACCACTTGGGCATAGCCGGTTTTCGGATCGAACTTCAAGAGTGTACCATTTTTAGCACGTGTATACATAAACCCATCATACTTACACATGGAAAAAGAGTGTTTATAGTCAATAGAGAAGTCTTCCGTTGACTTACGCAAAGTCAATTTACGCGGAATCCACATATTATCTGATGAAAGTTCCCAATAATCATTCCCATTATCTGTTGGAATAAATGCAGTTTTACCATCTTCGGATATACAAGGCTGATTGAGGGGAGCCCCTGTATTCGGAATCAAAATTTGGCTTCTGTCTTCCTGTTCATTCACTAACACCACTTTATTTTGATCATAGTAGCTGTTTATTTCACGACAACAAACAAAGATGTTATGATCCACATCAATCGCCAGATAGGTTACATACGGAAATTGAGTTTCGGCCATACTTCCGGTTATCACCCCCGGAGCCTTTTTTACCCCACAAAGGGTAGTTACAGTTGTTTGGATGTGGTAAGTAAAATGTTCCTCAAATACAGCTTTATCACCGCCAATAGAAACTGTAATCACGCAATCTTCCCCCGGTTTACGCGGAGTGATTACATACAACTTTTCACCCGTACTTTGGATTACAGTTGCTTTTGATTCATTAAAATACACGTTAATTTTACTTAGATCGGTACCAAAATTTCCACCATTAATGATCATTTGAGTCGCAATTCCTCCCTCTTTCGGATAATAATCTGTCAGCACGACCGGTTGATTTGGATCATATTCCTTCTTCTTGTTCTCATCATCTTTACATGAAGAGACCCCTGCCAACAAGAGGCACATTAACAGGGAAGTGAAAAAATTAATTTTACTACTCTTTTTCATATTATTATTTTTTTAATACTTTGAACTATTCATTTTTTATACAAATGGTATATTTCAGCCTGGTGTTTGGGTAGGTTATAGGAGAGTCTTCCGTCTTGCACTTTTACACTGTTGCCCGACCAGCATTCAATGCCTCCGGAAATATTTTCCGGATTAATCCCAAGGTCGTTTAAAGTTAACTCACCGCTTTTCAATCCTTCATCATAGTTGAAATAAGCAATATAATAGGCATCTTCAGTCTCCAAAGTAAACAGATCGACCGAACGGTTAGAGCCAGACACTTTATGTCCATAGGCGGGTCTAAAAGATCTCCCCAAGCGGACCACTGCATTCACTCGTTCATTCACAGCATAAGTTTTTACCTTTTCCTGTGATATTTCCGTCCCTATATAACTTCCCTTTGTAGTCAGATTATCTCCAATCATAAAATAGCCGGTTACAGCTCCCGTAGTAATACGAGACATGTTTTCTGCCTCACTACGATCACCCATTACCAGATGATCCGGATCATTATAAGCATATACCCGATCCAGCCACCAGCCAAAAGACAAACTGTTCATCATATAATTGGTATGCCACATTTCACCCCAGGCATCACAACTCACACGCCGGGCATTGGCATATTGATACGGGAAAAGAGGAGCAATGGATTCTACGATAAACATATCATCACCACAACGCTCGCGCAGATGTTTCATTCCGTAATTGAAAGCTTGTGTGCCGGTGGTAATGTCCTTATTGTAATACTTATCGGCTTCCACCATACCGGCAGTCAAAAAGTCGAGTTTGAGGTACTTAAAACCGGCAGCCTTAAACTTATCTATGAAAAAGTTAATCCTCGACAGCGTAGCCGGAGCTGTAGGATCCATGCAACCGGCACCATACAGTTTCCGTTTCTGCCCATTCACTTTCAGATGAGACTGACTATACTTGTAGCCATTATTACCTTCAATATCCCGTTCATTGTCGGGAAACCAGTCATTGAATGGCGTCCAATAGATCCCCGGTATCTGCCCATTAGCAACACAATGCCGGGCAAAGTCTTCGAGTTGCTCCCAGTTCAGATTGTCCCAGTAAGAGTCCAAGCCTACAAACACAACTCCATCCGCACCAAAACCACCTTTACCCTGTAAATGCTCTTTCACAAAATCGGATGCGGAAAGGACGCCCTCATAATTAACATGCGTACTCATTCCTCCCCAACTGTTCCATCCAAAAGGAGTACCTTTGGCCCACTCACGTTTCGGAACAATAGCCGCATTCGTTTCTCCGAACTTCTCCATTCCCAAACGCCAGTCATCAAAAAAGCCAACGAACATTTTAGCTGATTTCACCGTTGTTTTCTTCAGATACCCATGCGGCTTTTCATCCCGTGTAGCAGAGTGACTTGCTCCACTATAACACTCTAATTTAGTAATACTCCGATTATTACGTGACCCGGTCATTCGGATAGCCGACTTCCATGTATCATGTTCCACTGAACCAAGAACAAGACCAGCCTGAGTATCTCCATTAAATATAGAAGTAACTTCAAAAGAGATCGTATCGCGAGCTAACGGCCCGGGAGAATGTACTGCATCTGTTGATTTAGACTGAGACAGCGGCAAAGAGCCATATGTTATAAAGCCATCATTATCAAAAGGGACAAACAACAAACGATTATTAGTACTCTGGGGCAAGAATTGATTGTCGGAAGTGGTATAAAGGGGGGCAATGTAATTAGTGGAAAGTACTTTTCCGGTGACAGAAGTAAGATAAACTTCGGTCATAAAGAAGTCTTCTTCGGGATATACATAAAAAATCTGATCTATTGTAGGAGCATCCTCTTTCTTATATTGTATAGCGAATTTACGAGCTGAACCTATTACATCTATCACATCTTCTTCTGCAATAGTCACATTTGTATATTCAGAACTATTATAATAAACAGACGAATTATTGAACCTGACAGACACATCATTCAAAACAGGTACGCCATTCTTCAACAAGTTCACCTGCCTGGTTCCTTTGTCTAAATTAATACTCCATTTTCCAACAGCAGTCTTTTCTTTACTACCTGCATAAGCGTTCCCCCAAAAGGCGATCTGGATAAATAAGATAAAAAGCGAATACTTAAATAGACATTTAAAATTATTCATAGATATAAGTTGAATTTAAAATTAACAATCGTTTTGTTTCGTTAAGTCAAAGATAGGCGGTTCGTGCTTCTTAAAATTGCAAAATACACGCAAAAAATATAAACTTCGTCCCAAATACACACTCTGAGAAACCCTCTACAACATCTATATTACTTTATGAAACGAACACACCAACAATAGTCCCGTTAACAATTTGAATCAACATTTCTAACAATCCATTTTAACAGTGAGTTAAAATACTATTTAAGCCACCGTTAAAAAGCATATTAACAATGACTTAAATAGTATTATTTACAGTGCTATATATAGATCAATTAACATCATTAACAAAAAGCTTTATAAGGCAAGTTTAAAAGTTCTTGATAATTTCCCTATAATACCAGATACCAGATATACTCCTTTCTCCAAACCACTATACACCCCGTTGCCATTTACTATCGTTCGCAAAATTTGTGTACCTGATGTATTTATAATTTTGAGAAGAGTATTATCTCCTACGCTATAATAAATATTACCGTTGGCTGTATACACGCATAAATCAAGAAGTGCATTCTCACACACGCCACTTGTCAACGGATTAAAAGAAGAAAAAGCAAACCGTCCTCCTCTTTTTCCATTGTCAATAGCTTGTACCCCCCATTCATACTCTGCATTTTCATCGGCAATATACATTGAATAAGAGGTAGTTGTAATCTGTCCTGAAATTTCACCTACTTTGATAAATCCCGTTTGTAAATCGGCAGGAACTGTCATAAAATACTCTTTCGATCCAGCCCTTTTTACATAGATGTTATACTGTAAGGCTGCAGAAGGAGTTGCATCATCAACAGGAGCATCCCAAGAGAAAGTAATCATACCCGTTTCTTTATTATAAGAACTCTTAAGGTTGGATGGAGCAGAAGGAGCCTCGTTGGGTGTGACACCCACTGTCGAAGAGGTATTTTTCCAAAGTTGGGTAGCACAACCGCGACTACAAACATTTTCCTGTGCCCATCCCATATTCCAGGCATCAAGATAACCGTCATTATCATAATCCACTAAATGATTGTTGCCGTGGCTGATACGGTCGAAAGTCCACGCTTGATCTGTATTATAATAAGCCCCACAAGCCTTAAAGTCAAAATCACCTCTATTTAGATAAAGCCAAGTGGTGATATCGTGTTTTTCTCCATGACCTCCTATCAAGATATCGGGCAAACCATCGTGATTTACATCGCCAAAGGAAGGAGTTGCTCCATCTATACCTTCAAAGCCACAAAAGAGATCATTCAGCATCTCAAAGTTGCGATCCCCGCAGTTTCTGTATACATAAAAAGACTTCGCACCCGAACCTTTATTACGGGAATAGCCTGTCACAACAATATCCATATATCCATCGGCATCCAAATCGCATAGAGAACAAGAAGAATCACTGGAGCCATACAAATATTGTTTATCCTCAGAGAAAGTGCCATCTCCATTATTCCAATAGATACGCAGGTTACCCTCACCTGGCCCATAACCGGAAGATACGATATCCAACCAACCATCATTATCCATATCTCCAAAATGTACAGATCCTCTTGACAAACCCGGGAAGGGTTTCACTCCATCCAATGGAGTTTCTTGTCTGATAAATCCCTTCCCTTTGTTGTTTTTATAAAGATAAACAACACGCCGGTCATGATGTACAATGGGAACCCCATTCTCATCTACCTTGCCATCGGGATCCATATAGTCATCCAGACCTGTTACAATCAGATCCTGATAACCGTCCTTATCGTAATCGCCCACTGAAACCCACTGACGCGATCGTCCGCCATCCATTGTGTTATAGATCGGAGTAATACCCATCTTATTTTTTGTCAGATTAGCTGCATTTACCTCTTCAAACAGATATTGTCCGTCTTGCCCCTTTCCTTTATTCTCATATAAGAATGCAGCTATATCTTCGAGATTACTTGTATAATTCATTGACTTCAAACCGGGAACAAATAAATCCATCAGACCATCGTTATTATAGTCGAGCCAGACCGGGCAAGCATAATAACAAACATCAAAAGGACTCTTCAGACGAACGAATCCCCCTTCACCGTCATTATCATACAGTACAGAAACTTGTTGAGCCGAAGTATTTTTAATATGTACATTTTTCCCGGAATAGGCAATTTCCAAATAACCATCATTGTCATAATCACCCCACGCTACATTTGAACGGTCTGCTGTATGATAGAATTGCCCTTTGATTATGGAATTGCCCATAGGTTCTGCAGGAACAGGTTTACTCACTTTGGTAAAAACAGGATCAACCGGATTGCCGGGAATAGTAACTTCCGAATATTCCGGATCGGACAAATCATCATATATTTCCTTATAGTTAAAATCTTTTGTAGAGAAAGCAGAAATACCCAAATCCATTATCTGCTCTCCACTTCCCTGTTTGCCTTCCACAGCAATTAAGTTCCAGCTGTTCGGTTTCAACGTCTGCCGGGCTTCATAAGAAATATCGAAAGGAATATAATTAGAGACAGAACCTTTTTTTGATGCTGCCCACACACCGTTGATATAGATATGGATATCGTCATCATGATAAAGCCTGAAACGCATATCATCTACCATTTCCGGAGTTATCGCACCCAGATAGAACCAACGACGCATATAAATCTGAGGAGTATTCCAGGGAGTTGAGATCAAATCTTTCGTGTTCCATAAAGCACTTCTTCCAAAAGCCGCTTCTCCCTGTGCCCATGCACGATCGTCAAACTCTTTGGCAAACCATCTGCGAGGCACATCATCAGATGTTGTGTATCTCCATTTATATTTATGTTCTTGGGATGTGGAAATGATTGTTTGTACTTTCACTTCACTTCGAGGCATGTTGATACACTCTTCGATTTTAGCTTTCAACTCTCCGGTAGCAGAGTAGGGTTTTAGCACACGACGGTCATAGGTAAATATTCCGTTTCTCTCAATTTCAACATCGGATAACTGCGTATATACAGCCGCATTTAAGCCATAATAATAATGGTCTTTTATTTTATCAGCTAAACGATTGAATAAAACAGTAAAATCACCTCTGGTTTCTACAGTAGTGTACTGGAAATCACCTCCCGGCCAAACATGTCCTTGCACTTTCAACGTGATGCCGCCATACTCACCGCAAACAGCTGCCCGATTCTGATCAAGCGGACAAGAAGGATCCGGATAACTATGAGAGTCTTTGATATCTCCTATGTTAGCATCATTCCAACCACTGGCACAACAAACAAGACTTTGACCAACCACACCTTGTACAATCTGAGTCATTCTTTCCGTATCAAACTGCCCCCATCCTTCATTAAATACAATCCATTGGATAATACTGGGATGATTTCTAAAGGCCTCAATAATCCTTACCGCCTCCTCTTGAAATGTCTTCTTAGCAAAATCTTCATGTCCGGAAGGCAGATTAGGACTGGGCAGATCCTGCCACACCAGAATCCCTTCCTGGTCACAATGCATATACCAACGGGCGGGTTCCACCTTTATATGCTTTCTAATCATGTTAAAGCCTAAAGACTTCATGGCTTTTATATCAAACAAGAGTGCTTCGTCACTTGGAGCGGTGTATAAACCATCGGGCCACCAGCCTTGGTCAAGTGGTCCCATTTGAAAAACCTGTTCTCCATTAAGGAAGATACGAGGAGTTTCGCCTACCTTTTTGACTTCTATTTTACGCATACCGCAATAACTGCTTACTGCATCGGTCTGAACGCCGTCTTTTATAATAGTTATGTCAAGATCATAAAGATAGGGGTCCTCCACTGACCATAAATGGGGATTCTCAATAGGTAATGTCAATATCCGGCCCACTTTACCACCTACCATAGTAGCCACCTTATTGCCAGCTTTATCCAGCAAGTTGATATTAACAGATACTCCGGTGGCAAGAGAGGCATTCACTTTGATCTTTAAACTGGAGTTATCAACATCCGGCCGTATCATAAGATTCTCTATATAAACCGGATTCACTGGTTCCAACCACACTGTTTGCCAGATACCACTCACCGGAGTGTACCAACATCCCCACTTGTTTAGTGCCTGCTTGCCTCTGGGCTGGCCTTCGCCTCCGGTATTATCGTATGTATAAACAACCAGTTCGTGCTCCTCCTTTCCCTCAAGTGCCGAGGTTATATCAAAATAGAACGGATCGTATCCACCAGTATGTCTTCCTATTTTGATGCCATTTACATATACAATCGTTTCCCAATCTACCGCGTCAAAATGAAGTAGTATATCTCTCCCTTTCATCGTTTCGGGAATCTTCAAAGTGCGTTTATACCAATAACACTGGCTATCACTTTCTTCCATCACTCCTGAAAGAGCCGACTCTATAGGAAAAGGAACTAATATTTTTTGATTAAAAGTAAAATTAGGATCGTAGCTTTCTCCTTTTACCCCTTTTCGTAAATCCCAGACACCATTCAGGTTCATCCACTCTTTTCTTACCATCTGGGGTCTTGGATATTCGGGCAGTACGTTATTTACATCAATTGTCTCGCTCCACGGAGTCATCATAGGAGCTTTCTTCATTTGCCATTCCTCAGCATTTACAGTCAAAACACTAATGATGCAGAGTACTCCAACAATGAAGTATTTTTGTATTATTTTTATTCTCATGTTATTAGAAAAAAAATGAGGATGTCCATATCATATCCATATACGTGACACCCTCATGTTAGTTAAACTATGATTTATCTTACTTCACCAACAATTTAGTGTTTTTCACAATACCCTGCTTGTTGACTGCTTTCAGTATATACAAGCCGGAAGCGAAGTTTCTGATCGTAGTAGTACCGGCCGGTAAGTTCTTATTGGCTATTTGTACACCATTTACTGTATAGATGGCCACATTTACTGCTTCTGCCGACTCCACAACAACCTCATCATTTACAGAATAGATGTTCAGCTCTTTAATGGCTGTTGTTGGTTTAACGCCTGTTGTTTCACCCACATTCGGATCCAGATATAGACCATAAATATTAGCTCCACTACTTTGCGGCAAGTTGTAAACTATATATAGGTTGTGTACTCCTTTAACCTCGTCCAAAAGACCGGCAGTACCCTCTTTTACACTCCATGCCCCCGTTCCCTGAGCTCTGACTTTAGCTATCGGCTCATAACCGGCAAGTGCCTCTTTTAGTTCTTCCGCGTTTGTTATGTAGCCCCATTTTATATCATCCAGATCCGTATAGAGCGAGAAGTTAGCCTCATCAATCGTGCCTAACCAATTCTTGTCGCAAGAGTGATTAATGATTACCCTTTTGTATTCACCATCTTTGAAATCAACATCATAATAACAAACCACAACACCATTGGAAGTAAAACCAATATTAGCGCCTTCACCACGAGCTGTTTCAGGACCTGCAATCACAACTTCCCATTCCATATCACCTACACTTGAGTCGCCACCTGATCCACCGGTCCCTTTAGTCACATATACCACAGCTTCCTCAGAGGGCAGTACATTTTCAAATACAACGCCACATTGTGGGTTCTCGAACCAAACCGGCTCTTTCAGTAAATCTATTCTATGAAGATTAGTAGCGTCCCCCCATTTTACAAACAGATAATGAAAACCTGTCACTTTTTTAAGCTGAGTAGCAATTGGCGTAAAATCATTCCACTTTTGCAGGTTAATACCCGACCAGGTTCTTGCAATCATATTTTCAGGTTTCACCTCATCAATATAGAACTCCATATATTCTCTGTATCTTTCACCATCATGACCGATAAAAGCAACCAATTGTTGAAATTCTCCATTCCCAAAATCAACTTTTTCAGTAGATTTAGCGATAAAACCGCCTGTTAATCCACCCCAACAATCCTTTTCTTCATCATACTTAGCCTCTTTATAAGGATCTACCACATCCGGATCTTCTGGTATAGCTACAGCCCTCACAAATTTAGAAGCGCCAATAATGGTAGCATTTTCTGCATACTCAGGCAATTCACTTGGCCATGGCTGAACACCTTCGTCTGCTTCTTCCGCAAATGCCTCCTGATAAAACTTCACAGAACGTAAATTTCCATTCCCCAATTCGAAAGTCAACCAAACTTTTTGCTTACCGATTGGGCGTTCAAAATCTTCGCTTTCTTTCATGTTGTATGCAAACATTTCAAAACAATGGTAACCATATGTTCTATCTACTAACATCTTAGTGAATGGAACAGCCGTTTCTGATGTTTCTCCGGCACTGAGAACTACATACCTCTCAACTCCAAAATCGCCCCATCCTAATGCAAATTCTACTCCAGTAGCTTTATAGGCATTTCCGTCTGCCCCAAAATCAACCTCTCCCAAACCAACAATGGTCATGTTGCTTGTCTGCCCAACATTGCCATAAACAATATCAAACTTTGCATCTTGAACCAGCTCAATGTTCTCATTCCCTTTCATTGTTTCGATTACCAAATCCTGAGCCAATACAGGACCTGCTGCTAAAAGGGCTAAAGCCCCAATAAGTAATGTGTTTTTTCTCATTGTAAAATAATTTAAATTAAACATTTGTTTGTGAACCAAAGGTTACAACTACTCCGGCTCTTATTCTCCAAGCCTTCATAGTTACATACTTTGGGGGTTTGCTAAAAACAGACTCCATTTTAATTGTTTCCTAAAAACAGAGAGATTGCCCGGAGTACCCTGTTCAGAGCCAATCATCTTTAACAAATTCACTGTTGACAAAAGTATGGCTTCCTTTTCTTTTTACATCGCACGATTATTTCAAAAAATAACAATTTAGTCACAAGGCATTTTTTCAGTGCACCACATTCGAAACCAGAAAATATATTCCGATAAAAAAAATAATAGTACATCCCAAACCAGCACAAAAAAAGTAATACGTTGGTTTCATTTTATAACGCATCCGTGTATAAGAAGCCTGTACGGAGCATTACCCAATCGCGGATACGACTAACTTGCTATTTTTTGAATCAGGCATTATTTTATTTATGGCTACGTTTGCACCAATAATTTAATTAATAAAAAGGTATGAAACAGCCGGTATTCAACACTTTCATCCTTCTCTCAATGTTATTACTCAACATGTCCGGATATGCTTTGAATAATTACTATTTCAATATTATTAGTAGAGACAAAGGATTATCACAGACCAACGTTAAAGCAATCATTCAAGATAGTAATGGGTTTATGTGGTTTGGAACTCGCAATAAGCTCAACCGATACGATGGAAATACATTTAAAGTGTTTGATTGTTATGATCATGTAGCACAAAAACAAAATAATAACATCTCTTCCTTATTTGAAGACAAAGAAAAACAGCTTTGGGTAGGAACTGATAATGGTGTTTTCAGACTAAATCCTCAAACCGGGAAATTCACTTATATGAATACACAAACGTCAGAAGGGATTACCATGACCGACTGGATATCTGATATAAAAGAGGACAAAGATGGGAATATCTGGATTGTAGTTCCTAATCAGGGATTATTCCGTTATCTTCAAAACAGTAAAGAATTAAAGTTCTATGCATTTGGAAAAAATTCAGTTCCGGATCATGGCAATCCTCAAAGTATATGTATAGATCAAAGTAACAGAGTCTGGATAGGAACAAATGGAAAAGGAGTATATCTATACAATAAAAACACCAATCAATTCAATCAATATCTTGGAGATACACAAGACAACACACTTGCCGGAGAAAATATTTATACAATGGCGGATGATGGTGAGTTTCTGATTCTTGGCATACACGAAGGTAAACTACGCAAAATTCATAAAAGGAAAAATACAGTTACTGATGTAAATGCACCAGAGATACACTATAAAATTATTCGTTGCATCACGAAATTAGGAAATCAATTATGGGTAGGTACCCAGTCTGGTATATACATATTAAATGAAGATGGTGAAATATTCAGGATATACAATGATCCGATGTCTAATTATTCACTTTCGGACAATCAAGTGGGAAAAATCTATCAAGATCGGGAAGGGGGTGTATGGATTGGAACAAATGCAGGAGGAATCAACTATTTATCAAGTTCAGTTCTCAAATTTACCCGTTACATCCCACTGAATAGGAAAGAAACAATCAGCAGTAAACGTGTACGAGAAATCATTGAAGATAATGAACAGAAGATATGGATAGGGACAGAAGATGCCGGAATTAATATTTTTTCTCCGGAAAAGAAAACATTCAAAAAGATGGGGAGAGAAATCAGTAAAGATTTAACATCTGAGCAGACCCTGAGCTTATTGAATACGAATGGAAATATTTGGGTTGGTTTATTCAAAAACGGGTTGGATGTTATTTCCTCGAAGACCTACAATATACAACATTATTCAGGAAATCAGTTAAAATTGAATGAATCCAGTATTTATGCCTTATGCGAGGACAAATATGGTAACATTTGGTTAGGGAACGGTTGGGGAGTTTATAAAGGCAATAAAGAGACAATGGAGTTTGTGAATGTCACAGAATTCGGTCTGTGCTATATTTACGATATTATTGAAGATTCTAATGGAAATATTTGGGTAGCAACCATGGGTAATGGTGTATATAAATACAACCAAGAGTCGCAGAAAATAGAGCATTATACAAATCAAATTAATGTCAAATCTTCTTTGAGTTCCAATTCGGTGAGCAACATTACGGAAACGAGTAACGGAGATATATGGTTCGCTACAGACAGAGGAGGTATTTGCAAATATAACAGCAAAGAAAACAATTTTCATAAAATTTCTTTAGCTGAAGGGCTACCGGATGATAGCGCATATAAAATAGTAGAAGATAAAAATGGCTATTTATGGTTCGGAACTAACAATGGATTGATACAACTAAACCCACAGGATTATAGTATCAAAATATTTTCAACCAACAATGGCCTACCCAGTAACCAGTTTAGCTATAAGTCAGCCTTAGCCAGCAGTACAGGAGAATTATTCTTCGGAACAGCAGAAGGCCTCATCTCTTTCTTCCCGGAAAAAATGGAACAGAATCACTTCATTCCACCTGTATACATCACATATATTAATTATAAAAACAACAAATCACAAGACAAGGAAACGAACAGCGAATTCCTGAAATCAGGACCAATCACATTGCAACATGATCAAAATAGTATTGAGTTAGGCTTTGTTGCCTTAAGCTATGCATGTCCAACAGCTAACCAATATGCATACAAAATGGTAAACCTTGACAAAGAATGGATATATACCAAAGATAGCCAAAGTGCAAACTATACTAATCTTTCGCCGGGAAAATATAAATTTATTGTAAAAGCCTGCAACAATGATAACGAGTGGAACGAAGAGGGTGCATCCATTGAAATCATCATTCTCTCTCCGTGGTGGAGAACCTGGACTGCCTATTTTTGCTATGCTATTATAATTATTATCTGTATTTATCTGGCAAGCAAATACTATACTTATGTACATAGGAAAAAGTCATTAGAAAAACAACGTTTATTTGAAAGCGAAAAAGAGAAAGAACTATATAGTTCTAAAATTGATTTCTTTACCAATATCGCTCATGAAATACGAACCCCATTGACGTTAATCAACGGTCCTTTAGAATCATTAGTAGAAATGGATATTAAAGAGCCCAACATTAAAAAGAATGTTCAGCTTATGCAGAAAAATATATCTGAGCTGCTTACTTTAATCAATCAGATTCTGGACTTTAGAAAAATCGATGCCAATAAAGTCACCATGAATCTTGTTGATAGTAATATATCAGTCATTGTCAACGAAGTCTATCAGGAATTCCTGCCTATGGCATTATCCATAAATAGAATAATCGGGATTGATATGCCCGAACAAGACATCTATGCACAGATCGACCGGGGTTCTTTCATAAAAATCTTGAATAATTTATTTTCAAATGCAATCCGATATTCAGACAGTAATATCAGCATAAAACTTGAGGATACAGGTAAACACTTCCATCTGACAATAAAAAATGATGGTGAAATAGTACCTCCTGAAATGGAAGATAAAATATTCGATCCATTCTATCAATTGAAAAAGAATGCAAACATTAATGCCAGTTCCGGTATAGGATTATCCTTAGCCCGGTCACTTGCCGAACTACACCATGGTACTTTAAAATACAAAAGTACAAATAATTTAAACATATTCACATTGGTTATACCCAAAGGTGAAGTCTTGAAACAAGATAAAGAAATAGACTTGTTTAACGATGATTTTATTGAGCCGCAATCTAAGCAGGAAACTATTTTGATAGTGGAAGATAATATTGAATTATTGTCATTCATGACAGAAAAACTCAACTCCACTTTCTCCATTGAGAAAGCGACAAATGGTGCCGAGGCATTTGATATTATAGAAAGAAAAAATATAGATATTGTAATTACAGATATCATGATGCCTATAATGGATGGTTTTGAGCTCTGTAAGAAAATAAAAACGGATATTGAATATTGTCATATACCGGTTGTTTTATTAACAGCCAAGAATGATTTGAATAGTAAAATCAGAGGGCTTGAAACCGGAGCGGATGCTTACATTGAAAAACCTTTCTCATTCAAATATCTGATAACACAGCTGAGTTCACTTCTGGAAAATAGAAAAAGAGAAAAAGAGGCATTTATCAAAAAGCCTTATGTTACATCTCATTCAATAGGATTGTGCAAGGCAGATGAAGAATTAATAAATAAGATCATTGGTATTATTGAAGAGAATATAACAGACTCAAATTTTGGTGTTGAACGCCTGTCTGAAATTACTAATATGAGTCGGTCTAGTTTACATCGAAAGATCAAAGCCCTTTCCGGAACGTCACCTACTGACTTTATCCGACTCATCCGGCTTAAAAAAGCTTCTGAACTGATAGCTGAAGGACACTATCGTACAGGAGAGGTATGCTACATTGTCGGAATAAATTCTCCCTCCTACTTCATCAAATTATTTCAGAAACAATTTAATATGACTCCCAAAGAATTTGAGAAGCAACAAAGGATGACAAACACAAATGATTATAACATAAATTTAACAAAATGAAAGGAATAAGCTTTTTTCTATTAAACCTGATTTTAATTGTATTTTACTCATGTGGTTCATCAAAAACAATTCATTCAGGAGAGATATGGACAGATACAGACAAAAACATGATTAATGCACACGGAGGAGGAATCTTATATCACAATGGAACCTATTATTGGTATGGTGAATACAAAAATGACTCGACTTACCATGCTCCCGGTGTAGAGTGGGATTGTTATAGGACAGAGGCAGGTGGAGTTGCTTGCTACTCTTCTAAAAATCTACAATCGTGGAAATTTGAAGGCATCGTATTAAAACCCGATATGACAGATCCGACATCCGATATCCACCCATCTATGGTCATAGAACGCCCCAAAGTAATCTACAACGATAAGACTAAGAAGTTTGTTATGTGGATGCACATTGACAACTATAACTATTCGAAAGCTGCAGCCGGAGTGGCCATATCAGACAGCCCCACAGGAAATTTCCAATACTTACATTCACTACGTCCCGGTGGAGAAGAAAGTAGAGATATGACCCTGTTTAAAGATGAAGATGGAAAAGCATACCACATCTATTCTACAAAAGGTAACTCCACTTTATTCTTCCATTTACTTTCAGACGATTATCTGACACACACAGGTATATATAAAGCTGCCTTTTCAGGAAAATACAGAGAAGCTCCGGCCATCTTTAAAAGACAAAATAAATATTATCTGATTACTTCCGGATGTAGTGGATGGGACCCTAATGAAGCCGAATATGCAATTGCAGACTCCATACTTGGCAATTGGGAAACAATGGGTAATCCTTGCATTGGAGAAAATGCAAACAAATCATTTGGAGGCCAAAGTACATTTGCTATATCAGTAGATCCCCTAAAAGATAAATACATCATAATGTTTGACAAATGGAATAAGCTGGATTTAATAGACTCCAGATACATCTGGCTACCTATTAATTTTCATCCGGAAGGAATAAGCATAGAGTGGAAGCCCGAATGGTCTTTCAAGAAATAGCAACACATTAAATCATTTCTTAAATTTTATATTATGAAACTATTATTAATCGCATGTAGTAGCTGTCTCAGCATAGCGCTACATGCTCAGATTTCAGGGAGTACTGAAAACATCAAATTTGAATATCTGGAAAAGCCCGTACTATCAAGTGTTGGAGGCAGTCCGTTAGATTTTATTCATGCTACATATACTAATGCGGCATGGGGAGATTATGACAATAACGGTAGTCTTGATCTGTTCTATAGTGACAAAAACAATCATGGTAGTGCAACGAAGACTCAAGAAAGTTTCTACCGGAACAACGGGGATGGTACTTTCAGCAAACTAACCTCTCCATTTGCTTCCACCGCTTTTTCGTGTCCGGTATGGTTCGACATGAACAATGACGGACTCTTGGATTTATTTATTCCCGGACTAAGCGATTGGAATTATCAATGGAAGGATTTGAGTACCCGCTTCTCAACAATACAAGCACGTTTATATATCAACCAAGGTGTACAGACTAACGGCACATACAAGTTTCAAGAGATACCAGTATCAGAATCCGGATTACTACCCATATTCAATGGAAAAACCGGAGGAAAAGGACACAACTGGGCAGTAGCAGGTGACTATGATAATGACGGATATACTGATTTGCTTGTTACAGGTTTCGATGAAAAAGAAAGATCGAATCGGAATGATTACGAAGATGCAGTAAGAGTGGTGTATTTATTCAGAAACATAAAAGGAGAATCTTTCGAGCTCCAGAAAGCACCCTTAAACGGTAACAAACCTTTTCATGGAATGACTGACGGAAGTGTGTGTTTCGTCGATCTGGACAATGACGGTTGGCTGGATATTGTTTCTACCGGATATGGTTATTCAAGAGAATCTGAAATGCATGTTTATTGGAATTTACAAGATGGCACATTTACAGAATCGGATTTCAATTTTGATACAACTACCAACTCCTCGTGTGATGTATACGATTTAAATAATGATGGTTGGGTAGATATTATCATGACAGGTGTATATTTCAACAACGGTCAAAAAAAATTCTACATATATAAGAATAAAGGGAACCGCGACTTTGAAAAGATAGAGAAAGAACAACTACTTCCAATAGACGGAGGGCAGCTTTCATTCGGCGATATCAACCATGATGGGTGGGCAGACATGTTAGTAGGTGGTCATAACAATACGTATGAACATACTACCTGGCTCTATGTAAACAAGGGGAATTTTGATTTTGAACCTATAGCATGGTATAACCAAGAGAATTATGGCTGGGCATTTCCGAAAGTTACTCACGGAAATGAGCAACTAATCGACATAGACAATGATGGTAAGCTGGATGCATGGATTTCGGGATGGTCAAAAAGCGCTTGCAATTTGGGCTGTGATACTGAACTCTGGAAAAATACCTCTAATGTGAGTAAGAATGAAGCTCCGGGAATACCTCAAAATTTAAGAGCAAGTTTGATAGATGGTACTAATATGCTTTCCTTATCGTGGGATGCAGCTACCGATGACGTTACTCCTCAAAGCACATTACAGTATAACATTTATTTAAAAAAGAAAGATTCCGAAACATGTTACATGACAGTACCGGCAGATATTTCTTCCGGTTTTATCAAAGTAGGTCACATCTCGGGCCAACTCACTCAATGTTCATACAAAATAAAAATAGAATCCAACGGTGTATACGAATGGGGAGTACAAGCGATAGATAACGGAAAGAAAGGTAGTCTTTTTGCCAAATCTACACTAACTATTGATAAAATTAGCGGTATCACAAATCAGGAAGAAGACGCTGCCATCTCTATCTATAACAAGGAAATGTCAGTATATTATTCCATCCAAGGAACGGGAGATATGACTGTACTTAACATTGACGGTAGCATTGTATATCAAAGTCGGATTCGGGAAACCGGAAGTGTCACTCTACAAGAGAAAGGCACCTATATCGTCACGATTAAAACAAACGCCACCATAAAAAGGCAGAAGTGTATTATTTTATAATTTAATTGAAATATTCAAAACATGGCAAAAAAACATTTATTCCTCGCATATATAGCCCTGTTTGTCCAGCTATATGGATATGCAAAAGACCAACGTCCCATTAATTTGGGAGAAACTCCATGGCGGTTTTCTAAAGTAATCCAACAGGAAACAAACTTGGCTAAGGACGCAAATATTCTTTACGAATCTCAAAAAGTACCGGAGATAAACGATGGCGATATCCATACGGAATGGAAAACAGATCATTATTCACCGGAAAAGTATCTATTCATTGATCTACATGAGAAGAAGCAGCTCAAAAATATCAAACTAATATTCAAAGGGGAGCAAACACGCTTTGCCACTGTGAAAATGGAAGCCAGCCTCAACAATAAAGATTGGTATCCAATATCAGAAGGTATAGAAAGAAGCGCATGTGACCTTCATAAAGAAGGTGACATATCCAATGTGAACAATACCGTAGGCTATTTTGAAAAAGTAACATTTACATACCTTTCTATCCCTGTATCGGCATCCTATCGATACATCAGGCTGACCATTCTAAGTTGCCAGTCCGAAAGAAATGAAGAGTTACCGAAGTGTATCAGCGAACTTGCCATTCATCCCATCGAAAATAATTATTCTGACCAGGAGATAGCCGATTTGGCTTTTAAGGACGATCAATGGGAGTCGGTCGGTATTCCGCATTGTTTTAATGAACGCGATACCTATTTGAATGCCAGTACAGGCGAACGTTGCTGGAGAGGAGAAGCCTGGTACAGAAAAAAGATTACTTTCTCTAAGAAAGACCGGGATAAAGAAATCTTCCTTGAATTTCAAGGAGTCAATTTCGCGGCTATCGTTTTTATCAACGGTCAAGCCATCCCCGGCAGCACACAGGTGCAACATCCGGGCATAGTGACGCATGTAGGTAGTGCCCTACCCTTTGTTGTGAATATCACCAAATATATAAAATGGGATATGGAAAACCAAATAGCGATCAAAGTATCTAATGCTAAAAACACATTCTTTACTTGGCCGGAATTTGGAACAAACGAAGGGTTCGGACAAGCTATGGGCGGAATAGTCTGCCCAATATATATGCACAAAAAACATAAAATACACATCCCATTCAACAACTATTCTCCATTAAGAAAATGGGGTACTTATTTAGGGACAGTATCTGCTACACCTCAAAAAGCAGTCGTACGTTTCCAAGTGAATGTTGACAACACTACAGATCAAGAGCAAAACATCGAGTTGCGTACTTATTTGCAAGACCAACAAGGACGTACCGTATTGTCTTTCATCGAAAGCCAAAAGGTACCTGCTCGTAAAACTCAGTTGTTTGATCGCACAGAATCCATTCAAAACCCTCATTTATGGTATCCCGTTGGTGGTTCCGGTACTCCATACCTATATACAATGTTGAATAAAGTATATGTAAATGGCAAATTGTCAGATACCCGGAGCGAACCATTCGGTATAAGGGAAATTACCTGGGATAAAGACTACTGCTACGTGAACGGTGAGAAATGTATTTTACGAGGATTTGGCAGTAGAAACATATATCCGGGATTAGGAGCGGCCATTCCCGCCTCTTTACAATGGCAAGACATTGCTTATATTGCCCGGTGTGGAGGTAATACGCTACGTGTAGGGCACCAGCCGCCTTTCACCGAAACACTCAAGGCTTGCGATGCTTACGGAATTTTACTAATTGTAAACAGTGGAGACGGAGAATGGTCATTAAAGAATGAACCGGCCAAAACATACAAACGGGAGTATGACCGGGAAATGATTGTAGCGTTCCGTAACCATCCCGCTGTCGTTATTTGGGAATCGAATAACGGATTGGCATACGATGGAGATAAATATCTGCCATCACATACACTTAGCGAGGTGAAAGCATGGGATTATATACAACCCCGCCTGGTACTCAATCGCGACGGTTATCCTCCCGAATGGAATGAGAAAGAGCCCATTGTAATTGGTTATACCAATCGCTATGAAAAAGTAAAAGGACGTCCGTCACTAAATACAGAGGTTTATGGTGCCAACTGGAGTGGACTTCCGAGTTGGTGTATCGCACGATTTGATTACAACAACGAGAAGGAATTTTCAATGGATTACGTACAAAACTATCTTCATGATTTGGATAATCAGTCTTGTGGCTGGATTGACTGGATGCTGGTAGAAACCTACGGCGAAGGTTATACAATCTATCTGAATGGTATGAAAAACCAAAAGAGCCTGGGTTCGTGCGCAATGGACGGAAACCGTTTTCCAAAGCTGAAATACCGGATTTACGAAAAAGCACTCTGGATACCCTATTCCCGGCAACCGGGAGTTGCACTCCAGAGCCACTGGAATTATTCCGGTATCCAAGATGTCGATGCCTGGAGCAACTGTCCCTATGTCGAACTATTTATCAATAAAAAGTCGTACGGTATTGTTGAGCCAGATCAAAGAACCCGCCAATGTACATGGAGAGATATCCAATGGGAGCCAGGTACCGTAGAAGCCGTAGGTCTTGATACGAACAAATATCCTGTTTGTTCTGAGAAAATAGAATCATCCGAGAAACCCTATGCCATTGAGGTTACGATTGAGAAGCCTACAGCCAAACCCAACGGAGAAGAATTCACCTTGTATGCCAATGCTTCCGATGCTTTCATTGTAACAGCCAAAGTAGTAGATAAGGACGGACATTGGTGTCCGTGGGCCGATAATCTGTTGAAGTTTGAAGTGGAAGGCGAGGGTGTATACAAAGGTTCCTACAATTTCTACGTTACCGAAGGTAAAGACTTATCCTACCATGCCCCCGGAGATACAGAATTACAGGCAGAGGGAGGATTAATGAGAGCAGCCGTACGTACCACTTTTAAACCCGGAAAAATAAAGGTAAAGGTGAGTTCGGATGGATTAATCCCAGGAGAAAACATAATTAAATCAAAAGAAATTAAACACTAATTTTCGATCAATACAATAATGAAAAAATATTTTTATGCTGTATGCGCTTTATTATTAGCAGGGTGTATGGCTTCTCGTCAATCGTCCGAGAACAAAGTTAACGGAAAAAAGGAAGCAACAATTGACAGTCTGGCTCCCAATCCCTTTATTCGACACATGTACACAGCCGACCCCTCTGCTCATGTTTGGGCCGATGGGCGCTTGTATGTCTATGCTTCGCATGACATAGCCCCACCCCAGGGTTGTGACCTAATGGACAGGTATCATGTCTTTTCTACCGACGATATGGTACACTGGAAAGATCATGGCGAAATTCTGAATGCCTCCCAAGTACCTTGGGGGCGCAAGGAAGGTGGGTTTATGTGGGCACCGGACTGTGCCTATAGAGACGGTACCTATTATTTCTATTTCCCACATCCCAGCGATACGTATACAAACAATAGTTGGAAAATAGGGGTAGCCACCAGTAAAGAACCCGCTGCCAACTTTACCGTTCAGGGATACATTAAAGGAATGGACCCAATGATAGACCCTTGTGTATTCACAGACGATGACGGTCAGACTTACATATATAATGGTGGAGGTGGAACTTGCAAAGGCGGCAAGCTGAAAGATAATATGATGGAACTGGACGGCGAAATGAAAGTCATGGAAGGTTTGGTCGATTTTCACGAAGCCGCATGGATACATAAGTACAAAGAAACATATTATCTTTCTTATGCTGATAATCACGAACCCAATAGAAATGATGGCATGAATGGTTATAACTGTATGCGTTATGCCATAAGTAACAGTCCTTTGGGACCGTGGAAATACATGGGTGTCTATATGGAACCATCCGACTGTTTCACCAATCAAGGTTCTATCGTGGAGTACAAAGGAGAGTGGTTTGCTTTCTATCATACTATATCTTTATCCGGCAATCCTGCATTACGTTCTATTTGCGTGGACAGGCTGTATCACAACGAAGACGGTACTATCCGCCTGGTACAACAGCACAAATAATGTATGCGACCATTTAATAACTATTATTTCTATTAACCCCCAAAATATCGACACTCATATTTATGAAAAAGTATTTTTATATTATATGCACTTTATTATTCGCAGGGTGTATAACCTCTCATCATTCGTCCGAAAAGAAAAACACCGGGAAAGCCACAATTGATAATTTGGCTCCCAATCCTTTTATCACGCACATGTACACAGCCGACCCCTCTGCCCACGTTTGGGCCGATGGCCGTTTATATGTCTATGCTTCGCATGACATAGCCCCACCACGTGGTTGCGACTTGATGGACAGATACCATGTATTCTCTACCGATGATATGGTACACTGGAAAGATCATGGTGAAATATTAAATTCTTCCCAGGTGCCATGGGGGCGTAAAGAAGGCGGCTTCATGTGGGCACCGGATTGCGCCTATAAAGACGGTACATATTACTTTTATTTCCCGCACCCCAGCGATACGGACTGGAATGGTAGCTGGAAGATTGGGGTGGCTACGAGCAAGGAACCTGCTGCCAACTTTACTGTACAGGGATATATTAAAGGAATGGATTCGTTGATAGACCCCTGTGTCTTTATAGACGATGACGGCCAGGCTTACATATACAATGGCGGAGGTGGAGTTTGTAAAGGTGGCAAACTGAAAGATAACATGATAGAACTGAGCGGCGAAATGAAAGTCATGGAAGGTTTGGTAGACTTCCACGAAGCTACATGGATACACAAGTATAAAGGAAAATATTACCTCTCTTATTCTGATAATCATGACGACAACTGGAATGATGGTGTCAAAGGAGATAACCGTCTGCGCTACGCCATTAGCGACAGCCCTTTAGGACCTTGGAAGCACATGGGCATTTATATGGAACCAACAGATAGTGGCACTAATCATGGCTCTATTGTGGAATATAAAGGACAATGGTTTTCTTTTTACCACAACAGTGCGTTGTCACAACACGATTGGCTACGTTCCATTTGTGTAGACAAGTTATACCACAACGAAGACGGTACTATCCGTATGGTGAAACAACGCAAATAAGGCTTCATTACTGCCATCAGATTGGCAACATCTTGCCAATACTTCGGCAACACCTTGCCAACTTGATGGCAACACCTTGCCAAAGCATTGGCAAAATAAGAGATGATTTCCCTCATCCCTATATGAATATAGAATTAATAATTCCCACATGAAAAGAAATTTATTTCTGTGTTTGTTCTGCCTTTACTTATCCGGTTCACATGCACAAACCTGCTTTCACAAATCTACTACCCTCCCCCGGGTAGGTGACAAAATCAATAAACAAGAAATCCGCTATCTTCCTCCGGGAGAAAGCGGTACGGGAAAAGTATGGCAATTCGACCGCCTGACTCCCGTAGACGAACAGTATGAACTGGCCTATACCGGCAATGATTCACTATTGATGGGCACTGAACATCGAACCCGGTACACCTATCGTGTCGTAGGAGATTCTCTATGGAAAACCGTTGTCGAAAATATATCAACCTACCAGAAAGCAATTTATCCTGAACTTCTGGCCGTATATCCCATGCAATTGGGTAGCCACTTCGAAAGCTACTTCGGCTATACCGGCGAATACCAACATGCCTATGGTATGGAACTATTGGGCAAAACCACCGTTTCGGTTGATGCGGCAGGAATCCTGATCATAGCCGGGGATACCGTTCCCGATGTATTGCGGATACATACCAAACGACGATTTGTACAAGATCTGAACCTGAGTAACGAATCCGTAATGGCAGAAGACTCCGCCTGGTGGTTACGCCGGTTCACTCCGGACAGTATCTCATATCGCATCAGCACAGACACACTTGTTACACAGACCGATACTTATAGTTGGTACGCTTCAGGCTATCGTTATCCGGTATTAGAGACGGTAGAAAACACACTAATCCGCTACGGTGTTTCCATTCCTCATTTTCAGACTGCTTTCTACTATCCTCCGGTCGACCAATATTATACATTGAATGAAGATGCGGAGAATCGGCAGAAGCGTGAAGAGCCACTTGCACAACGGCAGTCGGGAGAGAATGCATCCCGCAATGGCTCATTCTCATTAGAGGATGCGATGGGAAAATGTAAATTCTATCAGGAAAACAATAACCTGGTTGTAGAATATATGCTGAATACTTCCTGCGAGGTTGAAATAGCCCTATATACCGTCCGGGGTGAACTGTTGGCTATTTATCCGAAGAAAGCATTGCGTCCGGGGCAATATCGTGAGTCCATCGCTATTGATTCTTTGCTATCAGAGCGCTATGTATTGCGTCTGATTGTCAATGGCAAAGTCTATGGCGAGAAAATCTGAGTACTGACTACTATATTCAAATACTATTATGAAAAAATTATCAAGCCTTTATCAAACCGCCACCTTTCTCTTGCTCCTCTGTATGGGATGCTGCGAAACGGTCTCAGCCGATAATCCCATCAAAATCTCCCAACCTCAAATTTCACCTGTCTCTCCTGAAGCGGCGGCTGTACAAAAATATGTTTGCTATCCGGTTAATCATAGCACCGGGTTGGCCGATATCACCATTCCGCTGTATACCATTAAAGCCGGCGATTTAGAGCTTCCTATTACTTTGACCTATCATTCAGCCGGAATTAAGCTCCACCAGTTAAGCGGCTGGGTGGGCACAAACTGGACATTGAATGCCGAGCCTTCCATCATGCGAGAGATCAAGGGCATTCCGGATGACGCAAAACGCGGAGGATACAGAACCTTAGAATACCTTAAGAATAAAAACAACAGTAATTCCGATGAACTGACTCGCTTCTTCAGACGGATTGAAAACAAGGACTGTGACAGCGAGCCCGATCATTTCTATTATAAATTACCCAACCGAAGTGGTGTATTTTATTTAGGAGTAAAATATACGGGATACAACAATACTCCCTACAATGCAGGCTTCGGTATCTATCCGTATACGCCCCTAAAAATTTCCGGCTGGGAGCTTATTGGCGAAAACGGTGCCGATATAGAGGACGAAAATGGTGTATGGTATGAGTTTGGCGGAGAAATGGACGGATATACGGAGAAGAGCGGAAATTATAATACCCGCTGGCTATGCAAGAGTATGAATTCCCGTCAAACAAGAGCGTGTATATCATTTAGCTACAGTCGTTTCCTGCGAAGGCCAATTAACCCCGGCTATTCTTCCGACTATGTTGTATTGGAAGATAAAATGGAATATGGTGTTGCCAGTGACAGAAGCGCTGTATCTGTATCTGATTCTACTTGGTTTCCAATAAAAGAGAACACTTTCTTACGTCGTTCAGACAGTGTGAATACCCCCATGACCCGTTCTAACTATTATGGAGGTTATAGACTACTGATCAAGCAAGGAGGTCGGGTCTATTATGGAAATATCACAGATGGAAAAGTCGAGATATCCCATTCATCTTATCCCGCCGAACGGGAGTATGCGATTTTCAATCCTTACGATTCCGACTTTGTGGACGAACGCAAACTAACGCGTATTGACTTTGGCGGAGGTATCGTTTTATTTGAGCAGGACCCGGAGGACAACCTAAGCACCATTACCGTCAAGGCAAGAGACGGAAATATTATCCGGAAATTTCAATTCTATATCTCCCGGTACAATACATACACGGAACTCACAAAATTAGATTCAATCGCTGTTACTGCCGGTAGAGATCCCGAGCGTCGTTTGTATTCTTTTTTATATGATAAGCCTGATAATGTCCAGCCTTTATCCAGCTCGGCAATGGATCATTGGGGATATTATAATGGTCAACATGAATTAAACTATAATACCCGACTCTTCATTCCCTACGGCCGTTATTATGTAAACGACGATTATTACTTCCACTATGGAGATAGCGCCCGCGAATGTAATGAATACTATATGAAAACAGGCGTCCTAACCGATATCTTCTCACCGGAGGGAGTACGTACAAACTTCAGTTATGAAGCCAATCGGTACGGAAAGGTATTCAGTGGTGCTGCGAATTACCAAAAGAAAGTCTATTTGGCAGGAGGGCTGCGGGTAAGCATGATTAGAGAGAGCGATATGCATGGTGGTTTTTCCAGAGTTCGTTATTTTCAGTATGGTCTTTCTGCTCCGGAAGGAAAATACGGCAATGACGGTACCGGACTTGGTGTAGCCAAGGTAGCAGTGACTCAACGAGATTATTGCACGGAACAAGAGCGACTGACTATTGACCCTCTCGGCAAAAGAGATCTTTGCCGCACACACACATGGGGATCGACTCCTGTTTCCAATATCTCGTTCGGTAATGGCAATTCAGTGATTTATCCTTATGTAAGGGAACGAGTGATCGCCGATGGAGCAGTAATTCGTACAGACTATCATTTCAGTGCTCCTGAGTGGGATTTATATGGTGGCATTCCGCAGGATCCTTTCTCTCCAAGACAGGTTCGCCAGGATATTTCAAAACCCTTTGATCCCGACAGAGGCGAAGATGCTTTACGCTATGGGCACCTTATCAAAAAAGAAATATATAGTGGGGATACGTTGGTAGAAAAGCACGAATACGAATATTCCATTTACCATAAGCCATTCAAAGAGGAGGATGATTATACATTCGCAGCTGTTTTTGGGCGGCCTTATAAGACTCGTGTCTGCAACGTTCAGGAGTACGATAGCCGTCCTCAAGAATTATATAAAGATTATACGTGGATGAAAGAACGAGGTGTTTCCCGTTTAAAGCGTGAACGTACTACCCGTTTTTCGGATACAGGCGAGACAAGTATCCTGACTCGAGAGCATGTTTACCATCCCGACAGTAGTAATGTATACGATGGATTTGATGCAGAGTTAAATGGAGGAGGTACACTTTATGCCACCTACCACTTAAATCCACTATGGACCCGAACCCGAACAGGCGACAGTGAGATTATGGAACAGTTTATGTACCCTGAAGAGGCCAAGAAGAATATAACAGACAATTTGGGACAAGACTTCCTGTTGTCATGCAATGCAATCAATAAATTGTTGGTTTATAAACGCGTTTGTGGAAAAGATACAACCTCTTTACGAAACAACTATTCGGGACTCAGTATTTACTCCGTTCAAACCTGGAACCCAACATTATCCCAATACGAAGATCGCCTCAAATACACCTATAATGATTTTGGAAATATCAGTTCGGTTACTTCCGATGGCAAGATTTACACCAGCTATCTTTGGTCGTATTACAATCAGTATCCTGTCTTTAAAGTAGAAAATGCTTCCATAAGCAAAGTGCTTTCCGCACTCAATAAAGATCAGGCATGGCTTACACAAATGGAAGCGCAAGGACAACCCGATATCTTCGCCTTATCCGGTACCAACCTCCCGCATACCACCTTATATACCTATCGGCCCTTAATTGGAGTCTCCTCCATCAGAGGTGCCGATGGGGTAAACACCTATTTTGAGTATGATTATTGGGGACGTCTTATTCGTTCGTATATCCTTGAAGATGGAGTTGAAAAGACTATTTCCACATTCACATACAACACTCCCGGTTATCATCTGTAGTGTAAAAGTATAATCAATAAAAGTAAATCAACATGAATCGAACCATTCATTTTACACTTCTACTTTTGTGCATATCCCTATCTCTGCCTTCTCTGTTAAAGGCTCAGAACAAAAACAAACATTATGTACAAACTCATCTGATGACCGAGGAGGACGGTAGCCGTTCTCGCGAAACAGTAACATACTACGACTCTTTCGGCCTGGAATACGAAACACTGGAAGTAGGTGCCACCCCACAAGGAAAAGACCTACAGACTCCCATTGGCTATGATGGCTTCTTCCGGAAAACGATGGAGTTTCTTCCCCGTCCCGCCGGGGATACCGGTTTTTATGCGGATGCCAATCCCTATCATTACACGGTGTACGAAAACTCCGGGTTGAACCGGATACGTGAAGCGTACGGACCCGGACAGTCTTGGCAAGAGAACGGGAAGGCGGTGAAATATGCCTATCTGGTCAACAAAGCATCGGGGGTGCTGTCCTGCTCACGCTACCGGGTGGAAGAGCTCGACCGTGATATAAAGCTAACCCGTTCCGGCAATTATACACCCGGCGAGCTAACCATCACCCAAACCACGGATGAGGATGGGCATATCACTTACACCTTTTCTGATTTTTCCGGACGTTTAGTTTTAACCCGCCAAATGAATGGAACCGTCGCCCATGACACCTATATCGTATATGACGACAGAGGCCGCAAACGAGTCGTCCTCCCCCCTTCCGCCGCCGATGCGCTCACCGATGTGGGGAGTTGGCTTTGCAGTCAGAGCGAACCCATCCAATTGTATGGATATACATACCGGTATGACGGACGGGACCGTTGCATCGAAAAGAAACTTCCGGGATGCGCACCGATCTACTACGTCTATGACAAGTCCGACCGCATGGTGCTTAAGCAGGACGGAAACGACCGGGAGGTGAAACGGTGGCAATCTTATCAGTATGATCGCTTGGGGAGACAGGTTATCTGGGGATTCTTAAAATCACCCAGTAGCCACCAATACTGGATAACATTCTGTCAGAATAAGGCAATGTCTGTTGGGTACTCAGGAGTTCAAACAGCTGCGGAGAATTACGGGTATTCTTCGGTCTCACGAATCAGTGCTCTATCTACCCCACTGATTATTAACTATTATGACGACTATGACTATACCAATGTCTTTAGTCAGTTTATCGGTTCTCTAAATCGTCCGGGTTATTATTCCTCTTTCGCATCCTCGCCAAAGTCCTCGTATGGGAAACTTACCGGCCAGGTTATTGTGCTATTGAATGATCCCTCTAAAAAGGAGTACATCGCCTACTATTACGACCGGCGGGGGCGTGAAGTGCAACGTACGGCGAATACTGCTTTTGGTTTCAAAAACTATACTTTCACTAAGTACAATTTTACCGATCAGCCTGTTTCTGTCCGCAAGGAGCATACGAGCATTTATCCGGATGCGGCCTCCGGTCCTGAGGGAGTCGGCAGCCATGTCACCACGTATGAGTATGAGTATGACCCTGCCGGACGTGTATCGAAATTGTATCATACATTCGACAGTGATCCCCGAGTGTTGATGGCAGATTATCGGTATGACGAGGTAGGACGTTTGGAAACGAAGCTGATCCACAATCACGCTGATACGGCAAGTTATAAATACAATGTCAGGGGCTGGCCTACGGAGATCAACGAGCCGGGGATGAAGGAGAAGATTTACTACAATGAGGATCTTCCGCAAGGGGTAGCACCCTTGTATAACGGGAATATTCCCTGCCTGTCAAATTCGGTAAATAAGATTCCGGTTGCTCGCTTCACGTACGATGGTCTTAACCGCTTGCTGAGCACCCGCAGGTATAAGATGGATGGTACGCCAACGGAAGATTTCGAAAACTTTTCTTATGACAAGATGGGTAACCTTCTAAACTATGAGCGTGCTTTTCATGATCCGTATTATCCGGGGTATTTGAATCTCCTGTCAATCGTATATCAAGGCAATCAGATCAAGGCTGCAACTGACAATTGCCAATCGATGGGGTTTCATTATTATAATCTTCGTTATCCTAATGATAGAAATGCTGAAGTTGAGTATTTTTACGACAGCAACGGCAATTTGGTGAAGAACCTTGATAATCGGATCGGGAAAATCAAGAATAACATCCTGAACCTCCCGGAGGTGGTTGCTTTCACCGATGGGAATCTTCTCACTTTCTCCTATATGGCGGATGGGCGCAAGGTGCGTGATTCGTATGGTTCTTACCCTACAAAACCGACTACCCCTTTGGATACAGTGGTAAACAATACCGATCCCTATATTACCGGGATTAATGACTGGAGTGAAGATTATTATTACGCTGCCGGAAAATTGAGACGAGTCACCACTTTGGATGGCTATTTGAATTTGTATAATCGCACCGGTTATACAAATTATTATGCCGTCAAAGACCACATCGGTTGTACTTGGG
>DXWV01000107.1:68502-77758 GCA_019416685.1 Bacteroides sp.
TCCCAGCTATTATCCATCCGGCATAATGGATAGAAAGCCTTATACAAACTATCCGTTCGGGTTGGGTGGAAAAGAGTTCATAAGTACGAATTATCTGGATGAGTATTTCTTTGACGCGCGTACAATGTATGCCATCATGAACCGTTTTAATCAGGTAGATCCACTATGTGAGAAGTATTATTCGGTGAGTCCGTATGCGTATTGTAATAATAACCCAGTAAATTGTTTTGATCCTGATGGAAAAGATTGGTATAGGGTACAAAATAAATATGGGGAATGGGAATATAAATATGCTGATGATATTCATTCTCAAAATGATTTAAACAAAATAGCTGGGAACGGGATATACTTAGGAAAAACACATACAGAGAGTAATACCTATTATAGTTTATTTGGAAGCCAAATAGCCGCAAATTCATTTGAAGGTATTATTTATCAAAAAGTAGATGCAGCTATAATTAAAGAGGCAAATGCAAGGCTGGAAAAAGCAAATAATTGGGAATCTGAAGGTATTGGAAGTCCGACTACAGATTTCTCCGTTTCAGGAATGAGTTACAAAGATACTGAATATTTAGGGATGGATACACACAGAAATGAGTATTCAATTAACTATGAAAATAGTAGTAGTGGAGTATATCGAGTAGTAGGTGGAAAAAATTCCATGAAAGCATATATGGAGGATTGGATAGGTGATAAAGGTATGCCAAAACATATTGGAGGATGGCAGAATGGAAAAAAAATGTATCATCTTAGATTTCAAAATAAGAAAGGATTTGATATAGTCCACTTGCAGTATTCACAACAATCAGGATTTATATTATTACAAAAGTATAAGAATTTATTTGGAAGTAAAAAGAAATGAAAAAGTATTTATTGATAATATTGTTTCCCTTATGGGGCTTGTTTAGTTGCAAAAGTTCCTTACCTGATTCCGAACAGGCTAATTATACTTCTCGTGATGTAATATATGATATGTCACGATATATCAAAATGTATTACTGTAGATATTTGAAATATCCCGATAAAAAAGATCTTTACAACTATTGCTGGAGAATAACTAATAGTGCCAATGATTTTCGCTTTCAGTCTTTTGCTGACTATGAAAAGGCTGGAAAAAGAAACACAAATGGAACAGGCGTGGAATCTCTTCTTAGCTTTCTTTCAAAAAATAATAAACATTTAATTTTCAAAAGAAAAGATGGAACACTACAAGTTTTATGGAAAGGTAAAAAGGCTTTTTTAATAGACTATGATTATTGTAAAATGAAAGATAACTATCGTGAGCAAAAAGACTTTTATTGTTTATTTGATTCGCTTGGTGTTCCTGCACCAATGGATTTTGATGATGAAGAAGTTTTTTACGAGCTAAGAAAAAAAACTCGCCAAAAATATTATCCTAATGAACAATCGCAATCTATATATAAAACGGTTCTTTTGAGATATAACAGAAACACAGGATATAAATCATATTGTCTCACAGATATTAGTATTTACAAAAATAAATACTTAAAAGAGTTGGGATATGCATTAGATACATTTTTGTTAAATAGGGATATGCAAACGATACAATTTATAGTATCATTGGAAAATTCTTTTCAATGATTACTCGTATACTTACCCTATGTATGCTTGACTATCTAATATTATGTAGATTAAAAACGTTCAAGTCGAGCGTAAAAACAAGAATGGCACTCCTGTTTCGAGAGAGCGAAAAGCCCTTGATGATGTAGAAAGAGCTACAGGAAAGCGCCCCGAATTTATTCCATATAATTAAAAAAATAAAGATTATGTTATTATCTTAAATTAATTTTTACATTTTTTCTGAAGAGATACCTATGATATTGCAATGGGCAATCGAGCATCAAATGTTGATTATTAAGAATCCGGTTTTCAATTTGAATGATATATTTATAACAGATACATCTGAGAATGGATCGCATCAAGCACTTCTGACCCTGAATAAATGGGCTAACCTTTTTAATTTTGAGTATTATGAGAAACCAAATTGCTATTTGTTAGATAAAGAAAAAGAATTAATTATTGAATTCACATATTCTTTTTTAAGGGATAATGGTGAATTACCCTGTTCTCGTTTTTTCTTTACCAAACAGTATTATGACCGTCAATCCCGGTCTTTTGTAAAGAAAAATAAAGAGTACGTAAAGTGGGCAATGAAAGTGTATCGTGATTTCAAGAAACGTTTTTTAGTGAGGTATGAGACCAACCCAGGATACATAGATTATGTGACTCCTTTATCTGTGGAAAAATATCAAAAGAAAGAAATATCTTTTGCATACAATTGAGCTTACCGGGGAAGACATTTATTATGAATAATATGGAAACATTAGAGCAAAAAAAAGAAGATTGTTTGGGCGGAAATATTTGCCTGAATATCTTAAAGAATTGAGTCGATTGTTAGAACGAGAAGTGGAGCCTACTGAATTGTTATCTATCGTCGAGACTGATAAATTTATTAATTCAATCAGCCATTTCAAAGGGCAAGAGCCAGATTACAAAGAGATAATAAGGTTTTCCGACAAGACTTTTTTGACAACTATTTTATGTAATACTATTTTGGATTGGGAGATCCCTTATATGATGTTTTTGTCACGTTCATTGGATTGTGGACTAATGAAAATCCCGTCTTTATCCTGTTTAAACTTTAATTTTAATGATGAACATGCTGGAATTATTATATTCACACGTATTGATGGCGAAGACCGAATCTTATTAGATTATTATGAAGAACATTCAGAGCAAATGTTAGAGATAAATATTTATAAGAAAAAGATATTAGCAGAAAGTCAATAACTGTCTTACCCTGCATACTTACGTACGAAAAAATAAGTGGAAACTTTTACAGAAAACAGCTATGGTACCCGAACAGGTATATTACAGAATAGAACACTTTTTGATATGAAAACTCAAACAGATCATGAGACGACATATACGCATGAAGTTTACGGAAATAAAAACTCAAGTTTTGGTAAGGTCTTTTCTGGAGTTGATAAAAACGTAACTCATATACCAACCTATGACGAAATGAAGCGTATATGGAGTGGAATAGCTATAAAAACTAAATAAAGTTGTATCACTCAATACTAAAACAAAATGAAAAAACTTGTTTATAAAAACAGAGAAATAGATCATCTCATTTTAGATGAAAGTTTTATTAACGGATTTAAGTGGATTGATGATAATGATGGTCACCCTACTAATCTGGAGATTGATATAGACTGGAATGGACAAGAAAATATGTGTAACGACTTTGATTTCATGTCGATTAAAACGCATATTTGTTTTTCTTTGGTTATTGAAGCAAAATTTTGCTTTGAATTTAAAGCTCCTTATACAATAGGAGGATTGGAGATAACATCTTTTTCTTATAACTATGATGACAATAGACGACTTTATACTATAGAGTTTAAATTTGATTTTTCTCCAGTAGGTTATATAAGATTTAATTATCTTGATTTTTATTTTGAGATTATTGAATAGTCATACATTATATCAATGGTTCGTTAAACTTCAAAAAACAGTTTGGAATACCATGATTTAAATTCGAGATGATTTACAAAAACAAAGAGATTGATTCTATTAATTTAAATAAAAGTGGCATTGTTGCCATGGCTTGGACGAGTGATAATGAAATCGATTTTGAGACGATAATAGATTGGAATGGGTAAGAAAATCTAAAGAATGAATACGATTTTCATATATCAAGACAAAGATAGTATTTGAATTTGTTACCAATTTAAGCATTCAAATTGATAGTAAAGGATTTATGGGTGCATTAGAAATTTACGATTTTTCTTATATAAAACGGGAAGACAATACTTATAATATTACTTTCCGATTTGAACTTAGCCAGAAAGGTTTTATTAACTTGGACTGCGTTGGATTCTCTTTTGTTATTTACTGAAATTTATACCATCATTATGGCAAAAAACATCTATAGAAACGAAGAAGTTGATTCTATTATCATAAATGAAAGTACTATTGAATCTATAAGTTGGTTAGGATTACGTGGACTAGATCTAAAAATAATAATAGATTGGAATGGACAAGAGGATTTGAAAAATGACTATAACTTTCCAAGAAACTGTTTTGATTTTTATTCGGAGCTTATTTAGTCTTACTTTTTGTTTAGCTGCGGCTTTGTTTTTAGGGGCATAGCGGGCTATGTGACTAAAAACAAAGTTGTAGATAAGCGAAAAAGAAGGCTGAAGAAGCCCGAGATGAAGCAAAAAGGATTCTTCATAAAAATCAAAACGGTTTCTTAGTATTTACAAAAATAAATACTTAAAAGAATTAGCATATGCTTTAGATATATTTTTGTTACATAGGGATATGCAAACAATACAATTTATAGTATCAGTGGAAAACGTTTTTTAGGAATATTCCAGTAAATAGCCTTGATACTATACACAACATTGTGTGAATGAGAACTACAGAATGCAATCCTACCGGGAATCAGATAATATCCCGATAAGATATCCTCTTTCCTCAGTATGAAACAAAATATGCCCCAGTACTTTATTTATCAGCAGCTTATCAATACACACCAAAATGATTCCCCATAATAAAGCGAATCTCCTTAGCACCTATCAGATCAAAATAATTAATAAATGGTTTCAGAATTTTCTTTCCGTCCAAAAACACGGATTGGACATATTTATTCTCCTCCGAAAGATTATCTGCTTTTATCAACAGATCATGATCTTTCAATCGAATTTTAATTTCTGGGAATTGAGGAGCACCTATGGTAAACTCATTACTCCCGGGAGTTACAGGATAAAATCCCATAACAGAAAAAAGATACCAGGCAGACATTTGCCCACAATCATCATTTCCGTTTACACCATCAGGAGTATCTTTATAGTTCAGCTTTACATGCTTCCGTACTAACTCCTGGGTCTTCCAGGGCTCATTACAGTAATTATATAAATAGATATAATGATGGCCTGGCTCATTATCATGCTTATAATGATCTTCTTCAAAATTCCGATCCAACTTATCAGAAAAAGCCTGTGGTCCTCCCATCAAATCAATCATTCCGGGAATATCCTGAAGAACACAAAACAAATAAGTCCACTTCGAACCTTCTGTCAATCCATGCCGCGAATTATCATCCAGATCAATCCAGGTTCCATCATAGTTACGAGGTAAGAAAAAACCTTTCTCCGAATTATATAAGTTTTTATAATTTCCACTAAATCGCATCAAATGGGCATAATCTTCCATCTTTCCTAACGATTTCGCCATTTGTGCTACACACCAGTCATCATATGCATATTCCAACGTCCTTGAAACCGATTCGGCTGTTTTATCATCTGGCACATATCCTATCGAATGGTAATAACTTGCCCCCGCACGTCCCTCATAAGAAGTCCAATAATCACGGTCACCGTATTTTCTGTTTGTATCACAATCAGGGGGAATCATTGCGTCTTTTCGTATAGCTTCATAGGCCAGATTGACATCAAAGTTACGAATCCCTTTCACGTAGGCATCCGCAATAACCGCATCCGCATGAGTGGCTATCATAATATTGGTATAGCTTGGATTAGGCCACATGGGAAGCCAGCCCCCTTCTTTATACATTTGCAATAACGAAGTGATCCAATCACCGGTTAACTGAGGTTCCAATAGTGTCATCAGAGGATGAAAAGCCCTGAATGTATCCCATAAAGAATAATCATTATACGAAATACCCTCATGAATCTGGTCGTCAAATGCACTGTAATATCTCCCATATTCAGAAAACTCACGAGGAAAAAGATAAGAATGATAAAGTGCCGTATAAAAAATACAGGCATCGCTTTCGCTTCCTCCTTTGATAGTTAACCGGGATAATTTATCATTCCATTCTTTTTTAGTATTCTCATATACCTGCTTTAAACTCCATCCGGGTATTTCACGCTGTAAATTCAGACGAGCCTGCTCCAGACTTATAAAAGAAGTAGCTATCTGAGCTTTTATTTCCTTATCCTTTTGAGAGAAATTAATATATGCTCCCATGCGTGTACCATATAGTTCCTTGGCTCCCGGATAAAGAGTAGAATCATTCCAACAACCAAAATCCTTTATATCACAATTGAAACGAATAACAAAATAACCTTTAAAATTGGGCAGGTCCGGTCCCAACTGAGCCGACTGCCTGTCGGGATTGTACCCCACAATCTCATTATTCAGCATATCAATCTTCATCCAGCCTCTGATTTTTTGGAGACGCTGATTATAATGATTGCACCAATCGTTCAACTCCGGATTCAAATTTATACCCTGAATAATCAACCGGGGAGTTTTATTTTTAGGAAAACGAAAATTCAGAATTGCACAACGCCCGGAAGCAGTCATTTCCGTGAAAATCCGGTTATTCTGTTTATCGGTTAAAGTAACAGAGTAATAATAGGGAGAGCTCTTCTCATCCTTATGACTAAAATTCATTTTTCGATCTTCCGGGAGTACTCTTATCTCCTCTCCGATCTGTGGCATAATCGATACATATCCATAATCTCCCATCCAGATAGTTGGTTGATGAGATCCCAAAAAGCCCATTATAGACTTATCATCATAAACATACGCCATACTTCCCATTTTATTCTCCCGCGTTTGAGGCAAAAAATTAGTCATTGCGAAAGGAGGGCCTACAAAAGGTACCGTACCTCCCTCTCCCTTAATAGCTGTTCCAATAAGCGGGTTTACCAAATCTACTACATTCTGGCTATATGAATAAATCGAATTTATACAAAATACTAGAATTAATAAAAGATATTTCCTCATGATATTTATTTGTGATATTATATAACTATAAAAGAATCCAATTGCATTTTTCAGATAAGACACGACAATTTTTATCTCCCGAAACTTCGATCCGGTTTTCGCCTTTCCTCAAACAGATACCTTGCCAAATATAGATATTTTCTTTCTCAATCGGATTTCCACACTCTTTCCCATTCACTTTCAAACGAATATTATCGCAATTTGAATATACTTTGATATCCGTAACCGAATCTCTTCTTGCCACATCCCTTTTACTCGTAATATGCAAAACCGGTGATTCCGACCAAACTGATTTATAGAAATAGAAAGCATCTTTCTTGATCTTTCTGTCGTAGGTTACTAAACCTTTATCATTTCGTCCTGGTAAATTTCCTTCATTCCTGGAAGCACTTGCAAAATCAAACATATTCCAAACGAAAGATCCCCAAACAAAATCACTACTATTTATTGCCTGATAATTTTGTTCGTGCACAATAGACTGCCACTCTTCCGGATGAAAAATTCCATCTGTCCGTGGAGCCGATTTAACATCTTGCTGATGATGCCAGACGTTAGCACCAGCTCCATATTCACTAACACCAATACCTTTACTCCCAACCAAACGATTCCAATGTGCTACCGAAGATTTCATCATGGAGGGCTGAGCCCAGTACCATCCCGGATAAGTATTGTAGGCCATAATATCTGTGACCCTATTCTCGGACCTGTTCTCTATATTAGCGGCAGCTACTGTCAAACGTCCCGCATCTTCCTGATGAGCCAGATCATTTAACTCTTCAATCAGATTCTTTACTTCTCCTTCAGACAACTCATTGAACAGACTCCAGCAAAAAATAGATGGATGGTTAAAATTTTGCCGAATCAATTCCGTAAGTTGTAACTTTATATTCTCCGCAAAAGCAGAACTGGCATTCGCCTTGCCTATAAAGGGAATTTCCGCCCATACCAACATACCTTCCCGATCACATAATGAATAGAAATAATCGGAATGCGGATAGTGTGCCAACCTGATTCCGGTAGCTCCTATTTCCTTTATCAGATCCATGTCCTCGCTATGATCTTCATTCGATATAGCCCATCCTTTACCTTCCCGATCCTGATGTCTATTTACACCTTTTATTTTATAAGGTTTACCATTCAGGAAAAAGCCTTTTTCCGCGTCAACAGTATAATATCTTAAACCTGCATATTGGGATAGCGTATCCACAACTGCATTACCTTTCAATACCTCTACAAAAACTCGGTACAAATAGGGTGATTTACGCCCATCCCATAAGATAGGGCGATCTATATTCAGCTTATTAATAAACTCAACTGTTTCTCCTTTCCCATATAACTCATTGGTAATTGTGGTACTACCCACTACCTCCCCCTGGGCATTAAACACACTAGTTCTAACAGACAATGCTTTTCCGGACTGCCTACTATTAACTTTTGTCACAATGGATAACTCAGCCTGCTTTGAACTGACCTTATCCTGATGAATGTAAATCCCAGAAGAGGCATAATCTAATGGAGTTATACATATCTTAGGTAATAAGAGTAGTGATACAGGGCGATAAATCCCCCCAAAAACAGTAAAATCTCCAGCCAGAGGAGCAATATCATTGTCTGGACTATTCGACACTTTGACCTCTAAAAGATTATCTCCTTTCTTCAATAAAGAAGTTATTTCAAAACAGAAAGCATTGAATGCTCCTTTGTGTGCACCAGCTTTTATTCCGTTAACAAAAATATCTGCAACCTGACTAACTGCCTCGAAACGCAAAAAGACACGTTTCTTCAACATTTCCGATAATATATTTAAGTTATAACGATATTGAGCTGTTCCACGATAATAATCAGCAGTTATACCATCTTTCACATTCCAGCTATGAGGAACTGCTACTTTTTTCCAGACAGTATCAGCAACCGATTTATCAGATCGGAACTCCCAATTATCTTTCAATATATACTGTTGCCGCAATTGGGCAAAAGATTGTAAAAAGGGAAAAATACATAAAAGTCCAAGTAATATTCGCTTCATTTGTATATACATAAGTACATATAGCTTTAAGATAACAATTATAAAATAGATACTCTGACAAATATAATGCGAATATCACCAACATCTAATTACAAACTATTCAATTTATAGCACAGATGTATTATAGCCGGAAGGAATATGCTTAGAAAACAGGGGAGTGAAACAAACATTCTATATTTTAAAACAACTATAACCTTTTATTTTTCTTCTGTAGATTGAGAGCTTACTATTGCAGGAATAAGGGTAAATACAAAACTAATTGAAATGTTTAACTATTGCAAAACAAGTAGAAATCAACACAAAATCTGATAATAAAAAGCAAGAAATAAATCACAATAAAGACTTTATCAACAAATGGCAGAAAATTAATAATAAACATCCGAAATAAATTAGGGATATTCCTAAAATAATAAAATTAAAGGCAACTACTTCATTGCGAATTAG
>DXWV01000108.1 GCA_019416685.1 Bacteroides sp.
ATTAACTGTTTTTTCGGACCGGATTATTTGGTCAGGTCTTAGAATTCTGTGGTGAAATACACTCAAAGCCAGAAAAAATTGAATATACTTGCTTAGCTACCCTCGCTTGTCGAACCTCCCCGTGTGGGAAGCACTTTTACCGTTTCTCCCTCCTTTGTATCAATTGTGAATCGGTTGCCGCTTATAATTTTTTCGTCTTTCCCATTACGTACGATCCGGACTTCTTTCCCCTTCCAAGGATTATCTATTACACAGGTACGTCCTTTCTCGCTTTTAATCTCCACGGTTTCCACTTCTCCGTTCTTCAGGCTACTGCTTACGAGGAAAGCACCGTATGCCCGCAGATCTTTGAAAGAAGCGTCCTGTGTCATTATCCAATTAGGGAAGATACGGATGACCCCTTCGTAACTTTGCATCAGCATTTCGTTGATAGTCAATGGTACGGCGGCAAGCGTCTCTATGCCTCCACCTCCCTGGGTTATCCACAGGTTGGGATGAACACTAAAGTTGATACGTCTTTTAAGGTGTTGTAGTAGCTTTTCCGCATCATAGCCTACGCGTACTGCACCCGGATAACAGGTTTCTATTCCATTGTTGCTTGTGTTTCCCCAGTCGTTGGGATTCCGTTGCCGATCTGCCCAATGAATGACGTCTTCCAGCAGAATAGCATTGAATACAGAGTCGGTTACCGGACCGGCTACTCCTCCTGGCAGGATAAGCCCATGAATAGAAACCCGGTTTAACCCCGATGGACGAACTTCCGAATTTTGTGGTCCGCGTTCCATACTTTTCAGACTCATTCTTCCTTCAGAATTTTTTCCTACAGGATAGTCGCTTAGTCTGGTCAGTATTTCATTCCATTTTTCCCGTCGTTCTTCATCCGTTTGGAGGAAGATGCTCATGTCCGTTACTCCTTTGAAAAGCATCTTCACTAATCCCAGCGAGAGAGTTGAGTTGAAATCGCCCAGTCTGTTTCGCCATACACCTTTGTTGCGCTTGTTGGGCATTACCTCGTTGAAGTGATCCATCTTTATCACATAACGTCCGTTCTCCATTACCAGATAATCTTCCCAAAAGTCTGCGCAGGCTATAACATATGGATATACCTCCTTTGCATACGCTTCGTCGTAGGTGCTGTAGTGCCTCATCAGCATATTGCCTACACTGAATACTGCATTTATCTTTTGTCCCAGGAACTTATACCCGTTGTCAATCGTGTTTTCGCGGGTAGCATATTTTTGCATCATTTCGTCCGGAGTAAGGGGCCACATGGAGGTACAAAGTCCTTTCGGACCGATACCAACCGGATAATAAATGCCTTTACAGTTTAATAGCTCGCGGGCGTGCCGACGTCCCATGTCCATATAATCCAGCAATGGCTGGTCAAAATTCTTTGTGAGGTCGATGTGATTGGAAGAAAATGCTGCCCAATAGGGAGCCTGGTAATTATAATTCAGGTGATAGTCACCTCCCCATGCAGCCTCATCGCGTGTAACAAATGTACCCCAAATGCCGGGAGCAAACTTATCGCCACGTGAAGAGCAAGCCAGCAGATACTGAGACATGTAATAGTAGCGTTCCAATTCTTCGTCACCGATGGCGACAGAGGATTCATTCCAGAAGTTATTCCACCATTGTTGATGTTCTTTCTTTAGTTCTTTTAATAAGGTGGGAGTCAGTTTTCTGGCTTCACAGAGTGCCCGGTCTTTCCATTGGGGTGTGTCGTGATTGGTGTATGCTGTGACGGTAATCCATCTCTTTTCTCCGGGTTGCAACAATATCCTGTCAGAGTGAGGGAGGGGACTTCCGGGAGTGTTCATAGCCAGTATTACGTGTGTAGGCCAGTGCAGCAACGGAGTGTTCTCAAATGAACGGCTCACCCAGTGTATATCTTCTTTGCCCTGTGCAGTGACGGAGGTGTTGCCCTGGGCCGCCCATAGGTTGAGGTTGACCTCAATAAGTTCGTTGGCTGTCAGCTCTATGACAACGTGATTGTGTGTTGCTGCTACCCATGCCGATAATTCAACCTGTAAATTTTCTTTGGTGAAGCGGCCTTTGATTTCGGCGCTTCCCGGTAGTTGTTCTGCATAGTAGCCGGCTCCTTCCAGGCTTTTGGAAGAGATACTCAGTCCTCCCGGCAGAGCAATGCCACCCGGATAAACAGGATATGCACGCCAGAAATCGTTCTTGCCGATATAAAAGCACAGGCTATCCGGTGCTCCGCCCATAGTGATACCTATATCTCCGTTTCCTGCCAGTGGAGCATCGGGCGTTTTGATAGTAGGTACTTCCCGTGGGATGGAAGTAAATACAGCTTTGTAGCGGTTCATGGGCGGCTCTTGTCCTGAACGGGCGGGGTTGTTGCACGAAGCCAGACAGAGAACCCCTAACAGAATACCTTTACTAAGGTGATCATACATGTTTTTCATGGTTTCTTTTTCTGATTAAAAATGCATAAATGATGTGTGCAAATGTAGTTCAAATCTTTTGTCTCACTTTGCAGTATTATCTCAATGGCTTATACTAATACCTCAAAAAAGCCATTTTATCGCCTTTTCCATTTTTCGTAGTTGATAGCCGGAAGTCTCTCTAACCGAAAGGTATGCTAACATTATTTACGTATGCTCTTTCATATTTCAGAAAAAAACACGAAATTTGCATCGCTTTTGATTTTTTAGTATCGAACTTACTAACACCTTTAAATAAAAATAAAGAAAATGACTAAAAGTGCATTGCAAATCGCAAGGGCTGCGTATCAGCCCAAACTTCCGAAAGCGCTGAAAGGAGCTGTTAAAGCCGTAGAAGGCGCTGCTACTCAATCGGTAGCCGATCAGGAAGCTATCAAGAAATTATTCCCCAATACGTACGGTATGCCATTGATTAAGTTTGAAGCCGGAGAAGCTGTTAAACTGCCTGCTATGAATGTAGGTGTTATCCTTTCCGGTGGACAGGCTCCGGGCGGACACAATGTAATTTCCGGTCTGTTTGACGGCATCAAAGCTCTCAATGCTGATAGTAAATTGTATGGTTTCATTTTGGGTCCCGGCGGTCTGGTTGACCATAATTATATGGAGCTTACTTCTGATATCATCGACGAGTATCGTAACACAGGAGGTTTTGATATTATCGGTTCCGGCCGTACGAAACTGGAGAAGGAAGAGCAGTTTGACAAAGGTCTTGAAATCCTGAAAGAACTGGGTATCAAAGCACTTGTTATTATTGGTGGTGATGACTCTAACACAAATGCTTGTGTGCTGGCCGAATATTATGCAGCAAAGAATACAGGTGTACAGGTAATCGGTTGCCCGAAGACTATCGACGGTGACCTGAAAAACGAAATGATTGAAACTTCTTTTGGTTTTGATACAGCTTGTAAGGTTTACTCAGAAGTGATTGGTAACATCCAGCGCGACTGTAACTCTGCCCGCAAATACTGGCACTTTATCAAATTGATGGGCCGTTCGGCTTCTCATATTGCACTGGAATGTGCTTTGCAGGTTCAGCCTAACGTATGTATCATTTCTGAAGAAGTAGAAACGAAAGATATGTCTTTGGACGATGTAGTGACCTACATTGCACAAGTGGTTGCCGATCGTGCTGCACAGGGTAATAACTTCGGTACTGTTCTTATCCCCGAAGGTCTGGTTGAGTTCATTCCGGCTATGAAACGCCTGATTGCTGAGCTGAACGACTTCTTGGCTTCTAATGCAGAAGAGTTCTCTCACATTAAGAAATCTCACCAACGTGATTATATTATCAGCAAGCTCTCTCCGGTGAATGCTGCTATCTATGCAAGTCTTCCCGAAGGTGTTGCACGCCAGCTTACTCTGGATCGTGACCCGCATGGAAACGTACAGGTATCGCTGATTGAGACAGAGAAATTGTTGTCGGAAATGGTTGCTACCAAACTGGCTACTTGGAAGGCAGAAGGCAAATATGTAGGAAAATTTGCTGCACAGCACCACTTCTTCGGTTATGAAGGCCGTTGTGCTGCTCCCTCAAACTATGATGCTGACTACTGCTACTCACTGGGCTATACAGCTTCTATGCTGATTGCCAATGGTAAGACTGGTTATATGTCATCTGTACGCAACACTACTGCTCCTGCCGAAGAATGGATTGCAGGTGGTGTGCCTATCACAATGATGATGAATATGGAACGTCGTCATGGCGAAATGAAACCGGTTATCCAAAAAGCTCTTGTGAAGCTTGACGGTGCTCCTTTTAAAGCATTTGCAGCTATGCGTGACCAGTGGGCTATGACTACGGATTATGTATATCCGGGTCCTATCCAGTACTTTGGTCCTACTGAAGTATGCGATCAGCCTACCAAGACTTTGCAGCTTGAACAAGCTAAATAATTAACGGTAAATGCTAAATAAGAAGTTAGTAGTCGGTAGTTGGTAGATAGAATTCTTTCAGTATGGTATATAATGCTGTATAGGTTCTAACTACTGGCTACTAACTACTAAATTCTAACATTTACCGTTCACCGTTTATTATATGACTACTTCCCGCAAACCTATACCTCGCAAAACTTCTGCTGCTACTCCGCGTCGTACCCCTATGGATGCTGTCGCTTCACGTAGTACCCGTCGTCGTACTCCCTCAAAAACAAAAAAGACAGCCCGTACTGCAATGCCCTCTTGGCTGCGCAATGTACTTGCTATCTCTATTATTGCTATCTTTTCCGGGACATTTTATTATTTCTTTATACGTCCTTATGCTTATCGTTGGAAACCTTGTTATGGCTTGAAAGCATATGGTATTTGTGTGCCTTGTTGTTATGATGTACATGGCATTGATATCTCCCATTATCAGGGTGATATAGACTGGCTTGAACTGATGCAGAGCCGGCTGACCGATTACCCTATTGAATTTGTTTTTATGAAAGCTACTGAAGGCGGAGATCATGGCGATGATACTTTTACCCGTAATTTCTCGGAAGCGGGAAAGCATGGATTTATTCGCGGAGCTTATCATTTCTTCTCTCCGAAGACTGATCCGCTAAAGCAGGCGGATTTCTTTATTCGTACCGTAAAACTTGCTCCGGGCGACCTTCCTCCGGTGCTGGATGTGGAAGTAACCGGGAAAAAGACAAAGCAGGAATTGCAGCAAAATATTAAGCGTTGGCTCGACAGGGTAGAGGCGCACTATGGTGTGAAACCTATCCTTTATACTTCTTATAAATTTAAAAGCCGCTATCTGGATGATTCAATCTTCAATACATATCCTTATTGGATTGCTCACTATTATGTGGATTCAGTGAAGTATGAAGGTAAATGGCACTTCTGGCAGCATTCCGATGTTGGTGCCGTGCCTGGGATTGATGAAGATGTGGACTTGAACGTTTTTAACGGTTCGCTGGAAGAGCTGAAGAGGATGACGATAAAATAATGTGCCAATGTGCTAATATGCCAATGTGCCAATCTATAATGTGTTAATATGCAATTAAATAATGTGCCAATTAGCTTTGTGCAAATACTGCGCAGCTAATTGGCACATTGGCATATTAGCACATTATTAATCTGACAGCTGCCCAACGGTTCTTTTCTTTATGATGAACAAAGCTCAGTCCGTTTCGTTCTGCCTCTTCGCGGATCACGGGGATGTCATCTACATAAAAGCCACTCATATAAAGTTCCGAACCCGGATGCATGCAGGCAACATATTGCTTCATGTCGTTCAGCAGAATATTGCGGTTGATGTTGGCAATGACTATATCGAACGGCCCTTTATTCGCTAATGCAGTAGCATCGCCTTGTGCTACGGTGATGTCTGTTACCTGGTTTAGTTCTATGTTTTCAATGGAGTTGCGCACGCACCATTCGTCAATGTCAATAGCCAGGCAGGGAGCAGCACCACGCATGCGGGCAAGAATGGCAAGTATGGAAGTTCCGCAACCCATATCGAGGAGTGATTTGCCTTGCAGCTCGCTGTCCAACAATTCGCCAATAATGAGGCTGGTGGTTTCATGATGTCCCGTGCCGAATGCCATTTGCGGATTGATTACAATATCGTATTTCGCCTTGGGTACATCTGTATGGAATGTACTGTGAATCACACAACGGTCTCCGATTACTATTGGCTGAAAGAAGTTCTTTTCCCATTCCTCGTTCCAGTTCTTATCTTCTGCCTCTGCATAGCTATAAGTGATTTTCGTGTCAGGTAATGGAAATTCAGCAAGTGCGTTTTTTATTGTTTCTTCATTGCAAAGGCTTTGTTGGATATAAGCTGATAATCCTCCTTCACGCTCTACAAAGCTTTCAAATCCTGCTTCGCCCAGAACGGCGGCCAACACATCATTGACTGTTTCAGTACAGGGGGTGGTATTAAAAGTGAACTCAAAGTACTTCATAATATGTTATGTTTTTGTTTGCAAAGGTAATATAAATACCGGTTACAGCTGATAGAATATCCGAAAAAGCCGATAGGATTTTCCGGGAAAGAGCGTTGGCTTTCCCGGAAGTCCTACCGGCTTTTAGTTTTATTACCGGCATTTGGTTTGCCGGTTTATTTCTGTGTTGTTATTGAATCATCACTTTCTGGCGAACGGTGTCTGTGACTACAATGTAGATTCCGCTTTCCGGAAGGGTAACTGTACCTGTACCGCTGGCAATGAATATTCCGCCAATGGTGTATACCTGCAACAATGTTTCTGTGCTATCGGCAGTAATGGTGCGCCCCATGATTTGCAGAACGGATACGGTTGTCTTTTCAATACCTGTCACCTCATGTTTGGAGTAGATGTAGTGGGTGACGATACCGTTATCGTTTTTCATATCCAGTAGTCCGTCGTTGTTGTAGCTATAGGTTACTTCTGATCTTTTTTCAGCGTCCTGATAGTGTGTATAGGCTACCATTCTCTGTTGGTCATCGTAGGTATATATGTTTTTTTCCATCTCTCTGTCACCCACCTGGAATGTTATGGTGACGCTGTTGCCTTCTTGCTGGATTCCGTACTTGTGTTGCGGTATCCAATTGCCATTCTCCCAATAGTAGCTGGATTGGAAAGAAATTTCCGGACTTTCCATAACCTCTTCTATTTCGATAGGATCATTGTAACGTTCGGGGTCGGGCAGTGTGAGCTGGATGCTGATTGTAGCTACTTCCTCTTTATTTCCATAGGTTATAACTCCATTCTCGTAGGATTGGTTTATTGTTTCTTTGATTTGGCCTTTCAGTAGGTGAGAACGGAAATAGCTTGGTGCTGTATCGAATTCACCGTTGCTGTTTACACGATAATCTGTTATTTCGGCATATTCCGTCTCTTTGGTTTCAAATTGGTATTTGTATATTGACTTATTTCCCTGCCAGTTATTGCTATCATCACGGTAGAGGTAGGATCTCAGGAGAGGTCTGCCGAATGAATCATACTCCTCGCGGTCTTCTTCATTCAGTTGCCATTCGCTATCCGTCGGGTATTTTCTGTAGAAAGCAGAATGTATGTTCTGGTTCTGGGCATTGTATTCGTATTCGGACTTTATGTTGTACAACAATGTGCCGTTCTCATGCTTGCATGTTCCTGTGCTTGCAACAAGGTTTCCCTTGCTGTCAAATGTTCCTTCTTCTTCGTTGATTACAAAGACATACTCACCGTTAATGCGTTCTTCATCAATCTCTTTTGAATAACCCTTTATTGCCACGCCCTGTTCATTGCGATCTATTTTTCCATATTCGGTTTCTATCCATTGGCCGCCTTCCCAGTCAGAAGAAGAGTAAGTGAGCAGCGGACCGTCAAAGTCCTCCTCTTCCCAGTTGGGGTTATAGGCTTCGGCTCCCCAATATGTATACTCTTCTTTATATGAGTTTTCAAATGCTCCGTTTTCATATTCTTGGCTCACTGTAGAGGTGAGGCGATTGTAGGCATCATATACATTTGTTTGTTTTTCTCCATGGATGATGTTACCGTCAGGGTTGTATGCGAAACGTTCTTCGGACAAACTTCGTTTTGCCTCATTGTGGAGGATGGTCAGGGTTTCAGTCATCCACCAGTCGTTTTTATCTGAGTTCCATTGGTAGGAGGTTCTTGTATTTTTCAAACCTTCTTTTACCGTTTCATATTTCGTTCCATTGCCATATTCACCCCATGATCCGTTCCAGTGCAACATGAATACCTGATCTCCTTCATTATCATATCTGAATTCTCTCCACTCTCTCAGGATGCCCAGTTCATTATATATCTTGTAGAGAATCTCACGCTTTTCTGCATCGTACCCTCTTTCATAGTAGGTCACCAATGTTTGGTCGGGTCCTCCTATTCTGTAGTATTTGTAGATGGTGTTTCCACCTTCATAGCTGATTGTAACTTTGGATATTTCTCTGCCATTTTCCAGTATGGTGCGTCCTGTACAGCGTTGTTGCGCGTCATACGTGTATACTCTTTTGTAGACGTTATCCAACCGCCATTCATTGTTGTACCAATGGTAGAATTTCTCTTCGTCACGTTTGCCGTCGGGCGAATAGGTGTATGTACGTTTCTCTGATCCTTCGATAACGGCTTCGTCCAGAAGGTTGACGCTTGCCCTTTCGATGGTTTCGCGCATGTTTTCCAGTTTATGGCGTGCGATGCTGGTATTCACCTGTGTTTCCACCATTTTTTGATACTCTTTTTGCTTTTCTGTTTCTGCCTGCCTGGTTTGCTTTGTTTTAATAGATGTTTTGTTTTCTATTCCATATTTTTTATTTTTTATGGAATGGACCTGTTGTGCCGATATTGTCACGGAAAACAGTGACAATCCAATTAGTAGTAGTTCTTTTTTCATAATCTGTCTTTTAAAAGTTTATATATGTCGAGCAAAAATATATATATTTATTGAAATTGAAAGCGAAATGAGTTTTTAATTTAAACGATTGCTCTGTTTGGTGAAGATTACTACGGCTTCATTCTGTTTTTATCTATATTAAAGGCTTTTATCAGCTTCTTAATCTTTTATAAATAGGGATTTCCCTATTATTGTTTGGGGAAAATCTCCCGAAAAGCAACAATACCTTGCTTATCTTTGTAATGTGAATAAAAGGATTAAAAAAATAAACCCATAAACCACAGAGATATGAAAAAGATTGTTTTTTTATTGTTGATTGCCTTGTGTCTCCCTATAGGTTTGATGGCACAGAGCTATGACGATGACCTCTACTTCATTCCTTCCAAAGAGAAGGAAGAGCCGGCACCAGAGAAGAAGGAACCGGTGAGAAGACAGGCCACGACGAATATCTATACGTCTCCGGGGACAACTGTCGTTGTTCAGGATCGCAAAGGAAATACCCGAGATGTGGACGAGTATAACCGCCGTTACGATGCACGTGAAAACGACTTCGAGATGGAGGATGACACCTTATATATTAAAGAGAAATCACGCCCGGATCTGGATGGCGAATGGGTGAACGGCGAGTTCAACGGTTCGCAGGACGATTACGAATATGCAGAACGTATCATCCGTTTCCGTAACCCGCGCTATGCTGTAAGCATCAGTAGCCCGTTCTATTGGGACATTGTTTACGGAAGCAATTCATGGGACTGGAACGTATATACCGATGGCTTGTATGCCTATGCGTTCCCTACGTTCAGCAATCCGATGTGGTGGGATTGGCGCTATAATTCCTACGGTCCCGGTTGGGGTTGGGGATGGTCACGTCCCTATTACGGTTGGGGCGGATATTATGGCGGCTGGTACGGTGGCTGGTATGGTGGCGGCTATTGGGGTGGCCACTGGGGACACCATCATCATCCTGGGTATTATCCGGGTTGGGGTGGCGGAGGTCACTACTGGAGCAATAACAGTTATACCAACCGTCGGTCTTACGGAAACAGCGACCGGTATTCGTCGGGTACTTCACGTCGTACATATACCTCAGGAGATGCTTCCCGTCGTCCGAGTGCAGGAGGAACGAGTACTTCCCGTCGTACCAATGCTTCGTCTTCGAGCCGGGTTGTAGGTACACGTACCTCTGCCAGCAGTCGTCCGGGAGTAAGTACGGACAGAGGAGAATCAAGCTCTTCACGCCGTTCTACTTACACACGTCCGAGCAGTACGCGCAGTACTTATAATAGTAGCTCGCGGACAGAGGTAAGCCGTCCTTCCAGCAGTTCTTCTTCCAGACCGAGTAGTAGCAGTAGCCGTCCGAGCTCTACTTATAACAGAGGTAGTTCAACACAGTCTTCCAGCCGTAGCAGCTATTCAAACGGAAGTTCACGTTCGTCGTCTACTCCTTCTTCCAGCAGAAGTTATTCTCCCAGTAGCAGTAGTAGTTCGCGCTCCAGTGCAGGTTCGTATAGTGGTGGTAGTTCCTCCCGTTCCAGTGGTGGTGGCGGTGGTTCCAGCCGTAGCAGTAGTAGCCGGAGATAACCGTAGTATTAACTTAAAAGGTAAGGATTATGAAAAAGATAATGATTATAGCGGCTGCCGCCCTGCTTGCAGGCAGTGCAAAGGCACAGACAATATACGATGCTGCTAAGTTTACTGGTAAGGACTTAAATGGAACCGCCCGTTTTGTCGGTATGGGTGGCGCAATGAGTGCTTTAGGAGGAGATATATCCACTATCGGAACAAATCCGGCTGGTATCGGAATCTACCGCAGTAACGATGTGATGACTACTTTCAGTTTCTCAGCCTATGGGATGGAGAGTACATACAAGGGACTTGACAATGTTTATAATTCAAAATGGGATAAGAACCGTGGAGGATTTGATAATATAGGTTTTGTGTTTTCTTCAAAGATAGGTAATCAGACGCCTCTGCGGTATGTGAACTTCGGATTCAACTATCACAAATCGAAGTCGTTCTATAAGAATATGGGCATGGAGGGTTTGCTGAACGCAGCGCCTGGCGATGGTATTGTGACCCAAACCTACCAGATGGCTAATCAGGCGAATGGAGTGAAAGACAGTAAATATCTTGAAGGCCGTGAAGCTTTTCGCGACAATGAATTGGGCTGGCTTTCCGTATTGGGCTGGCAAGGCCATCTGCTCAATGAAGACGGCAAAAATGAATGGGGTGGAAATATGTACAAGCCTATGACTACCGATATCCCTTATGCTAAGTTTCACTCTGAGGAAAGAGGAGGAATTGATCAATATGATTTCAACGTATCGTTCAACGTCAATGACCGTTTCTATTTCGGAATGACAATAGGAGCTTATGACGTAGACTATAAGAAGTATTCCTCTTATGACGAGAACTATGGCGAGACTGGATATTTGCTGGAAAGCTGGAACAAGATTGGCGGTAGTGGATTTGACTTTAAGCTGGGAGCCATTGTACGTCCCATCGAATCCTCTCCTCTGCGTTTCGGTGTGTCTGTGCACTCTCCTACATTCTATAAACTTACGCTGACCACAAGCTCTCGTATGGTTTCCGATGTCTTTTTGGGTGATAAACTGACTCGGACCACCATTGATACCTATGACTTGGTGGGTGATATGAACCGTGAGTATAGTTTCCGTACACCGTGGACTTATAATTTCAGTCTCGGATATACAGTGGGCAGTAGCCTGGCTATCGGTGCGGAGTATGAATATGAAAATTATTCAACGATGCGCTTCAACTACCCCGAAGGTGATGCAATGACTTGGGAAAATGACCAGACCAGTATGCTGAAAGGAGTTAGTACGGTTCGCGTAGGGGCAGAGTATAAGGTGATTCCGCAATTTGCTTTCCGTTTGGGATACAATTACAGCACTTCTGCCTTTAAGGAGGATGCTTTCAAGAACTTGCCTTATAATTCAATAAGTACAGATACCGATTTTGCCAATGCCCAGGCGCTTAGCAATTATACCATCGGTATCGGTTATCGTGGCAGCCTGCTTTATGCAGATCTCGCATATAAATACAGTACTTATAAAGAGAAGTTCTATGCCTTTGAAGATATATATCTTAACAAGACGGACGTTACCAACACTCGCAGCCAGGTACTCTTTACCATCGGCATGCGTTTCTAAAAAAAGAAGAGTTTCAATTGCAATTATAACTTTTGTGTGTGAAAAAGATCCCCGGAGAAATGCAGTACTCCGGGGATTCTTGTTTTATATAGCGTATACTTCTATAGTACAACGCTTTATGTTACTATTTAGAAAAGACAGTTCTTACGGGTCCTAAAGTACGTATTTAACAATGCCTTAAAATGCATTTTAACGCTCCCTTAAAATGCATAGTTTACATCTGAAATATGCATTCTTTATCAGTATAGTATCTATGATCTTCTGGGAGTGTTAATATGGTTAATCAATACTCCACTTTATCTTCCTTCTCTGCCCACTCTTCAAAAGCCTTGATAGCTTCATTGTGGAGCAGTACCTCTGAAGGTAGTTTCCGGTCTGCGGGCTTCAACTCCAGTTCGTCATAAATAAACGAGTCGTCGAACCCTATATTCTTCGCATCCGTTTTGTTATTGCCATAATACATTTTATCCAGTCGTGCCCAATAGATCGCTCCCAGACACATCGGGCAGGGTTCGCACGAAGTATATATTTCGTAACCGCTTAGGTTGAATGTACCAAGCTGGGCAGCAGCAGCACGGATAGCGCTGACTTCCGCATGGGCTGTAGGGTCGCAAGAGGCAGTTACGCGGTTTACTCCGGTAGCAATAATCTCTCCGTCTTTGGCAATAACAGCACCAAACGGGCCACCACCATTAGCGACATTTTCTTTTGAAAGCTCAATGGCTTTCCGCATTAATTCTTCCTTAGTCATTTCTTTTTAGATTTGGTTTTAAGAAACTGTTTTGATTTTTATTCGGAGCTTATTTAGTCTTGTTTTTTGTTCGTTTGCAACTTTGTTTTTAGGAGCATAGCGGGCTATGTGACTAAAAGCGAAGTTGCAAACGGGCGAAAAAGAAGGCTGAAGAAGCCCGAAATAAACAAAAAAAGAAATTCTATAAAAATCAAAACGGTTTCTAAGGCAAAGGTAATCATTCAGACAATTCCCGGCAACCAAGTTCTTCTTTTATTTGTTGTTATATCATATTTTATTTAAAAACAATCAGCGTATGAAATTTGATATAGCAATCATTGGCGGAGGTCCCGCCGGATATACCGCTGCCGAGCGTGCAGGGGCCAACGGTCTGAGAACCGTACTGTTTGAGAAAAAAGCAATGGGGGGTGTATGCCTTAACGAAGGATGTATCCCAACCAAAACATTATTGTACTCCGCCAAAGTGCTGGATAATATAAAAGGAGCATCCAAGTATGGTGTTTCCGTCTCCGGGCTTCCCGCGTTTGATATGGAAAAGATTATCAGCCGCAAAGACAAGACAGTGAAGAAACTGACGGGAGGAGTGACAATGACGGTGGCTTCCTACGGAGTAACGATTGTGGAGCATGAAGCCCTCATAGTGGGGGAGAAGGACGGGCGAATACACATTAGCAGTGAGGGCGAATCGTATGAGGTGACCTATCTGATGGTTTGTACGGGCTCTGATACGGTGATTCCTCCGATAAAGGGGCTTGCGGATGTAGATTACTGGACTTCAAAAGAAGCCCTGGAGTCAACGCAGCTCCCCCGGTCACTCGTCATCATTGGTGGTGGCGTAATCGGTATGGAGTTCGCCTCATTCTTCAATAGTATGGGAGTGCGGGTAGCAGTGGTCGAGATGATGCCCGAAATTCTGGGTGCGATGGATAAAGAAACCAGCGCCATGCTCCGGGCAGACTATACGAAACGGGGTGTTAATTTCTATCTGAATACAAAAGTGATTGAAGTGGGTAAGGCAGGAGTTACAGTAGAGAGAGACGGGAAAACAACCGTGCTTGAGGCAGATAAGATATTAGTCAGCGTGGGACGTAAAGCAAATATAGGCCAGGTGGGGCTTGATAAACTGAACATCGAGCTACACCGTAGTGGGGTGAAAGTAAATGAGCACATGCAAACCTCTCACCCGCATGTATATGCTTGTGGTGATATTACAGGCCATTCGATGCTGGCACATACCGCCATCCGTGAGAGTGAGGTGGCTATTAATCACATCTTAGGCGTAGAAGATAAGATGAGCTACGACTACATTCCCGGAGTAGTTTATACCAATCCCGAACTTGCTGGGGTGGGGAAGACGGAAGAAGAGCTTATCGCCGGAGGGGTGAGTTATCGGGTACAGAAGTTACCGATGGTCTACTCCGGTCGTTTTATTGCCGAGAATGAATTGGGAAATGGGCTTTGCAAACTGATTCTTGATGAAGATGAGCATATCATCGGCTGTCACTTGTTGGGGAATCCGGCTTCGGAACTAATTGTGGTGGCAGGTATTGCCATCGAGCACGGATATACGGTAGAAGAGTTTAAAAAGAGCGTATTTCCTCACCCCACGGTGGGAGAGATTTTCCATGAAACCCTTTTTGCCTGATGTTCTGCATAGACAACCGCTGTACGGATATCTATTTCAATCTGGCAGCAGAAGAATATCTGTTGAAGCAGAAGCGTGAGAACTATTTCATGCTTTGGCAGGCGGCTCCTACGGTGGTTATCGGCAAACACCAGCGTGTGGAGGCAGAAGTGGATACGGACTACACGCAGCAGTACGGTGTGAAGATTGCCCGCCGTTTCTCCGGTGGAGGTGCAGTTTATCACGATGCGGGAAATGTCAACCTCACTTTCATAGAGACTGCTACTCAGCCCGACTTCAACTATTATCTGCAACAAACCATTGATTTTCTGGCAACAGTAGGGATTATTGCCAGTACGGACAGTCGTCTGGGAGTATATATTGACGGGCAGAAGATATCCGGTAGTGCGCAGTGTATCCACAAAAACAGAGTGATGTATCACTGCACGATACTCTTTTCTACAAACATCGAGGCATTGAACGCCTCGCTCAATGGCAGGCTGGATCCGGAAATACTGGCTCCCGGTTCGCGTACAGTGCGTGCTGTGCCGTCTGTAAAAAGTGAAGTGACCAATGTATGCAGGCATTTACAACAACCTTCGGACATGCGACGTTTTCTGCGGCTTGTGTTTCATTACTTTTTGAGTGAGAATGGAGAGAATCCTATCTATCGTTTTACCTGTAGTGATATAGAAGCTATTGAACGGTTGAAGCATGAAAAGTATGCTACGGAAGCGTGGATTTGGGGGAATTGACAATTGACAGTGGACAGTTGCTATGCGGTGTGATAACAACTATAAACTATTAACTCGGAACTTTCTATTCCGGAAGGTTGTTTAATCTATATAAGTCAAGAATAATAAAAAATAAGTTATATGCCAAAGTTTGAAATAAAAATGCCCAAATTGGGCGAGAGTGTCACTGAAGGTACCATTATATCCTGGTCGGTACAAGTGGGCGATGTCGTTCAGGAAGACGATGTATTGTTTGAGGTTAACACAGCCAAGGTGAGTGCCGAAGTTCCGTCTCCGGTAGCTGGCAAGGTGGTAGATATATTGTTTAAAGAAGGCGATACGGTGCCGGTGGGAACTGTAGTTGCCCTTGTGGATATGGGTGGAGAAGACGAACAGGAAGAAGTTAAGGCGGAACAACCTACAAACGGAATACCTGTTTCAAAATCTCCACAAGAGGAAGTGGCGAAAGCGGAAGAAGAGCGTTGGTACTCGCCCGTCGTGTTGCAACTGGCACGGGAGGCAAAAATCCTCAGGGAAGAACTGGATACCATTCCCGGTACAGGTTATGAGGGGCGGTTGAGTAAGAAGGATATCAAAGATTACATTGCCCGGAAGAAGAGTGGTAACCCTACTGCACCTAAAGCTACTGTTCAGCAGGCAGCCGCTATAGCCAAAGAGGCTCCGGTGAGTACAGCTCCGGCTACTTCGCCTGTATCTGCTGCTACAACTACTCCGGTTGCTCCGGTTGTTTCGCCTGCTCCGGCAGCCAACTCCACTCCGGATGTGGAAGTAAAGCCTATGGACTTTGTCCGTAAGATTATTGCCGATCATATGGTAATGTCGAAGAAGGTTTCTCCGCATGTAACCAATGTAGTTGAAGTAGATGTGACTCGGCTGGTTCATTGGCGTGAAAAGAATAAAGATGCGTTCTTTCGTCGGGAGGGTGTGAAGCTGACTTATATGCCTGTTATAACAGAGGCGGTTGCCAAAGCACTGGTTGCTTATCCCCAGGTGAATGTATCTGTTGACGGTTACAATATACTGTTTAAGAAGCATATCAATATCGGGGTTGCCGTATCGCTGAATGATGGTAATCTGATTGTACCTGTCATCCATGATGCTGACCGCTTGAACCTGAACGGACTGGCACTGAGCATAAATTCGCTGGCACTCAAAGCACGCGATAATAAGCTGACTCCTGATGAGATTAGTGGCGGAACATTTACAATCACCAATTATGGTACGTTCAAGATGCTTTTTGGTACACCGGTAATCAATCAGCCGGAAGTAGCTATTCTGGGCGTAGGAAGCATTGAGAAGAAGCCCGCAGTGATAGAAACCCCCGAAGGGGATGTGATTGCTATCCGGCATAAAATGTATCTGTCTCTGTCTTATGATCACCGGGTGGTAGATGGTTCGCTGGGAGGAAACTTCCTGCATTTCATTGCAGACTATCTGGAGAATTTTACCAAAGAATGATTAATCATCGCTTCCCGTACCTTCCCGTGCGGGAAGCACAAGATATAGAGTATGAAGAAATATGATATTAAGACCACCGATGAAGCCACGCTTCGCAAATGGTATCACCTGATGACCCTGGGACGAGCTCTTGACGAGAAAACACCGTCTTATTTATTACAATCTCTGGGCTGGTCTTTCCACGCCCCTTATGCCGGGCATGATGGCATTCAGTTGGCTATCGGACAGGTCTTCACCAAAGGAGAAGATTTCCTTTTCCCGTACTACCGCGACATGCTTACCGCTCTCTCTGCCGGAATGAGTGTAGAAGAACTGATTCTGAACGGCATTTCCAAAGCTACCGATCCCGGTAGTGGTGGGCGCCACATGTCCAATCACTTTGCTAAACCGGAGTGGCACATTGAAAACATCTCCTCTGCCACCGGTACACACGATTTGCATGCCGCAGGCGTAGCCCGGGCTATGGTTTACTACGGTCACCGGGGTGTTGCGATCACTTCGCATGGTGAGTCGGCTTCTTCCGAGGGCTTTGTTTACGAAGCTGTCAATGGGGCCAGTCTCGAGCGTCTGCCTGTTATTTTTGTATGGCAGGACAATGGTTATGGTATCTCCGTTCCGAAAGATGAGCAGACTGCCAACCGTAAAGTTGCCGATAACTTCTCCGGCTTTAAGAATCTGAAAATCATTCATTGTAACGGCAAAGACGTGTTCGACTCTATGAATGCGATGACCGAAGCCCGTGAGTTTGCCATTGCCAATCGCACCCCGGTGATTGTGCATGCCAATTGCGTCCGTATCGGTTCGCATTCCAATTCGGACAAACATACCCTGTACCGTGATGAGAACGAACTTACCTATGTGAAAGATGCCGATCCGTTGATGAAATTCCGCCGGATGTTGCTCCGTTACAAACGACTGTCGGAAGAGGATTTGCAAAAGATAGAAGCCGAAGCGAAAAAGGAACTTAGTGCGGCCAACCGCAAAGCACTTGCTGCTCCCGATCCCGATCCGAAGTCGATTTTTGACTTTGTACTGCCGGAACCTTATGAACCAAAGAAGTACCCGGATGGAACTCACAATGAGGTAGAAGGAGAGAAGGCTTTTATGGTGACTGCTATTAATGAAACACTGAAGTCCGAGTTCAGGCGCAATCCCGATACCTTTATCTGGGGACAGGATGTGGCAAACAAAGAAAAAGGAGGCGTATTTAATGTCACCAAAGGCATGCAACAGGAGTTTGGCGATGCCCGTGTATTCAGTGCACCGATTGCCGAAGATTATATCGTAGGTACGGCCAATGGTATGTGTCGCTTCGACCCGAAGATACATGTTGTGATAGAGGGTGCTGAGTTTGCCGATTATTTCTGGCCGGCCGTAGAGCAGTATGTAGAGTGTACGCACGAGTACTGGCGAAGTAATGGAAAATTTGTTCCCAATATCACTCTGAGGTTGGCTTCGGGTGGTTATATCGGAGGTGGGCTGTATCACTCTCAGAACCTTGAAGGAGCTCTTACCACCCTTCCCGGAGCACGGATTGTGTGTCCATCTTTTGCCGATGATGCGGCGGGGTTGCTTCGTACAAGTATGCGTTCGAGGGGATTCACTTTGTTTATTGAACCGAAAGCTCTGTACAATTCGGTAGAAGCCTCAGCCATTGTGCCCGAAGATTTTGAGGTACCTTTTGGTAAGGCCCGTATCCGTCGCGAAGGTTCCGATCTGAGTATCATCACTTATGGCAATACCACCCATTTTTGCCTTAACGTAGCCGAACGCCTAGCGAAGGAAAGCGGATGGGAAGTAGAAGTGATAGACCTTCGTTCACTGATCCCGTTGGACAAAGAGACTATCTTTGAATCAGTAAAGAAAACCAGCAAGGCATTGGTGGTACACGAAGATAAAGTCTTTTCGGGCTTTGGTGCCGAGGTAGCCGCTACTCTTGGGACGGAGATGTTCAGGCATCTTGATGCACCTATCCGTCGCGTAGGTTCCACATTTACGCCGGTTGGGTTCCACCCGGTATTGGAACGGGCTATTTTGCCTGATGAAGAAAAGATATATGCAGCAGCAAAAGAGTTATTGGAATATTAAGAAAGATAGATTGATAAATAATCGTTCATCATTATATGATACTATTATTGAAACGCAGAAACTCGCAGATTCACGCAAAGCATATCATCGCTCAAGTATAGCGCAGCCATTTAATCTGCGAAAATCTGCGATCATTTGCGTTTCAATAAAACGCTGTCACATAGTATGAACTAAATTTGAAGTACTACTTATATGAAAAAGATAGCATTGATTTACGCTGCCAATTCGGATAAGACGGCCTTGGTAGCAAAAAAGATACAAAAAGAGCTGGGTGATGCAGTTGAGGTAGTTTCTGTAGAGAACGCCTGGCAAAATGATTTTGAAGCATATGATCATCTGATTGTAGGAGCTTCTACCTGGTTTGACGGGGAATTGCCTACGTATTGGGATGAACTTCTGCCGGAGCTGAGGACGCTTCAACTGAAGGGAAAGAAAGTAGCCATCTTTGGCTTGGGTGACCAGGCGAAGTATCCTGATAACTTTGTAGATGGTATGGGCATACTGGCGGATGTTTTTGAAGAAGACGGAGCCACACTTGTTGGCTTTACTTCTACAGAGGGATATGAATTTAATAAGTCTCGTGCCCTACGTGGTGATCAATGGTGTGGCTTGGTTATTGATCTTGATAATCAGCCAGAACTGACGGACAAGCGGGTGAAGGAGTGGTGCAAGGAGATTGTAAAGTAGTGATTAGTGATAAGTGATTAGTGGGCTGCGCAATCGTTGCCATAGCGCAGCCTACTAATCACTAATCACTAATCGCTAATCACTAATCACTCTCTCCCTACCAATACCAACAAATACCGAAAGCCATTGGCGATACATCCGGTCCCTTTCCTTTTTCAAAGAGTCCGTAGGTAGAATAACGCAGATAGAAGCCCAGACTGCCATATCCAGCTTGTGCCAGTAAGTTGATACCTACTGGGTGTACATACATACCTTTATCCAGTGTCTCTTTGTGCCCGTTTACTTTTGCCATTGATTTCACACCGTGGCGTATTTCCACTTCCGGTCCGGCAGCAAAGAATACGGGGCGACGTCCGTTGATCCTTGTCTGCCATTCGATAGAGATAGGAATACGAAAATGGAAGTAGCGCAAACGGCTTTTGTTATAAATCGTTTCCTCATCTCCGGCAAAGATACCCGTGCTACCTTCTGCTTTCAGAAAAGCCTGATTACCATCCAGACGGAAAGAGGTATATCCCCACCCCAGTCCGAAGGTCATCCCCCAATGACGATCACGGGTCAGAGCAATATGGCTGGAGAAAAGATTTGCACCGATTTCCCAGGATTTTCCGGCATCCAGTGATGCTTTTCCGGTGGGGCCGAAGCTATAGAAATCGTTCGTAAGACGGCTGAATCCCATATAAAAACCGCTGGAGTGCGGATCGAAACGGTTACGCTTTTTCGGTGCAAAAGGGAGCGCATCCAATATGCTTGGGCGGTCAGAGTCGATACGGGTGAGGTAGACGCCTTCAAAAAGCTTTTCTTCCTGTCTGGTGTTGTTACAGATATTCTCTTCGTAGATTTTGATTTTCACGTTACCTTCTCCCTTCAGGATAATGATAGAGTCGCCGGAAGTGTTTACGGTCGTTTGTTTTCTGGTTTCGCTTTCTTGTGCTGTAATACCCATGAACGGGAAGAGCATCATACATGCTAAAATGATCTTTTTCATGTCTTTATCGTTTTTATTGTTTTAGTTTTTTCTTTGGAATAAGAGTGCTACAAGCTCGTCCGAATTCAGATTGCCTTCGATATAGATCAAGGTAGCACTGTTTTTCTTCCCGATCTTGAACAGGAGGAAACGATTTAGTTTCTCTTTGCCTTTTTTTACCTGAGTGAGTTGGTAATAGGCAGTCAGTAGTTTGCCGTCTTCAATAATCTCCTGTATTTTCTTCATGGTTCCTTCTTTCTGGTCTTTCTCCAGGCAATCCAGTATATAGGGCAATGCTTCTGTCACATCTTTGAAAACCAGACTTTTGTATAGGTCGATACGGTAGGAGTCCAGCATGTCTCGGGACAATTCTACCATTGTCACGCCCTTTTGCTTGCCGTATTTCTGAAATACGGAAGCACTGTGCAGATCTTCCTGTGCCTTTATACCTACCGGGAAGGCAGCTAATAGCAGGATGATGAGTGATGTGCGAATGACTGTGTTCATATAGGTTCTTTTTATTTTTTTGATAGTTTTCTGTTTCTATTCGCCAAAGAGGCTGTCGAGAAGTTCATCTTCGTCGAGGCTTACATTACGGAAGGCCGCCATAGCTTGTTCACGTACCAGATTTTCGTCCGTGTAACACTTGCCATCGATGATGACGTAGCTGTCGGGCATAGCGTTGAAGTGGTGGTGAATACCGGCAATGCCCAGTAGCAAAAGTAGTCCGGCGGCAATTCCGCTCAGGGTGTAGATGGCGTGGCGACGGAGTCTTCTTTGTTTTGTAGCGGGCTCTGTATCGGTGGTTTTAGCTTGCCTGTTTTCTTTTTCAAGGAAAGCAAACAGGGGGGTGTATTCTTTCAGGTGTTCCGGTACGATTCCCTGGGTGAAGAAGTGTCTGAGTTCGCGTTCTTCTTCGCAAGAGGTTTCACCTTCAAAGTATTTATTTAATAATTCTTCTATATTCATGCTTCGTTTCTCCTTTTTCTTTCTTGTATGGTTTGCAGGTAAATGTCTCTAACTTTTTTTCGTGCTCTGGACAAGTTGCTGCGGATGGCTTCGGGATTACATCCGGTGATTTCCGCAATCTCGTCTGTTTCGTATTCCTGCACATCCTTCATTTGTATGATGGTGCGTTGCAGGCTGGGGAGCGAGTCGATGATTTCGCGCATCAGGCGGAATTCATCTTTCTCTTCGAGTAGTCGTTCCGGAGTGGCCGATTGGCTGGGGGCTTGCACCTGATCCAGTGAAAGGGCATCCGGGCGTCGGGCCCGCCAGATATCCATGCAGAGGTGGTGTGTCATGGTCATGGCCAAGGCTTCGATACTGCGGTATTCGTCCAGTCTCTGGTGCATATTCCATAACTTCAGCATGACTTCCTGCACTGCGTCTTCGGCATCGGAGGGATCTTCTGTCAATTTCCGCGCATAGTTTAATAACTTTTCGCGGAGGGGTAGCACGTCTATTTTAAATTGTTTGAGTTCCATTTACATCAATAAGACGGAGGGAGAGGAGAAACGTGACATCAAAGATAGATTTTTTTAAGTAAACTGGAAAAACAGGTTGCTTTCTGTCTCTGTTACAGTCTTTTTTGTTTAGTAATCGTCCAAAATTATATGATACTCTTATTGAAACGCAGAAACTCACAGATTCACGCAAAGAATATCATTGCTCAAGTATAGCGCAGCCATTTAACCTGCGAAAATCTGCGATCATTTGCGTTTCAATAAAACGCTGTCACATAGTATGAACTAAATTTGAAGTACTACTTACTATTATCAAACTATCATTTGCAGATAAGCTGTTGAATAGGAGTCTTGAAGCAAGGATAAACAATGGTAGAGGTAACGATTGGGTAACCGTTTGGCAAATACTTAACTTTTATTGTTGGCAGATCCTATTTATTCTGATATACTTGAAAACCATGTTGTACCATTAAAGCGAGGAATCTCATACTATCTGAGATTTCCCGCTTTATTGTAGGAGAAAAAAATCTTTACTCGTATTTTTTGCATTCTTCTATTAGCTCTTCACTATATTGTTCCGGAGCTAATGGTGAAAAAAGTTCTATTAAATTATCTTCAGGATCGCGCAAATGCACCGTGCGCATCCCCCAATCAGCCATATTGGTAGGTTCATTAACAAATACCACACCCTTTTCTTTCAAAGCTGTATAAGTATCGTCAACATTATCTACACTGAATGATACAAGTGATTTCTCTCGAAATCCTACAGGCAATTCTTTATTCGCATTGCCTACAGACGGCGCCATCCAGTCGGATACAAAAAGAGCAAATCCTTCTATTCCGTCTGCTACCTTAAAACTGGCATACCCACTGTTCTCATCACCCCATGCCGGTTCCAATCCAAGTTGTTCAGAGTAGAACTTAAAACATTTAGCAAAATCCTTAACTAATAATCTTACATTACTAAACTTCATTATTGTCGATTTTTTATGGTTATTCTTATACGTGTGTTTCCAGAATTATTCATTAGCAATGACTTTTATATCTTCCCCAATATCTTATCCATCACCCAATTGGTAAGTGTGGCACTTTCACCGTCGCACGTACAGATTGATTTTCCTAACAGATGGTCTACTACTGCCTGAATAAGTGGTTGTTGTACATGTTCAGGGTTTTCGATATGTATCTCTTCTCGTCCTCGCTCCGTATGTAGTGCAATGGGATCAAATGAAAAGACTGAGAAGCAGATCATACCTTTGTCGCCGATAATTTCGATACGGTCTTCCTTGGCGGACTCATGGGCAACGAAGCACCAGGAACCGCTTCCTACCAGTCCGTTATCAAACTGGAAGCAGGCACTCAGCGTGTCTTCTGCCGGATACAATCCGCCACGGTTACTTTTATAACCACTGGCTTCGAGGATGCAACCAAACATCTCCTGTAATAAATCTATCTGGTGAGGGGCGAGATCATAGAAATATCCGCCTCCGGCGATGTCTGCCTGCACCCGCCAGGGTAGGTTATCGCGGTTATAATCCAAATCGCGGGGAGGCTGGGCGAAGCGGATTTGTATATTGATTACATTGCCGATAGCACCTTCTTCCACAAGCTGTTTTACCTTGATGAAGTAGGGCAGATAACGACGGTAATAAGCCACGAAACAAGGAATGCCCGTTTCACGTGAGATACGGTTGATACGGGTGCACTCTTCGTAAGTGACGGCCATTGGTTTCTCTATATAGGCGGGCTTGCCGGCTTTCATTGACATGATGGCGTATGTGGCGTGAGAGGAAGGGGGAGTGGCTATGTAGATGGCGTTTACCTCCGGATCATCAATAAGCTCCTGAGCATCGTCATACCATTTCCTGATACCTCTTTCCTCTGCATAAGCTTTTGCTTTGGAGCCGTCACGACTCATTACGGCCACTACCTCAGAGCCTTCCACCTTTTGGAACGCAGGGCCGCTTTTCTTTTTTGTCACTTCACCGCAACCGATAAAGCCCCATTTAATAATCTTTTCACTCATACCTATCTGTTTTTTTACGATCACAAAGATAAGGATATTTTTCTGTCAAGAGCATATTTATTGATTCTTAACTTAAAAGCGTTCCTTTTGAGAGAAAATGCTGTTTGCATCATAATACAGTGGTATTTCTATCGTAACATACTGGGAGATGAGCCATAACATACCGGGAAACAAACCGTAACATATTGGGAAACTTTTGGCGAGTACCGGGGAAAATAACATGAAGTATCCAGCTCGCAGGCTTTCTATGACGTATACGCATAAAAAAAGGAGAGCGCGTAGTGCCCCTCCTTTATATGCAGTTTAACTGAGTCTCCTTTATGAATCCATTGACCAATATACAACATTGAAATCTCAAAGCCAGGCTTTTCACCTTTTATTCTCTTACAAATCACTTCCTACTCCTTGCCATAGTATTTTCGGTAGATTTCTTTGTATTCTTTTCCTTCACGGAATTTTGTAAGCCAGGAGTTGAGGCTGTCCAGTAATACAGGTGATTGCTTGCTGACACCCCATGAATAAAATTGTGTAAAGCTGATATCCGTACTGATGTCAAGTTGTGGCAACGAATCTGCCGCTGCCCGGGCAATGCTTTCGTCGCACACGGCATAATCGATATCTCCGTGAGCTACCATTGCTATCAGTTGTTCCGAACCGTATTTTTCTACTTCATTGGTATAAATCGTATCTCCTATCTCATTTCCCAGATTGCGAATGCGGAGGATGGATGGCGAACCTTTTACTACATGGAGTGTCCGCCCTGCCAGATCGAGCTGATTTTTGATAAAGAGTGAATCGTGCTCGGATACAGGTTTGCGTTGAACTAACACCTGTTTGCTTAGAATGATGGGGGAAGTGAGAAGTAAAGAGTCTTTGAGTTCGCTGGTCACCAGGATGCCGTAGGCGATAACGTCATACTTTCCTGTTTCTAATCCTTGCAACCGTTGCCCGAAACTCATCACTGGAGATACCTGTGCCTGGATTCCCTTATCCCGGGCGAAGGCTTCTATCAGTTCGTAGTGAAAGCCCGTCACCGTATCACCGTCCACGTAAAAGCTGATAGAATTGTATTCTGTTGCTGCACGGAGAATACCGCTTGCAATGATCTCGGCATAGTCTCGCGGATGTCCGTTCTCTTTTTCCTTTTTCTGTGGCCAGAGCCAGAGTATCAGAAAGCATATTACCCCCAGTAACAGGTATTTCAGATATTTTCGTTTTATTGGCTGCATAGGCTCAAGAGGTCATTAATCGTAGAAGTTCCAAGAAACTCCAAATTTTAACAATCGCGGATTGATCGGATAGTGGGGAGCATAAAACGAGTTCGGCCGATTTATAAGTCCGTCGTTCACGTGATACATCATGACGAAGAAACGAGTCCGTTTCAGATGCAGATTGGCATATACATTGACAATAGGATATGCACCTATCTCTACCTGATCTTTGGGCGATTGAAGGTAAAACTGTCCGGTAGCAGGCATATAGGCTGGGGCATAATATTTAGTGAAGTAGCGTACATCGGCACCCAGTTGCACACTCAATACTTTCTTTGCCAGTTTAAAGTCGAGGTAAAGATTGTGATACAACGAGAGAGTGGGTAGCGGAAGTACTGTACTGTTACTTGATTTCTGCCAGGTCACTTCATTGTCCAGATGGAGAATGCCGAGGCGAAAATCTTGTGCCAGAGTAGCCGAAACTACCTGTACGTTGCCTCCAAACTGTTCGGGCACTGCCTGCTGGTTGAAGTAAGTATAATTCTTGATATTCTCTACGCCTGCTTTTAGGTGCGTTTTCCAACGGTCGATGTTTAGTTCTCCTTCTATGCGGGTGCGAAATTCCTTGTCCATGTTATCATTGTCCCAATAGAAGTGTTTGGAGTGATAATGGCGCATGTAGAACGAGGGCAGTGTGTTGCTGACAGACGCGCGTGCTATCAGGCTCACCGTATCCTTGCCCAAACGGAAGTTTAGATCGATATCTCCTTTTACGTTGAATTGTCCGATGGCTTTTCCCAATAAGCCTACTTCACCTATGGCGTGATAGTGGAGTACTTTCCCTTGTCGCTTAGCCAACTCGCCACCTACAAAAACCTCATTTTCAGTATAATGATCCTTACTGACAGAGTCTGCATTCATCAGTTCGTATTTACTGAGCTTATGCGATATGAAAGCAGTCAGTCCGGCTTTAGCATATTTATTAAAACCTTCGAGCAGAGAGAGCCCAAATGTGTTCTTTATACCGATGTAGGAAGTAGAATCATCCACTACATAAGGTTGTCCCGGTTTGATGTACGTATTCTGGTAATAATCTTTCAGTTGGTCATTGGACGTGAATTTGCGCTTCGTCCATTCCACCTGCATTGTGTGGATGAAGCTGGTGACGGGCACAAACTCTTGTTGGGGAGGCAACGTATCATTTTCCTGTTGAGGGAGGTCGCGATGGAATCCCAGCTTGTAGCGTTGCGTCAGGAATACATAGCTGTCGGTATTACGGGAAGTAGCTGTATTCATCACCGTTGGCATGTTGGTAGATTCATACACTCTTCCGCCTTCTGCTGCACCCTCAGGGTCTTTGATATAATCGTCGTTCGTGATACCTCCGTTCTCGTTGTTCTTCAGATAGTTGTAGCTATATAGCAAAGTCCCTTCGTATCTCTCTCCCATATAACTGATAAAGGGGGCTGCATTGAAGTATGAGGTACTTGAATGGTTGTAATATCCGCGTCCATACAGATAGTCGATGTTGAATCCGAAAGCAAGTCGCTTGTTGACATTCACCGAAAAATAAGATTTGAAACGCTCCTCTCCGTTTATTTTGTTACCTGCTTTGTTATAAGTCAGGTTTGTATATGGGACATTACTATTGGTAAAATTAAATTCATCAGGCCGTACGAAGAAGAAAGAATATGGCTGCATGAAGATCGTTGGTTCCGTTGCCTGCTGGTCAAAGAAGATACGAGACATACGTGGGGCACCCAGGTTGCCTAAGTAATTATAGTGTCCGGTCATACCTTCTGTCAGATTAGCATTTTGGTAGTTAAGCCGGACCGTATCGGCAGGGATACGGGTTACGTTTCCCAGATTCTCGCTGACATGCCACATGTAAAGTTTTGGGGGAAGTCCCTGGATTTCTACATTTGCGCTATCCAGACTTTGGGGGCGCATGGCAGGGTCTATCTGGTTGCCATATTGGTCTACGATATTGCCAAATTCATCCTGTCGGTCTCCGTATGGATTATTTGGGTTGACTTGCGCTTGGATAGCCAACTGACCTACGACAAAGAGTAGTATATATGTAAGTAGGGTTCGTCTCATAATTGGGCGCAAATATACGACAAAAAAGTTGAAGCTTACAGAGTTGAAACCTTAATTAATTGAAAGTTGAAAATTGAAAATTGAAAGTTAGCTGTGCTGCGAAGCTGCATAGTAACTTTCAATTTTTAACTAAATTAAGCCTCTCTGATCAGTTCCATCCCTTTCTTGATGGCTTCTTCATTCATAGGTATCAGGTGATGATGGCGTTCGGGGAGAGTTTTCTTCAATCCTTTGATAACATTTTCCAACGTTACGATAGGACGTAGTTTCAACAAACCACCCAGTACGATCATGTTAAATGCTTTGGTATTCTTCATTTCATTAGCTGCATCCATAGCATCAATGCGATATACCTTGATGTCCTTACGGGTAGGCGGGTTGATAATTCCGTATCCGTCGTAGATAAGAATGCCACCCGGCTTGATGCGGCTTTCAAACTTCTCGAGTGAAGGCTGGTTTAATATGATAGCTGTGTCATACTGGCTCAGAATTGGAGAGGAGATTCTGTCATCACTTACGATTACCGTTACGTTGGCAGTTCCGCCGCGTTGCTCCGGTCCGTAAGCTGGCATCCAAGTTACTTCTTTGCCTTCCATCAGTCCGGAATAAGCTAAAATTTTTCCCATAGACAGTACTCCCTGTCCACCGAATCCTGCTATAATTATTTCTTCTTTCATCGTTTTTTCAGTTTTTAGCATTATTCTTTATTTTTCAAGTCACCGAGCGGATAGAATGGGAACATATGTTCTTCCATCCATTTGTTAGACTTTTCGGGAGTCATCTTCCAGCCGGAACTACAAGTAGAAACAATTTCTACCAAGTTGGAACCTTTGCCAGCCATAGAGTTTTCAAATGCTTTGCGGATCGCTTTCTTTGCTTTACGGATTGCCGGAACCGATTGTACGGATTGACGGGTAACGTATGCCGTACCTTCCAGCTGCGCAGCAATTTCAGTAATTTTCAGAGGATATCCGTGCAAGTCTACATCACGTCCGTAAGGACAAGTAGCGGTTTTCATACCTACGAGGGTTGTTGGAGCCATTTGTCCGCCGGTCATACCGTAAATGGCATTATTGATAAAGATGATGGTAATGTTTTCACCACGATTTAGTGCATGGATCGTTTCAGCAGTGCCGATACAGGCAAGGTCTCCATCTCCCTGGTAAGTGAATACCAGACGATCCGGCCACAAGCGTTTGATGGCTGTTGCCAATGCAGGGGCACGTCCGTGAGCTGCTTCCTGCCAGTCGATATCGAGGTAGTTGTAGATGAAAACGGCACAACCTACGGGAGAGATGCCAATGGTTTTATCTTCCATTCCCATCTCTTCAATGACTTCGGCTATGAGTTTATGTACCACACCGTGACTGCAACCCGGGCAGTAATGCATGGCGTTATCATTCATCAGAGTTGGTTTTTTATAAACCAAATTCTCGGGCTTGATTATTTCTTCTTTAGTCATAACTTAATTTTTTTTGGTTGACGAGGCTTCTGTTGACATATTTACGAGGGGAACTTCTCACCCCGTATTTTGTCTCTTTATTAACCTTCTCCTATCTGTTGGTGAATCGTATGAAAAACTCCATCAGCTTGACAAAGATTGCCGCACCGCATACGTATACGAATATTTTAAAATCGTCTGCTGCGAAGTAGACAATGATAGCTGCCAGTGCAAGTATCATGAAAAGTATATTCAATACGTTTCTTATTTTATCGGGATTCATCTTTATTTTATTTACGATTAGACGATTTACGATTGGGGGTACTTTGATTTACTTCTTTAACTTCCGTGATTTACTGCTTTACTTCCATGATTCATTTTCCCTAGATCGTAAATCGTAAATCGTCCAATCGTAAATTCTACATTACATGATTTTTTCTTTCAGTGCACTCACAATCTCATCCGGGTCGGGCACAATACCACCCAGGCGACCAAAGTGTTCTACCTTTATTTTACCGTTTACTGCCAGACGTACATCTTCAATCATCTGTCCGGCATTCAACTCAGTAACGAGTATGCCTTTCACCTTGTCGGCATATGCTGCAATGGCTTTTGTGGGGAATGGCCACAGGGTGATGGGACGAAGCATACCTACTTTGATACCTTCTTCGCGTGCCAGTTCCATTGCTTTCTGTCCGATACGTGCCATAGAGCCGAATGCTACAATCAGGTATTCGGCATCTTCACAGTCTATTTCTTCAAAACGAACTTCGTTTTCTTCAATTATGCGATACTTTGCCTGAAAACGAATGTTATTCTTTTCCATTTCTTCGGGACGGAGTTCGAGTGAAGTGATAATATTGGGTTTGCGGTCTTTCGTTTTACCGGTAGTAGCCCATGGGCACTGTTCAATTACTTCTGCATCCGTGCGACGGGGTTTCATCGGTGGCAATACTACTTTCTCCATCATCTGTCCGATAACGCCATCGGCAAGAATGATAGCTGGATTACGGTATTTGAAGGCCAGTTCGAAAGCAAGCCCAACGAAGTCGGCCATTTCCTGTACAGAAGCCGGGGCAAGTGCTATTAGTTTATAGTCGCCATGTCCGCCACCCTTTACGGTTTGGAAATAGTCTGCCTGGCTTGGCTGGATCGTTCCCAGACCGGGACCACCGCGCATTACGTTTACGATCAGACAGGGGAGTTCGGCTCCTGCCAGATAAGAGATGCCTTCCTGTTTCAGACTGACACCGGGGCTTGAAGAGGAGGTCAATACCATTTTCCCACTTCCGGCACCGCCATATACCATATTGATAGCTGCTACTTCACTCTCTGCCTGAAGCACTACCATACCGGTGGTTTCCCATGGTTTCAAGTCGGCCAGCGTTTCCAATACCTCCGATTGCGGAGTAATAGGATAACCGAAGTATCCGTCGGCACCACAGCGGATGGCTGCATGGGCGATGGCTTCGTTACCTTTCATTAATACTACTTCTTCTGTCATAATAATAATTTGCTAATCTACTTTAACTTTATACACAGAGATACATCCGTCCGGGCAGACCGTTGCACATGAACTGCATCCGTTACAAGTATCTTCCAATATTTGGCGGGCATAGTTATACCCCTTTACATTCACCTCTTTGGTGAGTGTTATTACATCGAGCGGACAAGCCACTACACACAGGTTGCAACCTTTGCAACGCTCCGTGTCGACCACGATTGCTCCTTTAATTTTTGCCATAATCTATCGATTTTATTACGTTTATTGATTATACATGTCTTTGTGATAGAACTCCAGAATATCCATTACCATCTTGCGAGCTTGCAAGGCAGGACTTTCGGAGTTAATCTCGATGGCGGATTGATAATTGTTGAGGGCTTGCTGCCAGTTGCCTTGCTTTCGGTAGGCATTGCCCCGCAGGTAATAAGCTTCGTCTTTTGGGGCGAAGTCTGTTTGAGTGAGAAGCGTATCGAGGGCTTCAATTGCTTTATTTATATCTCCCTGATTGATAAGCTCTTTTATGGTCTCCAATTGTTTCATATTTAAATGAGTTTCAGAGTTTGCACCACAAAGATAGTTTTTTATTTATATACACAGCTTATGTCGTGGGTTAAATTTATCCTTATTGTACTTTTTCTTATCAAAAATGAGGGTGTATAGGTGGGTTTTAACGACATATTGTTATTTTATGTTTTTAAGCAGAAACTGCCTGATTGTTAGCGTATAATAGATTTATAGTTGAAAAAGAAAAGGGAGGATTGTATATGCAGATAGTACTGATAGGAAGCAGTGTAATAATGAAAGTTAAGAAAGGGGTACATTGGGTGGAAAGAATAAAAAAGGCTGTACCAGAATGAATCCGGAACAGCCTTTTTTCAATCGTTTTGTTACTTCACGAGTTCACCGTTGATGTATAGGTTTTTTAGAGTGACATCTTGGGCTCCTTTGATATCATTACCTCCCTTAGCAACGTTGTTAAAGTGAGAATCTTCTACGCTGATATTATATACATGCTGGTCGTTATCCAGTCCGATGATAAGTACTCCTAGACGGCTTTTCTGGCAGGTTACATTTTTCAGATGTACATTGCGCACGGTAGGAGTGAAGCCACGGTTGCACTGTTCCCGGTTCTCATATTGCAGATTGATGCGCAGTACGGCTTCTCTACACTGTCCTACGGTGATGTTGCGTACAAATACATTTTCGATGATTCCACCCCGGCAGGTACTGGTTTTTATGCGGATCACCCGGTCCAAATTCGGGCTGTCCATTTGGCAATTTTCAACAAACAGGTTGCGATAGCCGCCGGATATTTCACTACCGATAACAACGCCACCATGCCCGTTTTTCATTTTACAGTTGCGTACGATGATGTTCTCGCTGGGTATATTCCATTTGCGCCCGTCTGCATTGCGTCCCGATTTGATGGCGATACAATCGTCACCGGTATCAAAAGTACAGTTCTCTATCAGTACATTCTTACAGGATTCCGGATCGCATCCATCTCCGTTGGGACCACGGTTGAATATATTGACACCGCGTACAATCAGACTTTCGCAAAACAGAGGGTGAATCACCCAAAAAGGAGAGTTCAGTAGTGTGACATCTTCTATTAGAATAGTGTTACATGCATAAAGATTGATCAACTGAGGGCGTAATCCGTCTTCCGGAGTCATGATACGTTTGTATACCGGGGTCAATGTCTCGCCATACATTAGCAGACGCTCACGTCCACCGTTGCGTTGTGCCACCATTCCCTCTTTCCAGCCATATTTGGGTGAGCCACACATGGGCCACCAGGTTTCGTTGGAGCCTTGCCCGTCAATGGTTCCTTTGCCGGTAATAGCAATATTGGTTTCGCCATAGGCGTAGATTAGTGGGCGGGCGTTGTAACAATCCAGCCCTTCCCAACGGGTGATTACTCCGGGGAAGTATAAGCTCTGGTCGGTGAGGAATTTTAGTACGGCACCTTCTTGCAGATGAAAGTTAACATTGCTTTTCAGGGTAATGGGGCCTGTATAAAAGGTTCCTTGGGGGACAACAACTGTGCCACCACCAGCAAGGCTGCATTTGAGAATAGCCTGGTTGATGGCTTCGTGGCAGGGCTCGGTTTCATTGCCCGGTTTTGCACCAAAGTCAGTGATATTGTAGGTTTGTTTTGTAAAAGAGGTTTTCTTGATTTGTTTTTCAATCTTAGCACTTTCTTTGAATGCTTTGTCAAAGTCAATCGGGTTGGCAAAAGCAATTGCTGTTACTAACAGTAGAGACAGGAAGCTAAATCGTTTCTTCATTTGTTTTTTGTTGTTTTTTTGATGGATATTGGATTTTAAGTATGCAAAAATACGAAGTAACGCGGGTTTGGTGCGATATATTTTGATTGAAAGGGTGTAATTTTTGATTGATATAAGGGAGAGGAGAAGTAGAAGGGGGGATAATACTATAATAAACAATAAAGAGAGACATACAGTAATACGTCTCTCTTTATTAATTATCTTTATTTATTTCACGGGAATCTTATCAATTCTTTTTTGATGTCTTCCTCCCTCAAATGGAGTGTTGAAGAACTCAATCAGAATCATATCAGCCTCTTCAGTGCTGATGAAGCGTCCCGGCATCACAAGTATATTTGCATCGTTGTGCTGGCGGGCCAGGTGTGCTATTGCAGCCGTCCAGCAAAGTGCAGCACGGATGCCCTGATGTTTGTTTAGCGTCATACTGATACCATTTCCGCTTCCACAAATGGCAATGCCCGGATAGCATTCGCCAGCTTCTACTGCCAATGCTAACGGGTGCGCAAAATCAGGATAATCGCAACTTTCAGCAGAATAAGTACCAAAGTCTTTGTATTCCCAACCTTTTGCCTGCAACCAACCCCGAACGAATTCTTTTAGCTCAAATCCGGCATGGTCGCAGCATAGTCCGATTTTTTTCATTATAACATCTCTTTTACCTGGTTGTATACATTGGCGGCAGTGAAGCCCAGCTTCTCGTCCAGCACTGTGTAAGGAGCAGAGAAACCAAATGATTCAAGACCGAAAACTTTTCCATTAGCACCTACAAGACCTTGCAGATTTACGGGCAGACCAGCAGTGAGACCGAAAATCTTTGTACCTGCCGGAAGTACTGACTCCTGGTATGCTTTATCCTGACTGCGGAACAAACCTTCGGAAGGTGCCGAGACGATACGTACCTTCACACCGTCTTTGCGAAGCAATTCGGCTCCGGCAATGAGGGTGGCTACTTCTGATCCGGAAGCTACCAGGGTTACGTCCGGGTTCTCGTCAGAGCCGGCAACAATATAGGCTCCTTTGGCCACTTGTGCATAGTCGTTTCCTGCAGGCAGGCTGACGATGTTTTGGCGAGAAAGGATCAGAGCAGTCGGGGTGTAGATATTCTCCATAGCCAGTTTCCATGCAATAGTAGTCTCTTCGGCATCTGCCGGACGGAGTACAAGCATGGAGTTGTGGCCTTTGTGATTTTTCAGTTTCTCCATCAGGCGGATTTGTGCTTCCTGTTCTACGGGTTCGTGAGTAGGGCCATCTTCGCCTACCCGGAATGCATCGTGTGACCAGATGAACTTCACGGGTTGTTCCATCAGGGCTGCCATGCGGATGGCGGGTTTCATATAGTCGGAGAATACGAAGAAGGTAGCACATGCCGGAATAACGCCACCGTGAAGTGACATACCGATGCAGACGCAAGCCATGCTCAATTCTGATACGCCGGCTTGGAAGAAAGCTCCGCTAAAGTCACCACGTTTGAAGGCATGTGTCTTTTTGAGGAAACCGTCTGTCTTATCAGAATTAGAAAGATCGGCAGATGCTACTATCATATTCTCTACTTGTGTAGCCAGTGCGCTCAATACAGTGGCCGAAGCGGCACGAGTAGCTACGTTGGGTTTCTGTTCGATAGCGTCCCAGTTTACTTTTGGAGCTTTTCCTGCAAAGAAGTTGGCCATTTTAGCTGCCAGTTCCGGGTTGGTTTTGGCCCATTCGGCTTTCGCCGCATATTTTTCAGCTACTATTTTTTTTAGGTCTTCGGTACGTTTGGCATACAATTCGGCTACTTCCGGGAAAATAGCGAACGGTTCGTCAGGGTTTCCACCCAGATTCTTGATTGTATTGATGTAAGCGTCACCGCCCAATGGTGCACCGTGTGTAGCACAGTTGGCTTCGTAGCTGCTGCCGTCGGCTTTGCGTGCTCCCTTGCCCATAGTGGTTTTTCCAATGATAAGTGTAGGACGTTTGCTTTCTGCTTTTGCTTCTTTGAGGGCAGTGCGGATAGCATCAGGATCATTTCCGTTGATTTCGATAACGTTCCAGTCCCATGCTTTGTATTTCATGGCCACATTTTCTGTTGTCACCTCTTTGGTTTCGGTAGAAAGCTGAATATCGTTAGAGTCATAGAACATGATGAGGTTGTCTAGTCCCAGAGTTCCGGCAATGCGTCCGGCTCCTTGCGAAATCTCTTCCTGAATACCACCATCGGAGATATAGGCATAGATAGTCTGGTTCATTACTTCACCAAAGCGTGCTTTGAGGAATTTGGCTGCGATAGCGGCTCCTACTGCAAAGGTATGTCCTTGTCCCAACGGACCGGAAGTATTTTCCACACCACGCATGATGTCTACTTCGGGGTGTCCCGGAGTGGGGCTTCCCCATTGGCGGAACTGTGCCAGTTCTGCCAGTGTATATTTGCCGGTCAGTGCAAGTACGGAGTAGAGCATTGGTGACATATGACCCGGATCGAGGAAGAAGCGGTCACGTCCTTCCCATCGGGGATTCTGAGGATCATATACTAAGAACTCAGAGAAAAGTACGTTTATAAAATCCGCACCTCCCATAGCACCACCCGGATGTCCGGAGTTGGCTTTTTCAACCATTGATGCAGCAAGAATACGGATATTGTCCGCTGCACGGTTCATAAGTTTGCTTTCGTTCATATTTATAATGATTAAGTTTTCATATTTTTTGCAAAGATAATGCAAACCGAGAGCAGAATAAAATGAACGTGTTCATTTTTTATGCCAAGGTGCAGCTTACCTTCGCTTTTTCCGCAAAGATAAGTCTTTAACGTTAATTATCGGGCATAAGAAGGGGGCTTTTTTCAATCTTTGTTTAAAGTCCGAAAGCGCTCTTCTTGTGCTGCGTACAATAACTATTTGTCCTTATCGTACTTATATCAACAAAAAGAGAGACACATCTGTTTAGGATATGTCCCTCTTTATAGAAGTTAGTTTTTGTTATTATACGAGTTTTCTTGAACCGTCTCCGATTACAACATCATACACTTTGGGGCTTCTGCCAAATTTTGCTTTGAATGCCTCTTTTGCCTTTTCGATGAAGTTGTCGTACAATTCTTCTTTAACCAGGTTGATTGTACAGCCACCAAAACCGCCACCCATAACGCGTGAACCGGTTACGCCACATTCTTTTGCCAAGTCGTTGAGGAAGTCGAGCTCTTCGCAGCTTACTTCGTAGAGCTTGCTCATGCCGTGATGTGTTTCGTACATTTTCTTACCTACTGTTTCGTAGTCGCTTACTTCCAGTGCATCGCAAACGTCGAGTACGCGTTGAACTTCTTCAATCACATATTCAGCACGCATATAGTCTTCGTCACTGATGTCTGCTTTGGCTTCTTTGAGCATATCCATGGTGCAGTCGCGAAGGAATTCTACGTGCGGATGCTTCTTTTGGATAGCAGCAACAGCAGCTTCGCAACTCTGGCGGCGCTTGTTGTAAGCCGATGAAGCAAGTTCGTGTTTTACTACAGAGTCTACCAGTACAAGACGATAGCCTTCCGGTTTGAACGGAAAGTACTGATATTCCAGCGAGCGGCAATCCAAGCGGATCAGACTACCTGCTTTTCCGAATACAGAAGCAAACTGATCCATAATACCACAGTTCACACCGCAATAGTTGTGCTCTGTAGCCTGTCCTACTTTAGCCAGTTCAAATTTGTCTATCTTGTTATCACCAAACAGGTCATTCAGTGCAAAAGCGTATGTGCTTTCGAGTGCTGCTGACGAAGACATACCAGCTCCCAGCGGCACATCGCCGGAGAAAGCTGTATTGAATCCCTTCACATCAACACCGCGTTTAATCATTTCACGGCATACACCGAAAATGTATCTTGCCCAGCTTGCTTTCGGAGCATCTTCTTCGTTCAACCCGAATGATACATAATCTTTCAGGTCGATAGAATATGCGTTGACTGTATTGGTTCCGTTTGGTTTGATTTCTGCAATCATGCCTTTGTCTATGGCTCCCGGGAATACGAATCCACCATTGTAGTCGGTATGTTCGCCGATAAGGTTGATACGGCCCGGTGAGGCGTAAACTGATCCTGTAGTTCCGTCAAAGTGTTTAATAAAACGGCTTCTTACGTGTTCTATATCCATGATAATATTTTTTAATTGGTTAATAAATAGTTTATTCAACCGGAATATTCTTGTTTACATTCTTGCAACCGATCAGTGCGTAGTACAGCATGTAAGCTACACCGGCAAAGATTACCCAGAAGCTTGACATATAGCTGCTTGTTACGTCGGCTACACCACCCTGAATAAGCGGAAGGATACCACCACCGCATACCATTACCATGAAGATACCTGATGCCATTGCGGTATATTTGCCCAGACCTTCTACGGCCAAGTTGAAGATGCCGCCCCACATGATAGAAGTACAAAGACCACAAAGGATGAAGAACATGATACCGATAGGCACATTTGCCATACCGAAGCTGATATCTGATTTGAATACAGGCATATTGATTGTGGCTTCAACCGGAGCAAACATACCTACAAGCAGAAAGCCCAGTGCGAACAAACAAACGGTAGTCAACTGAGTTTTGCTGGAAAACTTAGCGCCAAGTGCACCACCGCAAAGACGACCGATCATCATCAGGAACCAATAAGTACCTACGATAGAACCTGCCATAGCGGTATCCATACCGATACCTTTTGCGCCGGCAGCTTCCGGAGAAGTAGTCAGGAACAGGTTTACGAAGTTAGGGATACCTACTTCAACGCCTACGTATACGAAGATAGCAACTGTTCCGAGTACGAAGTGACGGAAAGACATCGGACTGTGAGTATCTTTCACCTTGTGGTCTGAAGCGTGCTCCATGTGCGGTTCCGGAAGTTTCATACTGCCCAATACAATGAATGCTATAGCGAAGATACCCATTGCGATGAACAATGCAGGATTAGCGTCACTAATCTTGGTATCCTGGCTGATAGTACCAATCAGATAACCACCCAATACCGGAACGATAGTAGCTGCGATAGAATTCAGAGAACCTCCGAACTGAATCAACTGGTTACCTTTTTTGCCACCGCCGCCCAGTGTGTTTAACATCGGATTTACTACAGCATTCAGCATACACATAGAGAAACCGGAAACGAAAGCACCGCCCAGGTATACCCAGAAAGCAATCAATTCACCGGGAGCGTAAGAGATCTGTCCGGAAAGGAACTGAATTCCTACGCCGACAAATCCTACGGCAACGGCGATTAACGCTGTTTTCTTATAACCGATTCTTTTCAGCATAATACCGGCAGGAAGACCCATAAAGGCATAAGCTATGAAGTTTGCTGCGTTACCCAACTGAGTCATCCAGTTAGGAGCATTGAATTGTTCTTTTACGATGAGTCCGAGAGGATTGGTAAATCCGGTTACGAACGAAATCATTGCGAAGAGGGCGAACATCATTGCAATAGGCAATAGATAGTTCTTTTTCTGTTGTGTCATGGTTTTAAAAAAGTTGTTAGTTTATAAAATTAGGTTAGTAAAATCTTCTTTTTGGTTGAAAGTTAAGAGTTGAAAATTGAAAGTTACTTACTATGCAACATGTAGCGCAGCTAACTTTCAATTTTCAACTCTTAACTTTCAACTATTCAAGTTTTCTGTAGAAAACTTGTAAATCGTTACCTGTTGGTACTCGTCTCCCGGGAGCAGTACTGCCGAGGGAAAATGAGGCTTGTTGGGCGTGTCGGGGAAGCATTGTGCTTCGAAGCAGATGGCACTGCGAGCCGGGAAGGTGGCGCCATGTGAGCCTTCAAAGCCATTAAGCCAGTTGCCTGTATAGAGTTGCACACCGGCTTCGGTGGTGTAAACTTCCATCACACGTCCGCTTATGGGGTCTGTGCAAGTAGCTGCCAGGTCCAGCGAACCGGCTTCCTGCTTATTGAGTACGTAACAATGATCGTATCCTGCGCCGAAGACAAGTTGCTCAAACGCGTCATTGATGCGTTCGCCCACCGTGTGAGGAGTACGGAAATCCATTGGAGTTCCTTCTACTTTGGCAATTTCCCCCGTAGGTATAGATACTTCGTCTATCGGAGTATAGAAATCGGCATTGATTGTGACGATGTTATTTTCTACTGTCGGAGTGGGGTTGGCAATACCTGCCAGGTTGAAGAACCCATGGTTGGTAAGATTTACAACGGTAGCTTTGTCGGTAGTGGCACGGTATTCGATAACCAGTGCATTTTCCTCTTCTTCGAGTCTATAAGTCATTTCTACTTCCAGGTTGCCTGGGAACCCTTCTTCTCCGTCAGCCGATACGTAATTGAAAATGATTGTACTTTCATCTATTTGATCGGCATCCCACACACGTGCATGAAATCCGGTAGGTCCTCCGTGCAGAGAATTGGGGCCATTGTTGATTGTCAGCGAGTGTTCTTCGGCATAAAGTGTGAATTTACCTTTGGCAATACGGTTGCCATAACGACCGATAGTGGTACTGAGGAATGGTTCCGGGCTATTTATTACATGATCTATGCTGTCGTGCCCAAGGATAACGTTGGCATATTTTCCGTTTTTATCGGGGACCATGATGGAGAGAATGGCGCAACCGTAGTTTGTTACGGCAACTTCCATCCCCTTTTTATTTTTGAGGATAAATAAGTCTGTTTGCTTATCGTCGATATCCTTTTGAAAATCCTTCCGGATTAGTCCGGATAAATTTCCTTCTGTTGGGAATGTGTTATTCATGTCTGGCATATATAAAATTTCTTGCAAATAAAGCTAAATTCTTTCGTACTCCCAAATTATTCATGGTAAATCTATTCGGAGATTTAGGAAAGTTTAGCGTTTAGTTTCACGGGGGATAAAACTTACTTTCGTGTCGATTCTATGAAATTTTGGTGATGAATTTAATATAAAACGCCCGGTTCTGTGTATTATTTGATATTTTTTGTATGTTTGTCCTCTGATTACCAAATCAAGAATTATAATCTAAGTTTATTAACAGAAAAACAAAATGTATCCGTTAAAATTTGAACCGATCCTGAAGCAGACACTTTGGGGAGGCGACAAAATCGTTCCGTTCAAGCACTTGAGTGATAACTTGACAGGAGTAGGAGAAAGCTGGGAGATTTCCGGCGTAGAAGACAATGAGTCTGTGGTGGCCAATGGTCCCGACAAAGGATTCACGTTGACCGAGATGGTGAGAAAATACCGTGAAGAACTGGTCGGTGAGGAAAATTATGCCCGTTTTGGCAATAAGTTTCCTTTGCTGATTAAATTCATCGACGCTAAACAAGATCTCTCTATTCAGGTGCACCCCAATGACGAACTGGCAAAAAAACGCCACAATTCGATGGGGAAAACCGAAATGTGGTATGTTGTGGATGCCGATAAAGGAGCCAGACTTCGTTCGGGATTTTCGGAGCAGATCACACCGAAAGAGTACAAAGAGCGCGTTTTCAATAATACCATAACCGATGTGCTGCAAGAGTATGAAATACATCCGGGTGATGTGTTCTTCCTTCCCGCAGGGCGTATACACAGCATTGGTGCAGGTGCGTTCATTGCCGAAATTCAGCAGACGTCAGACATCACTTACCGCATTTACGATTTTAACCGCAAGGACGCCAAAGGCAATACGCGTGAACTACATACTGATCTGGCACGCGAAGCTATCAACTACGAGGTACTCGATGATTATCGCACCAAATATGACGCTGTGAAGGACGAACCCGTGGAACTGGTAGCTTGTCCGTATTTCACTACTTCGCTGTATGACATGACCGAGGAGATCAGTTGCGACTATTCGGAACTGGATTCTTTCGTAATCTTTATCTGTATAGAAGGTGCTTGCCGGCTGACGGACAATGAAGGCAACGAGTTGGCATTACGTGCCGGTGAAACAGTTTTGTTGCCTGCCTCTATCGAAAACGTTACGATTACTCCCGAAGAAGGAGGCAGTGTGAAGATTCTTGAAACTTACGTATAAAAAATGAGACAGTTGGTATCGCTACACGATACGATCTTTCTAATGAGATTTTCCCCTATTAGGCGTAATTGCTTGATAGGGGATTTTTATTGTTTGGAACAAGATAGGGCGTGAGAAGATATTCTGCTTGTTTATCATTCTAAATGCAAAAACTTTTGTAACCTTGTAACTGTTAGTCTAACAAACAGTGATAGAATATGAAAATTTAGGCAAGTATAACGATTCCCTATGCTGTGGCCAATTATGCTGGATAGACGAGAACCTGCACACTGGCGTAGGCTGGCTGCGATGGCTCACCCTCTCTTTGGAAAACTTGAAAGCTATGGTGGATGCATTAGTAATAGACAACGGACTGGCTTACAACGTAGTCAACCTTTCCGGTAAATTCAACAAGCAGAAGTTCTTCGACAAGAATTTCTATCCCGTCAGCCTTTTCTATTTAGGCATGACGACCTTGCAAAACAACTTTCGGATGGCACTCCCCAACCTGACCATGCGTAGCATCTATATGGACTATTACAACGTGTTGAACCGTATAGACGGAGGTGCTAACCGGTATGTGTCCACTTACGAACGCTTCGTTGACGAGCGTGATTTTGAATCGCTTGTACGGAACTATTTCGAGCAATACCTCGGTCAGTTCCCTGCACAGGTGTTCGACAAGATCAACGAGAACTTCATCCGTTGTTCTTTTTTCGAGCTGGTATCCCGCTACTTGAGCAGTTGTTATACCTTTGCCATCGAACAGAATAATTCGGAAGGATGTGCCGATTTCAAAATGACCGGTATACCGGGCACGGATTATTACACGGACGACCGTCTGGTGGAGTTCAAATATTACAAAGCCAAAGAGGCGGAAAAAATGTTAGGGCCGGATGCGCCCCTGCCCGAACATGTAGAACAAGTACATCGCTATACTGAAGACACACTGCGACATTTTCCGAACTATAAGGTGTGTACTTATGTGGTTTACATCTGTGCCAACCGAGGATGGAAATGTTGGGAGGTGTAAAGAAGAAGAGGGCGAATATATCGGGAGTAACCGTGTGGTGGCAGTACTGATATAGTTGTTGTATTGATAAGTATAGGTAAGCTGCCTTTTGAAAAAACGGCAAAGCAAGATAAATCGGAGAAATGACGTTTGTAAGATAAAGCTTTATATATCATGCATATAAGGTGATGTTTTATTAAGCAGAAGCATGCATATTTATCGGGAAAAGAAATTAATATTAATGCTCTGTTAATATTGATTCTTTATAGTACATGAATACGTATTCTTGCATTTAAGAAATTAATGTTTTGTAGAACAGGAATGAATGCTTGGAAAAGGCGATTAACAATGTTAAAAAGAAACAATTGCCAAAAGGAGATTACATCTGTTTGATACGGTTGAAACTTAAGCAAAAAAGATCCCTGCTTCAACACCGAAGCAGGGTTCTTTTTTTTGAATAGAAGTTTTTTGAGTTTATTTTTTCATAAACCGCCGGGTAGTCACTTTGTTTCCGGATACAATTCTCAACAGATAGATGCCGGTGGGGTAGCTGCTGCACGAAATGTTAGCTTCCGAGCTTGCTGTTTCTTCCATATAAAGCAATTGACCGTTTAAATTGACAATGTAAATTTTATTTTTATTCCCATTACCTTCGGGCATATTTTTGATATATAACATATCCGTTACCGGTGAAGGATATATAAGAGTATTGTCTTCCTTTTCCAGTTCGTTTATCGAGGTCAGTCCATCTGCAGTGACAGTTATTTCCTTGTACACATTAGAACCATCGATCGCACTTGCCCGTACAGTTACTGAACCGTTTTTATCACCTTTGGCAGTCAGTACTCCATTCTGGTTGACGGTTGCAATGTCATTACCCGATACTATTGTCCAGTTGACCGCTCTGAATGTAGCATTTAACGGATAGATATCGGCAGTCAGATGAATGCCGGTTTGTTCCGGTGAAAGGGTTGGTTCTTCTGTTGAATGAACGATAATATCTTCTGCAAAAATTACATTGGCTGCACCGTCAGTGCTGACGATATTTGAGCGTACGGTTGCTTTGCCGGTTCTGCTTTGTCGGCCGGTTTGCATCGGCTTCCAATTGTCTTCGTATTTGGCATCAAAGTCCAATGCATAGTAGAGGATGCCTGCGGGAGCATTGAGATCTGAGTAAGAGGTGGCATTGCCCGAGATCTCTGTCATTACGGTCAGATTATTCGGGGTGGTACCTCTTAATATACGGTATGTCTCTATGGTCGCTCCTTCGTATTGGCTCCAAGTGATGTTCCATCCATTACCTGCACCTTTGTTTATCATGACATGTACACCTTGGTGAGGAGTGCCGGGAGTGGTTTCTGCACCATAATTGGTTTGCAATGTCAGACGATAGCGTGATGCTTGAACTTGCGGGTTAGATGTAATATCTACAAAGCTCGTTTGCGAAACAGGGACAGTAGCCAGTAAATAGAAGTCATTATACTTGCTTCCTTCTTTGTAGATGTTTACATTGCTGACAAATGCAGGTATTGCAGTTCGGTACTGCCAGGATATGCTGTATTTTCCTGTAGCGGGGTCTACGGTAACCAGATCGATTTCCTGTCGGGAAAGTTCATCTGTGACTGTGATTTCCCTATCGCAAGTAGCGGTGCCGCAAGGGGTAGAAACAAACAGGCGTAAAACGAATTTACCGGTACTCATGAATGTTGTTTTTGCTTGGTTGCTGTTTCCGTTACGTACGATTCGAACGGGTGGAACTCTGTATTCGCTCAATGCTTTGAAATCACTTCCGTCTTTGCTGACTGCCCACGAATATTCGTAATTACCTTCCGGCAAAGTCATTGGCGTTTCGGCAACGAGCAGTGCTTGCGAAGGGATAGAGAATTCCGGGTTGATGGCGGGAGCTACCCAAATTTCGGCAGTAGACGTCACCCCGTCGGAAGTAACGGATATCTGTTTCTTGCCTTCCGTATCCCAAACCACTTCATACTGTATTTCTTTACCATAGTCCGTATAGAATATCTGTTTTCCTCCGTCCCAATCCCAGGTAATGCCGGATGCGCTGGCGGTGCCGGTATAGGTGACTATGGCAGATGTTCCTGCGCAAACGGATAACGGCAGTCGCATCTTCGGGTTAGATTCTATTGTTAATAGATAGGGCTCGGAGAAAGGAGAAGTAGCGTTCCAACTGTCAATAGCCTGTACCTGTATTTCATAAGTTCCGGTAGGCATTGCAGAGAGCGGAATAGAATAAGTGGTGGCATTTGTATAGGTGAAGTCGGGAATCACTGCCGCATCGGCATTGAGACCGTTCATCGGAGAAATGATATAAGCATCTTCTCCTGTCTGACCTTGCTTTTTAACGCTAATGTTATAGCGCATCAATGCATGCGGTGTTTCTGCATCTTTGGCCGCATCCCACTTTATGACGGCAAAATCTTTGGCTTGTGTTCCGCGAATATTTGATGGGGCTTCAGGGCGGGTATTGCTAACAGTAGAAAGATTTTTGTAATATTGGTCAGAAGCCCATTGATTCGATTCTACAAAATCGGGCACTCCGTCTCTATCGACATCAATTTCAATGTATTTATCTAATCCATCAATCCCAATTCCGCTGTAGTTGGAACGGTTGTCTCCATAGTTAATGAACTTGGTTTGCAAATCATCGTAAAAATAGAGAATAGAACCGTTATCTCTGGAAAGAAGCGACAAATCCAGATATCCGTTATTGTCAAAATCGAATATTTTCCCGATTTCCAGTCCATCCAAATTCATTGGTAATGTGATTTCTTTCACCTCTTTAAAATCTTCATTCTTATTATTTAGAAGAATGAGGATTGTATTGTCATTTTTCTGGATGAGTAGATCGGGATAGCCATCACTATTGATGTCAGCGACGGCAGAAATTTTTATTTGGGATTCTTCAATTTCCGAGGGAGCGGTTCTTGCGCTTTTGCGGAAGCTGCCATCTCCATTATTAAAATACATCATGTATTCACCTCTTTCATTAGTCTCGACACTGATGAAATCGTAGAATCCATCTTTGTTGAAGTCAGCAGTGAGCCAGTTATAATTAGTATCATTGTCAATTCCGGTAAAATCTATATCATTTCCAGAATTCATAAATAGATAACCATGGTCTGAAAAAAAATCGATATAGCCATCATGATTAAAGTCAATGGTTTTTAATTCATACCATATATCTGTGACGGAATTTACATCATGAATTTCTTCGGTGAGAATCTTATCTCCCTGATTGATATAATGGCGGTTAGTTGACTTGGTGCCATCATAATAAGAACGAATAACAATATCAGCCAAGCCATCTCTGTTAAGGTCTGTAATGTATGATTTGTCATTGAAAGATAGATTCGTGTTATATATTTTTTTCACTTTGGTGTAGTTGCCTTTCCCGTCATTCTCATATATTCCGTTGTCGGTGAGTAACTCCAGCATTCCGTCATTGTCAATGTCTATGGCACCTTCGGTAGTTGTTTCCGGTGACATTGATAGCTTTTCCATAACTAACCTATTGGCAAAGATAAATATTGTCTGGTCGGTAACAGCCGTTACGTTTCCTTGCGCATCCACCGTTTGCAGCGAAATACGCTTTTCGCCGGGTGTCGTGAACCTTATCCGGTAAACGGCTTCATCTGTACTTTGAGAGACGATAGTTGCGTCTGCCATATCCCACTTATATTCTAAAGAAGGATCTTTAGGCGCGAGTAAGGCCAAGGTTATCGTATCACATACCGTTCTCTCGTCGGATAAGCGGAATCCGAAACCGGATTGTGACTTTTCAAATATCGTTTCCTCCGACCACATAGAACCTTTATGCATCGGGTCAATGGTTTGTATGGCGATATAATATTTTCCGGCATTCCATCCCGAGGCATCCAAGATACGGTCAAGGTTATACCCCATGTTGCCATCCAATAGATTTAACCGCGTTCCGTTTTCTGTGGCGTGGGCGTAGTAAATATCTCCCTTGCCCGGTTCGGTACCGATGCGTAAGGCGTAAGTTAAATCAACGGAGGAGGATTCTGCGTCTTTTCCGAGTTGCCAGCTTACTTTTAAGAATCCCGTAGAAGGTTCAAACAAATAAGAGGGCTTTTCCGGCTTTTGTGGTGCTTGATTAGCGGTAATATCAGGCAAGAGATCTTTTACAGAGTAAACGTAATCATTGGTCATTATGTCGTAATAACCATCATTGTTGATGTCTGCCACTTGTATGCGATATTCATCTTTAGACTCTGGCAAGTGGATAAGAGGAGTAGGCTGAAGTTCGAATTGCATTTTATTATTGCCTTTCAGTAGCAGCACGTCATTGACTACGTTGGGCTTTGCATATTGGGCCACAATATCATAATATCCGTCATGGTCGATATCTGCACAAGCCTTAAACGTCAGTGCTTCGTCAAAAGCCGTTTCGTGCATTTTGAATTTACCTTTTCCGTCGTTTTCCATAACGACAAGATAGGCTGCTCCGTTGGATTCCAGATAACTGAACGGCAACAAGATGTCTATATCTCCGTCTTTATCAAAGTCATAGCACCATACTTGCTGATCCATACTCAGATTACTGATGAGTTGTTGTGTCTTCTCTGTTCCATCTGATTGGTATACATGTGCAGTAACGGTTTTACTGGCAGGCTCATAAACGATATAATCTAATCGTTGGTCGTTGTTTAAGTCTCTAAAGTAAATGGCACCTCCCATTGGCAATCCCACATATTTATCTTTTGCTACATACAATAGGATTTCTCCGGTACCGGTATTTACGATATCCGGATAGCCGTCTTTGTTGAAATCGATATTGCTTGTCTGATAACCCATACTACCGGTGTACTCTCCTTTTCCGCCGATAAACATATCTTTTCCGCTAAGGAATGCGTCATTTTTATTTTGAACGACCACTCCGCTATAATTTCCGTTTTGTGACCATTCGTCATTTGTTTTGTCGCGGTTGAGATATTCATCTTGCGTTAATATCTCTAATTGGTGAATTTCGAACGAGCCATCTATCAGTTGTACGGCAACTTTAGAATGGGGTAACAAGAAATCCGTTAATCCATCATTATTGTAATCGCAGGGGACAAAAATTTCTCCGGACTTTCCGGTTATACGGGATGTTCCCCAAGATTCAAATATTTGAGAATCTTTGTTTTCACCTTGTTCATCGTTTGTGTAGACTTTGTAGTCAAAAGAATGATTCTCATAGTTACCTCGTAATATGCCTCCACAATAGTCAATGGCCTTGTCGTTGTTTATATTGCAAGGCATCAGGCTACTGATACCCTCTGGAAGATCCTCGTATTTCAGCGTCCTGCCATTTATTAATTTGTATTTCCCATAATATATCCAATAATTTCTGTATATCTCTTGTCCGAAACAGAATTCCATTTGTCCGTCTCTATCTTCGTCATACCAGTAATTCAAGTCGAATTGCATGGTTCCTCCGTTAGTTGTCCCGGCAAAGAATTTGCTGATTACTACTGTAGGTGTTTTTCCTTTTTTGGTTGCTACTGCTTTAAAACCGGGTATCATTTTGTATGTGCCCGTGGGCAAAGTGCCAAGGTCGACCGTAGCTATTCCATTGGTAGTAGTAATGAGGGTTTCTTTATTTATGTTATTTTGATCTATAAAATATAGCTCTATGTTTTCCATGGAAGAGCTTGCTATTTTAAAGGAAACCGCTCCTTTTGTGCCGTTTTCACTTATTGATAAAGAAACTTCCGGTAACCTGCAAAAGGCAGTTTGGCCGGCTTCGCATTCTTTTCCCGATAGAGTATAGGTGTCATCGTTAGCAGTCCAACTCCAGCCATTATAAAAACCGTTTATGGTTAGTGTACCTATCTGTCCGTTATTATGACTACTTTGTATCTTCAAATAATGAATATCTTTTGATAGGATGGTATTGCTTGTGGGGTCGCTATTGGTGGAGTTGAGCAGATCGTATGTTTCTCCGTTTGCACTTCCGTAAATACGGATAGTACCGACTATTCCGGTGATAAGTAATGAACCGCCTTCTTCCGGCAAGGTAATTTTGGGAGATAATAATGTAAATCCGTTAGAGAGACCAACACCACCACCATTACCAATGATGAGCGGAGTTGTAATCCCCCAGTTCCCGTTTGTCAGTTTCCAACCGCGAGCTTGCGATCCTAAAGTATAAGGGAATTGTGAGATCGGGCTTATATCAGTAGTTCCCGCTTCACCGACAATCAGATCTTTTACCAAAACGACTCCTTGGGGAGTTCTTATAAATCTGAATTGGCGGCATTCCTTGTTTAGATTGAAAGTTACTGTTTTTTCTTCTTCACATATACTTCTGAAAAGAACATTCCCTTGCTCATCAAGTGTTTCAAAGATAAAATATCCTCCTGTAAATGTTATTTCCGGTTGATTGAGCGATGAAAAATCAAAAAGTGGTGAGATGGCATAGGTGTAAGATTCTCCTCCCCCAAACCCATAGATCGGTTTGCCCATGGAGGAGGTGACAATCCAGTCATACCCTTCTTCTAAAGTCCATTTGCTATAAGATTCGGGGGTCAGTTCATAAGGAAATTCATTCATCACATTCTGACTCCGCACCGATTCGATGTTGTATCCGCTTCCCAATAGAAGCAGAAACAACCAGGTAGTAATTTGTTTTTTCATAAGCCTAAGAAAAAAATAATAATATTATTGATTGCAACAAAGGTAGGCCAATTACATATGCGTCATTGTCACCCAAAAGGGTGATTTTTGCATTGTTTGCCCGATTAGGAGGTTAAAAGTATGAACTTGATAAGGTGTGTATGTAGAAAAATATGCTACTTTTGTCTCGCTAAAAAACAAAACTAAAGTTTATCTTATATTATGAGGAAGCAATTTCTATTGGCTATATGTTTATTGGTAGGGATTACAGGTGTTTGGGCGGAGGTAAGATCTTCGGATGTGATTATAGAGAATTTATGTAAACAGGGAGAAAGGTATATGGATGAAGCGAAATATGATTCATCTTTCTATTTCTACAATACGGCCCTAAGTCAGAATGGGGTGAAAAGTACGGATTGGTATGCGAAAATAATTAATGGCAGAGGACTTTTATATTATACAACAGGCGATATGGACAGTGCCCTTGCGGATAAGTTGGAGGCGGTTCGGTTGCTGAACCGGAAAGAGCATCCGGATCTTGAAGGATTGGTTGATGCTTACAGTACGCTCGGTATTATTTATCGTCGCCGCCAGATGCCGGATTCGGCTCTTGTCTATTATGAAAAAGCGCTGGAGGCGGCCGAGAAGCTTGGAAGTGATGAATGGCTTGCCAATATTTATAATAATCTTGCTGTGTTTTATGCAAATAATAAGCGGCTGGACGAAGCATTGACCTACATTCGTAAAGCTGTCTTTTATGTAGAAAAAACGGATAATGCTTCGGATATCGTTTTTGCATATCAGGTGGAGTGTTCTATATATATGTTAAGGAAGGAGTCGGAGCAGGGGATACCTTCTCTCAGGAAAGCCATTGCAGTTGCTTCAGAGCACAACCTTCCACGGGCAGAGTTGCGTTGTTTGCCCAATATAATGGCGATGTATTCTAATCGGCAGGAAAAAGATTCGGTAATGTACTATATGCGCCGAGGCGATGAATTGCTTAAAATAACACCGCCCGAAACAGTGGAAGGGTTGGGCTTTATTGAAATGAAAGCGCGATTATTACTGGAATATGGGCAGTATAAAGAAGCCGTCAAGTGGTTGCGATATCTAAAAAATATTCCACAGAACGAACAGACGGCCATGGATGCGCTTTATTTAAGAATAGCGAATTGTTATCAAAATCTTGGAGAAAAGGATAAGGCATATGCTTATATGGATAGTGCTCGTATGTGGACCGATTCGCTTGCCCGGCGAAAGGTGGAAACACAACTGTCGGATTTTACCGCTAAATACGAAACTCGTGAAAAAGAATTGGAAATAGCTCGTCTGCAACAAGAACAACTTAAACAGGAAGCGAATAGAATGACAATGGGAATTATCGGCACAATACTTATAGCAGTGTTGGCTATCAGTATTATTATCGCAACGCAAAAAAGAAGACAGATAGAGAAAAACATGAAGCTTTTGGAACAGGAAAGCGACTTGAAAGCTGCCAGAAAATACATTGAAGGGTTGGAAAATGAACGTAAGCGTTTTGCCAAAGAACTACATGACGGGGTAGCCAATGATCTTTTGGGATTGCAAATGAAATTGAGTTCGGTGGGAGACAATCCGGATGAAAAGGAGGAAATGGTGAAGTCTGTAAATGAGCTTAGACAGAATGTCCGCAATATTTCTCATGAATTGATGCCACCCGAATTCAATCATTTGAGCATTGATGAAATTATCGGTTACTATCTGACAGATATGCAGAAAACATATGGATTTGTGTTGACTTACGAAGCGGCTTCGGACACATGTTGGGAACGGATTCCACAAGAAACTGCTTACGAAGTATACCGTATAACCCAAGAATTGATGACAAATATTGCCAAACATGCCGAAGCACACTCAGTCAGTGTATCACTCAGTGCTGTGACCGATGAAAAGTATCGGTTGAGGATAGAGAATGATGGCAATGCTTTCTCTACTGCTATGGCTGCGGATGTGACAAATAAACAAGGAGGTATCGGTATACGTACGATTCAAGACCGTGCCAAATCGATATCGGCCGTTTTTGAAGCATTGAACGAAAGTGGAAGAACGGTTTTCTTGCTTACGTTTTAATCTAAAAGAGGTAGAGTATGGAAGTGGAATGCTATGAAATACTGGTTGTCGATGACCATCCGATTGTTTTGGAGGGTATAAAGAAAATAGCTTCTGCATTTGAAGGTGTGAAATGCGATGGCATTATGGAAGTGGAACAACTGGAACATTATTTTTCTGTACGTTCTCCTTATAATATGTATATATTAGATCTTGAGTTTCCCCAAGCGGATGGTTTTAGTGTACTCCGAATGCTTCGCGATAAAGCACCGGATAGTCGTATTTTGATCTATACGATGCATGAGGAACCTTGGATGCTGGCTAAACTTATGGATGCCGATATTGATGGCTTAGTTTCGAAGAATGCAGATCTATCGGAGTTACAAAAGGCAATTTCTGCTTTGCGCAGTGGGGAAACTTATTTTAATGAGGTGTTTCTCGATATGATCCGGCATGGAAAAGAGTTTTATATCTGTACGGGGAATAAAGGACCGAACCTTTCCTCTCGGGAAAAAGAGATACTGGCATATATTGTTAAGGGATTCAATAACAAACAAATATCGGAAATCATCTATCTCAGTGAAAATACGATTAAAACTTATCGCAAACGCTTGATGATTAAAATAGGGGCAAAGAATGCTGCTGATCTTGTCTTTAAAGGAAAAGATTTTTTATGAAACGATAGATCGGGGTGAAAACACAACGGGACTATCGCTTTTATTTTAGATTGACTCCGTTTGGGTTGTCAAACCGTTTTAAGGGGGGGAATGCTTTAAGATATAAAAAAGGCAATTAATTCGCAATGGATTAGTTGCCTTGTATTTTATATATGAAAGAATATCCCTTTTTAACTTCTTCTGAAGAAACGGCGGACTTGTTTTAGTATTTTCCATCCTAACATAACTCCGTCAAAGACCGCCATTCCTGTATTGAATGATCTCATTATTGCGTCTGCCTGAGATGTGGCAGGAGCAAGAGGGGCAAAGATTCGCTGTGCCGTCCGGGTCATAGCTTTCTTTTGCTCGCGTATTTCTTCCAGTTTCTCTGTTTTGAGCCGGGCGATGTGTTCCAGTGTAATTGCCTGGGGGGTAGTTTGCTGATTGTTCATAGCTTATTCCTTTGAACCGTTAAGAAAAAGGCCGGCAAGGAAGTTTACCATCGGAGAGATGATAAGTTTCTTGCGGAAGATAACAACTGCGGCAATGAGCACGATGTTGATAGCCGCAATGATGCCAAAGCTCACCATGAGACCGCCCACGAGCGGTTCGAGGATATAAGCCAGGGCAAATAAGAGATAAAACAGGGCCACCATTCCGAGAATAATGAGTACTAAAACCATGATTAAGGTGGAAAGGAGTATGGTTAGCTTTTCCGTCAATTCCAGTTTGGTGTATTCTTTCTGGAGCTCCAGATATTTCTTGAACTCAAAGAATAGTTGTTGGAAGTTTTCAATACTTTTGTCGTCTGCAAACATAGTGGCTCTGTTTTGATTCTTTTAGTCAGTTACTTCTTTTAGTTCGGCTGCAATTTCGTCAACGAGATTTTCCATTTCGTTACGATTCAGCTTAATGCCTTTTTTACGAAGAATCTCTGCAATTTTATGACGAGTGTCTTCTCCCTTTTCAGGAGCAAACAAAATACCGAGCGCTGCGCCTACTGCTGCACCACCCAAAAAAGCTGCTAATACATTAAGTCCTTTCATAATTTTACTGTTTTAAAATGATAATACTACAAATATAACGTATTTATTGTATAGGATGTTCTGCAGATGAGGATTTTTTTTGAGAGTTATTTTTTTAATGCAGGGTCGCATTCTTCGGTCTCTTTCTTCCTTATATATACCCGATGTACTCCCCGTCCGGCAATATCTATGCCCGAACCGGGGGTGTGAGCCCATTCTTTCAATTCATTAGCTGCACTGGTATGCATCATACCCGTTAGCTTTTGATATTCATAAACCGTTAGGAAAGGGTGCTCGTTGAGGTATTTCAAGACCATTGCCAGGCGCTCTTGCGGGGTGTTTTTTTGCGGTGAGCGAGCGTGTTTCCAAGGTGCCCGTTCCAAATGACACCTTCTATTGATATGCCTTACGAGTGACGTATCTACACGAAAATTCACGTTTCCCACCACAATGCTTTGCGCATTGTGGTGGGGCTTGTTTTCGTCCGCTTCTTCACGTTCTTTACCTGTTCGTAAAGCCAGTGAAGGGGTGAAAGTACCGATTCCTTCGAGCTTTACGGAATGGCCGTCAGCCATCATATGTGCCAGTTCCACGGCTGTCTGCCTGATGATCCCTTCAATATCTCCGGGGCTGAACGAACTGCTATGGGATATCTGGCGTGCCAGTTCCTCCGTGGAGACTTGTTGTATCATTGCCAATCGCGGATAAAGTATCCGCTTGCCCGTCTTGTTTATGTCGGGCATTTCTTCCATAATGTAATAAGGCATATTCTGTAATCAATCTAAAGGTTCCATTGTGTGTATACTAAGTCTGCTTTAATCAGTTAGTAAAGTTTACTTGTCTTGGAATGAAGTTTATTCAGAGCTTTTAAATATATATTCAAAGTCTTTAAATGTATATTTTCAGTCTTTGAATATATATTTGAAGATTTTGAATAAAAAAGGCTCTCTTGCAAAGATAACTTTTCTGTTTGAGAAAAAGAAGTTTCTAAGAAGAAAATTTAAAACAAGGACTTGGTTATGCTATAATAGTGGTTTTGGGTGAAACGCAAATTAACGCAGATTTTCGCAGGATATAAGAAACTGTTTTGATTTTATTTTAGCTTCTTTCTGAGAGTTACTTAGAGCCTTTTTAAATTTTGCTCAGTATTATTTTGAGAGTTATTTTTGAGGATGTTTTTCTGGTTTTATGAGGAGGATAGCGGGCTATCTGACGAGTAAAAACAGGGAAACAGACCGAAAATAAACTCAAAATAAACTGATAAAAACTTTTAAGAGGAAAATTTAAACAGGCTCTAAAGCTGAGCTATATTTTGAGGGATGATATTTTTTGTGCTAATCTGTGTTTCGATATATAGTGTTATAAAAAGTATCGCTGTACGTTCTGCCGATATCAGGCGTGTGTTATGGGTGCAAAAAAAAAGTAAGCGGCCGTACTTGGGAAATAAGCGACCGCTTGCTTTGTATAATCTTATTTCTTCTATTTCTCTCCTCTTTGTGTCTGCTTCTTCCGTCTCCAGAAGTCTCCATTGGAGCGACTACCCCGGTAAACCTTGTTCTCTTTAGCTTTCGCCTTGATTTCGTCCGCCTTCACCTCTTGCGCCTTGACACCTTCGGCGGTGACGAACGGATGGTCTTTAACAACCGGGATCGTTTTTCCAATCAGTTTCTGAATATCTTTGAGGTAAGGGAGTTCCTCCGATTCGCAGAAAGAGATCGCAATACCTTCATGTCCGGCACGTCCTGTGCGACCGATGCGGTGTACATACGTCTCCGGCACATTGGGCAATTCGTAATTGATAACGTGTGACAACTGATCTACGTCGATGCCACGTGCGGCAATATCCGTAGCAATCAGTACGCGTAATGTGTGATTTTTGAAATCTGTCAAGGCACGCTGACGCGCATTCTGCGATTTGTTACCATGTATAGCCTCGGCACGTATCCCCGATTTGGTCAGTATACGCGCCAGCTTGTCTGCTCCATGTTTGGTACGTGTGAAAATCAGTACTGATTCGATTGATTTGTCTTTCAGTAAGTGCAACAACAGGTCCTTCTTCTCCTTTTTTTCCACAAAATAAACGTATTGTGAAATTGTATCTACAGTAGAAGACGCCGGTGTCACTTCCACTTTTTCCGGATGCGTCAGCATCGAATTGGCCAGTGTCTCTATTTCGGGCGGCATGGTGGCAGAGAAGAAAAGTGTCTGGCGTTTTTGGGGGAGGAGTTTCAAAATTCGTCTGATGTCATGGATAAATCCCATGTCGAGCATACGGTCGGCCTCATCCAGAACGAAAAAGTCCAGTGTTTTGAGCGAAACATACCCTTGGGTTATCAGGTCCAGCAAACGTCCCGGCGTGGCTACCAGTATCTGTATGCCATTGCGCAACGCATCCGTCTGGGGTTTCTGGCCCACTCCGCCAAAAATAACGGTGTGCTTCAATCCGGTGTACTTGCCATATGCTTCAAAAGACTCGCCAATCTGAATGGCAAGTTCGCGCGTCGGGGTTAATATCAATGCTTTTATTCCTTTGCGATGGTCGGTTTTATATAGTTTTTGCAAAATGGGGATAGAAAAAGCGGCTGTTTTTCCTGTTCCTGTCTGTGCGCATCCTAATAAATCTTTTCCTTGAAGTAAAATGGGGATTGACTGTTCTTGTATAGGGGTAGGGGAGGTGTAACCCTCTTCTTTCAGAGCCTTAAGTATAGGCTCTATCAGGTTTAAATTTTCAAATGTCATGTAAAAAAGTTGAATAAGCCTCGCGGCTCGTTATGTTATATATTTGCAAAGATACGCGAACTTGCGGGGGTAAATACTTTTATGTAGGACGTTTAATCTTATTTAACTAAGAGAAAGGTCGAATAATAGCAGGTTAAAGCGTATTTTTGTTGCTTGATTCTATATAGTAATAACAATATGAGAGGTAAGATTGTTTTTATAACCGGAGCGAGTAGTGGAATAGGTGAAGGTTGCGCCCGGAAGTTTGCTTCGCAAGGTTCGGATTTGATTCTCAATGCCCGTAATGTGACAAAACTGGAAGAGTTAAAGAAGGAACTCGAAGCAACTTATGGAGTTCGTGTATTCCTGTTGCCTTTTGACGTGCGTGATCGTAAAATCGTTGCCCAGGCGCTGGCTTCTTTGCCCGAAGAGTGGAAAGCGATTGATGTGTTGGTGAATAATGCCGGACTCGTCATAGGAGTTGATAAAGAGTTTGAGGGAGATCTGGACGAATGGGATATCGTGATAGATACAAATATAAAGTCATTGTTGGCAATAACCCGTCTGGTAGTTCCCGGAATGGTGGAGCGCGGACGTGGACATATTATCAACATTGGCTCTATTGCCGGTGATGCCGCTTACCCAGGTGGAAGTGTGTATTGTGCCACCAAAGCCGCAGTCAAAGCCCTTTCGGACGGACTGCGCATTGATCTGGTGGATACCCCGTTGCGGGTAACCAACGTAAAGCCGGGGATGGTGGAGACGAATTTCAGTGTAATCCGTTACCGGGGTAATAAGCAAGCTGCGGATAATTTCTATAAAGGCATTCATCCGCTTACGGGCGATGATGTTGCAGAGACAGTGTATTTCGCGGCTTCGGTTCCGGAGCATATTCAAATAGCAGAGGTGTTGGTGATGCCTACCTATCAGGCTACGGGTACTATCTCTTATAAAAAGAAAGCAGAATGATGAAAAAGTGGTTGTGTCTTTTGTGTTTACCCTTGTTATTGTCGGTAATGGCTTCCTGTTCGGATGATGAAGAGAAGTTGACTGGAAAATGGCAATTGAGGCGGTATGAACTTCCCGACGGCACTGTGCAGAAGGAAGATAGTGTGTTTTATAATTTTCAGAAAGGCAGCTTTTCGGCCATCTGTTTGCTTGAAGATAAGACGTATCACACCTTTTTCGGACTTTATTCTTTGCAGGATGATAAAATTTATATTATTTTGCGCCCCGAAGAGAATATAGATCTTTGCAAGCAATATTTACAGTGGGATGAATTGGGCCGGACGTTTCAAATAGAGGAGCTGTCTTCGTCCACTCTTCAGCTTAGATCTGAAGATATTGTATCTGTTTTCAGAAAGTATTGACGCGAATTTATTAACTAAAAGAATATAGATTATGAAAAAATTAGTAGTATTGGGAATGAGTGTATGCATGGTTCTGGCATTTGCTTCTTGTAAATCAAGCGAAAGTGCATATAAAAAAGCATACGAAAAGGCAAAACAGCAGGAACTTGCCGAACCGCAGGTAGAAGCTCCGGTGGAGGTGACTCCCGTTGTAGCAGCTCCGGTGGAAGTGAAGAAGGCTACAGATGCAGCCAACGGCGTTCGTCAGGAGAAGGTGACTGTTGTTTCGGGCAATGGTGACAACTTAAAAGATTATAGTGTAGTGTGCGGTAGCTTTGGCTTGAAAGCAAATGCCGAGGGCTTGAAAGACTTTTTGGATGCCGAAGGCTACAATGCAACCATTGCATTCAATGCAGAATCTGCTATGTATCGTGTGATTGTGAGCACTTTTGCTGACAGAAATGCTGCTGCGCAGGCTCGTGATGCATTCAAGGCTAAATATCCTAACCGTAAAGACTTCCAGGGTGCCTGGTTGCTTTACAGAGTATTTTAATATTTCTTTTTGGTAATATCGGAAGTGGGAAAGCACCCTTCCGGAATAAGGCAGTAGCTGGGAAGTTACTGCCTTTTTGCAATATAGGTTTTGTATTTCACCACAGAGGGCGCAGAGGACACGGAGCTTTATTATCCGGATAAAACGCAGATTAACGCGAATGAACGCAGATTAAAGTACGGGTCTTCTTTTTTTGGCATTTGTGTATTTGCGAGAATCTGCGTTAATCTGCGTTTTATCAGAGAAAATAATACCTCTGTGCCCTCCGTGTCCTGTGGTGAAATCTTTTTTTAGTAATATTAGCGCTATTGCTAAAAGAAGTTATAAATGATAGTGCGGAAACTTTGAGAGAAGATAAAGTTTTTACTTTTGTAGCTCATTATATTAATGGGTTATTACGCCTTGTCGGAAGCAAGGCAATAATTATATAATAAGATGGAACAGAAATATTTGTTTGTTGCTGTTGACGCGGCCCTGAGAGCAGGCGAGAAGATACTTTCTATTTATAATGATCCGGCGTCGGACTTTGAGATAGAGAGAAAAGCCGATAATTCCCCCTTAACCATTGCCGACCGTAAAGCGCATGAAACGATTGCTACAATTCTTCAGGAAACTCCTTTCCCGTTGTTGAGCGAAGAGGGCAAGCATATGGATTATGCCGTACGAAAGAATTGGAGTACGCTTTGGATTGTAGATCCGCTGGACGGAACGAAAGAGTTCATAAAGCGTAATGGGGAGTTTACTGTCAACATAGCATTGGTACATGATGGTATTCCTGTGATGGGAGTGATTTATCTTCCTGTAAAACAGGAACTTTACTTCGCAGCCGAATCATTGGGAGCATTCAAGCTATCCGGGGTCACAGCTTTGGGTGACTCTGCTTCACTTGAAGAGCTGGTAAACTTTTCCGTGCGTCTGCCGCAAAACGAATCACGTGAGCGCTTTGTCATTGTAGCTTCACGTTCTCATTTAACTCCGGAGACAGAAAATTATATCGGCGCAATGCAGCAACAACATAAGGAGGTAGAGCTGATTTCAAGCGGAAGTTCCATAAAAATTTGCCTGGTTGCCGAAGGTAAAGCAGACGTATATCCCCGTTTTGCTCCTACTATGGAGTGGGATACGGCTGCCGGACATGCTATCGCGCGTGCGGCAGGAATGGAAATTTATCAGGCTGGCGAAGCGTTGCCATTGCAATACAACAAAGAAGACCTGTTGAATCCCTGGTTTATTGTAGAGAGAAAAAGAGTAAATCACTAATTGATTTTTACTGATTATGACATTTGAAATTGTATTTGTACTACTATCGCTATTGGGAATGGTGATTGCTCTTATATTGGATAAGATGCGTCCGGGTATGGTGCTTTTCTCGGTTGTGGTGCTGTTTCTTTGCGCGGGTATTCTTAGTCCGAAAGAGATGCTCGAAGGATTTAGTAATAAAGGGATGATTACGGTTGCCATGCTTTTTCTGGTAAGTGAAGGTGTTCGCCAGTCGGGGGCATTAGGGCAGGTGATCAAGAAATTGCTTCCCGTAGGTAAAACTACTGTTTTCAAGGCACAATTTCGGATGCTTCCCACTATTGCTTTTATATCAGCTTTTCTCAATAACACTCCTGTGGTAGTAATATTTGCCCCTATCATCAAACGTTGGGCACAAGCTGTTCATCTTCCCGCTACCAAGTTTCTTATTCCTCTTTCTTATGTCACGATTCTGGGTGGTATCTGTACGCTGATTGGTACCTCTACCAATCTGGTGGTACACGGCATGATTCTTGAGGCGGGCTATGAAGGATTTACGATGTTTGAACTTGGGAAGGTGGGTATATTCATTGCCATTGCGGGGATTATTTACTTGTTCCTGTTTTCTAAAAAGCTCCTTCCCGATGCACGCCCCGATACGGCAGTGCCCGATGAAGAGGAAGAAAAAGGCGAGAACCTCCACCGTGTGGAAGCTGTGTTAGGGGCCCGTTTTCCGGGTATCAACAAAACCCTGGCGGAGTTCAATTTCCAGCGTCATTATGGGGCAGAAGTGAAAGAGATAAAAACCCGTAACGGACAGCGTATCACTGAGAAACTCAATGAGGTTGTACTTCGCGAGGGTGATACACTCGTGGTAATGGCCGACGATACTTTTATTCCTACCTGGGGAGAGTCTTCTGTCTTTGTGATGCTTGCCAACGGAAAAGATACTGAGCCGGTACCGGGTAAGAAAAAACGCTGGTTTGCCCTGATTCTGCTTATTCTGATGATTCTGGGTGCTACGGTAGGTGAATTGCCGGTAACACAGGAAATGTTTCCTAATATCAAGCTGGATATGTTCTTCTTTGTATCTGTAACTACCATCATCATGGCATGGACCAAAATTTTTCCTGCTCGTAAATACACCAAATATATTTCGTGGGATATCCTGATAACGATTGCCTGTGCTTTTGCTATCAGTAAAGCAATGGTAAATTCGGGGGTAGCCGATGGAGTTGCAAGTTATATTATCGGTTTAAGCCAGAATTATGGACCTCATGTTTTGTTGGCTATTTTGTTTATTATTACCAATCTGTTTACGGAACTTATCACAAACAATGCGGCAGCAGCTCTGGCCTTTCCGCTGGCATTGGCCATATCCCAACAATTAGGGGTAGATCCTACGCCCTTCTTTGTGGTGATTTGTATGGCTGCTTCGGCCAGTTTCTCTACTCCGATTGGTTATCAGACAAACCTGATTGTGCAAGGTATCGGCAATTATAAGTTCACTGATTTTGTCCGTATCGGTTTACCATTGAATATTATCACTTTTCTCATTTCTGTATTTTTGATACCACTCATTTGGCCCTTTTAAGAGTTGAAAGTTACGGAAGACGAAAAGATGGGAAAAAGAAAACTAACAGTAAGTATTGTAAAAACGACTAAAAATAATATGCATGAAACAAAATAAGGAACCGAAAGGAGAGGAACTTTCAACTAATCATATTTATCCTATCTTTGATCGTATGCTGGCGCGGGAAGACAAAGAAGACCTCTTAAAGCAACATAGCGTGATGATATGGTTTACCGGATTGAGCGGTTCCGGAAAAAGTACTATTGCCATTGCTTTGGAGCGTGAGTTACACAAACGCGGGTTGCTGTGTCGTATCCTCGATGGTGATAATATCCGTAGTGGTATTAATAATAATCTGGGCTTTTCGGAAACCGATCGTGTGGAAAACATCCGTCGCATAGCCGAAGTCTCAAAACTCTTTATAGATAGCGGCATTATTACCATTGCCGCTTTTATCAGTCCTAACAATGATATCCGCGAAATGGCTGCCAATATTATCGGGCAGGACGATTTCCTCGAAATATATGTCAGCACTCCGCTTGCCGAATGCGAAAAGCGTGATGTGAAGGGGTTGTACGCCAAAGCCCGTAAAGGAGAAATAAAGAATTTTACCGGTATTTCGGCTCCGTTTGAAGCACCGCTACATCCGGCACTCGAGTTGGACACTTCAAAACTTTCGCTTGAAGAATCTGTTAACCGTTTGTTGGAGTTGATATTGCCAAAAGTGAAGAGATAAAAACAAGAGATTTATAAAAACAAGAACATAATGAAAGAAGAGTATAAATTGAGTCACCTGAAAGAACTCGAAGCTGAGTCCATTCACATTATCCGCGAAGTGGCTGCGGAATTTGAGAATCCTGTGATGCTTTATAGTATCGGAAAGGATTCCTCTGTTATGGTTCGCCTGGCAGAGAAAGCCTTCTATCCGGGTAAGGTGCCGTTTCCTTTGATGCACATTGACTCCAAATGGAAGTTTAAAGAGATGATTCAGTTCCGTGACGAATATGCTAAGAAATATGGATGGAATCTGATTGTGGAGAGCAACATGGAGGCATTTCATGCAGGTGTAGGCCCCTTTACACATGGAAGTAAAGTACATACTGACCTGATGAAAACACAGGCTTTGTTGCGTGCTCTCGACAAATATAAATTTGATGCCGCCTTTGGTGGTGCCCGTCGCGATGAAGAAAAGTCACGTGCTAAAGAACGCATCTTCTCTTTCCGTGATAAATTTCATCAGTGGGATCCCAAGAATCAGCGTCCGGAGTTGTGGGATATCTATAATGCCCGTGTACACAAAGGAGAAAGTATTCGTGTTTTCCCGTTGAGTAACTGGACTGAACTGGATATCTGGCAGTATATCCGCTTGGAAAACATTCCTATTGTTCCGCTTTATTATGCAAAAGAGCGCCCTTGCGTTGAACTTGACGGTAATCTTATTATGGCCGATGATGACCGTCTGCCGGAAAAATACCGTGACGAAATCAAGATGCGTATGGTACGTTTCCGTACATTGGGTTGTTGGCCGCTGACCGGTGCGGTAGAGAGTGAAGCCGATACGATTGAGAAGATTGTGGAGGAGATGATGACTACCACTAAGAGCGAACGTACTACCCGTGTGATCGACTTCGACCAGGATGCAAGTATGGAACAGAAGAAGCGCGAAGGATACTTCTAATCAAAAAAAAAAATTAAAAACGAAGAATTGAAGATGGGAACTACTTTAGATATAAAAGCATTTCTGGATAAAGACGAACAGAAGGATTTGCTCCGTCTTTTGACGGCAGGCTCGGTGGACGATGGAAAATCAACTCTGATAGGCCGCCTGCTGTTTGATAGTAAGAAATTGTATGAAGATCAGCTGGATGCTCTCGAACGTGATAGTAAACGTATGGGAAATGCCGGTGAACATATAGACTACGCACTGTTGCTCGACGGTTTGAAGGCAGAACGTGAACAGGGTATCACAATTGACGTGGCTTATCGCTATTTTTCAACTAACAATCGTAAGTTTATCATAGCCGACACTCCGGGACACGAACAATACACCCGCAATATGATTACCGGTGGTTCTACTGCCAATCTGGCTATTATTCTGGTGGATGCACGTACGGGTGTTATTACTCAGACGCGTCGTCATACTTTCCTGGTGTCTCTGCTTGGTATTAAGCATGTTGTGCTGGCTGTTAATAAGATGGACTTGGTAGACTTCTCCGAAGCACGCTTTAATGAGATTGTATCAGAATACAAAAAATTTGTAGATCCATTAGGCATTCCCGATGTAAATTGTATTCCGCTTTCTGCTCTGGATGGTGATAATGTGGTGGATAAATCAGAACGTACTCCTTGGTATAAGGGTATTTCTTTGCTTGACTTCCTCGAAACGGTGCATATCGATAACGACCATAACCTGACCGATTTCCGTTTCCCTGTACAGTACGTACTTCGTCCTAATCTTGATTTTCGTGGTTTCTGTGGAAAAGTGGCTTCGGGTGTCATCCGCAAAGGAGACGAAGTGATGGCATTGCCTTCCGGCAAGACTTCCCGCGTGAAAAGTATTGTGACCTATGACGGAGAGTTGGATTATGCTTTTCCACCTCAGTCTGTCACACTGACACTGGAAGATGAAATTGATGTGTCGAGAGGAGAGATGCTGGTGCATCCTAATAATTTGCCTATCGTAGATCGCAATTTTGAGGCTATGCTGGTATGGATGGATGAGGAACCAATGGATGTGAACAAATCCTTCTTTATCAAGCAGACTACTAACATGAGCCGTACCCGCATTGATAGTATCAAGTACAAGGTGGATGTGAATACTATGGAGCAGTTTGCCGTGCCTTTTCTTTCGTTGAATGAGATAGCCCGTGTGGTGCTGACAACGGCGAAAGAGCTCTTCTTTGATCCTTATCAGAAGAACAAATCCTGTGGATCGTTCATCCTTATTGACCCCATCACCAATAACACCAGTGCCGTTGGTATGATTATAGACCGGGTGGAAGAGAAAGATATGCGCACTATGGATGATGTTCCGGTGCTGGATCTTCCGAAACTGGGCATTGATCCTGAGCATTATGAAGCGATAGAGAAGGCTGTTAAAGATCTGGAACGTCAGGGTATTGCGGTGAAAATCATTAAATAATGTACAATTGTAAATAACATGGGATTACTTGAATTCAATAAACTTCCGATAAACACTCTGGTAGGAGCTGACTGGAAAACATTTAAAGCGATAACCGCTGGCAGGGATATCGATGCTGCTTACAAAGGAAAGTATCGTTTGACCAAAGCAGTATGCCGCTTGCTCTCTACATTGGCTCCTTTGCAAAACAGCCGTTACGAAAAGCTCCTGGCTAATAAGCCGTTGGAACACGATCCGGTGTTTATATTGGGACATTGGCGTAGTGGGACAACGTTTGTACACAATGTCTTTTCCTGTGACAAGCACTTTGGGTACAACACTACCTATCAGACTGTTTTTCCACATCTGATGATGTGGGGGCAACCATTCTTTAAAAAGAACATGAGTTGGCTGATGCCCGATAAACGCCCGACCGATAATATGGAACTGGCTGTAGACCTGCCGCAGGAAGAGGAATTTGCACTGGCAAATATGATGCCTTATACATATTATAATTTCTGGTTTTTGCCCAAATACCAGCAAGAGTATGCTGATAAGTATTTGTTGTTCGATGGTATCCCCGATGAAGAACTGAAAGTGTTTGAGGAAACATTTAAAAAACTGGTAAAGATTTCATTATGGAACACGCAAGGTACTCAGTTTCTGAGTAAGAACCCTCCTCATACGGGTCGTGTGAAGGAATTGGTGAAGATGTTTCCCAATGCAAAGTTCATTTATCTGATGCGTAACCCGTACACTGTATTTGAGTCTACACGTAGTTTCTTTACCAATACTATTCAGCCTTTGAAACTGGAAGATATCAGCAACGAGGAGATCGAAAAGAATATTCTCTCTATTTATGCCAAACTGTATCATAAGTACGAAGCCGATAAACAGTATATTCCCGAGGGAAATCTGATTGAAGTGAAGTTTGAAGATTTTGAAGCGGATGCTTTGGCAATGACCGAGAATATATATCAGAAACTCTCTATTCCAGGCTTCGAAGAAGCACGTGAAGCAATAGAAAAGTATGTAGGTGGAAAGAAAGGATATAAGAAAAATAAATATAAGTATGATGATCGTACTGTTCAGTTGGTGCAAGATAATTGGGATTTTGCATTGAAGCAGTGGGATTATAGTCTTTAAAAAGAAAGGAGAAAGGATGACAAAGAGAACATATCGCCGTCTGATGACGACAGGCTTTATTGCTTTATGCTCGGCTGTTGTTATGGCGCAACATAAGGTAGAAATGCTCCCGTTTGGGGATATGGATCAATGGGTAAATCGCGAAATAAAAGAGTCTGCCATTATTGGTGGAAATACAAAAAATGTATATGCCGTCGGGCCTACCCAAACCATAGCTGGTTCAAAAGCTTATACGAATCTTGGTGGTTCTCCCTGGGCTACTTCCAATGTGATGGCGAAAGTAGCGGGGGTCACAAAAACAAATACATCTGTTTTTCCCGAAAAGCGGGGAAGTGGATATTGCGCACGCTTGGAGACTCGTATGGAAAGTGTGAAAGTGTTCGGACTCGTGGATATTACAGTACTTGCTGCCGGTTCTATGTTTCTGGGTACGGTACATGAACCTATTAAAGGCACCAAAAACCCCAACAGAATGCTTGGAATGGGTATTCCGTTCACAAAGCGTCCTGTTGCTCTTCAGTTTGATTATAAAGTGAAGATGTCTGATCGTGAAAACCGTATTCGCGCTACAGGCTTTAGTAAGATAACCGATGTACCGGGCAAAGATTTTCCTGCAGCGATTTTGCTCTTACAAAAGCGTTGGGAAGATGCTGAAGGTAATATTTTTGCAAAGCGTGTCGGTACGATGGTTGTTTATTATTATAACACGGGTGATTGGCATAATAATGCTACCTATGAGATTCATTATGGTGATATAACCGGAAGTCCGGTATATAAACCTCATATGATGCGCTTACAGGTTGACGAACGTTACTCGCTCAATAGCAAGGGAGAGAGTGTACCGGTTCGTGAGGTGGCATGGGCCGATGAGGATGAAACGCCTACTCACATGATTCTTCAGTTTACTGCCAGTCATGGAGGAGCTTATATCGGTTCTCCGGGAAACACCTTGTGGGTGGATAATGTGAAACTGGTTTATGCTCAATAATGAATCTATTTACGATTAGACGATTTACGATGTACGATTGAAGTTACTCTTTTAAAAGCTTGTTTCAGCGATGTTAGAGACAGAGTAATCCCAATCGTACATCGTAAATCGTCTAATCGTAAATAGATTCATATCTACACAAATACGAGAAACCTATCATTCGTATTCCCGTATCTCATTCTTATAAATCTTTACTTCAACCAGCTTTTTAGCATTAACGTCGGAGACCCAGAGGCTTGCCCCTGCTATCAATAATTTCTCTGCCTTTTTAAATGTGTAACCGTTTACAGATTTGAAACCGTTTCCCCATTCTTTTTCCGTGCGGTCGTAGATATAGATAGAACCATTGCTGGCAGATACCATCATCTGATCATTGTGCAAAGCGATGCCGCAAGGGTTGAAGTTAGTACCGAGTGTTTTTTCTGTATCTATTAATATTTTTTGATCACCTTTTTCAATGCGTGCAGTATCTATTGCTTGAATTTTTTTGTTACCATATTGTCCGTAATCTGCCAAATAAACAATTCCCGTAGAATCCTGTACCATTTGGTGGGGATTGAATCCGTTGTTTGTATCCATTCCTATCGCTACACTTCGACAATAAAAAGGCACTTTCTGGTATTTTTCCGGAGTTACGTCCTCTTCCCGGTAAACAGCGATCTCTCTTTTGGTGCGAACAATAATCTTTCCGTCCGGAGAAATTGCCATAGCCTGTGCCTGAAACAATCCGCTCACTCCATCACTCCAACTGCCAGTCCCAATGCGCGTAATGAAATTCAGGTCTTCAAGGGCAAAAACATCGATACGAGTCTCTCTGCTTAATACATACAGACGGTTGGCCGGAGATATTCCGATGGCTTCTATCGGACTTTGAAATTTCTGATCAGTATTTCCATACTTCCATGATCGCAGTGATACCAAGTGTTGTTTCTTCTTCTTATCATACAGTTCCACGCTGTAATGCCCGTTCTGTATGTTTGCTACAAACAGTGTATCTCCTTTTGCATACGTGGCTCCTGGTGTAAATTCACCCTCATTCAGGGCAAAGTCTACAGCCGATAATTGCTGTCCCGCTTCATAAGAGTAGTAATAATGACTGGTATATGGCTTTTTAGGTTTTTGCGGTATACCTTCTGGTATATCTTCTTCTGAGCAGGCGCCTGCAATCATCAGAGTCAGTAGCAGGTAGCTTGTATGAATTATCTTTTTTTTCATGATTATTTCCTTTTAGTTCAGTTCGTTTATTGGAATACCGGTTATGGTATGTTCTGTACGATCTATTAGAAACAGTGTTTGACGGGATAGCATTATTTTCTCTACATTGCGGAATGTATGTCCGCCTATGGTTGTGTAATCTTTTAGGATTGTTCCGTTTTCCTGATTCACTTCTGCCAGGGCTACCGGTTGATTCTTTCCGGTGGCCAATGATACGAACATTCGTTTGCCAACAAAAGCAATGTCGTAGGGAGAGTGAGAGGCGGGGAGGTCTATTACCCGTTGCGCTTTCCATTCTGTTTGTTCGCGCATTATGTTACAGTCAAATGCATAAATTTTCCGGTTACCTTGGTGGGTAGTATAGAGTAGTCCGTCAGCTCCCATTGCCTGTCCATAAGTTCCCATTGCTTCACCCATATTGATTGAGCGGCAATAATTGGCTATCTTCTTGTAACTACCTCCCACAACATCATCTTCCATGAATACACATACACGTTTCTTGTCCCGGATAAATACACATCCACGGCGCACAAGTACATCAAAGGCATGTACTGTCTGAACACTACCTTCACCCCAGCTACCTGTGCCTATACAAGTAATGAATTCCAGCGTCTTTTCGTCAAATACATCTGTGCGGCTGCTTTCATTGGTGACATATACTTTTCCATGTGCCACTGTAACCCCGTTAGGTTTCCCGGCAAACGTCTTGGTTTCTGCATTCTCAGTCCACTCCTTTACGCTCTTTACATGCATTAGTTTTCCTTCTTTCTCTTCCAGGACTTCCAGACTATATTTTCCGTTTGCGTCATTGACAATATAAATATGGTTTTTGTAGACACACACATCTTTTGGAGTAAAAGTCTCTTTGGTAGCTCCCGGGATGTTTTCGTAAGAAATAGAGCAGGAGAGGGGTGTTCCTTCTTCAATGTTTTCGTCGTCGTCTTTCAATGCCGGAGCCAGACCACCGTCTATGGCATCCAGTTCCGGATCTTCGATGATGTATTTGGAACGCTGGTAGCGGGCAGAGCCATAAAGTTTTCCATATTTACGGGTATGCATAAATCTTCTTGAATAGATGGGAAGTTTTTTATCAATACACAACTGGGTATACACTTTATTGCAGAGGGTGATCCATCCCGTTCCGGTTTGTTCATAGGTCATATTTCCATCGTGTCCATAACCCAGACAGTGCCCCAATTCATGGAAAATTGTGTGGGTTTGGTTCGTGTCATCAGCGTAGTGTTCCAGATAGCACCATTCATTCAGCCCGTAGGTTTCTCCTCCTCCCAGACCGTTTACTCCACTCACATGCCCCACCAAGAAACCCGAATGATTGATTACCTGTTTGAGTAATTTGTCGATGTCTATCACTTCCAGATTATTGTTACTATGTAGTTTACCTCTGTATTTCTCCAATTCCTCAGCAAATTCCGGTGAGGAGAACATATAGGCAAAGTTCAGCATAATTGCTACGGTTTCTCTGGCATGCGCGGCGAGTAGGGGGAATTGCCAGCTACCTTCTCTGCTGTAGGCAGAGAAACGTACTCTGTATTTACTTTTGGTAGAAAGTAGTTTTTGATAATAAGTATCCTCGCAATCTGTCTTCAACGAGAAATCTGATGCTGACAGATGTGGGTTAGCCATGATTTGTATCTCTTTCCCCGAACGGGTGATATAACGTTTGCTTTCGGCAAGCATTGGCAGTGGCCGGTGATATTCGGTGAAGGCAGGCACTACATCAAACTGTGCCAATTGAAACTCCTCATCATAACCATTTATTTTTGCCCAAATTATTACTCCATGTATAGGACGGGGCGAATAGAAACGGATGAATAGTTCCTGTTTCTCGTTAATACTCACTTGTAGAGGTTGATTCACGTAAAAGAAACGTTGGCTATTGTCAAAATACGTAGTTGAAGGTTCGTCATCCTGTAACATAAGGTTAAATACATCAGGTGTCAGATCATTCTCTGTAACCTTTATTAAACCGTAAGGATTATCCGGTGCTTCATTTGTAGGGAGGTCATTAGAATTACTATCAGTACAAGCCTGTAAACTCCACACACCCAAAATGAACAAACCGATAAGCTTGAGAGTTTTGTTATTGATCATATTAATTGTTTGTTTTTTTAGGGGCGCAAAGATAGTGTAAATAGCTATTGATTGCAAAAATAAGATGGAGTTTCCTTAAAATACATGGATATAAAAAAGGCTATCTCACAAAAATTAGTGGGATAGCCTTTTGTTATTTAAAACTTTAGTTTGTATCTGATTTCAGCGTTTATTCCAGAATCACTACACGGTTCAGGAAGTTCTTACCGAATATATTGGCAGTTCCACCGAAGCCAACCAGTTCAAGCTGATCTTTGCTTACGCCTTCTTTAACAAGTGCGTCGTAAACGGCCTGAGCACGTTCTTCAGATAGTTTCTGATTCCACTTAGAGCTACCGGTTGCTTTGTCGGCATATCCGGCAATTTTGTATTTCTTATCCGGATTGGCCTTCAGTATCTTAGCTGCCAGTTGGATGTTAACCATGCCATAGTCATCAATCTTAGACTTGCCAATCTGGAAGAAAATAGCACGAGGACCAGCTACCTCTACTTCCTTCACAACTTCCTTAGTCACAGGTTTCACGTTAGCCAGTGCATTCTTTGTATCTGCCAGATCGGTCTGAGCCTGTGCCAGTTCGTTGCGATACCTGTTCAATTCATCATTGATAGCACTCTGGTCTACCTTAGAGTTGCAAGATACAAACTTCTTACCGCCGAATGTGTAAGTTACACCGGCAGTCAGAGAAACTGCACCGTCTGTATATGCACTACTGTATTTACCAAATATAGAAGGAGAAACTTCGCCTCTTGCTTCAATGTTAATGTCGATGTATTTGCTTACGTTGAACTGTCCTGCCAGACCAACCGAACCATTGACCAGCGCATTCATCTTATCCATCTTGCCATAAGCTTTTGCAAATGTCAAACCTGGGCCTGCAAATACAGAAACATTGAACAGACGGTCGGGATTGTAGCCTGCAATAGCATTGCTGAGGTTGTACATAGCGTCTGCACGTAGTGTGAAGTACTTCTTGTTCTTGTATTCGGCATAATCGCCTTTCATTCTGCTGTAGTCAGTATATAGTGTACTCCACATGCCGGCTACTTGAGCACGTACTCCCCATACCGGGTTGATTAGTTTTCCTACTGATACATGGATCAGCGGAGTTATGGCATGTCCAAAGCCATAATCAAAGTTGTTCGGATTTACACATCCTTGTGCTCCGGCACCCACACTGATAAAGATATTGTCCTTAGCCCTTTCGGTATAGAACTTCTCTTTGGTCTGTGCAGAAGCTGAGATGGCTGCTCCGGTCAACAGTAAAGATAATATTACTACTTTGCTTTTCATTGTTTTTAATTTTTAATATTTCAACTCTTTCTTATCTCTTTTTATTTCAACCGGAATTGAAAAGTCAATCCACCTGTGAAATACTTCATTCTCTGCAACTCTACCTGGGCATGCAGATGATTGAAAAGCAGATAAGTGGCTCCCAACGCAAAATCTTTCGAATCGTATTCGGCTATCAGTCGTAGCTGTGGATGGAAAGACGGGTTATAGGTGATACCTGCTGCAATGCCATTCAGATGATAATCTACTCTCCTGTTATAAAGATAGGAGAGATGAACACCAACCGTTTCTTTACCTATTCGGATATGTTTGGTCGCAGCAATATAGAAGCGACTGTAATATCCGTTTCCTTTATCGGAAGCTATCACATCTCCTGATGAAGTAAAAGGATCTGAGGTCCCTAAAACTACTGCAGGCGTATATTTCCAGAATTGACCTTCTTTCAAAGCACGTAACCGGATTGAGAAATACCGGTCCTGATTCGTAAATCCTGTATAACCATATGGTTTTAGTCCCAATGCTTCGGCCTTGAAAAGCGTACAAGTATATGCTACTTCCAGCCAGGGCATTATAGTTACATTCAGGTAATAATTATACGTGTGGTAATACCACTTAGGAGGAGTTATCTCCTTATTCATAAAATTGGCACCCAGCATTACTGTTTTATCTTTCTGCATCTCTGCCGAAGGAGCATGCAGCAATCCTGTGGTTCCATAAGTTAATTGAGCCGAAAGCATATATGGTATACTTACAAGTAATAATACAATATAGATTCGTTTTAAACTCACTTTATACATTATAATATGCTTTCGATTCAATTATTTAGTACTCACGAAATTAATCCAGGTTAACAATACCACCACCTGCATTCAAGTTGTCTCCGTGACCATGACCGTGGCTTTGAGTTTGTTTTGGAACAATCTTGTAAGAAGCTACAGAAGCTACTGTTACAGTCAATGTTACAGGAGTTCTGTTTGCCTTTATAACTGTAATAGAGTATGTGATTTCTTTCTCACTTCTTGTGATCGTGAAACCTTCAATTTGTTGATTTGGTGAAATGCTCATATCCTGAGAGAAAGCAACATCTTTATAGTTTGGCTGAGGGAGGATGTTCATATTATCTGCTTTGATCATTTTCTGCAAAAGTTCAACGATGTGCTTCTTTGTGCTTTCTTTCATTCCTGCAAGTTTAGCATCTGCTTCCAACTGCGGTGTGTTACCAACATATCTGCTACCCCCCTTATATATACCTTTTACGGTGATAATCTGGTCGTAGTTTCCTGTGAAGCAAGGATACGGTTTGAATTCTTCAGTCAAAGGAGTTTCTCCCTTGCTCTTATCAATCTTTGATGTGAAACCAAATTTGAATTTAGAGAAGTGACGGATTTCAGCTTTGAACTGACCGTTATCCAACGGCATAGCATAGTTTACAACACCTTGTACTTTGTCCTCTACCCATGTTTTGCTTGTTTCATTGTAGTATAATACAGGCAATAGATAGTCAGCTTTTTCTGTTGTAGCAGTTTCAGATCCGAATGTGATATTCAATGGAGTAGCAAACACAACCCCCTTCGGTGTACCTTGATAAGTACGTACAGCAGCTTCTACCTTTTCTGTTGCAAGGTCACGGGATACATTGATGTTCTGTGCTACTGAGCTACCTTCACCTTCGTTTTGAGTATAAATAACTACAGCTTCAGAAGGTAGTGAAACAAAATCTTTAACCTGTTGAACTGTTCCGTCAGCATTTACAATATCCGAAGCCAACTCTTTTTCTAACGCAGTTGTAGTTGTTACAGTAGTAATTTTATCTGCAGTAACGGTTTCTCCTGTAGCTTCTTCCATTGCATTAAGAACGTCGCTAACTGTTACTTTAACTTCTTTTCCGTCTTCTGTTACAACAGGTGCAGCCTCTTCTTGTGCAATTACATCTTTATCTTTAACTTCTGTTGTTCCATTATCTACCGGATTCAAGTTAGTGTTACCACCGATAGAACCATCTTCTGTTGTATCCTTATTGATCGGAGTCAAAGTTATGTTTACAGTGGATACTGATGTCTGACCACCTGCTACAGGAACCATCAGGAAGCTACATGCAAACGGATAGTAAGTAGATTTGTTTACTTTCACAGTTGCCAATACAGTAGGAGCTACAAATTCTGCAGGAATTTCTTGTTTGTAATAACCATTACTTATGTTTGGAGTGAATGTCTTGCCATTAGTTAGGCTGATTTCAATGGTTGCTCCATCTACTATCACGTTATTTGCTCCCCAAATGTTACCTTCGATAAAATATTTAGCTGGTTTAGGCTCTTCTGCAACCTTTTGCAATACTACGTTTGCTCTTGTTACAATATGGTTAATCTCACCTTCTGTACCTTCTTTTGCAGGAACTTCAGTAATAACAATCTGTGCGTAGGTTTTTGTATATCCTGCTACATTTACAAAAGCAATATAGTTGCCCGGGGTAACGTCTTTAACTGTAAATGTACTTTCACCTGGTCGATAATCAATCGTTTTTCCTGTTAGACCTTCGATAGTAACTTTGTCGCCAGCTGCAAACTTAACCTTATTGCCATCTATATCATACAAAGTTCCCTCGATGTCATATTGATTAATCATGTATTCCGGGTCTGGTTCTGGTACTACTACCGGTTCGAGTGCTGCATCTACAACATAAGTACCGGTTTCTCCGTTAGGCAACGCTTTTACATCAATTGATTTGCTCAATGTAATGTAATTATCTGCTTGGATGGTTATAGTCTGTACTCCGGTTGCTTCAAGTTGCAGTGAATATTCACCGTTTGCCGGAGTAAATGACTGACCATTCACTTTGAAAGTAGTCATTGCAGCACCTGTCGTAGCGTCTGTAACGATACCTTTTACATAATATTTGGCAGGCGTTGTACTTGGTGTCGGTACATCAATTTCCTCTTTTTCGTAACAACTTGCGAACATACCGCAAATCGCTACTAACATTAACGCTAACTTAGCGTTAAGACTAAAAAACTTACTTTTCACTTTCATCTCAATAAAATTAAAATTAATAATTTGATAATTCTGATTTAATAAAATATGGGTTAAAACTATTATTCTGCATTATATTTTCATAGGGCGTAGCTTTGTATCCTTTATAATAATATTGCTCATTACCTGCGTTATAGGCTATACCGAAGTTATTAGAAGTAGTTACACGCGGTATATACCCTTTACGTTTGTATTTGTAAGGCGGAAGAGCTATCTGAAAACGAAAACCTCCATTAGCCCTTACACCTTCCGCTTTCATTGCATAAAAACCGATAGACGCATAGCGGAAATGACGGATACAGTCAACTCTTGCTCCTTTTTCTCCCAATAAATATTGTTCTATTTTCAAAGATGTTTCTACGTTGTATTTAGGCCAGTAAAAACTTCCTCCTACAGACCAAGTTATACGTCTTTTGGTTCCGTAATGCAATGTAAATCCATCCCAATAACCAGTTCCTGTGTACCCAATACGCCCTTCAATGGAGAATCTTTCATCCCATATCAAGTGGTGAGTCATTTGTAAATCCACACCATATCTATCATTATTGAAGTGTCCTATTGCAAGTCTGGCAAATATATTATAAGGTAATCTTATGGTTTGTGCCAGTTCCACAAATCCCGGACGTGCCTTTTTGTAGCCATCCGGATATCCATCATTGTATATTGGTAATATCATTTGTGCTGTTAGTTTCATACCCTTCCAAAATGAGACTTCAATAGCCGGAGATAAATTAAACAGCACCTGGTAGATTTGTGTGATAACCACATTTTTGAAGTATAATTCCGGATAAACCACTACATCTACCTTAAATAGAGAACTGTTTTTTTTCTTACCTTTTATTGCTTGTTTCCAGCTTTTGCCCAGACTATAACTAATATCCCAGTCCTGTCGATTTATTTCCGGAACACTATCACCTATAATTGGCTGATAATAAAGCGAAATTTGCGGAACGTTGTTATCCAGGAAAATAAGTCTGCATGGCTTATTCTGCGGATATGCAGATAGATGTAACTGTAAATCTACCAAACAATAGTAATTTGTTATATTACAGCGTATTATATAATTTTGTTACAGGAAAATAAATAGATATAAATAACGTTGTATTAAGTGTAATAATAGTACCACTGTTACCCATTTGTTACTATTTATTTACATAAAAAGGTTTGTATTTTTTTCTTTTAACTTATAAAGAATAATTTATTATCCAGTTTCAAGGAGAACCACGTATAGACACACGAAACAGGTCAATGTATTGTGATACTTTATTCCTTATTAACCGGTCCTAATAGTAATAAACGTTATAACATAAACAATAGAAATAAGTACCGCGTTTTAATTACCCTTTGTGAGGGATGTTACCAGTTTGTTACCTCAAACATAAAGGTGTATATATTAATAACAGATTAGTAGACGGATATGAAAAAGAAACTTAGAATAAAGGAGCCGATTAAACTTCGGTCTAAAGAATTATCGAATGGCTGTTTATCACTTTACCTCGATATTTATATGGATAAAAAAAGAAGATATGAATTTTTAAAACTTTATATTATCCCAGAGAATAGCCGAATAGATAAGGATAGAAATGCAGAAACACTCAAATTAGCTAATGCAATTAAAGCTCAGAAAATTATAGCATTACAAAATGGCAAGTTTGGCTTCGATATGAATAAAAATAAGTCAAACATACTACTTACTGACTACATCTACTATTTATCAAATAGAGATATAGTTCAAAGGGCAAAACGAACTTTGATGAATACTTTGATTCACCATCTTCAGAGGTATGATAAAAATGGAATTTCATTAAAAGCGATTGATAAGGACTACATATTAGGGTTTATGGAGTATTTAAAATCTGCAACTCAGAAACATAGTAAAAAAGAAAAGTTGATCAATGTAAATAGCCAGATATGTTATCTAAAAGAGTTAAATTATTGCTTAAATTATGCGGTTGTTGAAGATGTTTTATCTATAAATCCTATGAATAAGATAAAAAATGAAGATAAACCTAAACGAAAAAGGACAGAACGGGAATATTTGACTATGGAAGAAATACGCATGTTATCTCAAACTCATTTCTATAACGAAATGTTAAAAAGAGCCTTCCTGTTCAGTTGTTTTTGTGGATTGAGACACTCGGATATTGCTGCATTGACTTGGGAAAACCTCAAAAAAGATAAAGTAGGTAATACTTATTTACGTATAATGCAGAAAAAGACTCAAGAAATAATATCTCTTCCTCTTAGTCCTGAAGCATTAAAGCAGTTGCCCAAGAGAGGTAAAGCGTTGGATACAGAACGGGTTTTTAAAGGTCTGATATCTCTGGGAAGAACCAATGAAATATTATCTCGCTGGGGAAAAGATGCAGGCATACAAAAACATATCACTTTTCATGTGGCAAGACATACTCATGCAACCATGTTGATTACTTTAGGAGCCGATATATATACAGTTTCTAAATTATTAGGGCATACAAATATCCAAACAACCCAGATCTACGCAAAGATTGTAGATGAGAGTAAAAGTAGAGCAATTGCCCTTATACCAGAGATAACATAATGTTGATTATCAGCATTTAAAAGATATATATATTATTGATTGTAGAAATACGTACTTTTGTATGTATAAAGTACGTATTTAACTATGACTTAAATACGTACTTTTGGACTATAAGAGTACGTACTTTTGATTCTATAATATAAGAAGTTGTTATTGGGTGGTAATTAAAGACAACATTGATATTTCTTTTTTTTCTTTATTAAACTACATTTTTACCTTCATATGCGCAACTATAACTACTTTAAAGAATGCTATCATTTGTAACATTCAGAAAGGATATTACCAATTTGGCATCTATTTTTAGAAATTCGTAACAAGAATAAAAAAATATAATACAATATTTTGATTTTTCGTGTAAAATTCTTTGGTATTATTAAAAATGTACCTATTTTTGCGTCGTATTTCGCATCATAAAGATGACACTAAGATAAAACTAAAGAATGGGATATAAAGTCTCTTACATGTGGAAAGGCCTAAATAATAGCGATGTAACACGCTGTGTAGCGATCTTTTTTTTCTGTTTGCTTTCCTCAAAGGGAATGAGTCAAACAGGAGAGGAGACTGTTAACACTTTAGTTGGAATGGGGTTTGAGAATGTAGGTTGGCATGAAGATGATAAAGAACGTGTTTATGTGATGGAGAATACAGCCTATCGCCTGAATGGAGTAGGAATTGGTAAAGCTGTTGATGTTATCCAAAGGATGGGTTTACCGCAGAATAAGCCATGCCGGTTAATATTTTTGGACAATAATGTTCCTCAGATTTCATTGTTTTATCAGCCAACGGTTACTGATAGTGTTTTTGAGGTTGATCGGAAAGACTGGGAAGTTAGCTATGATCTTGGAAAAAACTGGAGAAAACAGGTTAAAGGAAAAAAGTTAAATAGCTCTTTATTTAAGGTAGATATTACAGTATATCCGGAGTTATCATTAAAGAATTTGGTAATAACTCAGATTTATCAAGTGCTGTTTAATTTATCTCCGGCTATTGAAGTTTCGTTTTGGAAAGGGATGAAATTGACTGCACAAATGGTGATTCCTGTATATAATGATGGGTATGGAACACGTGCGGGTAAAGTACACCCGGGATTTCTTACTCTGCAGCAAACTGTTCGACTACCTTATAATATATGGGGTACGTTGGCGGTTGGTACTTTTAATGCCGGGCGATATGGAGTAGATTTGAAACTATTTCATCCGTTTAAGGATGAACGTTTTAGTATAGAAGGACGAATAGGGACAACCGGAACTTATTATTGGGATGGTTTTGAGTATGTATATGGAAGTAAACAAAGGCTTACGTGGAGTATTGGGGGCAGTTTTTATTGGCCCCAGTTTAATTTGCAGACTACTGTGAAAGCCGAGCAATATATATTGGGAGAAAGAGGAGTAAGGGTTGATGTGACTCGTCATTTCCGTTATACTTCTATTGGATTTTTTGCAATGAAAGCAGAAGGTGTAAGAGCAAATGGAGGATTTCGTTTCCAGGTTGCTCTTCCTCCTTATAAATATAAACGAAAGGGATATATCCCACGTGTGATTCCGTCGAAGAACATGGGGATAGCCTATAATGCAGGAAATGAACGGTATTATTATAAAGGGTACAGAAGCTCACCAGATGATAACATAATGAATAATAATAGTTTTAACCCATATTTTATTAAATCAGAATTACTAAATTTTTAATTTTATTGAGATGAAAAAGAAAAGTTTTTTTAGAAGCTTTAATGCTAAAACGGCATTATTTGCAGTAATGGTCTCCGGAGCTTTACTGACCGGATGCTATAAGGATGACGGATTGGATGTAGAAGGACCTACTGGTGAAACAACTTTGCCTGCAGCAACCTATACGTTGAATGGTACTGTTATTGATGGTAAAACAGGAGAAGCTATTGAAGGTGCTACTGTTACAGTAACTCCAAGCACTGCTTTCACTGCAAAGAGTAACTCATTTACAGCTACTGTAGCACCGGGTGATGTTACTATCTCTGTGACTAAAACAGGTTATAAGCCAGTTTCAAAAATTGTAACGATTAATGCTATTGCTGCCGGACAGTCTGCTGTGTATTCACAGATTATCAGCATGGTGTCAACTACAGTACCTCCTGTTAGTAAAGTAGCTAAATATGATGTATCTGCTATTGCATTCTCTGAAGATAATGTTTCTGTTGCAGCTACAGCTAAATTATATGATGTAACTGGAGCTACAGAAGTTGCTATGCAAAATGTGGCTGCTGGCGCTTACAAATTGGTGGTTACTCCTGCCGATCAGAACAAATATGATGTGTACACTTCAATTGTAATTTTGGATGAAGTAGTTGTACCTGCTGATTTTGAAGGAAACCTGAAGAAAGTATTTGTTGCTTATCTGACTGAGAAAGTTGCTCCGGTAGAAAATGTTACTTACTCATACTCTTTCCGTGACCTTGCAGGAACTTCTGCTTTCAATGTACAGAGCGCAAGCTTGACAGTTGATGGCGAAGTAGTAGCTACTATTGCTGGTTACCATACAATTAAATATACTCTTCCGAAAGCTGATGCTGAAGGACATGAGTTTGCTGTTGTTTATACTTATTTGGATGAAGCTGGTGTAGAAAGATATGGCCGTGCTGCATTTGCACCGGGTAAAACTACAGGTACTGCCAATATTGATACTTCTGCTACCTCTTCTCCTTCAACAGAAGTGGGAGTAGGCGAAGATGGAAAATTGGTTGCTGGTAGTACAGTAACTGATGGTGGTACAATTATCGTAGACAATAATATTATTGCTACAATCGATGGTACTCCTATTGCAGAACCTATTTCTATCCAACGCAAAGTTGCAGAAGAACTGGAAGATGAAACTGCACTTCGTGTTTATGAGGGTACGCCTGCTGGAACTGTATTCTCAGAACCTATCAAGATTGCATTCAAAGATGTCTACGGAACAGAACTGGGTGATTTGACTTTGATGTATAAGGAAGGTGACAACTGGGTTGAAGATACTAAGGGTGGTTCTGTGACTACTGGTGCTTCTACTTATACAATGAATGTAAAACACTTCTCTACCTTCAAGGCAGATGCAAAAATGACTACAGTAGAAGCTCCTTCAACAACAGATGTAGATACTAAGACTATTGAAGTGAACAAGAAGAATGATGCAGACGACAAGATCACTGTGAAAGTGAAAATGCAGGCTGTAATCGGAACTGAGTTCGAAACATCTATCGTTGATGCAGTGAAGAAAGCCGGATTTACAAATACAATGGCTATACAGAAAATTGCTGAAATGGTTGAAAGCCGTCTGTTGGAACTTGGTTTGAGTAATACAGGTATTACTGAATATGAGCAAACTCAGGATTTCGAATTAGCAGGACGTACAGCTTTCGTATCATATGACAGAGCACGTACTTATAAACTGGAAAGCTTTACTTTCACAGTTAACGGAAAGAACGTAGTTATCAATACGAAAACTGCTGTTAAGACAGAACTGACGAATCCGATATTGACTTATTATGGTCACGGACACTCTCACGGTGGTGACAACCTTTCTGGTGGTGGTATCATTGACGCTGAATAAAGAGGCTAAAGTTTGAACTGAAAGCATAAATAGGGATATCTTAAAATGGGTAGAAAACGTATTTATATTATCTTATTACTTGTTAGTATACCTGTTATGCTTTCAGCTCAATTAACTTATGGAACTACAGGATTGCTGCATGCTCCTTCGGCAGAGATGCAGAAAGATAAAACAGTAATGCTGGGTGCCAATTTTATGAATAAGGAGATAACTCCTCCTAAGTGGTATTACCACACGTATAATTATTACCTGAATGTAACTATAATGCCCTGGCTGGAAGTAGCATATACTTGTACGCTTTTCAAGGCCGAAGCATTGGGACTAAAACCTTATGGTTATACAGGATTTACGAATCAGGACCGGTATTTCTCTGTCCGGTTGCGTGCTTTGAAAGAAGGTCAGTTTTGGAAATACACGCCAGCTGTTGTGATAGGAACTTCGGATCCGTTTACGTCTTCTGGTGAAGTGGTAGCTCCTACGGGCGGAAATGGATATTATAGCCGTTTCTATTTAGCTGCAACTAAGCACATACAACTGGGAAAAGAGACAATCGGGGTACACCTCTCTTATTTATATAATAGGAGAAAAGATTACCATTTAAATGGAATTGCGGCAGGTATTACATACAATCCGTCTTTCCAGCCGCAATTGCGGTTAATTGCCGAATATGATTCGAAGGATTTTGCACTGGGTGCCACCTATTTGCTGTTCAATCATTTGCATGCGCAGGTGGAGTTTCAGAAAATGAAGTATTTCACCGGTGGGTTGATGTTCAGGTTTTGCCTGAAATGAGGCTGTTGCAAGGAATGAAAGTGAATATGAATGAAAAGAGTTGAATATTAAAAACAAAAAACAATGAAAAATAAGTTAGTAATATTATCTTTATTGTTGGCGGGAACTGCTGCTTCGGTGTCTGCTCAGGAAAAAGAGAAGTACTACAGTGAAAACTGGAAGGACAATATCTTTGTGAGCGTTGGAGTAGGAGCACAGGCTTCAACCAATCCGGATTCCAAATTTAGCAAATCCATTACTCCGCTGATCAATGTATCGGTGGGTAAATTTATCAATCCTATCTGGGGATTTCGTGGACAGGTTTATGGATGGCAATCCAAACAGTTTACTGCATATCCGTTTTTGCAAACGGGTAACAAGGTAGAACGTAAGGAGAACTATGTTGGTATTAACCTGGACGGAATGTTGAACTTGACCAACTTATTCTGTGGCTACAAGCCCGGACGTGTATTCGAAGGAATGCTTTTTGTTGGTCCGTCTATGAACATCGTGAAGAACTATGATGGCTGGCAGCCCGGTTATACAACCGGCGGAGGCGTAGCTCAACCTGACGGAAGTCTTTTGTATGAAACTAAGATAGATCCTTCTAAGACAACTCCGAACGATCATGAGTTGCGTTGTCTTGTAGGAGCAAGTGTAGGTTTGGGAGCTAAATTTAACATTAATCCTAAATGGGCTATTGATATAGAAGCTCGTGGACAGGTGACCCCTGCTATTCTGGGTGCATATAGTAGTGCCAGTACAGATGGTTATCTGCACTTAACTGCCGGTTTCACTTATACATTCGGTGGCAAAAAATTTGTTGCAGGAGGTAAAGTAGACCAGAGTGCTATCAATGATGAATTGAACAGGTATCGCGACGAACTGGCACAGGCTCAGACCGATCTGGCGGATGCAAAGAATGCACTGGCTAACGTGAAACCTGTGACTAAGGAAGTTGTGAAGGAAGTAGAGGTAGCTGGTCCTCGTGCTATTTTCTTCCAGATTGGCAAGTCTAAGATTGATGACTATGGCATGGTTAACATCCAACTGGCAGCTAAGATACTGAAGGCCAATCCGGATAAGAAATACAAAATTGCCGGATATGCCGACAAAGCAACCGGTAGCTCTAAGTGGAATCAGAAACTATCTGAAGAACGTGCTCAGGCCGTTTACGACGCACTTGTTAAAGAAGGCGTAAGCAAAGATCAGCTTGAACTGGTTGGCTTCGGTGGAACTGCCAATATGTTCGGTAAGAACTTCCTGAACCGTGTAGTGATTCTGGAATAAAATATGGGTTCTATGGAGCGAAAGCTTTGAATGAGAGAAAGGGCGTCTGTAGCAGCAGACGTCCTTTTTTTGTACCTCGATGGGATGTAATCAAAATAATAATCGTATTTTTGTACCCCAATTATGAGTAGAATATTAGCAATAGATTATGGTAGGAAACGTACAGGGCTTGCTGTTAGCGATACAATGCAGATTATCGCAAATGGTCTGACAACTGTGCCAACGCATGAGTTACTGGACTTTGTAGCTGGCTATGTACAAAAAGAACCAGTGGAACGCATTATTATCGGTTTGCCCAAACAGATGAATAATGAAGTTTCTGAAAACATGAAGTATATTGAACCTTTTGTTCGTTTGCTGAAGAAAAAATTACCGGAAATGCCTGTTGAGTTTGTAGACGAACGCTTTACTTCTGTGTTGGCACATCGCACGATGTTGGAAGCCGGGTTGAAAAAGAAAGATCGTCAGAATAAAGCTTTGGTAGATGAAATCAGTGCCACTATTATCTTGCAAACATATCTCGAAAGTAAACGTTTTTAGTAAAGAGACAATAGTATAATATAAATAAGGAATAAGAAAGAAATATGATTTTACCAATTTACACATACGGTCAGCCTGTATTGAGAAAGGTGGCCGAAGATATTACACCCGATTATCCGGAACTGAAGAAGCTGATAGAGAATATGTTTGAAACAATGGTTCATGCCGATGGGGTTGGTCTTGCTGCTCCTCAAATCGGACTTCCTATACGAGTTGTAACCATTACATTGGATCCGTTATCAGAAGATTATCCGGAATTTAAAGATTTTAATCGTGCTTATATTAACCCCCACATACTCGAAGTGGGAGGAGATGAAGTGGCAATGGAGGAGGGCTGCCTTAGCCTTCCGGGTATTCATGAAACAGTGAAAAGGGGAGACCGTATACATGTGAAGTATATGGACGAGAATTTTGTTGAACATGATGAGGTGGTAGAAGGGTACCTGGCCCGTGTGATGCAGCACGAGTTTGATCATCTGGATGGTAAAATGTTTATTGATCATATTTCTCCGCTTCGCAAACAGATGATAAAAGGGAAGCTGAACACAATGTTGAAAGGAAAAGCCCGTAGCTCATATAAGATGAAACAAGTGAAGTGAGAGGGATTTACGATTGGACGATTTACAATTTACGATTGAAGTTTCTTTTTTATAAATAAAACGTTTATCAATCGTAAATTGTCCAATCGTAAATTATTTGGTCAAATACTCAAAAAATATAAAAAGTTAACCGATATCCCTGTTTAATAGCCGAAAAGCATTACTTTTGCCTCACTTATTAAGTAGTATTCAAAGGCCAATGATAAAAAAAATATTAGTAGCACTCATGCTACTGCCTACGCTTGTGTATGCTCAAATAAATACAGAGCGGGTAATGATGATTGCCCGTAATGCGCTTTATTTTGAAGACTATGTGCTCTCTATCCAATATTTTAATCAGGTAATCAATGCGAAACCCTATTTGTACGAGCCTTATTTTTTCAGAGGCCTGGCTAAAATAAATCTGGATGATTTTCAGGGTGCGGAGGCTGATTGTGATAAAGCTATCGAGCGTAATCCTTTTGTAGTGGGAGCTTACCAGATTCGAGGTTTAGCCCGTATCCGGCAGAATAAGTATGATGGTGCGATTGAAGATTATCAGAAAGCCCTGTTTTATGCCCCGGAGAATGTTACGTTGTGGCACAATCTGACCTTGTGCCATATTCAAAAAAAAGATTATAAAGCTGCAGAAGAAGATTTAGATAAATTACTGGCCATATCTCCTAAATACACACGAGCCTATCTGATGCGTGGTGAAGTGGCTTTAAAGCAGCAGGATACTATCAGGGCACTGAATGATTTTAATACAGCTATCGAACTGGATAAATACGATCCGGATGCATGGTCGTCACGGGCTATTGTACAGTTACAACAATCCAAGTATGCAGAGGCCGAGTCCGATTTCAACCAGGCTATTCGCCTGAGTGCCCGGAATGCCGGGAATTATATTAATCGTGCTTTGGCTCGTTTTCATCAGAACAATCTGAGAGGAGCCATGAGCGACTATGACCTCGCTCTGGATATAGATCCAAACAATTTTATCGGGCATTATAACCGTGGTTTGCTGCGCGCACAAGTAGGAGATGACAACCGTGCTATTGAAGATTTTAACTTTGTGCTTGAAATAGAACCGGATAATATGATGGCTACCTTTAACCGTGGATTGTTGCGTGCACAAACGGGAGATTACCGGGGAGCGATCAAGGATTATACTACAGTTATTGAGCAGTATCCTAACTTCCTGGCAGGTTATTATCAGCGTGCTGAAGCCAGAAAGAAAATAGGAGACCGTAAAGGAGCCGAAGCGGATGATTTCAAAATTATGAAAATGCAGCTCGATCGTCAGAATGGTGTGTCAAATAAAGATATGGCACAAAATAATAAAGATGATAGGGGTGAGAATGAAGATGAGGAGGACGAAGGCAAGACACGTAAGAAGTCGGATAAAAATATGAATAACTATCGTAAGATAGTGATAGCAGATGATTCAGAACAGGAACGGCAGTACAAGAGCGATTACCGGGGTAGAGTACAGGATCGTAATGTGAATATCAAGCCCGAGCCGATGTTTGCACTCACTTATTATGAAAAGATGAGTGACGTAAAGCGTTCTGTGAACTATCATACCTATATTGACGAATTGAACCAGGCGGGAATATTCCCAAAACGCCTGCGTCTCACTAATATGGAAGCGCCATTGACTGAAGAGCAGGTTAAGTTCCATTTTGCATTGATCGATGCTCATACTTCTGCCATTGTGGAAGATGAAAAGAGCGCTGCGAAACGTTTTGCCCGTGCGCTCGATTTTTATCTTGTACAGGATTTTACAAGTTCGGTTGACGACCTGACGCAAGCTGTTTTGCTCGACGATACATTCTTTCCTGCTTACTTTATGAGAGCTTTGGTGCGTTGTAAACAGTTGGAATATCAAAAAGCCGAAGAAGCTACAAGTGCAAAACAGGGTATCGATTCGTCTCATAAAGAGATCGGTGCGGTGGATTATGATGCGGTAATAGCAGACTTGAACCGTGTGATTGCTTTGGCGCCCGATTTCGTTTATGCTTACTACAATCGTGCCAATGTGTCGGCAATGTTGAAAGATTATCGTTCTGCACTGGTTGATTATGATAAAGCCATCGAGTTGAATCATGATTTTGCAGATGCGTATTATAACCGTGGATTGACCCATATTTTTCTGGGTAATAATAAGCAAGGTATTACAGATTTGAGTAAGGCTGGTGAATTGGGTATTGTTTCGGCATACAATATTATTAAACGTTTCACCGATCAGATGGAATAACATTTTTTTTATAAATAATAGAAAACTCAAAAAGATTTAGCTATTTTTGCACCAAAAAGCGAAGATAAGCTGCACCTTGGCATAAAAAATGAACGAGTTCATTTTATTCTGCTCTCGGTTTACATTATCTTTGCGTGCTAAAAAGAAAAATATAACATCACATTATGATAAAGATAACATTTCCCGATGGCTCTGTTCGTGAATATAACGAGGGAGTGAACGGTTTGCAAATTGCAGAAAGTATCAGTTCGCGACTGGCACAGGACGTACTGGCTTGTGGCGTGAACGGTGAAATTTATGATTTAGGTCGCCCTATTAATGAAGATGCTTCTATCGTACTTTATAAGTGGGAGGACGAAGAAGGTAAACATGCTTTCTGGCATACAAGTGCTCACTTGCTGGCAGAGGCATTGCAGGAACTTTATCCGGGCATACAGTTTGGTATTGGGCCGGCTATTGAGAATGGTTTTTACTATGATGTTGATCCGGGTGAAGCTGTGATCAAAGAAGCTGATCTGCCAGCTATTGAAGCTAAAATGGCAGAGTTGGTGGCGAAGAAAGAGGCTGTGGTTCGTGCAGACATTGCAAAAAACGATGCTTTGAAAATGTTTGGTGATCGTGGTGAAACCTACAAATGCGAATTGATTTCCGAATTGGAAGACGGTCATATTACTACCTATACGCAAGGAGCTTTTACAGATCTTTGCCGTGGTCCTCACTTGCTGACAACTGCTCCGATCAAGGCTATCAAACTGACGTCTGTGGCAGGTGCATACTGGCGTGGCCATGAAGACCGTAAGATGCTGACTCGTATTTATGGTATTACTTTCCCCAAAAAGAAAATGTTGGATGAATACCTGGCGCTTATGGAAGAAGCTAAAAAGCGCGATCACCGTAAGATTGGTAAAGAGATGCAGCTCTTTATGTTCTCTGATACAGTGGGTAAGGGACTTCCGATGTGGTTACCAAAGGGAACTGCACTTCGTTTGCGCCTGCAAGAGTTCTTGCGTCGTATCCAGACCCGTTATGATTATCAGGAAGTTATAACTCCGCCTATTGGTAATAAATTGTTGTATGTAACTTCCGGACACTATGCCAAATATGGTAAAGATGCTTTCCAGCCGATACATACTCCCGAAGAAGGCGAAGAGTACTTCTTGAAACCAATGAACTGTCCGCATCATTGCGAAATTTATAAGAATTTCCCGCGTTCGTACAAAGACCTTCCTCTGCGTCTTGCAGAGTTTGGTACGGTATGCCGCTACGAACAAAGTGGAGAACTTCATGGTTTGACTCGTGTACGTAGTTTCACACAAGATGATGCACATATTTTCTGTCGTCCGGATCAGGTGAAGGGTGAATTCCTTCGCGTAATGGATATTATTTCTATTGTGTTCCGTTCAATGGATTTTACTAACTTTGAAGCTCAGATTTCTTTGCGTGACAAGGTGAACCGTGAGAAATATATCGGTAGTGATGAAAACTGGGAAAAGGCAGAGCAGGCCATCATTGAAGCCTGTGAGGAGAAAGGTTTGAAAGCTAAAATAGAATATGGAGAAGCTGCTTTCTATGGTCCTAAGCTTGACTTCATGGTGAAAGATGCCATCGGCCGTCGTTGGCAGTTGGGAACAATCCAGGTAGACTATAACTTGCCGGAGCGTTTTGAACTCGAATATATGGGTTCCGATAACCAAAAGCATCGTCCGGTGATGATTCACCGTGCTCCTTTCGGATCAATGGAACGCTTTGTGGCTGTACTCATTGAGCATACAGCCGGTAAATTCCCGTTGTGGCTGACACCCGATCAGGTAGCAATTCTGCCGATCAGTGAAAAGTTCAATGATTACGCAGAACAGGTAAAGATGTATCTGAGAACACACGAAGTTCGTGCGATTGTTGACGATCGTAACGAAAAAATTGGTCGTAAGATACGTGACAATGAAATGAAACGTATCCCTTACATGCTAATTGTAGGTGAGAAAGAAGCCGAAAACGGCGAAGTTTCAGTCCGCAGACAAGGTGAAGGTGATAAAGGGATTATGAAATTTGAAGAATTTGCTAAAATTTTGAACGAAGAAGTTCAGAATATGATAAATAAATGGTAACTTTGCAGCCGTTTCAGAATAAAATATTTAGTATAACAATAAAAAGATCAAACTAGGAAGTAAACGTTTTTAATGAAGAATGACACTCTAAAAGGGCAATACAGAATCAATGAACAGATTCGTGCCAAGGAAGTTCGCATAGTAAGCGATGATATTGAACCGAAAGTATATCCAATCTTTCAGGCTCTGAAAATGGCTGAAGAAAAAGAATTGGATTTAGTGGAAATTTCTCCTAATGCTCAACCCCCTGTTTGTCGTATTATTGATTATTCTAAATTTCTTTATCAATTAAAGAAACGTCAGAAGGAACAGAAAGCGAAGCAGGTTAAGGTTAATGTGAAGGAAATCCGTTTCGGACCCCAGACAGACGACCATGATTACAACTTTAAGTTGAAGCATGCTAAAGGATTTTTGGAAGATGGCGATAAGGTGAAGGCTTATGTATTCTTTAAAGGTCGCTCCATCCTTTTCAAGGAGCAAGGTGAAGTGCTTTTGCTTCGTTTTGCAAATGATCTGGAAGACTACGCTAAAGTAGATCAAATGCCGATACTGGAAGGTAAGCGCATGACTATTCAGCTTTCTCCGAAAAAGAAAGAAGCTTCTAAAAAGCCTGCAACAGCCGGAGCACCGAAACCTGCTGCTCCTGCACAAAAAGCAGAGAAGCCGGAAATGGGTGAAGAATAAGAAAGGATGCGTAACGCGCAGGTATAGTGCGTTGCCATTATATATTTAATAATTTA
>DXWV01000109.1 GCA_019416685.1 Bacteroides sp.
TTACCAGGAAAGGAGATACAGACATTTTTTATAGTGTACTTTATCGGATGCTTACAAAGATCGAGCGAAAATAGAAACTAGACAACGGGGACTTTATCGGGGGCTTACCCTGTAAAGAGGTAAATTGTTCTTTTGTCATAATGAAAATATGTTAGAAGTTCATGCAATATTGCAGAGGCAAAGGTGCAATGAAAATAGAACAAAGACAACGGGGACTTTATCGGATGCTTACAAATAAATGACGATAGTGGATATGTAATAATGTTTGGTGGAGGTTTTGGCGTAACTGGTAATGGCATTACTAAAGATACTCAAATATGGGCACTTTCTGGTTGTTATCCATTTGCAAAAGACATACAATACCCTAAAGTAACATCATCACGAGCTTTTGTTTATTCGCTATCATGCTATAAGATTCTTGTAGACAAAATCGATACAGTTCTACAGAAACCATTGCAAATGAGTAATGATGATTGGTAAACATTAATAATTAGCAAAAACTTTCACTTGATCATCCTTGTATTTTTCATATCTTCTTATCAATCGTCTTTTTTGTAAAGAATCAAATAAAAAAATGTTGTACTCTGTGTTAGCGAATGTTGGTTTATGCTGTTTTTTAAATAATCTTTGATAACTCCATCCAAGTTGCTCAGTTAAACTTTGGAGTTGGGAATCCGTTAGCTCCTCAATCTGCTTATTCAAAAGCCTAATTTTGTTTTCTTTTGTAGAAGAGCTATTAATCAAGCTTTCAATAACATCAAAATTCAAGAGAATACATTGCGGAAAATTAGCCAATATATCACACGTTAGCTTTGCAATATCTTTATTTTCAATTATGAAACTATCGCTAATTTTCTCAATAATCTCTGTTTTATTATTGTTTGTAACTATATTTGATTTTAACAATGATATAATATCATCCTTTTCCAGCCCTATCTCATTAATTATCGGCAGCAATTTATTTTGTTGCTTTTCTATAAGTCTTATATGTTGTTTAGGAAAATATTCTTTAAGTCTATTGAAATTATCTACCGTAAGAGTTAAAAAGTTAGTATTTACCATCCATTCTACTTTATCTTTATTTAAGTGTTCAAAGTTCAAACTATGCCATACATGCGGAACTGACTTTAGGAGGCTGATATAGCTTGCATATTGTAAATCATTACAGTTTATAATCATAAGTGAAAATGTTTTAATAATCTCTGTAGATTTTTCTTTTAATTCAATTTCGATTGACTGCTTAGAAAGTAAATTATAATTTTCTTCTTGATTTAAATAGCATACCAATATTTCATCTAAAGTACTACCTTCTGTCAATGTCTCATAATATAGATATAGATTTCTCCAAGTTGCAACAATTTTATTCTCATTGATTAATATTTGTTGAACTTCGCAGCTTTGCACTTTTGAAATATCAGATACTAGAATTTCTTGTTTTAAAATAATGTTGTTTTTTGCCGAAATACTTAGGCTGTCGTTATTGAGTAGTTTAACAACACTTTCTTCAGTTTCTTTTATGTTCTTTTCTAATTTCAAAAATATGTTATTTATGTAAGTGGAGATATTATTTTCAACGTAATCTATAAGGTTTTTACTTCTTGAATCTAAAATAGTTGAATAGTTTGATTCTGCCAAATCACGTTCGTCAATGTTATCATTGTATAGCAACAACATCATTGATATGTTTGCATCATTAATTTCGTAGAAATTATTTTCATATATATAATCAAATAACGATTTTGTTACTTTATCAGGAGAGTCTATTTGTTTGAACTTAATATTAAGCTTCTTTATTAGAGCGCTCGTTTTGCTTTCATAAGAATTGTCAATTAGAAAAATGAAATCAGGCAGAGTGTTTATGAAGCCTGATAATTTGTTATCTCTATTCATCTGTAAAATATCATCCTCATCTGCGTTTTCTATAATTAGTTTCAAATAGCTTTTTAATCTACCATCATGATAAATAATTGCTTTCTCATGCTCGTGCATGTAGTACCACCAATTATTCCAAGAGTTACAAATTGACTTAATAAATAAGGGTAAATTTTTCCCTCTTTCTATATATTCTTCGATAAATGTTACTGAATTATCTTTTTCATTACTTAAAACGAACATAATATCTTTATATTTAGCTTTATACTTATCAATATTCTCAGATAAAAAATCTAATAAACTAAAGTTAAGAATTACATCTCGTTTGAAGTACTTGTCAGGTATTTCCTTAATCAGATTTCCTATTTTATCAGATAATTGATAATCAAAAGGAGAAGATTTTCCACTCTTCACTTTTCTTTTAAATATTTCGTCTGCTCTTGTTGTGTTTCCTTCGTGAAACAAGGATATATAATCTTCGTAATCTTCATTAATATAACCATTAATCAAAAGTGTTCTCATCATTTGATTATTCGAAAAGTTCTCCAAATATGGCTCAATATCAATTTCTTGGAATATCTCCTGCAAACTCTTTGATACTATTTCTTTCTTTTTATTTTTTAATTGTATGATTTCGTTTTTTAGTTTATTTATTTTATCATTCGCTTTATTCAAAACAAGTTCTTCTCTCTGTTTATAAGGAATTGGACTAGAAGCACCTGCAATACTTCCAAATGTTACACTACTGCTGTATGTACCATTTGAATTGATATAATATCTAATGTTAGAATTTTCATTCTTTAAAAGTTTTGCGAAATATTCATCTTCTAAAAAATATGTAACATTGATTCTTTGGTTATCTATATAGATGTCTGTCAAACCAGGTAATTGACGTTGTAATTTGAATAGATATATCATCCTCAGTTCTTGGATAGAAGTAATTTTTTCTTTTTCAATGTTATCAATCTTAGACTCTATTTGTTTGACTTTTTCCGCATACTCATTTAGTAGTCCACTTATATATTTATCTTTATTTGAAACAAATTTGTAAAGAAGACCATTGTGTTTAGAAAGCTTACCGAAATCGTCAGGATACATATTTTTATATACTATTATAGCAAATAAATTGTCTTGATTTTCAACAGGTATACTTTTTCTATAAATACAAAATTCATGGAAAATATTAATAAGCAATCGCATGTCAATATCATCAATAAAAGAAACTATATCTTGGACAAAATCCGAAGTTAAAACATTTTCTAATCGTCGTGTTTTTACAAGCTCATTCAGTTTAACTCCCGCATTAGAAGCATTAATAAATGGGATTATTGGTATTATATAATCGAAAAATTTAACCCTTTCATTTTTATCTGTAAACAGTTCATCTTTAATCGCATATATAAATTTGACTTCTCGATTAATCAGTTTTGATGTATTTAAAAGGATATTTAGCTCTCGAAGCTTTGTAAATATATCCGTTGTATCAAATCTGTCTAAATCTTCAATGACTACTACATTATATGAGGTTCTTTCAAAAAAATAAATAATTTCTTCTAAGTGCTCATTGAAAACAGATTTGTCGACATTGTCACCAAGCTCAAGTTCTCCTTTTATACTGAATTTATTGATTTTAGAATTGCTAAGTAAGCGAATTATATTTTGGGCAAAGAAACCAATACCGGCAAAAAAACAAACAAATGTAAAAAAAGTAATCCAATCAAATTTGAAAGAAAACATCCATGATGAAGGATTAATTTTATCTATGTAATTGAACCTGAATAATAAAATCGCGCTTATTAGCCAAATTATCAAACTTATAGATATGAGTAATAATTGCCACCACTTATTGTTATTGATCCTTTTAAAGCGTGAATCTGGTATTTCTGTGGGCTTAACATGATAAAAAATTTGTTGCAGTATGCTTATTTCTAATCTGCGTTCTAAACAAGTATTAAATGAGTATTGTTTTACTATTTCATTTTTCGTTTCTGGTAAAAGTTTCTCTTCTCCATCTTCCTGATTAATCTTTTTATCTTCTTTTGAAAGTGACTTCTTTCCATTTTCCTCATTGTCTTTAAATGAAGCCAATGAAATATTTAAATATTCATATTCTGGGTGTAAATATTGGAACGTTTTAATTATTGTACTTTTCCCCGATCCATATGCTCCAGTAATAGCTATATTAGTTAAGTCAATTGTTGCTAATGAATGTTCCAGCTCGTCTAAATATGGCTCTATGACTTTTATATCTTCTTCCTTTGTTAAAACCTTAGGGGCTAAAGAAATAACAGAAGTTTCTTTTGGTTCATCCTTTCTTTTTAACCAAAAGATGATTTTTGTCAGGTATTTTACAGCATATTTCCTTGCACTCATAAAGAAAAACTTTTTTCTTGCTTATCAATGTTTATAACCACATTTAGCATTTCTACAATACAATAGTAAACAAGGCTTCAAGCGATGATTGAGATTGGTTTGTATATCAATATAAAACAGTTATTTCCCTTTTTTCCAGTCAATCATTTTCCTGTACGCTTTTTACAAGTACAACTTCTAATCTGTTTAACTCCATTGTCAAATTACCGATGTGTCTTGCAAATGTATTGATTTGTTTTCAATTAACCAATAGAATGCTAGTGTTTTAGTTTTAACGTGTATCATTAGAGAAGTGATTTTGACTTTAGGAAATTAGAGAGTCAGCAACTCGTCCTATTTGAGGTAAGCCACCGACATTTTATTTTTTATTCTCCTCTCAACTTCTGACTTCTATACATCCTGTTCTCTTTTCTGGTACAACTTCATCTTATCCTCTCCAAAGTTTTCCCTGTTGGAATTATAGTTATTGATAACTCTTCTATGTGGGCTTTATCAATACCATGCATTCCAAATGTGCCAGTAAGATATTCCAAAGCATTCTCATAGAGTACACTATACCTGCATAATCATTTGGAGTGCGAGTGTATAGATTGATATCGATATCTGTCATTATAAGAATTCAGGTACTCCTTCCTACATTTTTATCTATATAATTGATCAGTGTTTTGTCTTTCCATTTTGCCTGATTGGGATTCTTAATTTGGGATAGTGGCAACATAAGGTTTTTGCAAAGTGGCGTACCTGTACTCCTTATGGTCTTTAATGTCAAATAAAGAATCTCTATTGTTAATATATAACAGAAACATTTCACTTTTTTAGGATATTCAACAACTTATTATATTCATTATCACCTAGAGTAGCACGAGATATTGCTTGTGTCCGTATATGTGTAGGTTTACAGATTAACCTACCTGATTCTTCTAAGTTTATCCATACATCATCATCAATAAGTTTTTTCCATTTGTTCTTACCACGTAGTATAAGAAACACGGTATTTTGACATTCCGCTGCTATGTAACGAATTAGTAGTTTTGTAAAATCCTGAGAAGGCAAGAATGAGTTTCTAGGTAGATCATCGAAACTAAATGAAGAATAGGCTATAAATTGTATTAGTGCCACCTTTTTAAAGAAATTGATATCACTCTGTCCTATTTCCTCCTTAAGTCCTTTGAACCGGTTATACCAATACCAATCACCCAATACGTTTATTGCATCATGGGTAAAAAAAGAATCTGCATCCAAATTTAAGGTTCTTTTCTTCTCAGCTACAATTTCTTTTATAATATCAGTCCTAAGCATTTGAGCTAATTTGCAATTAACCTGTTCTATATAGCCGGGATTAAGGCTAAGGATTATAACTTTAGCTTTAAGCGGATTACCTTGAAATGGTTCAGGTGGAATCCCCAGAATAAATTTAAAATCCTGTTGTACTTTCTCGTTAAATGTATGTATTATATCCTCGTCTCCCGGGTATATATATTCTTCTTTATCTGTGTATAGATTAGTAGTATCTAATTTATCGGCTACATTTTTCCATTGATTTAAAGACCGAATATATTCTTTTGATAAATTCATGTTCTGCTAGGTATTAAGGTTCATATTATGACATTAAAGAAAACAATTCCTCTCTTGTTAATATCAAGAAATATTCTTTCCTAATTCCAAGACTGTGTTTCTAAGATTACGATTTATTATATATTATCACCAAGTCTATTTAATCCAAAACCTCCACTTGCGTATACATTGGCAGTATTTCTTTTTTCCGATTGTGACAGGTTCATTACTAGGACAGTTCTGATACTCTATCTTGTTACCAGAAGGATCATATTGACATACATTTTTTCGATAGCCCTGTTCTATTGGTTCGGTTGGTAATTTTTCGTCAATCCATTTAATTTGTATACCATCATTAAAAAGAGAATTACCCATAAGAAGATATTCATATACATAAGTTGGTCTTGTTTCAATTATAGGTTCACTATCATTGTCTACTATCTTAATGCCTCTGATGAGAACGGAAGCTCTATATTGTCTATCCTTATTTTCAAAAGTAAAATCAACTCCCGATACATGTGCATTAAATGAGCCAAAGGGGTAATACTCATTCTTCAAGGTAGGTTCTTTTATTTTATCAGAAATATGATACATGATATAATCCTTGATCTTTGCTCCATCACCTTCTTCATGGTAATAGAATTCTATATCACGAAGATAAATCTTTCTATTGTTTACTTGGAAATATCCACCAAAGAAGAAATGGCGAGCAAGTTTATTCATTTCCTTTAGCAATAACTCTTCATCTCCATTTACTCCTTGGAAATTTTCTAGAATTCCTTTTAATGTGTTTTTCATATAGTCTTTTATTTCTTGTTTATGATTAATATATCATCCATGTATACCTTATATTCCTCAAAAGCATTAGCATAATTATACTTATATATATTACCCGGCTGTTGTGGATATAAGTCTATCACAGAATTCCAATATGAATATTTTGGTAAATCCCCAGAAGGATCAAGGCAAAATATTTTAGTTGGATTACCATTATTAGTAAATTCATAACCAATAGCAAGCATTGCATGTGCAAAGTTTTTGCCGACAACAGATATAACAACAGGAATATTACCATCTATATATGAAGATATTAGTTTTATTGAATCTGCATTAGATGTTCTTTTTTGGATACAGTCTACAATGGAACTAAAAGATTCCCTAACTTTCAAATTGATCCAGTTAAATGTTCGTCCATCACAGTGCATACCATTCCTTTCCATTAAAATCTTAAATAGATTTTTAGTTTCACTACTTTTATGTTCTGCATAGATATACGTATCTTTATGATTTATACAACGAAGGATCAGCAAATCCATAACAACCGAATAGATAGCACAAGCTCCATCCAAGCGACCTTGTAGAAAAGTTATAGGTTTACATATTCCCTTTTTGTCTTTGCAAATTAGCTCATTCCCTTTGAGTTCTAAGTTATCAACTATCTTTATCATATCTTTATAATTTACTCTATCAACAAAAGTAAATAGAAACTTTGGATAAGTAAGCTAATATCAAGAAAAACTAGAGTGAAACAAATCAAAAGATAAGTCCATAAATTTAAAATTGCGGCATAGTTATCATTCTTTTATTAACGCTTACGTTCACCACGTATGTCTCTACGAAACTCGTGACTATTCTTTCTCCGTTACACTACGAAAGACAATAACGTCACTCCCACAGACATACTCTAAAGGGTTCACTCTCGCTCCGCACTTGGACAATCCCCCTGTTATCAATTAGGGATTCATTGGAATATAGAGGTTTCGGAGGAATGATAAATTAGACAATGAGGGTGATAATTGGAATAAATGGGGAATTGAGGAAATAATGATATAGCTTCTAAACTCATCCCTTCATAGTTTTCAATTATATCCGTCATTTTTGTTTGCATGGCTAATTGGATGAAATGAAGGGGAAATAATGAAGCTATAAATAAAGGATAACAAGCAAATACATTATGTTCATTAAACATTACATAACTTCATTAACACGGAGAAAGTGTCTCCTTTGGGAGATACTTCCTCATGGAAAACAACATTTGTTTTCATTAATACTATCTTTATGATAATTCTCTACTACTCCGTATTTATTAATCCTTATATATTATACCGCAATTTCAAAAATACGGACTAAGGTTTGGGCTTTATAGATTTTCTATTATTTGGTATATTCAAGGCAATTCCTAAACTAGTCTTCATAAAATCAATTAACCTTGTATAGTTTGATCTTTGCTTTTTGCCTCCCATTGGGATAATTCTCCCAATAGCATCAAGAGGAATATTCATCTGAAAAGTTTTGTCATCATCAATAATTGCTTTTTCCAAAGCAGAGTTATATTTTATCAGTTTCCCAATTTTATCTACATACTTACTCCCTCCTTTTATAGATTTTACTCGTACCATCCATACGGGATCAGTAGTAGCCTTCTTCGATTTCATGGTTATCTTATTCTTATTCAGGTAATCGTCCAAAGACTTGATAAACTTCTTCGAGTGATCAGAAGAGTAATAGACTGTATACTTTAGTCCATCATTCTTTCTTATGCCAATTCTAGAAAGCAACTGGATCGTATACCAAAACTTATACTCATCCTGACTGGTTTTAGAGTTATACGCTTTCCTTAGTTGTCCCGATACAGAAGAAGGTAAATCCCAATTACCACAAAGGATAATATTCTGATAATCCCTATATACATTGGTTGATTTAGTATCGGATGCACCATAATATGTAACAGTAAAATTACTTCCGGCTAATCCTTCTGTCAGCAATGCTTCTCTAAGTTTATCAGCCCATTCCGATTTACCAGCCTCCTTAGTTAATGTTCTCTCATCATCCGTCTTGTAATCTTTCCAGATAACAATCAGTGTTTTCCCAAATGAACTATAACACAAAGAGCAAACAGTCTTGATAAATGACGCATACGTTGCATTATTCGGTTTATGTTTTCTGTTCAACCCCAAAGGGAATTCCATAAAATCAATCTGACAGTTATACTTGGGTATTATGTCAAGTAGCTTAAAACAAGAACCTTTACCCAACAGTACATCCCCTGCTCCTTCATATATAATCACATGGGATTTCATATTGGAATGAATCAGGTCAGACGGATAGAAATGAATATTGCAATTCTTATCTTTCATCCCCATCCAGTCAGAGTAATACTTCGGTATCAACCCCAATATAACATCCCGTTTGATTTGGCTAAGCCTGTCTGTTCCTTTATAGAAATCTAAACTATCTCCCTTTATAAACGTATCATACGCATCCTTTATATTCGTCTGTGATTTACATTGGTAATCTCCAAGTTTATTCTTCTCAGAGAATACGCCTAACAAACCTTTAGGAAAAGTTATGAATGGTCTTAAGAACAATGGAGTTTCATCAAGAAGGATATATTTTCTTAAATTGCCCTGCTGCATTAGTTTCTTGAAGTCACTATCAAATATAGGAACAACAGGATTAGGATTCTTTGGATCATAAAGTAGGAAATAGTTAATCAGGTCAGTAAAGAAACGTACATGCGTGATAATTAGAATCTTAATACCAACCACATTTTCTGGATGTGTCTTGTATTCTTTCATTTTCTCAAAATCGGTATCTGAATGAATCATCAGCACATCATTAGACTTAAGTGTTTCATCGTGCAATATTTCTCCAATTAGATTATCCATGATCCATTGATACATTCTGCTGCATTCACTTTTCGTATCAACGCAATATAATATACCTTGATCCCATTTCTGACGTATCAGCGATTTAATAGATTCGGTCTTCCCTGACCCACAACCACTAGAAATGCAATATCCATCTGGTGTGTCCGGTACTACTATCGTTCCAAACGGAAAAGGTATATCAAATCCGTTTCCCCCCGGATGAATCACAACCTTTACCCTCTCCGGTGTTCTGCAAGGAAGACATAATATGGTTTTCAATAAGTCCATAAGCTAGAAATTCCATTTTTTACCCCTTGGCATCTCTGTCAGTATATCTACCGCTATATTGCTATCAGGTAGCTTTGTCTGCTGCAATGCGAAATACAAGCTAATATCTTCAAGTAGCACTAATTTCCGATCTATATCAGTATCAAGAAGGGAAATCAATTCTCCGTTATCATCTACAGCCAGCCACCCCCTTGATAAGAATATCTTGGCAGGAATCAGATGTAATGTCGGTGCGTTGGCATTACAATGTAGATTACATGTCAATTTTCCTATGAGTCCCGTGTCTAAGCGTATCTTTTGCGGCAAACAGAGGATGTATCCCTTCTGCTTAAATTCTTCTAGTGTCATCATAATTTGTGATGGTTTAAAAATCCCCTCCATCTGTCACATGGAGGAGAAGATAAAATTAGAAACTACTTATTCTCTGTCTGTTGCTTCGTTTTCTTTAAAGCATTTTGGGTAGCTACCTTTTTTCTATTTGCTAGAATTTCATTCGGAGTACCTTTTTTGAGAGTTTTAATGATGTCATTCTTAGCAGCCACCGTCTCCTTCTGCGATTTCCATTCAGATATCTTCATATCCTGTTCCTTTTCAAGGTCTTCCATGTCATCTTTATGTGAAGAGCAGAACTTTTGAAAATCACTAAACAAGGTACTTTTTAGTTCCCCGTAATTTTTGTTTGCCAACCGAGTGATGATTTTATTTCTAGTGGTATCGTCCATCATAGTTACGAAGCATTTCATATCACGTGTAAACGTTTTGTTATTTGAATCACCATTCTGATTATGAGCATGAACGATCGCATCAACAAACTCCACTCTCTTCACATTCTTCTCATCTCCAAACTTATAAGCAATAGCCATATATAACTGATACCCTCTTCTTCCGTTTTCTTCGTTGTAGGGAGTAGAATCCTTACCTGCAATAAGGTCTTTTTTCTTAGTAGCATCTCTTTTGAATGTCAAAAGATACTCCGCATACTTAGGAGACACACCAAACTCACGCTGTATTATTTCAGATTCTATATACAATTGATTGGTAGACTTACCTGTCGCCAAATTAGATTTCTTGCGATCTTCATTATTCCAATTCTTATCCATAGAATTCAGAATCTGAATAAATGACATTAGATTACCGTCATAATCTATCAATTCCAAATCTAAATCAACATCCAAATGTTCCAAACATACCATTAACCTATGTTGTCCATCGAGGATTGCTACATACAGCCATAAATCTGGAGTATCTAATGTGATCTCTTTTCCATCAGCATCCACTGCTCTTAACCCACTCTTTAAAGCTCTTTCCAAAGATACAACTATAACAGGGTTGGAGAACTTCTTATCCGAACTGGAACTGATTTCATTATACAGTTTATCAATCTGGCTTGAATAAACCTCCCTATTGCCTATTAAGAATGCTATTTTCAGCCCGTGCTTTATAGCTTCACGATAGGAAAATAAATAATGCACCTTATATAGCATCTTTCTGACCAAGAAAGAAAGTAAAGTAACTAAAGTTTTGGACTTTATTTTTTCTTGATTATTTTGATCTACAGGCACTTCATCTATCATTTCCTGCGAATCATCACCCTTTAGATCTTGAATGTTTTCCTTTAGAGGTTGCAGTTGTTCTGACGGTTTTACACTATCAGCAAGTGCCTGTGCTTGTCGATCTTCTTCTCTTACATTAAAGTTTGAGCTTTGTCCAAACTGTCCATTGTTAGGTACAGTAAGATTTTCTTTTTCTTCCATGATTTTTTAAATGGTTGTTTTTTAAATTTCCGTGAGCAAATATAAGTGAATAAATCAAAAGTTTTACACATCTTAACTTTCTTGATTTCAATAAGTTATACATGCAACTACTTGATTATATTTATTCTTATATCACCACATTTTATTGTCATATTTGATCATAATTGAATATACACGATTCTTATTGACCACTTCTGATCAGTTTATCAAAGAGTCTTGCTGGTACATTCACCAATGAAACTGTTACCATTGGAGCTACACTAGTCTCTCCAACCTGCTTGACCTGCTCATTTAAGACAAGTAATTCCCTGTTCTTTTCCTTCATACTTATTCTTGATTTATGAACAGACAGCTTCACTATCAATATTAGCTAGCATTGTTTTCCAGCGAAACTGTCTATTCCAGTTAATTACTTGGAGTACTTACGCCCCCATTTTTTATTGGACAATCTTAGTAAATCTAAAGCTAGATCAACATCGACTATAATGGTCTTCCCGCTTTGAGAAATAGCCGCATCAAGTACACCGCTTGATTTGATTCTTTGAGCTGTTGGAACTGAACAATGAAGAACCTCCGCCAATTCTTTCATGCCTCGGACATACCGTTTCTTACTTGACGGATTTGTGCTACCTCTTCCATCTTTACCTTCTTTATTAGCGACCCCTTCGAATACCTCTATCAAATCACCCAAAGTTGCTTGGAAAAGAGGCTTATTTTTTAGTTCTAATCTTTCCATGCCTTTTTCTAATTTTAATAAAAAAAATCACAACCAGAGCGTCGTTCAAACGTTTCATAGCTATCGTTCTGATTACGGGAGCAAAGGTATAATGGCTAAATTAGAATAAGAAGGAATAATTAAGCCTCTACTACCCAACAAAAAAAAGATGGGTAGTTTTAAAAGGTATTAACACAAAAATAGCCCAGAAACACTCTGGGCTACCATCTTTAGTTTTATATTAATACTTTAAAACCTCTTTTTCGATATCATCAAATACCAATTTTAATTTTCCAAAATCCCAATAGGTTTTGATCCAAGATTCATTTTCTTTTCTATCTGTTTCGTTTTCTAAATAAAAATTATACGAATAAATTTTGCTGCTCAATGATTTTCTATTCTGCTTGAATAGTTGGCAATACCTACTACGGGTGATTTTTATTGGACTGTTCTTTTTGCCAAGCAAAAAGAATCCATTATTTTGTAATATTGTATAGACCATTCCATAGTACATAAGTTGTACTTTTTGGGTTCCCTTACCCATGATTGATGACAGCTTAGGGCTATAATTCAAAAATTCTCTATTAATCCATGATTGAAGTTCTTCGGACAACTCACCTTTGCCTTTTGAATAATTGTATTTCTGAAATGCTTTTTGAACATCCTGAAAACTTTTTTCCATCCAACCATTTTGCATAACGCACTTATCGTCGGGATTATTGAACTTTGCTGCAATACGCTTCAATACTGTATTATAATCAGGCAACTGAAATATAGATAGGCTTAACAAGCTTTCCTTGTGTATAGTCAGGCTATTTCATATTCCCTTTTTACTTCATTGGCATTTGTTTCTTAAGGTTAATAATCTTACAAAAACTCTTCATGCTGACTTCTTGATTACCCTCAGCTAGGTTTTTATTTCTATTTTTTACATTATAGAACATAGAGTGTTTTGTACAACGACTATGCCAGATTGTTATTTTATTCAAACTGCATCTCTATTTTGTCAAATTGACAGTCTAATGTTTTAAGCTATATTCCTGATATACTCACAAAGTTCTTTCAATTGCGTTGGATTCATTTTATCTATCCTTTCTATGATGTCAGACTTATATTGGTACGTATTCCATTTATCCATTTGTAGCTTTTGAGTTTCATCGGCCACTTCAATATAAGGACGCATTGAGGAGTAGTCTGCATGACCCGTACAGCTCATTACTACAGAAGATGTGATACCCAATGCCAACGAACAGCAAACGAAAGTTCTACGTCCATCGTGACAAGAAATCGTTTCATAGAACTTATGTATTTCTTCATACCTTTGCGTTCCAATAAAATAGGTTTCGACTACCTCACGATCCAATCCCGCTAGCTCAGCAGCTTCCTTAATATAATCATTAAGTTTCTGATTCGATGGAACAGAGAATACATAAACTCCTTCATTATCTTTATATTTCTCCAGTATTTTACGAGCATGAGAAATTATAGGGATTCTAATCTTATCCTTCGTCTTTTGGGTGTATAAATCTATATATTCTCCAGAAACATTCGCTTTTTTCAGAGCCTTTAAATCGGAATAGCGTAGCGATGTAAAAGCCATGAAACAAAAATAATCCCTTGCTCTATCCAAATATTCTTTATTTACAGGAAATTGAAACGAAGCAAAGTGAATCAATTCCTTATATTTTAAGAAGGTAACTGTTTTGGGTGGAACAGGCAGATTGGTTTTATATGTAAAAACCTCCTTCTTTACCGAATAGCCATTGGAGTCAGCCCACTTCAAAATACCTTTCAGATTTCGGAAATGCTTATTAATGGTAGCATTATGATAATCATTTGCAATGTACCAATCTTTAAGTCCATTCAATTTCTTCTTATCCAACGTCTCTAATGAAATAGCAGAATCAAAACTATTCAAGTGATCCCACATCTGATTATACTTAAAATGCGTTTTCTCTCCCCAATTGTTTTCGGACGGACGTAGCTTCATGAATTCAAAAAAAGCATTTTTTAATGTTTTCTCTTGCACTTCCTCCACTTCTACTGGAATTTCCTCTTTAATTCTCCCCAACTTCTCATTAACCAACTCCTTCAATTCACTTCTAGTTGGCAGCTGAGAATTTAAACCGTACTCTGTAAAAGACTCCTCAATACATTCAAGAAATTGGGAGATACGATTATTAATATCACGGGCAACATAGATTTTTCTACCAACTTTATGAGTTGTGTTATATCTAGCTCGCTGGTTCTCGTTATCCCATTTATCTGGATCAGCATTACAGCCAACTGAAAACCCAATTTCGTCCTTCCGGTTATTCCATCTGACACGAATCATTACCTGACCGTTTTTATGAAGGAAGGTTCTACAACTGTGATTGATTTCTATCATACTTCTTAATGTTTTGAATATTATTTTCTGCGAAGATAAGAAGAAAAATTGTGGGGAGTAAGCCCCATTTCCTACTCCCCCCTTTTTTGATCGTATAAGCTTCTTTCTGCTAAAACCTGATTGAATTTATCGTTTAAACAAATGATTATCAACCACATATGCAAACAATAGAAATCACATAAAATCATAAGATAAGTCCCAGGCGGATCACTGAAAGAGAAGCCAAACGGCGACAAGAATTAGACAACTCCTACAATATCAAGGTATTGCAGGAGTTTTTCTTTATATATAGTCCGTAACCAAAGACACGAAAAGGCTACGAAAAGGCACACTTCTATGACCAATTCGTGACCAATACAAATTTCAGAAAAACAGGTCACGGAATGTCCAAAATTGGCTAACCTCTGTCCATATTTGTTCGGGCTGCAAATATCTCATTTTCAATCATTAAAAGTAAATTTGCAATTTTAAAAATGAGATTATGAGAACAACTTTCAAACTATTATTTTTCGTAAAACGAAATGCAGCAAAGAAGAACGGCAATGCACCAATCATCGCATGCATAACCATTGACCAAATTGTGTCGCAGTTCAACACCCAAATGGAGATAAATCCCGCAAATTGGAGTGCCAGCGCAGGAAAGGTAGCCGGAAGAAGTGCCGAAGCAATAAGTATCAACACCATGTTAGACAGCATCCGCAGTACCGTACACCAACATTATCATGCTTTGTTGGAACAGGACGGTTATGTGACCTCTTCCAAAGCACGACTTGAAAGATACTCTTTAAACTATTTATTTGCTTATTCGATTTAGAGATGTGGACCAAATGCTATTAATGCTTTAGCTGCATCATTGTCGCAATATTGTTTAAAGTTGTCAATATACATGCCAGCCAGTCTTTTCGCTTTTTCCTCCCATTCACTCACATTGGCATACGTATCACGAGGATCAAGAATACCTTCCGAAACATTTTTCAATGTTTTGGGAACTGTCAAATTCATGATGGGAATGTGAGTGGTTTCTGCTTCATTAATCGAACCATCAATGATGGAGTCGATGATAGCACGAGTATCTTTGAGTGAGATTCGTTTGCCAGTACCATTCCAACCCGTATTTACAAGATAAGCTTTTGCACCGTGTTGTTTCATTCTTGCAACTAACGTTTTTGCATACATAGTAGGATGCAGCGTTAGAAACGCTTCACCGAAAGCAGGAGAGAAAGATGGAATTGGCTCGGTAATACCTCGCTCTGTACCTGCTAATTTGGAGGTAAATCCACTAAGTAAATGATATTGAGCTTGATTTTCATCAAGAATAGAAACCGGAGGCAATACACCGAAAGCATCGGCAGACAAGTAAACTATTTTTTTTGCATGACCTGCTTTGGAAGGAAGAATAATCTTGTTTATGTGATAAATCGGATAGGATACACGGGTGTTTTCCGTTTTTGATTTATCTGCGAAATCCACACTACCATCCGGGCAGACTGTTACATTTTCCAAGAGTGCGTCCCGCCGGATAGCACGCCAAATATCAGGTTCATTTTCTTCGCTCAAGTTGATAACTTTTGCGTAGCACCCCCCTTCATAATTGAATATGCCATTATCGTCCCATCCATGTTCATCATCTCCTATCAGATAACGTTTAGGGTCGGCAGATAAAGTAGTCTTACCTGTGCCGGACAAGCCGAAGAAAATAACCACATCGCCATCTTCACCTACATTGGCCGAACAGTGCATGGAGGGGATGCCCCTTAAAGGTAAGTAGTAGTTCTGCATACAGAACATGCCTTTTTTCATTTCGCCACCATACCAAGTTCCACCAATGACCTGCATTCTTTCTGTTAGGTTAAAACAGACGAAAACTTCCGAGTTCAATCCCTGTTCTTTCCAATTGGGATTTACAGTTTTAGATGAATTCAATACTACGAAATCGGGTTCACCATAATTTGTTAAATCGTAGTATGAGGGACGCATAAACATATTAGTGACAAAATGTGCTTGCCAAGCCACTTCCATGATAAAACGGACTTTCAAACGAGTATTTTCGTTTGCCCCGCAAAAAGTATCTACTACATATAATTTTTTTGAGGAAGAGAGCTGTTTCTGTGATAAAGCTTTCAAATCATTCCATACTTCAGCCGAAACAGGTTTGTTTATTACTCCATCCCACCATACTGTGTTTTCTGTAATGGCATCTTTCACTATATATTTATCTTTGGGTGAACGACCGGTGAACTTGCCAGTATTAACGGCCACTGCACCTGTATCTGTCAGACTACCTTTTTCAAAACCTTCATTAGCCGGATTCATTTCATCTTGAAACAATTGTTCATACGAAGGATTGTGTACAATCTCAAAATTGCCTACAATGCCATACTTGCTTAAATCTACATTCTTCATACTTGCTGATTTATATTAATTATTGATATATGGAACATGCCCCATTCATTTATCAGCGGCAAAGTTACTGTATTCCCAAACAATACTTTATATTTGCATAATTAATAGTTTTAATAATATCCATCGAAAAAAATAATGGAACTGACGCAGCTTAAATATTTTATCCGACTGGCAGAGATACTTAATTTTACCGAAGCTTCAAGACTACTGTTCATCACACAGAGTACGCTTTCACAAAGTATACGACAAACGGAAGGAGAACTGGGAATACAGCTTTTTGAACGTATTGGAAAGAAAGTCTATTTAACGGATGCGGGACAGGCATTTCTACCTTTTGCCCGACAGGCTATCATTGAAACCGAAACAGGCATCCAAAAGCTTCGGGATATGCAACAGATTTACAAAGGTGAACTTCGCATCGGAGTGATTTATAGCTTATGCCCTATGCTGGCAGAGAGTATTGTTCGTTTCTCAAAAGAGTATCCGGAGATAAAACTGATACTTACACAATCTACTTCCATCAACGATGTGACTATCATGCTGCATGAGAATGAAGTTGATTTCGCTTTGGCATATAAACTTGATACATTCTCATCATCAACAGAGGTGGTCGACTTATTTCCAGACCCTTTGTGTCTAATAGTCCATCAGCGTTCTCCATTAGCGGCACTAAAAAAAATTTCAATACAGGCTTTGACTCATTATCCGCTTGCCCTATTAAAACCGGGGTCTTACACTCGAAAAATGATAGAGAAAATAGCGATGGAAAGTGGTATTTCTCTCCAGCCAATGGCAGAAATAAACGATACCAACCTGTTGTTGCAAATGGTACATACAGGTGACTGGATAAGTATTTTGTCCCAACACAGCGTTGATAGCCATCCGGAGTTGAGAGCAGTTCCTCTAAAGGAAAAAGGAGGGAACATGCAAGTATCTTTACTTCAATTGAAAGGAAGATACAAAAAAATAGTTGCACAGAGATTTATTGAAATCATTCAAGATACGACTTCACATAAGATTTAGAAGATTCGCGTAGTTTAAAAAGAATGTATACTTTTGAACCCAGGATATAAGCAGACAGGCACTGGACAGAAGTGGACATTTTTAGGACTAAAATGTGACATGTACAAGGCCTATAACTCCAAAAACATTGATTTATAGGAGAATATACCGCAAGGTTCATGAACCAAGCGGATCACAGAAAACAAAAGAAAAATCCCCCCCTGATAATCAAGCATTATCGTTTTTTTTCCAGCAAGTAGCAGAAAATAGCCGTTTCAAACATATTATCGGTGGATAAATCGTGGAACTAAATTTTAATTCAAAAAGTCCCATTAAAAGAAGATCAATTATCACATACTACCCTTAAACAATTTACAGAAAAATATATTAATTCCCATTTCTAATCATCATAAGTTATCTTTAAGAAAGCCACACGGAACAGATATAACTTTCATCTTCTCAATAATACTATCTATTAGCCCGATGAAATGCTCTTCATCTTGATAAACAGAAACAATGAAACGTCCTCCCTCATCAATGCTTTTGTAGCCAATCTGCTTATACCATTCTATTTTATCGGTCATCTTTTCACTGTATTCCAGATCATCTGTCATGCCAAAATGTTCCCAATGAAAAACAGTCCGAGTTTCTTTATTATATACGGTAAAATCAGGATATCGTTCCTTACCAGCAGCAACTAAAAGACGTTCATAATAAACATCAAATATTTCTACTGCCAATAACCGGTTCATTATATTGAGTTCTTGCATAGACCGGACCATGGTTCCATTAGCCGCCCGATATTTTTTATTTCCTTTAAAGAACTTACTTTTATCCGGATGTGAACTTGCAATATTCTTATTTTCTGACGTCGTTTTTTTCGAGAAAACTCTTAATGGAGGAAAGAAATACCATTGATAAAGACTTTTATTAGAGGTATCAACTTTCACATTTTTGATAATTTGAGTTAATACTCCCTGATCATGCATTCTACGCATAAAACGATTAAACTCTTTAGCTGATACGAAATGTTGTCTAAAATCACCTTTATGTTTTAAAAACTCATATATATCTGTACTTCTTACTGTTTTCGTATTAACCGTCATAGCAAAATATTCTCCAATGTACTTGTTAATGGTCATTAGTAAACTATATTCTTTCGGAAGTGATTCCATTTTCAATAGATTAAGTTTTATATTTTAATTATCGATATCTATAAATTCGATCTTTACTTGTTACGCGGTTTTCCATACAAATTCATATCAAGAATATCATCCTATTTATCATTTAATCTCTTTTCTGAATCTAAATAATCTTTTCTCTGATTTTTCAACTCAACTTACAAATATATCTATAAAAAAAGATTCAAGAAATATTTTCCTATTTTTTTTAAACAGTATATCTTCAAAATAATTACTTCCCCTCTCTATGAAATGAAAAATTCTTCTCAGACCTCCATTATAATACTATAATAGTGAAGGTATATTATAATTTATGCGCTTTCAGATTGGATAAATCTGAACTTAAAATCCCAGACTTATCCGATCTGAAAATCAACCATTGAATATACCAATCCAGATTTCTTTTAATCAACGAATAAAATTAGTTCGAATAGTGGATTCAATTTCGGGATACTTTTTTTCTTTAGCAATGTTTTTCAATAACCATGCCATATTTCTGCCCAACATTCGCATTGTCTGTAACCCTTCCGCATCTTGCAAAGCATCTCCAGGCAACATCCCATGCACAATATTCCAGTATTGGGAAGAAACAACAGGCATGTGATTAATTGTAAAATATTTATTCAGCCGATCAAGAGTTGCACTAGCTCCTCCCCTTCTGCAAACAGTTACTGCTGCTGCAGGCTTATATTTAATCAAATCCGAACTTGAATAAAAGACTCGGTCAAGCAGAGCACATAGTGAACCATTAGGTCCCGCATAATAAGTTGGTGAACCTACTATTAATCCGTCAATTCCATCTTCCAGTTGTTTTCTGATTCTATTATACAATTCATCTTGAAAAACACATCGTCCCAGCTCTCTGCAACGATTACAAGCGATACAACCTTGTATGGGCTTCACCCCAATTGAAAGAATTTCTGTTTCCACTCCATTCTCATTTAAAGTTTTAGCCACTTCTGACAAAACAATATGGGTATTCCCGCCCTTTCGCGGACTACCATTTATCAATAATACAGTCATATTCAAATCATTTTATTAATGGATTTTTTCTATTATATAATACTAAAACAATGCAAAGTTACAATTGTCGTAAGATCAATAAATATACTGATTACAGATTAAAATACCTTTTTTACTGAATCTGATAAATATAATTGCAAATCACCAGTTAATATTGAAAAATCAACAAAAAGCCACATATACACTAAATAACAAACCTTACCAAAGTAAATTGATGAAAAAAGAATTACCAAAATAGGAATCATATTCAGAGTAATAACTCCCGGATGCTGTATAATCTAATAGCGAGGTAAGCCTTTTACTTCATTGTAATATTCCTCCACCCCGATCTCTTGCATTCGTTTGTTTATAGCTACAAATCTCTTATATAAGTGTTCGTCAAATCCAGTATTATCACAAGGAAATTGTTTACATTGAAAACAAAAATCCACTTGTTTCTCTTCACTACATACACGTACATTACAGTTTTTAAACAGCTTGCATTTTTCCTTTCTACACCCCTGGCAGGAAGCTACTGACAAATAATTCAAGAATTCCTTAAAGTCCGGGTACTTTGAAAAGACCGGCTCTCCAAGCATTTCTACAAAGCGTTGTGCATATACATCAAAATTCCCCAGTGCTTGCTTTAATCGGTTACTGAAATGATGAATATCTCCATCTGTAAAAGCAAAACACATTCCACAATGTAACCCACAAGGGGCAATACGTTCTTTAATAAAATCGTTATCAAGACTTGTCATGACTCATTGTTTTACAATCAATTACAGCTATATTTTCTTTTAAATAATCAATCTAATAATTCTCTTTATATACAGATGGCTGCACTCCAAAATGTTTTTTAAAGAATTTATTAAATGCACTTTGACTCTCAAAACCAAGAAGAAATCCAATTTCCGGTAGGGAGATTTTTTCTTTCAAATATTTTAAAGATAATTCCATACGTAAATCATCAAGAATCTTTTGATACGAAGTACCCTCCGTCTTTAGCTTTCTCTGAATATTACGTTCACTCATATTAAATCTTTCTGCAACATATTTCAAAGATAAATCATCATTTAAAAGACTATGCATAAGATACCTGCGAACCGTTTGAGACAAGTCATGATTCTGTGCTGTTTCCTGTATTTGTATCTCGTTCATATAATCTTCAAAAATCACAAGCATCTCTTTATTTCCCGTTACGATTGGTAAATCCAATACCGTCTTATCAAAAACAAGAATCAACCGATCATGATTAAATATCACAGGACATCCCAGATACTCTTCAAGTTTATCCCTCCTCCCCTCTTCCTTATACATAGAGTACACAAGAATAGGGTACAGAAACCGCCCTGTAAAACTATAAGCATATTGAAGAAAAAAGCCACATTGCATTTCAATCCACTGTCTGGAAGCTATCGGATACAATCGTTCGAACTGAGGTTCTATCGATATTTCAAGAAAAAAATTAATATCATCCTCTTTCGTCACAAATGTATATATGTCATTTATTGCCGGGTCGAATGGTGCATCATTCTCAAAAATATCACGCACCGTTTTACTTTGATTGAAAATATTAAAGAAACTTCCGGTCAAAACAAACGGTAACAAGAATCCCGTTTCCAAACCGATTCTGGAGTTACCCGTCTTTTTAACAATATATTCCAGATATAACCCCAGTATATTGGCATCAATTTTGACTGTCGGATTTTGTAATATCGCATAATCATACTTCAATTCCACCAGAACTTCAGACAATTCGGCATGCGTAGTTCTAAAATGCTTTAAAAGCATATTTAATAATCCGGCTGTAATAAACATACATTTGTCGCTTTTGGACAAATATATGGCTTTATTTTCAATACGACAAAAGAATACCTGACTTATCTTTGCATTCCCAATAGCAGAACTAATTTGATATGATAAAAACCATTAGGTATTATGACTATTATATGGGCATTAGTCGCTTATATTATACATTTTGTCATAAGTAACAAGGTAGTTCGTCAAATAATCTCTCACAGCAGAGTTATTTGGCTTATCTTTACACCTAAAACAGTAACCATTATCATCAAACTAATATATTATTCTACCTATGCCTATAGAAAATGTGATTCAGCAGAAATTAAAATTATTAGGTGCAGAATTCATCCGCTTTGTCAACATCATTGTATGAAATGTTTAGTAATCTGCCCATGGACTAAATCAGCTAAAAAAATAAATATGCAAAATCAAATTTTTATATTCCGAACATCAATAAAAAACAAACAGGATATAAAGCGTATCAAAACCCTTTTTACCCAATATCCTACTATTCATAAATGGAACGTAGATTTAGAAGACTGGGAAAAAATACTAAGGATAGAATGTTTGGAGATAACTCCAATTGATGTGCTGAATGCATTGCAAACAATCAATATCTATGCAGAAGAATTAGAGTAACTCTCATTAAAACCAAAATTCAGCCGTTGTATCAACATAAAATTAAAGAGAAGATGAAAGAAGAATCATTACTACATTTCGATAATTCGGACTATGACTACATTGATAGTTATGAATATACAATCATAGATAAGAAAAACAGGATCGATATCCCTGAAATAGTAAAGGCATTTGCCAAGCCTGGTCCAAAATGGTTTGAAGGACTATTTGCCCTAAGAAATAAAATAGCATCACTCTTTAAACTAAAAACGCCTGCTATGGTTATAAAAAAAGAAGACAACGATAGTAACAAATATGAAGTAGGAACACAGGCCGGAATATTCAAAGTATATGGTAAAAGAGCAACAGAAATTATCCTTGGCGAAGATGATAAACATTTGGACCTAAGAATTTCACTACTTCTGAAACAAAGCAAATACAATGAAAACGAAAAAAAGATCACAGTAACAACCATCGTCAAGTTGAATAATAAATTAGGGAAATATTACTTTTTCATAATAAAACCATTTCACCAGACTATTGTTCCATTGATCTTAAAACGTAACTTTAAACAACTGGAATCGGAAATCAATGCATAAAGTAATCAATAAATACACTGTCTACGGATATGATAGATAGTGTATTCTATTTTAAATAGTTTATTGTTTCCACCTTTTCAATTCAGGGAAAAAAGTCTTCATTTTATTGAGTGCCTCCTGTTCATCAAAACCAGAATCATTTGCAAACAATTCTCTCAGATGTTTTAAGCTGACTTCAATCATCTCCTCCATAGTGATATTCTGAGTAAAACCACCATCCTTGAAACAATAGATGCAATACTCATACATGGGAGAACCATCTTTGTTTGTTGCAATATCTTCTTTTCTTGTCAATGGCATACCACAACTTTGGCAATATTTTTCTTCCATAATGGTTCTTTTTTATAAGTAAATTTTAGATTTATGTTTTATCACTGATATATAGCGTTTTACAAATATAGCCATTTTCCTGCAAAAGAAGTTATATTCATCTAAAACCTTTGCTTTTATACACTACAAACTCGGATCATAACCAAAGTATTTGATTATAGTTCTATAACAAGTCCATCATCACATAACAGCCTTTTTATTACAAAGCAAACAATCTACTACTCTATTATCTCTGATTTCTGTCACATTTTATAAACATCTTATTCATTGATCGTAGAGTTTCACCTCGTTCCTCTACGATCAATAGGTTGAAACTCTACGACAATCAACCCAATTATCGTAGAGAAAAAGGCGAGATATATAATCGTTTAATAATCAAGCCATTAACAAACCATACAAATATATCATTTTTTTACCCTACATACATCAATCCTTACCGCTTCCACTCTTTCAAAATAGTTTACAACAAGTAAATAAAAAATTACCTGCCAGTGATAAATCTGATTAAAAGCTACCAGATACAAGTATAGATCGGGATATCCGTTTGACATTAACATTGTTAACGGGAAATTATATCTATATATCTTCTGACTGTAAGAATACGTACTTTTATACCACAAAACTACGTACTCTTTGTATATAAAACTACCTAATTAACACACTATTAAATACGTAGTTTTGTACATAAAGATATGGATAGTTATAACTCCCTGAAGCAGAAGTAGTCCAGACTTAGAATTGGATTTTATAACTAAGATTGAGTAACATATTACTAACCTTTATTTTTTCGACTTTATTCTTTTGCTCGTTATATTGATATCCATGTTGCCCTGTATATCCGCTAACATTTAGCAATTGAAGTCCGAATTCATGTGAAAAGTGTCTTTTGTTGAGTTTGTAACTCATACCTAAATCGGCAGTAAAAGCAGGTGAGAACTGTTTACTAAAGGCCTGTGTCTCATCATAGATAATATCTTTACTATCCATTGATGCAGCTTCATCAATGGGGGTATAACGATCTCCTCCCTGGTAAGAAATACGGAGATTGGCATTAAAAATATGTTGGCGGTGCTTTCCCCATATCCATTCTTTACCACCTAAAGCATTGAACAGGTACTTCCGATCGAGTCTCGTATTACGCCAGATCTTATCTCCGCCGCAATATTCCGACTTGAATACCGAGCCAGTAAGCATATAATAATACCCTTGGGTCAGATAGCGTTCCAATGTAATATCCACTCCATAATTTCGCCCTTTACCCTGGTTTACCAAAGGACGGTCCAGATAATAGAAATCATGATTAATGATGGAGAATGAAGTACCCGGCTCCACAGGGATGTTATACAGAGACTGATAATAAGGTTCTATCTTCAGATGAGTATTTTTAGAAATGCCAAGATCATAGGTTAATACGAAATGATGCGCTTTGGCGAAATTCAGATTCTTATTTATCTCCCGATCACCGGTCTGTGGAGTTTTTATGTAATAATAATCTAACTTTTCACGCCTGCTATGCATGCCATAAGCTATTGCTAATGACTGGAACGGTAAAAAATCCCATTTTAAAGCGAGCCGGGGTTCTATAGTCCAATGGTCGTTAAGTGTAAAAAACTGGGTAGTCACCCCTAAATTGGCAGTCAGCATATCCGTTAGTTTAATGACAGAATTACTATATGCCGACACTACAACAGCATGTCCGTCTCCCTTAGCAATCTCCTGCATAGGTTTGTTCAATCCAAAATTCGGCGACAGGTTAAAATCCAGGTCATATAACAACCCGGTAAGAGTAACGCCCGAACGGTTGGTATGCCGCGAGCTGTATTTCTTGTTGAAGTACGAACTCAGTACAATGTCCAGATTCGTACTTTTCATATCCACCACAGGCAAATAAAATAAGGGATTTTCAGAAACAACCTGCTTTAATTCAGGATGATTATCTGAATAAGTAGCAGCAAGCGAGGTCTTAAAATAGGCATTGTCCTTCAGACTATACCTATGAGTAATTCCACCTGCTATCTTTGTCATTGATGTCTCTGAGCGTTGTCTGTCACTATACGTCTCCCATTTATTACGCTCTAAAGGATCACTTTTTATTCCATCCAGAAGCCCTATTCCCCATATGGCAAATGTTCCGGCTTTGCGTGTCGGCAGATTAATCTTAAATGTAAGGTCCTGATAGGTAATCCCCGTATTGTCAGTAAAAGCTTCCATCAGGCCGGTTGTTGAGTAACGATAATTAAAGATATAAGAACTTCCGTTTTTCTTACTTATTGGTCCCTCGGAAGCAACATCCAGCCCTAATAGCCCAATCTGGATAGCATGCTCATACTTTTCATCGTTCCCATTTCGGATAGACAAATCAAATACTCCCGAAAGTGCATTACTGTATTCTGCAGGAAAAGCTCCGTTAAAGAAATCAGAATTTCCCATTACCTGGCTACTCAATCCGGAAAACAAACCACCACCCACACCTATCATGTCCGAGAAGTGAGTGGGGTTCGGAATTTCTACACCTTCGAGTTTCCATTGCAAAAACTGGGGAGAGTTACCTCGTATTGCTATGGCATTTGTTCCGGGACTTCCGGCTACACCGGCAAAAGAAGTAGCAAGACGAGCCGGATCATCCAAGCCACCGGCATAACGATTGGCTTCCTCTACACTGATCATACGCCCACCAGTCAGCGCCATAGGATTCAAAGGATGTTCCTTATTTATATTTGCCCGTACAATTACTTCATCCAATTTTTGTGCACCTTCAATCAAAGCAACCTCATAATAAACTTCTTTGGCAGAAGTAAGCAATATCTCCTTAATAATTGCAGATTCATAACCAAGACACGTCACTTGCAGATCGTATCTTCCCACCGGGACATCTGCGAAACGAAATCTTCCCAGACTATCGGTTGATCCTCCTTTTTGGGGAATTGTATTCAACAAAGCTATATTTGCAAAGGTAACAGGTAAACCGGATGCAGCATCTCTGACCACACCTCTTATTGTCTGTTTCGGAGAACCGACTGGAGTTGTATCCGGTGAAGATTTGGAGGCTTCACGGACGACTATAATGTGTAAAGTGTTAATTTTGTAGGTAAACCCGGTATCTTTAAGGATAAAAGTAAGCGCCTCTTTCAAACTTACGTTTTTTACATTGACAGTTATTTTCCTTTGTGCGTCAAATTGAGTTATATTGTAAGCTACCGTATAATTACTTTGTGCTTCTATCTGTTCAAAAGCCTGTTTTATTGTAATATTCTGTCCCGAAATTGAAATCTTTGCAGCTTGCGCCATCGATGTAACGGAGACAAAAGTTGCAACTATCAGCCAGATAATTTTAGGGATCGTGTTATTTTTCTTATTTTTGGGTTTTAAGAAATGCATATCTATTTTTTATTATAGAAAAGTTAAGTACTATTTTAATTTTACGAAATGGAATATATCTGACTTTTCAGAACCGGGAAGTGGCTTCGAAACAGCTTTCCGGTTCCTTTTTTTCTATCTGCTTCCCTCCTTTTTTATTAGTGTTATCTCATTGTTTCGTATCTCGTATTCAAATCCACCTACAACATCTTGCAGAACATTCAATATTTGCTTTATATCCTCATTATTCATAAATTTAACAGAATAAGGGCCGTTCTCAAACAGCTTCTTATCATAATGAATAATCACATTATACCGGCGTTCAAGTGTATTTATTATATCGTTAAAGGTAGACTCTTGAAAAATAAGCTTTCCCTCCTTCCAACTGATACTTCCGGTTGGAATAGTATTTATCAATACCAATTCATCTATTTTGTTGTAAACAATCTGTTGATTGGGTTTCAATACATAGTGGCTGTCTGTCTGCCCCGTTCTCACATCTACCTGTATTTTTCCGCTATTCAGGGTAGCCGTACTTCTATCATCAGTGGGATAAACACAAATATTAAACTTAGTACCAAGAACCTTCACTGACAGATGATTGGTTTTCACTACAAACGGTTTTACGGCATCAGGAGTCACCGAGAAATAGGCCTCACCTACTAACTCTACAGTACGTATTGTATCACTAAATGCGGAAGGATAAATGATTTTACTACACGAGTTTAACTGAACAACCGTCCCATCGGGCAGCGTGCATTGCTTTTGTTCACTATTTAAAGTGGTTACCTCTATCATTCGTACCTCCCTGTTGATATACAGATATCCGCCTAACAATAAAAGTACCGGAATAACTACTGCTGCATAACGCAACCATTTGAAAGATAAAACAGAACGTTTCTTTACAGCATCTTTCATTCCAATCGTTGATTTTACTTTTTCAAGTGACGCGTAAAGAGACTTATCCGGCTGAATCTGTAATTCATTCCAGATAGCATACAATGAACAATCTTTCTCCATTGTCCATTTATCGTCAACAATCCACTTTTGTACTTCATCTACTGTTTTCGGTGGATAAGAATGGGTGAAAAACTGAGCAATAACTCGTGATATATAATCAGGTTTCATAAACTTAAAAATTTATTTTCACATTACCACTTGATTCACTATTCCACTTTTCTTTGTATGGGTCATATTGATACCGCGTAGTTACTCCAATCTGCGAATTGTTTCCCATCTTCATTGTAGCCGCCGCACCCGCTTCTGTCTTAGGCAACAACCGATACGAAGAGCGGGATGTATCATTAAGCACATCAGTTAAGTATTGCCCCCAAATATCAAAGTTTACTCTATTATTTAACTGATAATGAAACAGAACCCTTGTACCGGAACGCCCCAAAGAATGTATTCCGATAGATTGCTTCAAGGTAAGCAATCCAGCCATTATAGAAAGCTTGCTATTTATATTTAATCCCACTGCACCAAAAGCCGAAATATAGCCTCCCAAATTCTGATAAGTATATTTTTCACCTTCTAAAAATATAAATGCATATTTGGAAATAGCAAAAATATCGTTTCTGCTGTAGTCAGAAAAGAAGGAAAATATATTCGGCCTCATTTGGACCGGCAGAGGATAGTATCCGGAATAATCACTGACCGAATCCATAAGAGAACTCTCACTTACAGAATATTCCGCACCAATTTTGATCTGTTCTTTGGAGGGAATAAGTAACCCGGAACTTTCAGGGCCCTTATCATAAGTATTTACCTCTGTGAGAGTATGTTCGGATTGAGCCTGTAAAGGCAGTGCCGGCAATAGTAATCCGAGAATGAAAAGTGCTTCTTTTAACTGCATGGCTATGTTTTTTATCAAATACTCCATAACCAACTTTGGCTATGTTCTATACTATAGATACAACTCTATCATCAACCACTCCCGACCTAAAACAATTTTTTTCAGATAAATAATAAAAGGAAAGCAGATATTACCCTTCTTATTTCCTGCAAAGCCAAACTAAGCTGGTTCTCCACAGTCTTTTTTGATAGTCCCAATTTACCGGCTATTTCATCATTAGAAATACCTTCGTTCCTACTCATACGATAGATTTTACCACGCTGGGAGGGCATTCTGCACACAGTCATTTCTACCAGTAAGCTGATCTCTTTAGCAAAAAGAATTTCATCAGAACAGTCCGTCTCTTCCAAATGATTACAGTTTTCAAGAAAGGCCTCTTCAACGAATTTATGTTTGATATAATTAAATGCAGTATTCCGGGCAATAGTATATATATAAGCATTAAACGGTTTCTGTGGATTTATAGACTGACGGTTTATCCATAACTTCACAAAAATATCCTGCGCCAGTTCTTCCGCATCACTTTCTGATTTTAAAAGTCCGTTTAGAAAATACTTAACTTTCCCAAAATAGGCAATAAATACATCTTCAAAAGCTTTATGATCGCCATTCTGTAATGCTTCAACAATTTCAATTTCCATATATCTGATATTTGCGATGAAAAGGTGATGACTTCTTTCTGTATTAATACAACCAGATATCTGTTTTCTCCCGGACTATTCAGACTTTTTATTTTATTCAATGATAGCGTCCCCCTATTGGCACATTGATACATTATAACATTGGCACATTATTAAATCATCTCTCAGCCAGATACACTCCGCTAAGAATAAAAGCACACCCAATCAATGCTATTAAAGTAATCCGTTCGTCTATTACAACGGCAGAAGTAATCAGTGTGACCAATGGCACAACGTAAATATAATTGGCAGCACATACCACCCCCAAACGTTTCACAGCCAATGTCCACATTATATAGCAAAGCATGGAAGCAATGACTCCCAGAAACAATAAATTCGCAATCACCAACGGTTGAAACAGGATAGTGGTATCTGTCTGCAAAGGATAAAAGAAGAAAAAGGGAAGCAATGTCAATATACCATAAAAGAATACTTTACGCGTAATAAAAAGAGTAGAGTAATTAGAATTCATACGCTTCAACAGTAAACAATAGATGGCCCACATCAAAGCAGCAACCAAAGTCAGAATATCTCCCAACGGACTGATGCGAAGAATAAAACTACCATTGAATACTACTAAAGCCACACCGGCCAATGCCATCAAAGAACCAATAATCAGCTTCGGTTTCAATCTTTCGCCTTTATAAAAAAAGAAGGAGAGAAAAGCTGCTAATATCGGAGCAGTACATATGATAAGCGATACATTGGATGCTAATGTCATGCCAAGAGCGGTATTCTCGGCAATGAAATAAAGCGAACCGCCCGTAAGTCCGAGGAGGACAAAAATACTTTCGTCCCTCCATGATTTAGCCCACAAAATACGGGGCGAAAAGAACCAGATACAAATGTAAGCCATGATGAAACGGTAGAACAGAATATCAGTGGCAGAAAGACCGTGCCCAATCAAAACTTTAGTTGAAACGAAGGTAGTCCCCCAGATAGCAACTGTTACTGCTGCCATAAGATGAAACCAGACGGAGGGTTTAATTGTTGTATTCATGCTTTATGCTTAGAAGAAAAAAATCGCAGCAAAGATAGGTATATCCGAGCATAGTTTTTTATATCTTTGCGCCTCATTTCGAAAAAACCAGCTAAAAAAATATCGATGCAAGGAATAAAAAACTTAACCCAAGGTCCTATTAATCGCCAGTTGTTCAATCTGGCAATGCCCATTATGGCAACCTCATTCATACAGATGGCATATAGCCTGACAGATATGGCATGGGTAGGACGTCTGGGTAGTGAAGCAGTAGCTACAATAGGCTCTGTGGGTATCCTCACATGGATGTCCGGTTCCATCTCCTTATTAAACAAAGTAGGCTCCGAAGTTAGTGTAGGCCAATCCATAGGAGCACAAAATCAAAAAGATGCACATCATTTTGCATCACATAATATTACAATTGCACTGATCATTTCTCTTTGTTGGGGCGGACTGCTCTTTCTTTTTGCCAGCCCGATAATCAGAATATACGAACTGGCACCACATATCACAGATAATGCCATCTCCTACCTCCGGATTGTATCTACCGGATTACCTTTTGTCTTTCTTTCGGCTGCCTTCACAGGCATATATAATGCAGCGGGCAGGAGTAAAGTACCCTTTTATATCAGCGGTACGGGATTAATAATGAATATCATACTTGATCCTCTCTTTATATTCGGTTTTGGACTCGGAACAAATGGAGCTGCCTATGCCACCTGGTTATCACAAGCTACCGTATTTGGTATTTTTGTATATCAGCTACGCTACCGTGATGCGCTACTGGGCAGTTTCCCCTTCTTCACCCGATTAAAAAAGAAATATACACACCGCATTCTAAAGCTGGGACTACCGGTGGCTACACTCAACACCCTGTTTGCTTTTGTCAATATGTTCCTCTGCCGCACAGCTTCAACACATGGAGGTCATATCGGATTAATGACTTTCACTACCGGCGGACAAATCGAAGCTATAACCTGGAATACTTCACAGGGTTTTTCAACCGCACTAAGTGCTTTCATTGCACAAAACTACGCTGCGGGACGAACAGAGCGGGTTATACGAGCCTGGCATATGACCTTGTGGATGACAGGGGTGTTCGGAACGTTTTGCACATTGTTGTTTGTATTCTTTGGTAATGAGATATTTGCTATTTTTGTACCGGAGCAGGCCGCATATGAAGCAGGAGGGATATTTTTAAGAATAGACGGCTATTCGCAATTATTCATGATGCTGGAAATTACTATGCAAGGAGTATTTTACGGCATCGGACGTACAGTTCCACCAGCTATCATCAGCATTACATGCAACTATATGCGCATTCCTCTTGCCATTTTCTTTGTCCGCTTAGGAATGGGAGTAGAAGGTATCTGGTGGGCAGTATGTGTTACTACGGTAGCCAAAGGACTGATACTGCTGACATGGTTTGCAATTATACGTAAAAAAGTACTTTCGGTCAACAAAACATAAGAGATGATTGTTTTTGAGATAAAGGAACGACAACGCAACTAAATATTTTCTTTATCTTTGCACCGTTCTAAGATTTATCACTAATATTAATTTAATTGAAGTATGAAAAAAATTAAGTTTATGGCCTTTTTCTTGAGTATGGCCTTAGTATTCGGAAGCTGTGGAACAATGAATAATACTGCCAAGGGTGGAATGGTTGGTGGTGGCTCAGGCGCTGCTCTGGGTGCAATCATCGGTGGAATTGCCGGAAAAGGTAAAGGTGCCGCCATTGGTGCTGCCATCGGAACAGCTGTTGGTGGTACCGCCGGTGTGCTGATTGGTCGTAAAATGGATAAAAAAGCAGAAGAAGCCGCACGCATTGAAGGTGCACAGGTAGAACAGATCACCGATAACAACGGATTGGCTGCTGTGAAAGTAACATTTGATTCCGGTATTCTTTTTGGCTTCAACTCTTCTACATTGAGCAATGCTGCCAAACAATCACTGCGTGAATTTGCAGGTGTACTGAAAAGTGATCCCACTATAGATATCGCTATTATCGGTCATACTGACAAAGTAGGTACACAGGAAGCTAACCAAAAGGTTTCTAACAATCGTGCTTATGCCGTAGAAAATTATCTTCAGTCATGCGGTGTTCAGCCTTCTCAGTTTAAGACAGTAGAAGGAGTCGGTTATTCACAATATGACGAAGCACTGACTGCAGCTCAAAACCGTCGCGTGGAAGTTTACATGTATGCCAGTGAGCAGATGATTAAAAATGCAGAAGCCGGTAAGTAAAATACTTCGTTTTATACGCAATCTGCTGCTCTTTTTCTTCGTATCGACTTTGCTTGCAGTTATCATCTATCGGTTTTTTCCGGTATATGTTACTCCGTTAATGGTCATCCGAAGCGTGCAGCAGATAGCATCAGGAGATAAGCCCACGTGCAAACACACGTGGGTTTCTTTTGATAAAATCTCCACTCACCTGCCTATGGCAGTCATCGCTTCCGAAGACAACCGTTTTGCAGAGCACAACGGATTTGACTTCAAAGAGATAGAAAAAGCAATCAAAGAAAATGAAAAACGAAAAAGAAAAAGAGGTGCGAGTACCATCAGCCAACAGACTGCAAAAAATGTATTTCTTTGGCCACAATCATCATGGGTACGAAAGGGATTAGAAGTCTATTTTACTTTTCTCATCGAAACATTTTGGTCAAAAGAACGAATCATGGAAGTATACCTCAACTCCATCGAAATGGGTAAAGGCATATACGGGGCACAGGCCACTGCAAAATACAAATTTAACACTACAGCAGCCAAACTGACTAAAGAACAATGCGCCCTCATTGCTGCCACGCTTCCCAATCCGATACGTTTTGATTCGGCTCATCCGTCATCTTACATTCTGAAACGACAAAAACAGATATTGAGACTGATGAACCTGATACCTAAATTCCCACCTATAGAAAAAGAGAAAAAAGTCTCTAAACCACAAAAGAAAAAGAAGCGATAACCTCTTAATCAGTATTCAACTATAAAATTATAACTCTTATGAAGAAATACATCTCACTTCTTTTCTCTCTGGTCTGCCTGTCAGTCGGAACGAAAGCTCAACGTACAGAAGTTTACGCTCCGCATATACAAACGGTGCAGGTTATAGCCAACGATGATTATAACGCTCCGGCAATTATAACGCTGGAAGCCGGAGAATACGTGGAAATATCTTTCGACGAACTTTCACATGACTATCATCGCTATCAGTATGTTCTCTCCCATGCCAATGTAGATTGGACTCCTTCCAACCTTTCGGATATAGACTATCTGGACGGATTCAATAATAACCCGATTGAAGACTACGAAACATCTGTCAACACTACGATGCCCTACACGCACTATCGCCTCAAATTGCCCAATAATGAAGTACGCATGACATTGTCAGGCAATTATATTGTGACTGTTTATGACGATTCTGATAGCAGCAAACCTATCTTCAAGACCTGTTTCCGGATACTGGATAAACAAGTCAATGTATCGGCTGTAGTAAGCAGTGATACAGAAATAGACCGTAACAAAGGACACCAGCAGGTTAGCTTCAATGTTAATTACAAAGGATACACAATCCGAAATCCACAACAGGAAATAAAAGTACAAGTGATGCAGGACGGACGCACGGACAACATGGTAACAGGGGTACTGCCAACTTATGTAGGCCCCGATGAACTACGTTACACACACAATCGTGCCCTGATATTTCCGGCGGGAAATGAATACCGTAGATTTGAGACTGTCAGCACACGCTATGCAAATATGGGAGTAACAAGCCTGCAGTTTCATGATCCTTATTATCACGCAACACTCTTTCCAAGTGAACCGCGTACAAAAAACTACAGCTATGATGAAGATCAGAACGGACGTTATCTGATTCGTTACGATGATGCAACAGATAATAATATTGAGGCCGATTACTTTTTTGTACATTTCAGCCTTCCCTGGGAAGACCCTTTTATAGATGGTAAACTTTATCTGGAAGGAGAGTTCACTTATGATAACTTCAATTTGCAGAGTGAGATGAAATACAACAAAGAGACTTATGCATATGAGTCGGTACAATTGTTGAAACAGGGAGCATATAATTATCAATATTTATATGTACCCAATGGAAGTACCAAAGGCGAAACCGGACCGATAGAAGGGAACTATTATGAAACAGAAAATGAATACCTGATTTTGATATATAATCGTGTATTTGGCGAACGATATGATAAACTGATAGGTATGCAACTCGTAAAATTCAGACCATAATCCGAATATAAAGAAGAAGGGAAGTACTTGTTTTTTTAGTACTTCCCTTCTTCTTTATATTCTATTGATGATCAGGCAAATATATCACTCCGTTCAATATAAGCAATCACATCTCCTTTATTAACAGTAGCTCCCTGCTGAGCACATACTTCAACAACACGGCCTGTAAATCCGGTCAGTAATTTCTCATATTCACCCCATGGTGTAGAAAGGAAACAAAACGTTTCGTCATGCTGATACTTACGACCAATAAATGGTGCAGTAGATGGACCTTCTACTGATACTTCCCAAAGCACCTGTCCTTTATCCGGAGCAATAATGGGATCGGCTTTTGCACGTTTCAGCTTTCTTATCTCTTCTTCAGAATAACCATTCTTTGCCATGGCAGCATCTTTAGCATGTTCCAAATCAGTCTCAAAGCGCTTTTTGGCAACTCCCGATTTATAATCACGATATTGACGATCGTGCATAGCCAATTCAAAGAGTTCTTCATCATCATCTCCATATTCCCAACCGTTCTTGTCCATCTCTTTTCTATAATCATCCAAAGCATCCGGATAATTCGCTTGTGGATCAGTATCCACAAATTCATATCCTTGAGATTTTGCCAGTTCAATGATTTCAGGAGCAAGCTGGCCCGGCAGGCGCCCGCTCTTTCCCAGAATCATATCCCAGGTATGGTTATCAATCATCGTCCAGCGTTCTTCACCTTTCACAAGCTGCATCACATTCATTAATGCAACATTCTTCACATATTGGCTAAATGGTGTTACCAGCGGAGGATAACCGAGTTTTGGCCATACATATTCTACCTCATCAAAAAGCATTACCAACAAATCATCGATACTTAATTCCGGTTCATTTTTTCCTCTCAATATCATATTAATCCCGGCATGAACACCCTTCAAATCAGCCATCATAGATCCCATCATACCACCAGGAAGCCCACATTTTAAAAGAAGAGATGACATCTGCTTATTAGTAAGATCCATAAAATATCCCAGAAAATCGTCAATAAACTCTTGAGTCATAGCACGTGCCTTCATATAAGCTTTCATATTGATCTCAGGCACATCATAGCCTTTGTCTTTAAGCATTGCCTGTACCGAAATTACATCCGGATGTACTTTACCCCACGACATAGGCTCCATAGCCACATCAATAATATCAGCCCCATTCTCACAAACTTCGAGAATAGAAGCCATTGAAAGACCTGGTCCGCTATGACCATGATACTGGATAATTATTTCAGGATGTTTATCCTTAATCGCTTTTGTCAGTCTGCCCAGCATTCCGGGACGACCGATACCCGCCATATCTTTCAAACAAATTTCGGGTGCACCGGCTTCTATCAGCTTATCAGCAATATCAGCGTAATATTCAACGGTATGTACCGGAGAATGGGTAATACAAAGAGTAGCCTGAGGAATCATCCCCCCCTCAAGAGCATACTTAATAGAAGGAATAATGTTACGTACCTCATTCAGCCCACAAAATATCCGGGTGATATCCACTCCCTGGGCATGTTTTACTTTATACATTAAACGCCGTACATCAGCTGGTACAGGATACATACGTAAACCATTCAGTCCGCGATCAAGCATATGAGTCTGAATGCCTGCTTCGTTAAAAGGTTTGGTAAATGCACGTACGGCTTTATTCGGATTCTCTCCATACAGCAGATTTACTTGTTCAAAAGCTCCTCCGTTGGTTTCGACACGGGCAAAACAGCCCATTTCTATAATCAATGGAGCAATTCGCACTAACTGGTCTACGCGGGGTTGATATTTACCGGACGATTGCCACATGTCCCGATAGACGAGACTGAATTTAATTTCCTTTTTCATTGCCGTAATCTAATAAGGTGATTTTACATAATTTGGTTAACATATCATCTATTACAAATATACAGAGTTATCTGACATAAAGACAAAATAAACCTAAAAAAGTTTAGAGAAAAGGACATGTTTTATATCATATTGTCACAAAAAAAAAGAAATAAGAAGAACTTATCTTCTTATTTCTTACAATTAAGCAATAACAAGCCGTCTAAAACCACAGATTAAAATAAACACGGCTAATTCTCTTTTAATTTAAAAATCTATCTAAATTTATACCTATTGATTAAACAAAATCCTTCAATTCTTGTTGCAGTCTTTGGCGTGTGAAAAAAATACGGCTTTTTACAGTACCAAGTGGTAAATCAAGCTTCTCGGCAATCTCACGATACTTAAATCCTGAAACATGCATAGAGAAAGGTATTTTATATTCTTTGGGTAATGCATTAACAATGCGGCGCATCTCTTTGAGATCGTAAGCTCCCTCGGTACTTTCAAATCCGGAATCTTGCGGCAAATTCAAATGATAAAGATTATCTGTCTGGTCTACAAAAGTCTGATCGCGTACAATCTTACGATAATTATTAATAAAGATGTTACGCATGATAGTGTACATCCATCCTTTGAAGTTTGTATCCGGGATATATTTGTCCTCGTTATCCAAGGCCTTTAGTGATGTTTCCTGCAACAAATCATTTGCTTCCTCACGGTTAGCTGTTAATTTATAAGCAAAACGAAGCAACTCTTCCTGAACTCCTATTAAATCTTTCTTAAAACTTAAACTTTTCATACTTAATGGTTTTTACGGTTAATATTTCGTTTCTTTATCGATGTTGCAAGTTTAAAGGTATTTTTAGACTTAAGTAGGGGGGAATTCGTCTTTCTTTGGGGTGAAAACTATCAAAAAACAGTTTTCAGGTGCTTTTTGATAGCTATTGGGTGTTATTGCTGATTTTTATTCTCAGTTTTATTGCAGAAATGATCACTTTCAACTATCTTTGAAGGTATTAATAACCCTAACAAATACACAAAATTATGACTCTATTAATCATTTTAGGAATTATCGTCATACTTGGAATCATGATAGTTTCGATGTACAATTCACTGGTGAAATTAAGAAATAACCGCGAAAATGCATTTGCAGATATAGATGTACAGTTAAAACAACGTCATGACTTGATACCACAATTGGTAGATACCGTAAAAGGCTATGCCACTCATGAAAAAGAAACATTAGACCGGGTTATACAAGCTCGTAACGGAGCAGTCAATGCACGTACTATAGATGATAAAATCAATGCGGAAAATCAATTGACGTCCGCTCTTTCGGGACTAAAAATTACGTTGGAAGCTTATCCCGATTTAAAAGCAAATCAGAACTTTCTTCAGTTACAGGAAGAAATATCAGATATTGAAAACAAGCTGGCTTCAGTACGTCGCTATTTCAATTCAGCTACAAAAGAATTGAATAATGCTGTCCAGACATTTCCTTCCAACCTGATTGCCGGTATGTTTGGTTTCCACAAAGAAATTATGTTCGACCTGGGAACAGAACAGCGTGCCAACTTGGAACAAGCTCCTAAAATTAGTTTCTAAACTCCTCACGGATAATTGATAGATCATGCAATACGTCGGAATTCAAACACAACAGAGCCGAAATAATGCCCGTTCCGCATTCCTGCTGTTTCTGTTTCCATGTTTGGTAGGGGTACTCTCCTATCTATTCTGTTATTTGCTGGTAATACTTACGCAAGAGCAGTATATGAATTATAGTCGTATGGATATGGTGAATGAAATATTTCTCCAATCCATACCTTATATAATAGGAGGTGTTACAATCTGGTTCCTTATTGCCTATTTTGCCAATACAAGTATAATCAAAGCTGCTACCGGAGCAAAGACCCTGGAACGTAAAGAGAACAAACGTATCTATAATCTGGTAGAGAACCTCTGTATGTCACAGGGTATGAAAATGCCGAAGATCAACATCATCAATGACTCTTCTCTGAACGCCTATGCCAGTGGAATTAATGAGCGTACTTACACTGTTACACTTTCCCGCGGGATTATTGAAAAACTAAATGATCAGGAACTGGAAGGAGTCATTGCACACGAATTAAGTCATATCCGTAACCGGGATGTGCGTTTGCTGATTGTTTCCATCGTATTCGTTGGTATCTTTTCAATGTTAGCGCAGATTGCCATACGTTCCATCTATTATAGCTCGCGTGCGCGTAGTAGTAATAGTAAAGGAAACGGTGTTATTGTATTAATTCTCATTGCTCTCATTGTAGCCGCCATTGGTTATTTCTTTGCAAGCCTTATGCGTTTTGCCATCTCACGCAAACGTGAATACATGGCAGATGCAGGTGCTGCCGAAATGACTAAGAATCCGCTCGCTCTTGCCAGTGCACTACGTAAGATTTCAGCCGATCCTGATATTGAAGCCGTAAAACGGGAAGATGTAGCCCAGCTTTTCATAGAGCATCCAGGCAAACAGGCGAAGAGTAGTTTCAGTGGACTCAGTGGGTTGTTTGCAACCCACCCTCCCATTAAAAAGAGAATCGAAATATTGGAACAATTCTAAAAACGTCCACAACCCCATCTTTAAAGCATATAAAAACTTTTGCCATATAAATACGAATTTATTAAAACGCAAATGAACGCAGATTTTCACTAATTAGATTGCTGCGTTATGATTGAAAACAATATTCCATACAGAAAATCTGCGTTCATCCGCGTTTATCTGCGTTTCAATAATAACCCACTAAATAATCAATTGTGATGTATTACTTATTTGTAATTACAATGTTATTTTTCCGAGGTTTTCGTAGTTCATTTGTGATTTTTTCATAGCTTTGCCTACATATACATAAAAACACTTTATTTAATTATTTTATGAAACTAATCAAATCTCTCATCCTTTTGGCTGCGATAGCAGTTTCTGTCCCGTCATTCGGGCAAGGACTGAAAGCATTTAAGCTGAAAAACGGTCTTTCCGTATATATATGGGAAGACAACACGAAGTCTGACGTATTCGGATTGGTAGGAGTACGTACAGGGGCAGTTAACGATCCTGCCGAGTATACCGGACTCGCTCACTATCTGGAACATGTAATGTTTAAAGGAACCGACAAGATCGGTACACTCGACTGGACTGCTGAAGAACCTATTTACCAACAAATCATCGCCAAGTATGATGAAATGGCCGATGAAGCCGATCCGGTAAAAAAAGAAGCCATTGGTAAAGAAATTAACGAGTTGACTATTCAGGCCGGAAAGGTAAGTGTATCTAACGAATTTTCTAACCTGATGGAAAGTATGGGAGGTAAAAATCTAAATGCTGCCACAGGTATGGATTTAACCTATTACCATAATTCTTTCCCTGCTTTCCAGATTAACAAATGGCTGGAAATCTCTTCCCAGCGTTTTCTGAATCCGGTATTCCGTACCTTCCAATCTGAGTTGGAAACGGTATATGAAGAATACAACCGCGGGCAGGATAATCCTTGGCGTGTGCAATACGATTTTATTCAGAGCAAAGCGTACGAAGGACACCCCTACTCACGTTCGGTACTTGGCTTGCCCGAACATCTGAAAAACCCTCGGTTAAGCCAGTTAATCAAGTTCTACAATGACTGGTACACAGCTGAAAACATGGTATTGATTTTGGTTGGTAACGTAAATGCCAACCAGATCAGCGGAAGAATAGCATCTACTTTCGGCCGTCTTCCTCAAAAAGCAACTCCCGAACGTAAAACCTATCCTGATCTGAATATTAAAGGTCGTACACAATATACGGCTAAAATTGGTCAATATCCATCAGTATGCATGATATACAAAGGTGTGCCAGCCGGACATCCGGATGAAAAGCCCCTGGAAATAGCTCTTGCATTATTGCACAACAGTAGTGCTACCGGAGCACTCGATAAACTATCAATTGATGGTGAAATAACAAATGGTTCTGCATCTCTGGAAGCCAATCGTCAGCAAGGTCGTTGCAAAATAGCAGTAACTCCATTGTACGATGAAAATCAAAGACGTTTCGAATCAAATAAGAGTGCCGAGAAGAAAGCATTGAAAGCTATTCAGCAGATTGCTAACGGTGAAGTGGAAGACTGGATCATTAATGCCATCAAAACCAATATGTGCCGTGAATTCGATCAGGTCATGGAAGCAAGTGAAAACAAAGCACTCATTCTTTTACAGGCGTTCATCAATGAAGAAGACCTGGGACAGGTACTCAACTACAAAGATGAAATCATGGCTATCAACATCGATGATATTAAACGCGTAGCTAAACAATATCTGAGCAATGATTATCTGGCTCTTTATATAGAAAAAGGCAAATTGAGTAAAGACGCCAAGATAAAGAAACCAGGATATAAACCCATCGAACCTCCTGTAGGCAAACAGTCGCTCTATGCACAACAATTCAAAAACTTACCTATCGGCCAGGTAGAAGAGAAGTTTATGAATTTTGGTGAAGTACAGACTAAACGGATCAATGATCGTTCTAAACTGTTCTACACTCCCAATTCGGAAAACGAGGTATTCAGCCTGACACTGAAATATGGTGCAGGAGAACGTACATTCCCTAAAATTGGTATTGCAGCCAGCTTAATGAATAATGCAGGTATCATGGGAATTTACGAACCGCAAGAATTGAAAAAGGAACTTAGCAAGCTGAATGTCAGTTGTAATGTATTTGCCGGCGATGACTATCTGTACATCTCAATGCGCGGATACGAGAACAATCTTCCGGAAGCCTGCCAGCTACTTGCCCGCCAGATCTTAATGCCTAAACTGGATGAAAAACAGTTAAGCCGTATCAAAGGTAGCACACTGGGATCACGTCAACAGCGTAAAGACAATGTACAGACCTTGGGTGCTGCTTTGAATCAGTACATCCGTTATGGAGATAAATCTCCTTTCATAGACGAACTGACTGACAAACAAATCCTGGAATTGCAGATATCAGAACTGACAGGCGATATCAACCGCGCCTCCAATTATGAAGCGGAAATCTACTATACAGGTACGCTGCCTTTCGACAATGTATATGAAATCCTGAGCAAAAACCTTCCGTTGGTGGCTAATGAAAAACCGACTGATTCACCACAGGTGAAACCAATTGCCCCCGTTACAGAAAACACGGTTTATTTTCTGCCGAACTCAGACGCAGAACAAGCTCAGATCTACTTCTTCATGCCAACAGCAAACTATGACAAAAAGGATGACGTATTACGTGATGCATTCTACCAATACTTCTCCGGAGACTTCAACGGACTTGTGCTAAGTGAGCTTCGCGAAAAACGCTCTATGGTTTATAGTGCATATGGAGTAGTTACAACCCCTATCCTTCCGGGGTATCCGACTACTTTCATCGGACAAATCGGGACACAGAATGACAAAGCCAATGAAGCATTAGCCCTTTACATGGATTTGTTGCGTAATATGCCAGAAAACCCGGACCGTATGGACAATATCAAGAGCTATCTGCGCCAGGAAGCACTTACTACACATCCGGACTTCCGCGATAAAGCTCAATACTTTGAACAGTATAAGAGAGTGGGATATACACAAGATCCCGCTATTGAAAACATACCGAAAATTGATGCTTTGACTTTTGATGATATAATGAAGTATTATAAAGAAAACATCAAAAACAAACCGATTGCTATCGGCATCATGGGCAACCCAAAGGATATCAATGTAGAAGAACTGAAAAAATTCGGTAAAGTGATAAGATTAACAGAAAAGAAACTGTTTAATACCAAAGATGCACTGTTCTAAAAACTGAAAAATAACTGATAATATGCAATCCCTGTTTGTAATACATTTATTACAGGCAGGGATTTTCATTTCCGGACATTAAAACATTATAACTACCTCCTCTTTTTTCTGTTTAATTTCATTAAATAAAGTGCAGTTAATCTGTATTTTAGTATATTTGGATGTTAGTAATTAAAAAGAGTAGCGATATGAAAACGAATAAACGTACCATTATCTTAATGCTCCTGTTGATTATCGGTTTATCCGGAGTTTCTGCTCAAAGTAAGAAAGAGCAAAAAGAACAGAGAGAACAAGCAGTGAAAGAACAGATTGTATCGGAGAAGTATAAAATTAGTGTGAGTACCGCCTATCCTCGCCGTGGTAAGACCGTCTACTTATCTTCACCTTATTCCCTGGAGATAAGAAATGATTCTGTTATTTCGTATCTACCTTTCTATGGACGCGCATACTCCATCCCTTATGGTGGAGGTGACGGATTGATATTTAAAGCGCCTCTTGATAAATACGAAATGAAAATGAATAAAAAGGGAGCTGCAAAGATCGAATTTATAGCCCGGAGCCCGGAAGACAGGTTTAAGTTCAGTTTAACCATCTATCCCAATGGTTCAACCAGCATCAACGTCAACATGCAAAACCGTGAATCGATAAGTTTCTCGGGAGAGATGGAAGAGAAAGAGTTACAGGGAAAGTTATAGAGTGGTAAGGTTATAACCCTACCACCCTATAACCTTATAACTTTACATCTTCTTCCTCCTCCTCTCCTTTCAGAATCGGCAGGCAGATTTGATATTTTACTGCCAGAATACGCGTTACAAAGACACTGCATCCACTTATTATTTGCGTTACGACAGAGTCCAGTCCTAAAAGGTGGCATATCCAATATACAACACCACCTACCACACATGCCATGGCATAAATCTCTTTACGAAATATCAAAGGGATCTCATTAATAAACACATCACGAATCACACCGCCTGCCGCACCGGTAATACTACCCATCATGATAGCAACCCAGAACGGATATCCCAAAGCGATACTCTTTCCCACACCTACTACGGTAAACAAAGCCAGACCGACACTATCAAACACAAAGAATGTATTATGCAAATGAATCAGATGTTTACCAAAGAAAATAACCCATAACAGAGCCATTGCCGTACAGATCAGATAGACGGGATTCGTCATCCACCCGGGAGTAACCCCAAGCAATACATCACGAATAGTACCACCGCCAATGGCAGTAGCCAAGCCCACCACATAAGCCCCGAACCAATCAAAACGTTTGGCAGAAGCCAGACGAATACCACTGATTGCAAAAGCAAACGTACCTATAAAATCCAGAATTTGAACGAATGTTGGCATATCCTACTTTTTTTGTCTGCAAAGGAACAAATAATTCCGCAAGAAAGCGTACTTTTGTTTTCAGAAAAATAGATAGAAGAGCGATATGAAAATAACTATTGTTGCCGGGGCCCGCCCTAACTTTATGAAAATAGCGCCTATCACACGTGCCATTGATGCTGCACGGGCGCAAGGTAGAAATATTTCTTACCGGTTGGTATACACCGGAAGACGCGATGATACCAGTTTGGACGCCTCTTTATTTGCCGATCTCCACATGAGGGAGCCGGATGTTTTTCTGGGAGTAAGTGATAGCAATGCCACCCAATTAGCTTCGGGCATTATGGTTGCTTTCGACAAGGAACTGACAGAGAATCCCGCACATATCGTTCTTGTGGTTGATGATCTTACAGCTACAATGAGCTGTGCCATCGTTGCCAAGAAACAGGGAACTAAAGTTGCACACCTTGTAGCCGGTACCCGTTCATTTGATATGAACATGCCGAAAGAAGTGAACCGGATGATCACTGACGGACTGTCTGATTATCTGTTTACGGCAGGCATGGTAGCCAACCGCAACCTGAACCAGACCGGAACGGAGGAAGCCAATGTATATTATGTGGGAAATATTCTTATTGACAACATCCGTTATAATCGCAATCACTTCATTCGTCCGCTTTGGCTTTCCGTACTCGGCGTAGAAGAAGGGGATTATCTCCTGCTTACCCTCAACAGAAGGGTATTGCTGAACAAAAAGGAGAACCTGCGCCGACTGATGGAAACAATTGTAGAGAAAGCTGCCGGCATGCCAATTATTGCTCCAGTGCATACCTATGTACGTGATGCTATCAAAGAGTTGAGTATCTCTGCTCCCAACCTTCATATCATGCCTCCGCAAAGTTATCTTTCTTTCGGGTATCTGATGAATAAAGCAAAAGGTATTATCACAGACTCAGGCAATCTGGCTGAGGAATCTACATTCCTGGGAGTTCCCTGTATCACACTGAACAGCTATTCGGAACATCCGGAAACATGGCGTATCGGAACCAACGAACTGGTAGGTGAAGACTCCGCCGCACTGGGCAAAGCAATGGATACACTGATGAAGGGGGAATGGAAACACGGCGGACTGCCCGAACGCTGGGACGGACGGACAGCCGACAGGATTGTGCAAATATTATTATCCTGATTTCTTTTCAGAAAGAAAGGTACAGAGATAACCCAATTTATAAAAAGCGAAAAGCTTTAATGAAGGATGCTGGCTGGTAAGATTGCTTACCAGCCTTTTTTCACTATGCTTGAATAAAAAAGCGACAACAGATACCATTTGCAGACGTTTTACAGTAGTATACCATCGTAACAGCTTTACATGCGAATGCATCTGGTCAATGTGTCCGTCGAGATTACGGACCGCCCTGCGTATTTTCATAAGAAACTGTTCACTGTTCTCTTCTACCAGATGATATACTGCATTGTCTATATGCAGTATTTCTACTCCCGCCTGCTCCAATTGCATTCCGAACAATGTATCTTCATATCCCAAGTGAAATGATTCATCAAAGCGTACCTTCAGAAAGGCGTCTCTGCATATCATGAAATTCATGCTGATAAAGCGGTTATAAGGCTCCCGGTTTCTTTGTTCTGCACTCTGTTCTTCAACAGCCATTCCATATTTATAACGTAACACGGCATTGGCAGGAATACTTTTGCGCGGATAAACGAATCCACCACAAACCACCAGACCGGAACGGGCTACTTTAAGATACTCAGCAATAAAAGAGTCGGATACCGGCATGACATCCGAGTCCAGAAATAACAGATAAGGATATTGAGCCTCCGAAGCCAGATAGTTACGGATACGGGCAGGGCCCTGATTTTCTTCCTTTTGCAGATAGCGACAACCTTGCCATTCTGTTATTTTCCGGTTTTGTTGACGAATGTCTTCACGGGAGGCATCATCAGCCAGCAAAATCTCAAAAGGGATTTGCAAAGCAACTGCCTGACTATGTACTTTCTCTATTAATGGCAGACAGACAGCATTGTACGTAGGTATCAATATAGAAATCATTATCAATCACAATTATAGGAGACAAAAGTAATACAAAAAAGGTTATTAAGAACTACATTTTCAAGAGTAATTTGCTAACTTTGCCGACTCATGTTGAAGTATATGAAGCTACTATATAAAAAACTTATCCTTTTATTTCTGCTCGTATTTGCTGCGTCACAGTCTTTTGCGCAGCTAAAGGGGGTTATAACAGACTCAATTACACACGAGCCACTGATGTATATTTCAGTTTACTATGAAGGAAAAGGCGTTGGCGGAGTGTCCAATGCCAATGGTGAATATCAGATAGAGACCCGTAAAAACTGGAACGAAGTAACCTTCTCATCCATTGGTTACCGCACAAAAGTTATCAAACTGACTCCCGGGCAGAAAGTTTTGAACGTACAAATGGTACCGGACGATGTAATGTTGTCCGAGGTCGTCGTAAAGCCAAAGAAAGAGAAGTACTCAAAGAAGAATAATCCGGCTGTAGACTTTATGCGAAAAGTAATAGAGCATAAGAAGGCTCAAAAGCTGGAGGTAAACGATTACTATCAATATGATCAGTACGAGAAAATGAAGATGTCTCTCAACGATATTACTCCCGAAAAGTTGGAGAAAGGTATCTACAAGAAATACTCCTTCCTTAAAGATCAGATTGAAGTATCGGAAACCACTAACAGTCTGATTCTCCCCATATCTATTCAGGAGACATCCTCACAAACTGTATTCCGTAAAAGCCCGGAAAGCAAGAAAACAATTATCAAAGGAATGAACTCCAATGGTATCAATGAATTCTTCTCGACAGGAGATATGCTTGGAACTGTTTTGCAGGATGTATTTACCAATGTTAACATCTATGACGATGATATCCGCCTGCTGCAAAGACGCTTCACCAGTCCTATAGCCAAAGAGGGACTCAATTTCTATAAATACTATCTAATGGATACGCTGACGGTGGAACGGGATACTTGTGTACACCTCACGTTTGTGCCGCAAAACTCGCAGGACTTCGGATTCACGGGGCATCTTTATGTGTTGAAAGATTCAACATATGCCGTAAAAAAGTGTGTCATGAACTTGCCCAAGAAAACAGGAGTCAACTTTGTCAATCAGCTGGATATTGTACAGCAGTACGAACAATTGCCCAACGGAAACTGGGTCTTAATGGATGACGATATGCTGGTAGACCTCTCTCTGGTAAAGTCAATGGGTGGACTACAGGTACAGCGAACAACGAAATACAGCAATTATAAGTTCGACCCTATTGAACAAAGGCTTTTCCGCCTGAAGGGTTCGGTAATCAAAGAAGCCGATATGCTGTCAAAGAGCGATGAATACTGGGCGGAAGTTCGCCAAGTACCACTCACTAAAACAGAGAGTAGTATGGATGTATTCATGAACCGGATAGAACAGATTCCGGGATTCAAGTATATTATCTTCGGAGCCAAAGCATTGATAGAGAATTTCGTAGAAACTACCGGACCTAAAAAGCCGAGTAAGTTTGACTTCGGGCCTATCAATACGACGATATCCAATAACTATGTAGACGGTCTGCGACTGCGATTGAGTGGTATGACTACCGCCAATCTCAACCCACATTGGTTCCTGAGCGGTTATGGAGCTTATGGTTTCAAAGACCATCGCTGGAAGTATAGCGGGACACTGACTTATTCGTTCAATAAACGTGACTATGTGGTTTGGGAGTTCCCAAAACACTTCATTTCTGCCACTTACAGCTATGATGTGATGTCACCAATGGATAAATTCCTGTTTACGGATAAAGATAACGTATTCGTATCGTTCAAAACTACAACTGTAGACCAGATGTCATACATGCGTGATATTGCTATTAACTATGAACTGGAAACTCCGACAGGTTTTGGTGTAAAAAGTATGCTCCGTCATCGTAATGATGAGCCGACAGGTAATTTGAAATACTGGGCAAACAACAGCAGTGCAGACAAAATGCCATTGCCCAATGAAAAACCGATTCACGACATTACCACCGCCGAAGCAAGCGTAACCTTACGATATGCGCCGGGAGAAGCTTTTGTAAATTCCAAGCAACGCCGTATCCCGGTGTCACTGGATGCTCCCATATTTACCCTAACTCATACAGCCGGTTTCAAAGGAGTACTGGGTGGCGAATATAACTTTAACCGTACAGAAGCAAGCATCTGGAAACGCGTATGGCTTCCTTCTTCCTGGGGTAAAGTAGATATCAGCCTCAAAGGGGGAGCCGAGTGGAATACTGTTCCCTTCCCATTGTTGATATTGCCGGAAGCCAACCTTTCGTACATTACACAACGTGAAACATTCTGCCTTATTAATAATATGGAATTCCTGAATGACCGCTTTGCTTCTCTCTCATTGTCATATGATATGAACGGAAAACTATTCAATCGTATACCTTTATTGAAAAAGCTAAAGTGGAGAGAAATGATCCGTTTCCGTACCTTGTGGGGAACATTGACAGATAAAAACAACCCATTCAAGAGCAATAATCCCGACCTGTTCCTCTTCCCGATGCGCGACGGTCAGTACACAAGCCACGTAATGGATCCGAAGATACCATATATGGAAGCAAGTGTAGGTGTTTACAACATTTTTAAGCTCTTACATGTTGAATATGTACACCGTCTGACATATCGTGATAATCCGGGTATCAATAAGTGGGGTATACGGTTCATGGTATTAATGGTGTTTTAAATAGTGATTAACGGAGTAGTGATAAGTGATTAGCTCCATGCGGATATAGCGTAGCCCACTTATCACTAATCACTTATCACTTATCACTAAATCACTTATCACTAACAATATGCAGCCATTAGCAGAACGACTTCGACCAAAGACACTGGATGACTATATAGGTCAGAAACATTTAGTAGGACCTGGTGCTATCCTGCGCAAGATGATTGATGCAGGACGAATCTCCTCTTTTATCCTATGGGGACCTCCCGGAGTAGGAAAAACAACGCTGGCGCAAATTATCGCTAATAAGCTGGAAACCCCGTTTTATACGTTAAGTGCAGTTACTTCGGGGGTAAAGGATGTACGCGAAGTGATAGACCGTGCCAAGAGTAACCGTTTCTTTTCACAGGGAAGCCCAATACTATTCATTGATGAAATACACCGCTTCAGCAAGTCACAACAAGACTCACTGTTAGGGGCTGTAGAGCATGGAACCGTAACACTGATCGGTGCTACTACCGAGAATCCCTCTTTCGAAGTGATCCGCCCTCTCCTCTCCCGCTGCCAGCTTTATGTGTTAAAGTCTCTCGAAAAGGAAGACTTGCTGGAACTGTTGCAACGTGCCATTACCACAGATACAATACTGAAAGAACGCCGTATCGAACTGAAAGAAACAAATGCCATGCTTCGCTTCTCAGGAGGTGATGCCCGTAAACTACTAAACATACTGGAGTTGGTGGTAGAATCCGAAGCAGAAGAAACCGTAATCATCACCGATGAGATAGTAACCGAACGGCTACAACAGAATCCGCTTGCTTATGATAAAGACGGAGAGATGCATTACGATATTATCTCTGCTTTTATCAAATCCATTCGCGGAAGTGATCCCGACGGTGCTATCTATTGGCTGGCGCGCATGGTAGAAGGCGGTGAAGATCCTGCTTTCATAGCCCGTCGCCTTGTTATTTCGGCAGCCGAAGATATCGGACTTGCCAATCCGAATGCTTTGCTTATAGCCAATGCCTGCTTTGATGCACTGATGAAATTGGGATGGCCCGAAGGAAGAATCCCACTGGCAGAAGCTACCATCTATCTGGCTACAAGCCCGAAAAGTAACTCTGCATACAGTGCCATTAATGATGCTCTTGCTATGGTACGCGAAACAGGCAATTTACCCGTTCCGCTCCACCTGCGTAATGCACCAACCAAACTGATGAAACAGTTGGGATACGGACAAGAATACAAATATGCCCACAGCTACGAAGGTAACTTCGTGAAGCAGCAATTCCTGCCGGACGAGCTAAAAAACCGCCGCATCTGGCAGCCGCAACACAATGCTGCGGAACAGAAGCATGCCGAACGAATGCAGCAGTTGTGGGGTGAGAGATATAAAGAAGGAAAATAACCAATCAAACGAAAGAATATGAAAATTGTAGTATTAGACGGTTATGCCGCCAACCCCGGCGATTTATGCTGGGAAGGCCTGAAGGCACTGGGTGAATGCACGATTTACGACCGTACTGCTCCCGAAGAAGTATTGGAGCGTGCTGCCAGTGCAGAAGCTATTCTTACCAACAAAGTAGTGATTACCGCAGAACACATAGCAGCCCTGCCCGAATTGAAGTACATTGGAGTACTGGCCACCGGATATAATATCATAGATATTGACGCTGCCCGTGCGCGCGGAATCGTAGTAACCAACATCCCCGCATACAGTACACCGTCTGTGGGGCAAATGGTATTTGCACATATCCTGAATATTACTCAACAGGTACAACACCACTCCGAAGAGGTTCATAAAGGACGCTGGACCAACAGCCCTGACTTCTGCTTCTGCGATACTCCGCTCATTGAATTGCTTGGAAAGAAAATCGGCCTTATCGGTTTGGGACAGACGGGATATAATACAGCCCGTATTGCCATCGGTTTCGGTATGAAGGTATGGGCATACACTTCTAAGTCGCGTCTGCAACTGCCGCCGGAAATCAAGAAGATGGAACTTGACCAGATTTTCCGTGAGTGCGATATAGTGAGCCTGCACTGCCCGCTAACTGAGCAGACACGTGAATTGGTAAATGCACGTAGGCTGGCGTTGATGAAACCCACAGCTATACTTATTAATACCGGACGTGGCCCATTGGTAAACGAACAAGACCTTGCCGACGCCCTCAATGAGAAAAAGATTTATGCAGCCGGCATAGATGTACTTTCTACCGAACCGCCTCGTGCAGATAATCCGTTATTGACAGCACGCAATTGCTATATTACCCCACACATTGCCTGGGCTACCACCGCTGCCCGCGAACGGTTAATGGGAATTATGCTGGAAAATCTGAAAGCCTATATGGCAGGTAAACCAGTAAATAACGTAGCAAAATAATAGAGAACTGTTCTTTTTACTGACACACTCTTTTTAAAAAAGAGACGAAGTAGAGAGAAAACAGAGAACATTGCATCATAAAAAATAGAAAAAGGGGCGTTATACACCTGGAAAAGGTGGATATAATACCGGAATAATCACCGTTTCATGCCATGAAAAGTTCAGTTTTCTTGTGTGCAAAAAGTTCCTCGGCTCCGAGGAGGGAATGGCTCGGCTCCGGGGAGGGAATGGCTCGGCTCCGGGGAACAAAAAAAGGGTTATCCGATTCTACTTCTCTCTTGCTGAGAGAATATCTTCTGATAGCAGAATAAAGCCGAAAAACAAGAAGAAAGAACCTTTGGAAAATAAAACAGGATGAATGACGTTTCATTAGTCACTCATCCTGTTGTTTTATTATCAAACTGCAAAAAGCTTAACGCTCTACAGTCCATTCTTTTCTATCCAGCATAAATGGGTAAAGAAATAGAGTACTCCTTGGCTTATAAAAATACAATTTGACAGTTGTTTAATTGACAGTTATTTAATTGACAGTGGACAGTGGACAGTTGACAATTGACAGTTATTCAATTGACAATTTGATTAATTATGCAGCGGGAGTACATAGCCCATCCCCCTCTGAGAGGGGATACCCTTTAAGACGGGGAAAGTGCATTGCCCCATAGCGCAGCACACTGTCAATTGTCAATTGTCCACTGTCAACTGAATAACTGTCCACTCAATAAGCGTGTCCCCCTTCATCCATCTCCTCAGCATCTATTTTTTTCTTATCAATGCTACGCCATGCATAGAAAATATAAGCAATAACGAAAGGCACAAGAATAGATACATATGCCATTGTCTTTAGGGTAAACTGGCTGGAGCAACTGTTACTCAACGTTAGTGAGCTCTGGATATTGGTGAATGACGGATAGTAAGCGGTATTATTATATCCGGCTATAAGTAGCAGGGCAAGCACTGTCAGTATCGTACCACCACCGGCAAACCAGATTCCTTTATCAAATGTCTTTTTCAGAAGAGTACGAAGAATACCGAATAATACCAGCACCACACCTATCAGGAAAGTAGCCAATACCGCAGGCATCGCCAGGAAGTTGTTCAGATACTTATACGGTTCCATATAAATCTCTTTAGTATCCGGATTTACAGCATATCCATCAGCCAATAGTGTACGAATAACGAAAGCAAGGAAAAAAACAAGGAAAAGCCCTGTATTGGCATAAAGTGCTCGACGACATTTAGTAATCAACGCGTCATCTGCAATATTATTAATAAAATAAAGCAACCCCAGAACACGCGCCAGAAAGAATACTGCCAGACCCAGGACAACATTCCAAGGATTAAGCAATGCATCCAATCCATGCCAACCGTTGCCCCACTGACTGATAACAGGCATCATTATATTGCCCATATTCGCTTTATTGATATAGAAATCAGAACCGGTAAAGAAAGTAGCTACAGCACCACCAAGCAATAGCGGACCTACCGCTCCATTGATTACCAGAAATGTCTGATATGTCTTTTTACCCAACAGATTGCCTGCTTTACTCTGAAACTCATAGCTGACAGCTTGTAGCACAAAGCTGAATAAAATAATCATCCACAGCCAGTATGCACCACCAAAGCTTGTACTATAAAACAAAGGAAAAGAGGCAAAGAAAGCTCCACCAAACGTTACCAAGGTAGTAAAAGTGAACTCCCACTTGCGTCCGGTAGAATTAACCATCATTTTACGGTGTTCTTCCGTCTTTCCCAGACAGAAAAGCAACGAATTTCCTCCCTGCACAAATAGCAGGAATACGAGTATAGCCCCTAATAAAGAGACTATCAGCCACCAATAATGTTGTAGTAATATATATGTACTCATATCTTAAAGTAGTTAGAAGTTAGTAATTAGTAGCCAGAATCCGTTTCAGAAACTTGAGGTCCTTTTTTTATCTCACGTAACATGATACCGATCTCTGCAATCAGCATGACGGTGAACAACACCACAAAGATAAAGAATGTGGCTTGCACAGAACCAACATCCAGTTTGGAAATAGCCACCGAGGTAGGCATCATATCACGTATCGCCCAAGGCTGACGACCGCATTCTGCCACTATCCATCCCGCTTGTCCGGCAATATAGCCTAACGGAATAGTCCACAAAGCAATGTATTGCATCCAACGCATCTTCGACAAGTCTTTCTTATAAACAAAGAAGAGAACCAGCATAAAGAACAGGATAAAATACCCACCAAGCATTACCATCACGCGGAACGCATAAAAGTTTAACGGAACATTTGGCACCAACTCGTTCACATCCTTAATATATCCATAGCCAAAATACGGAACATTCTCTTTTAATACCGAATAGGCAACCTGTGCATCAGCTTCATTACCTACCGCCTTTGCTGCTTTATAGGCATCCAATGCAGCAATCGCCGTTCGTCCACGTTCTATCTTTTCGGCAGCAGAAAGGGCTATCGTACCATCCTTCTGCATATATCCTCCTTCAATAATATTATTGATACCGGGGACAAATGCATTCATCTCGCGCTCTGCCAGTAAAGAAAGCAGTTTGGGCACTTCAATACGGAAGAGAAAAGGTTTCACTCCGTCATCATAGGTTTTCTTCTCAGGATTCAGCATACCGATAGCCACCAGTCCGGCACCCTCCTGCCCTTCATAATAGCCCTCTACGGCAGCCAATTTCATGGGTTGCGTTTGGGCTATCTGATAACCTGAACCATCACCTGTCCACAAAGCAAGCAAAGAAGCCGTCAAACCAAAGATTGCTCCGATCTTGATACTCGACATGGCAAACTTCGTATTCCGCTTCTTTAAAAGATACCAGCAACTGACACCTACCACAAAGATAGCACCCAATACCCATCCACTCAGCACCGTATGAAAGAATTTGTTGACTGCCACAGGCGAAAGGGCCACTGCCCAAAAGTCTACCATCTCATTACGAACACTATCCGGATTGAATTCCATACCTACCGGATGCTGCATCCAGGCATTGGCTACCAAAATCCACCAGGCAGAGATCGTCGCTCCCAATCCGGTGAGCCAAGTAGAGGCGAGATGGAATCGTTTGCTTACTTTATCCCATCCAAAGAACATTACAGCAATAAACGTGGCTTCCATAAAAAAGGCCAGAATACCTTCAATGGCAAGCGGTGCTCCAAAGATATCTCCTACAAACCAGGAATAATTGCTCCAGTTGGTTCCAAACTCAAATTCGAGAATTAGTCCGGTAGCAACGCCAACGGCAAAGTTAATACCGAATAGTTTCATCCAGAACTTAGCAGTGTTCTTCCAAAACTCATTACCTGTTTTGTAATACAGTGTTTCCATGATAGCCATTACAACCGCAAGCCCCAGGGTAAGCGGAACGAAGATCCAATGGTACATGGCTGTCATCGCAAATTGGGCTCTCGACCAATCAATCAATGAGGTGTCAATACTTTCAATCATATTATTTTGTAGTTAGTTGTTATTAGCTCGAAGTAGTAAAAGTGGGGAGAAAGAGAACGTGATCAATCATCCGGTGGAATAGCCCGCCGGATAAGTTCTTCGCCTACGTATTCACTTTTTTCTTCATCCGAAGACAGATGTCCCAAAAAGTTTGGAAAGAAAAACATTCTAAGAATAAAAAACATGATAAACAACTTCACAAGGATAATAAGCCACAGAGTGCGACCCAGGGTCATGTTACGAAAACCCTCAAGATAGAAGTTCCAGATATTCAGGAGTGTATTCTTCATAAACAAAACACGTAGTTAATGATAGCAAACGCTAAAGTACGTTATATATAAAGAATAACAAACAAAAGGAAGAAAAAGTTTAAAAATAGTGAGTAGTGAGCAGTGAGTAGTGGCTGCGCTATTATGCCGCATGGCACTAATCACTACTCACTACTCACTTATCACTCATTTTTAATACTCTTCACCGGATTCTCATTCGCCACATTCCACGCACGAAAGACAACGGTGCATATAATCAGTACCAATACAAAGAGTGCTACCCCGATATATGCACAAATACCCAGCTGTACGGAGTCACTGAACTGCTCCAGCCATTTGTTACTGATAAAACGAGCAAGTACTGCACCGATGATTACAGCTGGCAACGCAGTCCATAAGATATTCTCTGAAAGTAACCGTAAAATCCCCGAAGCTTCGGCCCCATTCACTTTACGAATAGCAATCTCTTTACTACGGCAACGGACTTCGTCATTGGTATAGCCAATCAATCCCATTAATGCTATCAGGAAAATAGATATGGAAGCCAGTACAACTGCATTCCGAAAACGGCGGACATCCGTATATTGTTCCTCCAACACCTGAGGTAATGAAAAGAACACAACATCATCGGTGGGAAAAGCTTCTGCCATCTGTTGATTGAGATCTGCGAGATTTTTTTCAAAAGGCTCTTTCAGGCGAAGATAATTAAATCCGGGATTCTGACTATTTATTAATAATATAGGTTCTTGGGGATGATAAGCACTTCTTATGGCATAATCTCCTACAACGCCCACTACAATGAAGTCTCTCCTTCCGTAGTGAATCCTCTTCCCTATAGGACTATCCGTCCAACGCGCCTGCCGCACAAATTCTTCATTCACCAGTATTTCACCTTCAACCGCAGTATCTTTTCCCTCCAGAACAGGAATGCCCATCATAGGTACAAAATCTGTATTGATCCAGTCTATACGGGCATCAACCCTTCTGTTCTCACCTACATCAAAGGTATCGCCACTGTAACCGTAACAAATCACTTGTGCAGCTGCCGCATAATCTTCTACCATCGGAAGGTTCTTGAAGAAATTTTTTGCATTCCCCTCTCCATTACCAAACTGATGCCAGCACATGACTACCCGGTCAGGGTTATATCCCAAATCTTTATTCATTACCGTTTGATATTGTCCAAGTACTATAATAAGGAAACCAAAGATAAACGTCATTCCCATAAACTGAATGAAAAGCAACGGGCGTTTCCATGCAGTTCTCCGTTCGGTATAACGATGGAATACCTGTGTTACAGGAATAGAAGAGAACAATCCTGCGGGCATAATACCAGCCAACAAGAGTACAGCAAACACCACCAGAACCGGTACCCATAACGTACGCCATGCAAAGAGTGATACCAAACGGGCAGCTGTAGTTTCTTCAACAAAATCCCGGAACTGGAACATGAGCAATACTGTCAATAGGATAGCAAGTAAGACAATCAGAACAGTCTCTATGAAAAACATCCGGAATACAGTACCTCCGGTAGCCCCGCTACACTTATGTACTCCTACAGCTTTGGCACGCCTCGCCAGAGAGGCAACCGATATTAATACATAGTTGAATGCAGCTATCAGTAAAATCACAATGGCAAGAACAGACATAACAAGCACCATTGTCCTCACCGTAGGATTGGTAGAGTGGAGATCGGACAAAGGACGGAAAGAACATTCCCAACGATTATTTTCCCTCTTGTTAAAGTTCGGCATATACTTCTTCAACATATCAGGCAGACGAGCTTCTACTGTTTTCATACCGGCCTCATCACAAAAACGGACAATAGCCATATAACTAATATCATATCCCCAGCCAGCACGGTTGTCTCTCCACAAAGAAGCCATAGGCATTACTACATCAAAAGAGATATCTGTATTCTCCTTCAAGTCTTCAAACACTCCGCGAACCATCATGGGTTGTTTACGATCCTGATACAGATTCTTGCCTATGACGGAAGATAATTCACCATCCATTGCTCCTATCTTCTTTGCCAAAGTATGCGAGATAAAAATAACATCAGGAGACACGAGATCTTCCGGTTTACCTGCCAATACCTTCAAACCCAGTGTGGAGAACAGATTTTCATCCCCATATATCATGTGTTCCTGCAGTCTGACATCTCCATTATAAAATACTACGTTCCCCCAATCACGCAAGGTCGTAGCATCTTCTACTTCTTTTGGGAAATTCTCTTTCAACGCAGCAGAAAGAGGACCAAAAGTATGAGAGAATGCTTTCCCTTCTACTCCATTCAGGGTATTAGTCATATAAGTGAGATACAACTGTTCCGGCTGACGAAAGAAGTTATGGAAACTCAACTGAAAAGCAACACTGGCAAAAAGCAGAATACCAACAAATAGCCCCAGAGTGAGAGAGATTATCTTAATAAGATTGGAACCTCTCCCACGAATAAGGGTCTGTATCGTGTAATAAAGTTGTCGCATGATCACACAAATTAGTGATAAGTGATAAGTGATGAGTGATAAGTACCATCCGCCATAATAGCGCAACCACTAATCACTCATCACTACTCACTTATCATTCATTTTTAATACTCTTTACCGGATTCTCATTGGCAATGTGCCATGCTTTGAGTACCACACAGGCAACGATGAGCAGTAACGTTACAAATGCAATGCCCGCGAAAAGCAATGGATTCAAATCAATTTGTTCGGCAAACTGATCAAGCCAGGCTCGTCCTGTAAAATAAGAAATAACCGTGCCAAGTACTACAGCCAATACAGATACATACAGAATATCACCTGCCAGCAACCTCAATATCTGTGAAGCCTCAGCACCGTTTACTTTCCGAATGGCTATCTCCTTACTACGACGTTGTGTTTCATCATTCACGTAGCCAATCAGCCCCATGACAACAATAAGCAGAATAAAGCCGGAAGTAATCCAGACAGAATTACGGAAACGATATACGTCTTTATATCCATCCTTCACCATACGGTCAACCGAAACAAAATTGAGAGATACATTGGGGAAAGTCTTTCCCATAAACTCGTTCAGGCGTTTTAAATTCTCATCATAAGGCTCTTTCAAGCGGACATTGAATGCATGGAAATTCTGTTCTTCGTTTCCTATCAGAACAATAGGTGACTGAGCAGAATAGAAACTCTCGTTGCGTACGTCACGAAAGACTCCTACAATCGTTCCTTTCACATCGTTCAAATTTTTTCCTACTCCCCCGTCTGTCCACTTCATTAAGCGCACCAACTCTTCATTTACCAGCAAATCTCCCTTTCTCTTCAAAGTAGAACCTTGTAGTATTTCCATCCCCATTACTTCGGGATAGTTATAGTGACAGATATTAAAATTGAGTGTAGCGATGCGTTTACCTTCGTTACTCATCAACCCCCGCGTCCAGTATTGTCCCAATACACTATGCGTTGCAGCTGTCACATCTTCTACCATTGGCTGACGGCGTAATTCATTTTTAATGTGTTCTACCGTTTCTCCGAAAACCCAACTTTCGGCTTCTGTCAATCCTTGAGTTTTGATTCCCATATCACGATTCATCAAATGACTATATTGCAATAAAGTGACCAATAATAAACCGAGTACAAAAGACACCCCTATAAACTGAACAAACAGTAAGGAACGTTTCCAACTCTTTTTACCATCAGTATACCTGCGAAATACCTGCGTAACGGGAATACGTGAAAACAAACGTCCCGGTATGCATCCTGCCAGTACAAAAAGTATCCCAATAGTCAGTAGCGGAACCCAAAGTGTATCCCATACAAAAAGAGAGGAAAGACGAACAGAAAGCAGGTCTTCAATAATCTCGCGTGAATTGATTATCAGCAGGACACTAAGCAAAACTGAAATCAAGACAAGAATCCCTGTCTCTGCCAAAAACATACCGAATATATTTGTCGAACTGGCACCGCTACATTTATGCACTCCTACACCTTTGGCACGACGGCTCAGTGTAGCAATTGAGATCAACATGTAGTTCATAATAGCCACAAAGAAAATGGCAAAGCCCAGGAAACCATAAATAATCAGCCGCTTTTGTACCTCGGAGGAATCCAAGTGGCGCTTTACAAGTGGAATAACGCTAAAGTCTATCTTCCAATCATCAAACTGGCTCTCCGTATATTTCTCTATTACCCGTTGGATATTATTATTCACCTCGCCCACATCCGAAGCATGACGCAAGCGTAAGAATGCATAAAAGACATCATTCCCTTTCCAGCCGTATCCACCCTGATATCCTCCATCCTTGTGGACAGAGACTACAAAGTCATGAGTAAGCATTGTATTTTCGGGAACATCCTTATATATACCACGAATGGTAAAATCATGTTGTTTGTCGGCAGAAAGAATTCTGCCGATAGGATCTGTGTCTCCAAAAGTTTCACGGGCAAAGTGTTCGGATACGAAAACACTTCCGGGCATAATCAAATCCTTGGGATTACCTTTCAATACCGGTATACCAAAAGTCTGAAAGAAGCAGGTATCTACAAATATATAATTCACATCAGGCAGCAGTTTGTCTTCATTATATATATGGTACTCTTGGGTAGGATAAACACAACTGGCACTCTCAATCTCTTTCGGCATATCTTGTGCCAATACGGTAGCTACCGGATCAAATACGGTGTAATCGTAATTGGTTCCATCGTCTCCCATTACCTCACCTGTACTGAGATTGGTCGTTTGGCAACGTACCATCGCCAGACGCTCTGCCTCCGGATAGCACTTCTCATAACTCAGTTCGAAAGCTATTTGCGAAAAGAGCAGAATACCAATAGTAAGTCCCAGAGAAAGGGAGATAATCCTTATGATGTTGGAGCCGCGTTCGCGCAACAGAGTTCGTATACTATAATAGATTTGTCTCATTGTTCTTCTTATTTTATGCCGTTACACTTGCCACAACACTACCATCAAAGAGGTGTACCGTACGATGTGCAAACGAAGCATCATGCTGAGAGTGAGTTACCATAATGATAGTGGTTCCTTCTTTATTAAGTTCGGTAAGCAAAGCCATCACTTCGGCACCGTTCTTCGAATCCAGATTACCAGTAGGTTCATCGGCAAGAATCAGTTTAGGGTTAGTGACTACCGCTCGGGCAATGGCTACGCGCTGTTGCTGTCCACCCGAGAGTTGTTGAGGAAAGTGTTTGGCGCGATGACTGATATTCATTCGTTTCAGGATATCTTCTACCATGCGGCGACGTTCGGTTGCCTTTATGCCGAGGTACGTCAGGGGAAGTTCCACATTCTCATAGACGTTCAGTTCGTCTATCAGGTTAAAACTCTGGAATACAAAGCCCAGTTTACCTTTACGCACGCGGGTACGTTCTTTTTCTTTCAGTCCGGCTACTTCTTCTCCCAGCAACTTATAGGAGCCTTCGGTAGGGTTATCCAATAGCCCAAGAATATTCAATAATGTAGACTTGCCACAACCCGAAGGTCCCATAATGGCAACAAACTCCCCTTCCTTAACATCCAGGTTAACATGATTCAATGCTACGGTTTCTACTTCTGAAGTGCGAAATACCTTACTAATGTTTTCAATCTGTATCATACTGCTATTTATTTTATTGATTTATCTTCTGTTTATTCACTCTTTATACTATTCACCGGATTTTCATTGGCAATGCGCCATGCCTTCCAGATAACACAGGCAACAATAACAACGAGGACGCCTATAACCACCCATACATACACCATCCAGTTTAGCGGTACGTGTTCGGCAAACATATCCATCCACATCGTATTGACGTACCACGATGCTACGCTGCCGATAACTGTTGCCGGCAATGCCACATAGAGAACATCTTTGGACAGAAGTTCCAGAATACCAGACGCTTCGGCTCCATTCACTTTGCGGATGGCAATCTCTTTACTACGCCGGCGTACCTCATCTGCCGTGTAACCTATCAATCCCATCAGCATCACAAAGAACATGGCTATAGTTGCCATCAGTGTGGCATTACGGAACACGCGTAATGCATTATAATTCTCTTCCATACTCTGCTCCAAACTACGGAAACTGACTGTCTTATCGGGGAAAGCTTCGGAGGATTCCTCATTCAGCTTACGTAAATTCTCGACAAAAGGTTCTTTCAGACGGACGTGGATACAGTTGCCAAAGTTTCTGTAACAATGGACGATAAGCGGTTCCTGTTCGTTATAAAAACTATTGGTACGAAAGTCTTTTAACACTCCCACTACTTCGTAAGTACTACCTTCAGCATGGACCATACGACCTACTATCTCATTTCCCCAACGCATCCGTTCTGCAAAGTTCTCATTCACCACCACTTCGTCCTTTTCACGTGCCATGCGCCCTGTTTTCATCTTCATTCCCATCATAGCGGGATAGTTTTCTTCTTCCTCACAAAAACGGGAAGAGAAAAGTGCCTGTCCACCTTCATTCTGTATCATCATACCGCTAAAACCAATACACGGAGGGTATGAAGCAGATGAAACACTCTCCACATAGGGCAGTCCTTTGAAAAACTGACGGGCATAATTACTATCTTCTGATGTACCACCAAAGGTGGAATAGCTATAAACTACCTGTTTCGGATTATAACCCGTATCTTTATTCAACACATATTTGTATTGCACCATCACTACACACATCAGTCCGCAGATAAAAGTTACTCCGGCAAACTGAATGAATAGCAACGGACGTTTCCAACCCTTTTTTCCCTCCGTATAGCGATGGAATACTTGCGACACAGGTATCCGTGCAAACATTCGTCCCGGCAATATACCACCTACCAGAAACAGTAGGAACACAGTAAATAATGGTACCCAAAGCCTGTCGAAAGCAAATAATGACTCCAGTTTGGCAGCTGTTGTATCTTCAAAGAACTCGCGGAAGTTCACTAATATCAGTAACATCAGTAATAGTGCCAACAGAATAATGATACCGGTCTCCAACAGAAACATTCCAAAAACCTTACCCCCACTTGCACCACTACTCTTATGCACACCCACTGACTTGGCACGATAAGCCAATGAAGAAATAGAAATAAGCACATAGTTTAATCCGGCAATGAAAAGAATCGCAAATCCTAAAATGCTCATTATACTCTTCATCCGTTTTACCTCATCATAACTGCGGTATACGTCACGGATTGGTTTCACCATAGCTGTATAGCCATACATTCCTTCTCCTTCTTTGGGAAGATATTTTTGTATCATACCGTCCAGACGTGCAAAGACAACTTCCTTATCCGCCCCGGGTCGGAAACGGATGTATTCAAAGTAACTGTCGCCGCCATCCCAGGAATAGTTTCCTATATCACGACTCCACATGCTGGGCATAGATATCACAGCTTCGGGACGTAAGGTCGTGTTTTCGGGTAAAGCAGCATAGGTACCTTTTACCGTCATTTCCATGGATTTATTATAGCTGAGTACTTTACCGACAGGATTCTCTTCACCAAAGATTTTTGCAGCCAGACGATCGCTCAGGAAAATAACATCCTTCTGCATCAGATCTCTCGGATTACCACTAAGCACCTCGATACCCATTGTCTGAAAGAAGAGCGAATCTGCCATTATCTTATTATCATCAAACCGTACGCTTCCGTTATATAGAGGTAATGAGGCCGCCCATTTACAAATGCTGGTAGCAGCTTCTACCTCTTCAGGGAAATTCTCAAGGATAGCACCTGCCACAGGACCGTAATTCATATCCTGCGGTTCGCTCTTTTCACCGTTAACAGTGAAAATAGAGAAAACCTGATAAAGGTTGTCATAATCTTTGTAGCATTTGTCGAAACTCTGTTCGAATGCCACACGGGCAAACAACAAAATGCTCATCGTTAATCCCAGTCCAAGAGAGATGATCTTGATAAGATTGGAACCGCGTCCCCGGAGCAATGTTCTAATTACATAATAAAGTTGTCTCATATATCTTGCAAAGTTAATTGTTCTTTTCAGAAACGGAGAAGAAACGTTTCACAACGTCACTTCTCCCACTGGCAATGCATGAAGCCAGTTAATCTTAAAGAAATCATATTAATAGTTTTATTCATCAGCATTTGTTTCATAAAAACAGGTTCTATGTTTCCCTTTATAAAGCAGAAAGTATGCCAAAGCAATTAAAACACTGAGGAACAAAGGAGTACAAGAAAACCGCTTTTGTATGACTGTCTAATAATTAGACAACACTCGTCTAATTATTAGACAATACTTCTCCAAAATTGTTCTATAACACTGAATCGGAGTAAGTATCTATTGCCTGCCAAGAGGAAAACTTTATCTTTGCGCAAAGTTTTCAATTAACGAATTAGGAGTATGAAGAAAAAAAAGATTAGCGGCTTCCTGATTTATCTGTTTCTACTTTCAGGATGCGATATGATAGATTATCATCCATACGATGTACGTATCAAAGGAGAAACAGAGGTCAATGCCAAAAACATCAAAAGAATAGAGGCCAACTGTAAAGACAAAACAACCATCCGTTTTGTAGCCATGGGCGATTCGCAACGGTGGTATGACGAAACTGAGAAGTGTATAAGCTCCATCAACCAACTTGCAAACATTGACTTTGTCATTCACGGAGGAGATGTAAGTGATTTCGGTGTCACCAGTGAGTTTATATGGCAACGCGATCTCATGAATAGCCTGAAAGTTCCCTATGTGGTTTTATTGGGAAACCATGACTGCTTAGGAACGGGAAGAGAAGCATATACCAAAATATTCGGTCCGGCAAATTTCTCTTTCATTGCAGGAAACACAAAATTTGTTTGCTTGAACACAAATGCATTGGAGTTTGATTATTCTGAGCCGATACCCGATTTCAATTTTATTGAGAACCAACTAACGGAGCGACAAGATGAATTTGAAAAAACTGTAGTAGCGATGCATGCAAGACCTGGTTCCGACGTATTCAATAACAATGTTTCAAAAGTGTTTCAACGTTACATAACGCAGTATCCCCAGTTACAGTTTTGCCTGAATGCACATGACCATAGAGTAAGCACGGACGATCTTTTTGACGATGGCGTCATATACTATGGAAGTGATTGCATGAAACACCGTAGCTACATGTTATTTACTATCACCCCTGACAATTATACTTATGAACTGGTCAACTTTTAAATATGCTCTTTGTACCGGACTGATGCTTTTGTTATTCAGTACCGACAGCTTTGCACAACAAGATTCAATTGTAGAACCCAATAAATATGACAAACGTATCCACCGCTACCGTAAACACTGGGAAAAACTAATACCCACGCATACCAAAGTACAGTTTGCCGGGAACATGGGATTACTGTCCTTTGGCACAGGGTGGGATTACGGAAAAAAGAATCAGTGGGAAACGGATGTGTTTTTAGGATTTATACCCAAATATGACTCCAAGCGTACAAAGGTGACCATGACACTAAAACAAAACTATATGCCCTGGAGCCTCAACCTGGGCAGAGGTTTCTCTACTGAACCATTGACTTGTGGTATCTATTTCAATACGGTATTCGGCAATGAATTCTGGGTTCACGAACCAGACCGGTACCCCAAAGGATATTACGGTTTCTCCAGCAAGATACGTTCACATATCTTTCTGGGACAACGGCTAACTTATGATATAGATCCCCAACGGCGGTATACTGCAAAATCAATTACTTTCTTCTACGAATTAAGTACGTGCGACCTGTATCTGATAAGTGCTGCAACAAACAGTTATCTTCGTCCCAGAGACTATCTTAGTCTTTCATTTGGGTTGAAATTACAACTGTTTTAATTAGGAGGGGCAATCAATGTGTTTAATAATGGCATGGCGCACAGATGAGACTACTCATTTATCACGAATCACTACTCACAAATCATTTTATTACGTATATTTGTTCCGATATTAACTCTCAAATTTATGAGTAAACAAGGAACCATTCTTATCGTCGATGATAATAAAGGAGTACTGACAGCCGTTCAGCTACTCCTGAAAAACTACTTTACAAAGGTTATCACTCTTCCTTCCCCCGTTACTTTACCGGCTGTATTGCGCGAAGAAACTCCCGAAGTGATTCTTCTTGATATGAACTTTACATCTGGTATCAACAGCGGAAATGAGGGGCTTTTCTGGCTACATGAAATAAAGAAACTACGTCCGGCACTACCCGTTGTCCTTTTTACGGCTTATGCCGATATCGACCTTGCCGTAAAAGGTATTAAAGAAGGTGCTACAGACTTTATCGTGAAACCCTGGGATAACCAGAAACTGGTAGAAACCTTACTATCTGCCGCCACCCAGGCAAAAAGCGGAAAGAAAAAAAGCACAAAGCAGGAAAGCAGTTCTTGCAGTGCCATGTATTGGGGAGAAAGCAGTGCCATGCAGCAGCTGCGCCAGCTTATAGAGAAAGTAGCTGTCACCGATGCCAATATCCTCATCACCGGTGAAAACGGCACAGGTAAAGAGATGTTGGCAAGAGAGATACATGCCCTCTCCCAGCGAAAACAAGAGGAAATGATCGCTGTGGATATGGGAGCTATCACAGAATCATTGTTTGAGAGTGAACTATTCGGACATGTAAAAGGTTCATTTACGGATGCATATGCCGACCGTACCGGTAAATTTGAAGCTGCCAACCACAGTACACTCTTTCTGGATGAAATAGGAAACCTCCCCTACCACCTGCAAGCCAAACTATTGACTGCCATCCAACGACGGAACATCGTCCGGGTAGGTAGTAATGAACCATTACCGATAGACATACGCCTTATCTGTGCCACTAACCGTAATTTACAGGAAATGGTAAACCGGGATGAATTTCGTGAGGACCTGCTCTATCGTATCAATACGATTCATGTAGAAATCCCTCCTCTGCGTGAACGAAAGGAAGACATTGTTCCACTGGCCGAACGATTCATCGCCCGATTCTGCAAACAATATGATAAGGCTTTGATAAGTCTCGAACCATCTGCCAAAGATAAACTGACCGCTCATCCCTGGTATGGTAATATCCGCGAATTGGAACATGCTATCGAAAAAGCAATTATCATCTGTGACGGAGCAGTAATACCTGCTGAAATATTTCAGCTCTCCCGCCGTACGGAAATACCTGAAACAGCCGCTTCCACTCTTGAAGAGATGGAAATGAAGATGATACAAAAAGCGTTGGAAAAATGCGGAGGAAATCTTTCCGCCGTTGCTATCCAGCTGGGTATTACAAGGCAGACGTTGTATAACAAGATGAAAAAATTCGGTTTATGAATTCACTCCTCCGGCAACTAACAGACAAATACTGGTTTCGCACGCTGCTAAGCCTTTCTCTGAGCATCACTGCGACCTTGCTTGCCTTAAACGGAATATTCATCCAGATGGGTATATGCCTTTGTGCCTTACTATGGAGCCTTTGGTGGCAGTTACGACTTTATCGTCACCATACCCGCCAGGTGCTTTTCATGATTGATGCGTTGGAAAACAATGATAACTCCTTTCATTTTCCCGAAGAGGAAAGTACATCCGATAACCGGGAAATAAACCGTGCCCTTAACCGCGTGGGACGTATACTATATAATGTAAAGGCAGACACGGCGCAACAGGAAAAATACTACGAGCTCATACTCAACTGTATCAGTACAGGATTACTGATACTTAATGACAACGGCGCTGTCTATCAAAAAAATGAAGAAGCTCTCCGTCTGCTTGGATTGAGTGTGTTCACCCACGTACAACAACTAAGTCAGGTAGATGCGGGATTAGTAGAAATACTCTCTTCCTGCCGACCGGGAGACAAGTTGCAAACCATTTTTAACAACGAACGGGAAACAGTGAATTTATCCATACGTGTATCAGACATCACCGTGCGAAAAGAACACCTGCGCATCTTAGCATTAAACAATATCAACACCGAACTGGATGATAAGGAAATAGACTCTTGGATCGGCCTGACACGCGTACTGACTCACGAAATCATGAACTCAGTCACTCCTATTACCTCTCTTAGTGATACTTTGCTCTCTCTTGCCGATACAAAAGATGAAGAGATACGCAACGGATTGCAAACAATCAGTTCTACCGGCAAAGGATTACTTTCTTTCGTCGAATCCTACCGCCGTTTCACACGCATCCCCGTACCCGAACCATCATTATTCTATATCAAGGCTTTCATTGATCGCATGGTAGAACTGGCAAAGCACCAAAATCCGGATGGTAATATCTCTTTCCGGACCGATATATCACCCGCCGACCTTATTCTGTATGCAGATGAGAACCTCATTTCACAAGTGATTATCAATCTGTTGAAGAACGCCATACAGGCAATAGGCGATCAACCGGATGGCTGTATCTCCATCCATGCCTGTTGTAATGAGGCAGAAGAAGTGATCATAGAGGTAAAGAACAATGGTCCTGCGATCCCACCGGAAGTAGCAGAACATATCTTCATTCCTTTCTTTACCACTAAAGAAGGAGGAAGCGGTATTGGTCTCAGTATATCCAGACAGATCATGAGGCTGTCCGGTGGAAGTATTACACTGTTGCCGGGAAAAGAAACCAGGTTCATACTGAAGTTTAAATAACCTCTACGACAATACTTTTTCAAACAAAAAGCTCCGCTCACCTGTTTATATAAGTACAAATTAACAGAAACACTACTCATGATAATGCTTGCCAACAACCCGCTATTCAATGGTATTGCTCCCAATGTACTTACTGAAGACCTCAGAGAGATAAACTTTCATACCAGAGTTTATCGGAAAGGAGAAATTCTTGCTCACCGGGGCGATGTATGCAACCGCCTGGTAATTCTCATAAAAGGCAGTGTACGCGGAGAGATGATTGACGACTCCGGAAGGTTGATAAAAGTAGAAGACATTGCTGCACCAAGAGCAATAGCACCGCTTTTTCTTTTTGGAAACGAGAATCGTTATCCGGTAGAAGTTACTGCTAATGAGGCCACCGAAGTGATTGAAATACCTAAGGCAAGTGTACTAAAGTTATTCAGAAAGAACGAGAAGTTTCTGGAAAATTATATGAATCTCTCTGCTAATTATGCTCATACCCTCTCGGACAAATTGTTTTTCATGTCCTTCAAGACTATCCGGCAAAAACTGGCATCCTATCTGTTACGTTTATCCAATCAACAACAAAGCGAACGTATCACGCTCAATCGTTCACAACAACAATTGAGTGATTATTTCGGAGTATCACGCCCTTCACTGGCACGGGAATTAGCTCGCATGCAAGAAGACAAGCTAATAACAGCAGATAGAAAACAAATAACAATCCTCCAAAAACAAGAACTGATTCAATTAACAGTGAACAGTGATCGATAAAATGTGCGGTGTCTTGTGTACAGAAGAGGTAGACTGATATCCCGAACAGTCCTGCCTTTCTTTCATGAATTCAGCTTTTAAATTTGTATTTTCAAAAAAAATGTTTCCCATTGTAACATTGGTTACAGAATTGTCTCAAACCATACCTCTACCTTTGCGTTTAATTAATAACCAATAAATACGTAGAAATTATGAATATGTTCTGTTATCAATGCCAGGAGACAGCAAAAGGTACTGGCTGCACACTAAGAGGTGTCTGTGGAAAAACATCCGAAGTAGCCAATCTTCAAGACCTTCTGCTCTTTGTAGTAAGAGGTATTGCTGTGTATAACCAAAAGTTACGTCGGGAGAAACGTCCTTCAGACGAAGCAGACCGTTTCATCTTCGATGCCCTTTTTATAACGATTACCAACGCCAACTTTGATAAAAAAGCCATTATTCGTAAAATCAAAGAGGGATTAAAGCTCAAAAGTAAACTCGCTCAGGAGGTAACGATCGAACATGCTCCCGATGAATGTATCTGGAATGGCAACGAAGACGAGTTTGAAGAAAAATCCAAAACAGTAGGCGTACTCCGCACACCAGACGAAGACATCCGTTCTCTAAAAGAACTGGTACATTACGGACTGAAAGGTATGGCTGCCTACGTAGAACATGCTCACAACCTGGGACATGAATCTCCGGAAATATTCGCCTTCATGCAACACGCGCTTGCCGAACTAACCCGCGATGACATCACTGCAGATCAGCTCACCAATCTGGTTCTTGAAACCGGAAGATATGGTGTATCGGCTATGGCTCAACTGGATGCCGCCAATACAGAAACATATGGTAATCCGGAACTATCGGAAGTAAATATCGGTGTACGAAATAACCCGGGTATCCTCGTCAGCGGACACGATCTGAAAGACCTGGAAGAACTATTACAACAGACGGAAGGTACGGGAATCGACATCTATACTCACAGTGAAATGCTACCGGCACACTATTATCCACAGCTCAAAAAGTACAAACATCTTGCCGGAAACTATGGAAATGCTTGGTGGAAGCAGAAAGAAGAGTTTGAAAGTTTCAACGGTCCGATACTGTTTACCAGTAACTGCATTGTACCTCCCCGGCCGGATGCTAACTACAAAGACCGTATCTACATTACCGGTGCTTGCGGACTGGAGGGTGCAACGTATATTCCCGAAGCCAAAGACGGAGGACAGAAGGATTTCTCTGCCATCATTGAACATGCCAAATGCTGCCAGCCACCCGTAGCCATAGAGAGCGGTAAGATCGTTGGCGGATTTGCACACGCACAAGTCATTGCACTGGCAGACAAAGTTGTAGAAGCTGTCAAGAGTGGAGCCATCCGCAAATTCTTTGTTATGGCAGGTTGTGACGGACGTATGAAGAGCCGTGAGTATTATACTGAATTTGCCGAGAAATTACCTCACGATACAGTAATCCTTACCGCCGGATGTGCCAAATACCGTTACAATAAATTGCCATTGGGAGATATTAATGGAATTCCCCGCGTTCTGGATGCAGGACAGTGTAATGACAGTTACTCACTGGCAGTGATCGCCATGAAACTAAAAGAAGTATTCGGGCTGAAAGATATCAATGAGCTACCAATTATATACAATATCGCCTGGTATGAACAGAAGGCGGTTATCGTACTCCTTGCCCTGTTATCTTTAGGTGTGAAAAATATACACCTTGGTCCCACTCTCCCGGCTTTCCTTTCTCCTAATATAAGAAAAGTACTGATTGATAACTTTGGAATTGCCACAATAAGTACGGCAGATGAAGATATTATGAAGTTTCTGAGCTAAAAGAAAAATGTTCTAACCGGGAATATTCTGAAAAGATACACCCCAAAACCGACACCCTATCAATAGATAACTTCTAAAACACAGAGTATCGCAGAGTAAAACCAGACTTTGCGATACTCTGTGTTTTAATAATAGAATAGACCCGAATATAACATTTTTAAACTATTTAACCTCCTCCCAGGATACAAAATACATCCAAAAGGAGGTTTTATTTGTTATCTAAATTGTGTAACTTCGCACGGTGAAGCAAAAAAAGACTTATTTATAACCCTTATAATATATAGCCCATGTTATTCACTGCAGAAAATATTCTTCTTGTAGGTTCTATCTTACTTTTCGTTAGTATCATTGTTGGTAAAACCGGATATCGCTTCGGAGTACCCGCCCTGTTATTATTCCTTGTTGTTGGTATGCTTTTCGGAAGCGACGGTCTTGGCTTTCAATTCCATAGTGCAAAAACTGCACAATTCATAGGTATGGTGGCACTTAGCATTATCCTCTTTTCCGGTGGTATGGATACTAAGTTTACAGAAATACGCCCGATATTAACTCCGGGTATCGTTCTCTCCACGGTTGGAGTGCTACTTACGGCTCTGTTCACAGGGCTATTTATCTGGTGGCTCTCCGGTATGAGTTGGAGTAATATCTACCTACCAATCACGACCTCACTACTACTTGCCTCTACTATGTCGTCAACAGATTCGGCCTCGGTCTTTGCCATTCTCCGTTCACAGAAAATGAATCTGAAACACAACCTTCGCCCGATGCTTGAGCTGGAGAGCGGTAGTAATGACCCTATGGCTTATATGCTCACGATTGTTCTCATACAGTTCGTTCAGTCTTCGGGCATGGGAGCCGGTGCTATATTAGGCTCTTTCGTAATTCAATTTCTGGTAGGTGCTGCTGCCGGTTATGTACTGGGTAAACTGGCTATATTGATCCTCAACAAAATAAACATCGACAACCAATCACTCTACCCCATCCTCCTTCTGTCATTTGTATTCTTCACGTTTGCTATCACCGACAGACTACATGGAAACGGTTATCTGGCAGTATACATTGCCGGTATAATGGTAGGTAATAACAAGATCATATTTCGAAAAGAGATTGCTACCTTTATGGACGGGCTCACCTGGCTTTTCCAGATTATCATGTTCCTCATGCTCGGCTTGCTTGTCAATCCACACGAGATGCTCGAAGTAGCTTGTGTAGCATTGCTTATCGGGGTATTCATGATTGTTATCGGTCGTCCGTTAAGTGTATTTCTTTGCCTGCTCCCGTTCCGAAAAATAACATTCAAGTCACGGTTATTCGTGTCATGGGTAGGATTACGCGGAGCTGTTCCGATTATCTTTGCCACCTATCCGGTAGTAGCCAATGTGGAAGGATCAAATGTTATATTCAATATCGTATTCTTTATTACCATCATCTCGCTGGTAGTACAGGGAACTACTGTTTCTTATGTAGCACGTTTGCTTCATCTCTCCACTCCGCTCGAGAAAACCGGAAATGACTTTGGAGTAGAATTGCCCGAAGAGATAGACTCCGATCTTCGCGACATGACTGTAACACAAGAAATGATAGAGAAAGCCGATACGCTGAAAGATATGAATCTCCCCAAAGGTACACTCGTCATGATCGTAAAACGTGGAGACGAATTCCTTATACCGAACGGAAGTCTGAAACTACATGTAGATGATAAGCTACTACTCATTTCAGAGAAGAGTAAAGAATAAAAATCCCTCTTCGATGAGGATGTGTCAAAAGCCGGATAAAGCTATCAATATGTGACTTTAGAAACGCAGATGATCGCAAATTAGCGCGGATACAATTTAATCTTTGCGTTACTTAGCGATTATCTGCGTTTTAATGTGACCTCTATATGCAATCACGTAATTACTCTATTTTCGCATTAGTTACCCGTTCCAGCAGGAAGCGGCTTTTATTCCAGTGAAACGGCTTATACTCCGTATTCATCCGGATACTATTATTACGGAATACAAGTCCGTCCACCGACTTGGCATAAAGGATCGGTGCATCAAAGGTATCGAATTCATTGTCTTCAATCACGATGCCTTCTTCCACTCCACCATGGAAATACTTTTGTTGCGATTTCAAGTCAGGTATTTCAGGATAGATAGAAATTACAGCATTTGTGAACTGAAACATATTTGTAAGTGCATTCACAAAACGATTTTTCCGGATAATTACATTCCGGCAAGCTCCTGTTTCATACCAACCATTACAATCACCACACAACAGAATGGCTGTACCGGATGTATGGTCAAACAGGTTATTCTCTGCAATCGTTTTCTTAGGAGTACTAAACAGTGCACCGCGAGCACGATTGTTACGGATCACATTATCGGTAAATAGCACTTCCGGAGTCCAGGTCAGATTCTCAATACCAAAACCACTTTCAGCATTAATAGCCACATCAACAGGATCACGGAAAGAAATAATAAACTCACGCGCCCCCTGCACTTCCTCTTTATCATAGGGAGCAATCGCCGTAATGCTATTCTGGCTCCCCACAAGCTCCATTGTTGACGAACGTACAAACTGCACTTCATCCTCCGGTCGTCCCCACTCAAATCCCCAGGCCTGGTCGTGCATATACCGTCCTACCAAAGTACGGTCGTCTATCCGCTTGATTACTTTCAGGTAAGTACCATGCACATTGATAGCATCGTCCATCATACCTTCATAAAGGCCATTCCGGGATATAATCTTTCCTTTACAAGCCGAAAAATGAGTGGCGTCGGCCTGAGTAGTGAAATAACGGGGATCATTCTCCCCACGAAGACAGACGTTAAATCCATCTAAGGTTATATTCTCACACAATTGTGCCAATAGTCCCATTCCTTCGGCATAATGTATTTTCACATTTAATAATTGCGTATCTACATCATGCGAAAGAAATATTCCGGGAGTAGGCCTGAAATAAGTACGCAGAGCAATTACCGTACCCGGAACAAGCCGGTTGTCCTTCCAATTCTTTATATTGAGAAGGCGTGGCGCCACCTGGGTTACTCCCTTATTCGGATAATGTAAATCACTGGTGTTATAAACTATATGCCGGCTTTTAGGATCAAAAGCAATGCCGGAAGAAGGGCGAAGTTTCCAGCCTTCACCCAATGTCTCAAAAACAGAATCTTTACTAATCTGATAGTTCACCCAGGGAGCTACTTCAAAAGTAATACCATTCTCCACAGAAGTCTCTACTATTTGTATCTGTGCTATATGCGGATTCTCAAAGTCAATATTAAAATCTTTCAGTATACAGTTTTCCGAATATAAAAGAGAAACAGGAATCATGCGGCCATAGAAAATAAAGTCAGACCCTTGTCCGTCCAAAGTCAGATTTTTCATATTCTCAATAGCAATACCTACTTTCTTCGGATTTGTCTGGTCATGGTTGGAAATATAATATTGGCGAGACGCCGCATTCTTTTCAAAGAAATGATACCTGCCTGTCGGGAAACGTAGTATGACGCTATCTCCTTCCTGGTAATCTCTTTTGATCTTCTCTAAAACCTTTTGTAATACAGGCGATGCATCTTTCTTTCCATTGGCTTTCAAACCAAAATCAGAAACATCATACACACGATTGGCAGCACATATGTCAGCGGAAGGTAAAACTCCTGACAGGAGTATAAACAGAGATGCAAGAATTGTTTTCATAGTAATCTTTTTATTAGACAAGTTTAGTATCCGATGACAAAGATAGACCTTTTGATTATAATTACATTCAATCAAGCTTCACTTTTTTCTTATATATATACTACCCGCAAAATGTTCTTTTTTCCCCGGTTTCAACTCCCGTTAATTTACCGTAAAACTTTCCGGGAGAATTCGGTTTTTGTTAATGAAGTATTAATTTTGCGCAATTTTAATACAAATGTGCAAAAAACGAAATGGAACAACAACAAGGGTTCATAGATTATATTGAGCAAAGTATTGTAAACAATTGGGATCTCAATGCCCTGACAGATTACAAAGGAGTCACCCTTCAATATAAGGATGTTGCCCGCAAAATAGCAAAATTTCATATTGTACTTGAGAGTGCCGGTATTCAGCCCGGTGATAAAATAGCTGTTTGCGGCCGCAATAGTGCACACTGGGCAGTTGCTTTTCTGGCAACAGTAACTTATGGAGCCGTTATCGTTCCCATTCTTCATGAATTCAAAGCCGATAATATACACAACATCGTTAATCACTCTGAAGCCAGACTTCTGTTCGTTGGCGACCAGGTATGGGAAAATCTGAATGAGGATGCCATGCCTCTATTAAAGGGGATTGCTTCTTTGAAAGACTTCTCTGCACTTGTGTCCCGTTGTGACCAACTGACTTATGCTTTTGAGCACCGGAATGAGATCTATGGACAACGTTATCCCAAATGCTTCCGGAAAGAACATATTTCATATCGCAAAAGCGATCCCGAAGAGCTGGTAATTATCAACTACACTTCAGGAACCACCGGTTACTCTAAAGGAGTGATGCTTCCTGCCCGTAGCATATGGTCCAACATTACTTACTGTTATGAGATGCGTCCCCTGCAAGCCGGTGATACGGTTGTATCTATGCTTCCGTTAGGTCATGTATTCGGTATGACCTATGACTTCCTGTATGGTTTCTCGGCAGGAGCACATCTCTATTTCCTCACCCGCATGCCGTCTCCTAAAATCATAGCACAGTCTTTTGCCGAGATCAAACCGAAATTGATTTCATGCGTACCATTGATTGTAGAAAAGATTATCAAAAAAGAAGTATTGCTCCGGCTGGACAACAGGATAGGCAAACTGCTGTTGCGGGTTCCCATCCTCAACGATAAACTGAAAGCAGCCGCCCGACAGACAGCCATGGAAATTTTTGGGGGTAACTTTAATGATATTATTATCGGCGGTGCTCCTTTCAATGCAGAGATTGAAGCTTTCTTAAAAAAGATAGGTTTCCCTTATACGATTGCCTACGGAATGACTGAATGTGGTCCTATTATCTGCTCGGACTGTTGGCAAAACCTTAAAAAGGCTTCATGTGGAAAAGCAGCCAGTCGCATGGAAGTAAAAATAGACTCACCAGATCCCAATACGCATGCCGGAGAAATCATCTGTAAAGGAGATAACCTCATGCTGGGATATTATAAAAATGCGGAAGCTACTGCACAGATTATAGATAAAGACGGGTGGCTGCATACAGGCGATCTTGCCACAATAGACGAACAAGGGTATGTGACAATACGCGGACGCAGTAAGAATCTTCTGCTTAACTCAAGCGGACAGAACATCTATCCCGAAGAGATTGAAAGCAAACTGAACAATATGCCGTATGTAGCAGAGTCATTGATCGTATTGCAGAATGACAAACTTGTTGCTCTCATATATCCTGACTTTGACGATGCATTTGCCCATGGTTTGCAACAACCGGATATTGAGAAAGCAATGGAGGTAAACCGACTGGAACTGAACCTTCAATTACCTGCATTCAGCCAGATAAGCAAAGTAAAAATACACTTTGAAGAGTTTGAAAAAACAGCTAAGAAAAGTATCAAACGGTTTATGTATCAAGAGGTGAAAGGTTGATTACCTTTCACCTCTTGATACATCTTTATTATAATGCCATTGCGGTACAATTAAATACATACTATGACTTCCGTTTTTTAGCGCCTATTCCACCAGTTCTTGAAACAAATCATTCAGTGTCTGCTCCAGATTGACAGAGAAACCAACGTGTGGCCTTGAAGTCTGAATGCAGGAACTTCTCAGTGCCGTCAACCACCGGAAACGTTCCGGGATATCCAACAAAGCAATTGTTCCCCCGGTTTTATGCCCCGAACAAACCTTACTAAAAGCCTCCATATGCTCGCGAAACGACTCCATATCCAGTTCCGGAGAAAAGGCTCTAAGCCTGTTTTCATTTATCTCATAACGCATTTTTATAAAGTCAGCCTGTTTCGAGAACAGGATAACTCCTACATTCATAAACTCCTCACGTTCCACCTTCGGTACAATGCGGATTACTGCATATTCATATAAGTGCTTTTCTGGCATCTTGTGCTTCTTTTACAAATAGTTCGGAATGACGTATCCTTTCTGTTAGAAATTGAAAATAAATATTTCGTATATCCTGTTGTGTTTCTTCCTTATCCCGCCAATGCAACCAGTCATCAGGTATCAGGTCTACTATCTCCTGTAATATTTCATCAGTTAATATCTCTTTATATTCCCGGTCCACTTCCTCCAGATCACTCGCTTCGACCAACAATACATGTTCCTTTATCTGTGTAAAAGGACTCAGTGCATGTTTCCTCCAATTCACCCACGAATGATGGAAAAACAGAGAAGCACCATGGTCTATCAGCCACAATTCTTTATGCCACATCAACATGTTGGTATTTTTGGCTGTACGATCCACATTGGTCAAGAAAGCATCCAGCCATACTATCTGTGAGGCCAATTTAGCATCCACTTTTGTCACCACAGGATCAAACGGTAATGCTCCCGACAGGAAATGCAACCCCAGGTTCAACCCACGACTTCCTTGCAACAGGTCTTGTATCTCTTCATCTCCTTCCGAACGCCCGAAAGCTTCATCCAGATTTAGAAAAACAATTTCCGGAAGACGCAAACCCAACACACGCGCCACCTCTCCGCCTATCAGCTCGGCTATAAGGGCTTTTGTCCCATGCCCCGCCCCGCGAAACTTTACCACATACTTAAATCCATCATCAGCTTCGGCAAGAGCTGGCAACGAACCTCCCTCACGTAAAGGCATAATGTAACGAATTACATCAACGGTTCGTATATCGATTTCATTTCCTCTTATTATCATATATCTTTCGTATCCTCCTATTTTTCAAATATAGTTATATAATAAGAACAAGCTAACTTTTGAAAATGTTCCAGCTGAAAAAAGCAGAAGAATTAGTTGCAAATATAAGCATTACAAGGCAAAAGTAAAACAGAAGTGTTAAAAGTAAGAAGTAAGAAAGAGACTATAAAACGAGGATAACCATCTCATTTTCAGAAAATTCAAACAACAGTATTTAGCAGATATAAAAGTATGTATTTAACAGCACATTAAATACGTACTCTTGCCTATATAAAGTACGTACTTTTACACCTATAAAATACGTACTCTTATAGTGCTCGTTTTTCATGTTTGCTTATTCCAATTAGATAAAGACAAAGATAAATAATATCTTTGCATACAAAATCCATAACATGAACTCCATAAAACCACGTATCACTAAGCTTCTCAATGCCCTCAACGAAGGTGTGTTTGAAAAAGAACACACCATAGCCCTTTCCCTTCTGGCAGCCATTGCCGGAGAAAGTATCTTTCTGTTAGGTCCTCCGGGAGTTGCCAAGAGCTTAGTAGCCCGAAGACTTAAATATGCATTCAAAGAAAACAGTGCATTTGAGTATCTGATGTCCAGATTTAGCACACCGGATGAGATATTCGGTCCGGTTTCCATCTCTAAGCTGAAAGATGAAGACACCTACGAACGAATTACGGAAGGGTACCTGCCTACGGCCTCGGTAGTCTTTCTGGATGAAATATGGAAAGCCGGCCCGGCAATTCAGAACTCTTTGCTGACCGTTATCAATGAAAAGATATACCGTAACGGGCAGTTCACAGTAAAAGTCCCCCTGAAAGTATTGATTGCGGCTTCTAACGAATTACCTGCCAAAGGAGAAGGGCTGGAAGCTCTCTATGACCGCTTTCTGATCCGGCAGTTCGTGGGATGTATTGAACAGGAGTTTGCTTTCGATCGCATGATTGCTTCTACACGGGACACAGAGCCTTGCATTCCGGAGAAACTGACAATCAGTCCTAAAGAATACTCGGCCTTGCAGGAGGAAGCGGAAAAAGTAACATTACATTATACCTTCTTTGAACTGATACATACCATCAAACGAACCGTAGAACAGTATAATACACAACGGGAGGCAAATCTTTCTCCTATTTATATATCAGACCGCCGCTGGAAGAAAATGGTTGGGTTGCTACGCACTTCGGCCTATCTGAACGAATCATCAACAGTCTGCTTTGCCGATTGCCTGCTAATCCCCTATTGCATCTGGGACGAGGTAAACCAATTTCCTATTGCCGAAGATATTGTACAGCGGGCCATCACTGATAGTATCAACACCTATCTGTTAGGCGAAAAACAGCTGGAACAAAAACTGGATGCACTCAAAGAAGATATGAAAGCAGAACACAGTCTGCGAGAAATCAGCGACCCTGCTATTCAGGTGGTAGATACTTTCTATCATCGCATCGAAGGATATCGCATTGCCGGAAACCTGCTTATGTTTGCGTCCGACTATCAGAGTCTGAAGAAAGACAGCAACCGCCTGTTTTATATCCAGCAGGATAAATTCCGTCCGGTAAACAAAGTACTGAAGGTATATGATTTTGTAAAAAACCGCAGTATCGCTCAGAAAGATATTTATTCCCTGCGGAAAGGAAACCGTTCCGTGTTTGTCAATAACCAGGAGTATCCGCTACTCTGCTATGACGATTGTGCTCCATTACCCGAACAGAATGAAGATGCGAGTACCCCCTTTGAGTTCCGGTTGCAAGAGGTAATAGATTTACTGCATAACATGGAAACCGAATTCAAAAAACTATCCGACCGGGAAAACGAATATGCCAAGGAGCACCTCTTTCTGAGCGCCAAACAAAAAGGGGATCTGAAACGAATCCTGAATGGTACAGCCCATATCATTGAAAATTACCGGAACGAGTTGCGAATCATTGCCCATGCCCATGAACAAGAGAACAGGGACTATTAGGTTGAAAGAACTGCAAGACAGGTATTATGACCGTTTGCAGGATATTGCCTACGAGGTATATGATGAGCAGTTGCACAACCTCATCATCAAGCCCGAAGAACTGGATACCGACATCCGGCAATACTTTCGTCATACCCTGCCCTCTCTGCAAGAATTTTATTCAAGGTATGCCAGTCAATGGGAGTATTTTCATGAAACGGATGAAGCTTCGGATACAAAGTTTCTACGTTTTCTGGAAAATAGTGCCTATCCACTTTCCATGAAGTATAACCTGGTAGATCTCAATGTGAAATACTATCTGGAACGATTTCATGCCCTCAAACCCCGTTCTAAAGAGTGGAAAGCATTACGAACGCTTTTCTTCGACAAATGGCACCAATTGTTATCCAACAATGAGTTCAATTACCAGATGGAACATATCAACCGCCTGTGCGAAGAGTTTTACCGCCTGCAATTATCGCTCTCTAAGAATCTGCCTGTCCGGGGAGGTTCCCGGTTGGTATGGTTGCTCCGAAACCATAAACAAATAGCGGAACAGATATTGGAATATGATGAGACAATCAAAAAGACTCCTGCCATACAAGAGTTAATTGAGATGCTGGGTAAACGACACCAAGGTATACAGAAACGTTTTAAGATGACAGCCGGAATCCATAAGGAACAGATCATCACTCACTCTACCCGGAGTGACATTACCGGCATTTGTGAAGGTAATGATCTGAACAGCCTGTTACCTATTGAATATTGCTATCTGGCCGAAAAAGCCCTGCAACCTGTTTTCTTTGAACGATATGCCGAGAAAAAGCTTCAAATGATTGATTATGCCTCACGTGAGTTACGGGCCATGGATGATAAAAAGATGCCGGGTAACCAGGTTTCCGAGGAAGCTGAAGGTCCCTTTATTGTTTGTATTGACACCTCCGGATCAATGGCAGGAAAAAGAGAAAAACTGGCCAAATCGACTCTGCTCGCTATAGCCGAACTAACGGAAAAACAACATCGCAAATGTTATATCATAATCTTCTCTGACGATGTGGAATGTATCGAAATAACTGACTTAGGAAGCAGTTTCGATCGTCTGGTAGATTTCCTATGTCAATCCTTCCATGGAGGTACAGATATTACTCCTGCTATAGCTCATACAATCCGAATGATTGAAACACAAGGATACCAGGAGGCAGATATGGTGATGATATCTGACTTTGAGATGATGCCAATAGATAAAGAATTATCAACCCACATCCGACATATAAAAGAGAATCAAACAAAAATATATGCCCTCTCTATGGGAGAAGAACCCAAACAAAGCTACCTGGATATTTGCGATAAATACTGGGAGGTGCTTCCCGCACGGGGAGGTACGCCAGGCGATGGGAAATGAATAAAATTATGTATAAAAAAAAGGGAAAACGATGATATATTTATTAAAACATGTTATATAACAGAAGATTTTTCTTGGTTAATTTGCAAATATGAAAAAAGTCCGTACCTTTGCAATGTGTTTTTCATAGTATTAGATTTAAGGTTAACAAAGGTTGGAGCA
>DXWV01000011.1 GCA_019416685.1 Bacteroides sp.
CTAACCAGCTGAGCTATCCCGCCATCGTTTCTCGATTGCGGGTGCAAAGATAGATACTTTTTTTAAAACTCCAAAACATTTGTCGTTTTTTTCTGTTTTTTCTATTAGGAACCCATGTGTAATCTGCGATAAATAGATACATTGGGATTGAGAAATGAAAACATAAAGAAATAAAGTGTTTGATTTATACTGTGTAATTAGAAAAAAGTATTTATCTTGGCACACACAAATTAAGTAAATGTAACTATGAAAAGAGAGAAAATTCGTTTAGAATATCTTTTGAATGCGACCTCTAAAAATATTCTTTGGTCGGCAATCAGCACACCGACCGGTCTGGAGGACTGGTTTGCGGATAAAGTTGTGTCAAATGATAAAATAGTGGAGTTTCATTGGGGGAAAACAGAACAACGAGACGCTGAAATTATAGCTATACGTGCTTATTCTTTTATACGTTTCCGTTGGTTGGACGACGAAAACGAGCGGGATTATTTTGAGATAAAAATGAATTATAATGAACTCACAGGGGATTTTGTGTTGGAAATCGTTGATTTTGCCGAACCTGATGAGGTAGATGATATGAAAGAACTGTGGGAGTCTCAGGTAAATAAATTGAGAAGAACTTGTGGTTTTTAGTTAACTTTCAACTAAAAACTTTCTGCACTCCTTTTTTTGTGCTAATTTTGCATCTCAATCGTACGAAACGAATAGTAAGATGCTACGCATAAAAAGATTAGATATATTTATTGTAAAGAGTTTTTTGCTACTCTTTGTCGGCACATTCTTCATCTGTCTCTTCATCTTCATGATGCAGTTTCTGTGGAGATATGTGGATGAGCTTGTCGGAAAAGGGTTGGAGATGAGCGTGATGGCCCAGTTCTTCTTTTATTCGGCATTGACTCTGGTGCCTTTGTCACTTCCGTTGGCAGTATTATTGGCATCGCTTATTACTTTCGGAAATTTTGGAGAACGTTATGAATTGCTCGCCATGAAAGCGGCGGGCATTTCTTTACTTAAGATTATGCGTCCTCTCATTATACTTGTCTGTATTATTTGTGGTATCTCTTTTTATTTTCAGAATGTTATTGGTCCTATTGCTCAGGGAAAACTGGGGACATTGTTGATTTCGATGAAACAGAAGTCACCGGAACTGGATATTCCGGAGGGTGTCTTCTATTCGGAAATTCCCGATTATAATCTTAAAGTAGGTAAGAAGGATCGTAAAACCGGTATGTTGTATGATGTGTTGATCTATAATTTTAAAGATGGCGCAGAGAATGCACATATCATTTATGCGGATTCGGGACGTATGGAAATGACTGCCGACAAGCAACATCTGCATCTGCATCTTTATAGTGGAGAGTTGTTTGAGAATCTGAAGAGTCAGAATGTAAAGGCACAAAATGTACCTTACCGTCGTGAGTCTTTCCGGGAGAAACATACGATTATTGAATTTGACTCGGATTTTAATATGGCCGATGCAAGTATCATGAGTAATCAGGCTACTACCAAAAGTATGCAGACGTTGCAGGCTTCTATTGACTCCATGAAATATGTGGGCGACAGTATCGGGCGGCAGTATTATAAGGAAGCTATCGGGGGCGTTTACAGTCGGCCGACAGGGCTTTCCAAAGAGGATACACTTAAAATAGAAAGGGCTAATATGAGCTTATACAATGTGGACAGCCTTTTTGAAGCTGCTACTTTGATGCAGAAGCAAAAAATCCTTTCTTCGGCTACAAGCCGTGCTGAAAGCTTGCAGGGAGATTACAGCTTTAAGACCTATACGATGGATGGGAATGATTACCAGATACGCAGACACAGGACCGAATGGCATAAGAAGATCACAATTTCTCTCTCCTGCCTGCTGTTCTTTTTCATCGGTGCACCCCTTGGAGGTATTATTCGGAAAGGTGGACTGGGTATGCCTGTCATTGTATCCGTATTGGTGTTTATTATTTATTATGTGATAGATAATAGCGGGTTCAAGATGGCACGTGACGGGAAGTGGGTTGTATGGATGGGCATGTGGCTCAGTTCATCTATTTTGGCTCCGCTTGGAGTTTTTCTTACCTATAAATCCAACAATGACTCTGTAGTGCTGAATGGTGATGCTTATGCCGCGTGGTTCAAACGTATTGTGGGGATTCGCAGTGTACGGCACTTGTTCAAGAAGGAGGTAATCATCCATGATCCGGATTATACGCGGATTTCGTCTGAACTGACAGCTCTTACGGCAGAGTGCCGTACCTATATCAGTAGACGTCAGTTGAAAAAGGCACCTAATTATTTTAAGCTTTGGATGACTACCGGTGACGATGATGATATAAAAGTTATCAATGAACACCTTGAAACGTTGGTTGAAGAATTATCAAATTCTAAGTCCTTCACTTTACTGACCGCTTTGAATAACTATCCGGTGATACCTGTAACGGCGCACGTACGTCCGTTCCGCGGTTACTGGTTGAATCTACTGGCAGGAATCATTGTTCCGATAGGATTGTTTTTCTACTTCCGTATCTGGATTTTCCGTATACGCCTTGCCCGGGATATGGAACGGATTATAAAGAACAATGAAAGTGTTCAATTTATAATTAATGAGAATAATAATTTATAGCATGATATAGTATGGAAGAAATAAGATTGAATACGATTGATGAGGCTATCGCCGACTTTAAAGAAGGTAATTTCGTAATTGTAGTAGACGATGAGGATCGTGAAAATGAGGGTGATTTTATCATCGCAGCTGAAAAGATAACTCCGGAGAAAGTAAATTTCATGATGACACACGGTCGCGGTGTGCTGTGTGCACCTATCACAGAAGAACGTTGTGCAGAGTTGGAACTGGATATGCAGGTTACTGCTAATACTTCTATTTATGAGACTCCTTTCACTGTAACTGTTGATTTGTTGCCGGGCTGTACTACGGGAGTGTCTATGCATGATCGTGCTGCTACGATTCGTGCGTTGGCCGATCCTGATACCAAGCCTACTGATCTTGGTCGTCCGGGACATGTCAATCCGTTGCGTGCCCGTTCGCGTGGTGTGCTTCGTCGCGCCGGACATACGGAAGCAAGTGTGGATCTTGCTAAGTTGGCAGGGCTGTATCCTGCTGCTGCTCTGATTGAGATTATCAATGAAGACGGTACGATGGCCCGCTTGCCGCAGTTGATGGAAGTGGCTAAACGATTCGGGCTCAAAATCATATCTATTAAAGATCTGATAGCTTATCGTGTGCATATGGAATCGCTTGTGGAGAAAGGGGTAGAAGTTAATATGCCTACTCAATATGGAAATTTCCGCCTGATTCCTTTCCGACAGAAATCAAACGGAATGGAACACGTTGCCATCTTCAAAGGTACCTGGAGCGAAGATGAACCTATTCTTGTACGTGTGCATTCGTCTTGCATGACAGGAGATATTTTTGGTTCTTGCCGTTGTGATTGCGGAGAACAGTTGCACAAAGCTCTGGAGATGATTGATGCTGCCGGAAAAGGAGTGGTTGTTTATATGAATCAGGAAGGCAGAGGTATTGGACTGATGCATAAGATGGAAGCTTATAAACTTCAGGAAGAAGGGTATGATACAGTAGATGCCAATATCCATCTTGGTTTTGATCCCGACGAGCGTGATTATGGCGTGGGTGCGCATATTTTACGTGAGCTGGGTGTTCATAAAATGCGTTTGATGACCAATAATCCTATAAAGCGTGTGGGGCTTGAAGCGTATGGACTTGAAATAGTAGAAAATGTGCCTATTGAAACAGTTCCTAATCCTTACAATGAACGATATCTGAAAACAAAGAAAGAACGTATGGGGCATACGCTGCATTTTAACAAGTAAAATGGGGATTTGCTTTCATATATCAGATATTTTAGCTTATTTTGCAGCGATTTTCAATCAACAATAATAAAATAGATACAAAATGAATCAGTTATCAGACCGTTTGAACAGCTTGTCGCCATCGGCAACACTTGCTATGTCGCAGAAGAGTAACGAACTCAAAGCACAAGGCGTTGATGTAATTAATCTGAGTGTGGGAGAACCCGATTTCAATACTCCCGATCATATCAAAGAAGCTGCAAAAAAAGCTGTAGATGATAATTTCTCACGTTATTCTCCTGTTCCGGGTTATCCGGCATTGCGTAACGCTATTGTAGAGAAGTTGAAGAAAGAGAATGGTCTGGAATATACAGCCGCTCAGATATCTTGTGCTAATGGTGCAAAACAATCTGTGTGTAATGCAGTGCTCGTGTTGGTAAATCCGGGTGATGAGGTGATTGTACCTGCTCCCTACTGGGTGAGCTATCCTGAGATGGTGAAGTTGGCTGAAGGTACCCCGGTTATCGTTACTGCCGGTATAGAGCAGGATTTCAAGATTACTCCTGCACAGCTTGAAGCTGCTATTACTCCGAAAACCAAAGCTTTGATTCTTTGTTCACCGTCTAACCCTACAGGTTCGGTTTATAGCAAGGAAGAACTTGCCGGATTGGCTGCTGTATTGGCTAAACATCCGCAGGTAATTGTTATTGCTGACGAAATCTACGAACATATCAATTATATTGGCAAACACCAGAGTATTGCTCAATTCCCTGAAATGAAGGAACGTACCGTAATCGTAAATGGTGTATCAAAAGCTTATGCAATGACAGGATGGAGAATCGGTTTTATAGCCGGACCGGAATGGCTTGTGAAAGCTTGCAATAAACTGCAGGGACAATATACGTCAGGGCCTTGTTCTGTATCTCAGAAGGCTGCTGAAGCTGCTTATACAGGTTCTCAGGCTCCGGTAGAAGAGATGCGTAAAGCATTCGAACGTCGTCGCGACCTTATTGTGAAGTTAGCGAAGGAAGTTCCGGGCTTTGAAGTGAATGTTCCTGAGGGTGCTTTCTACTTGTTCCCGAAATGTGACTACTTCTTTGGTAAATCAGATGGCAAACGTACTATTGCTGACTCAGACGATTTGGCTATGTACCTATTGGAAGTTGCTCATGTGGCCTGCGTAGGTGGTGCTTCTTTTGGTGCCCCCGAATGTATTCGTATGAGCTATGCTACAAGTGACGAAAACATTGTTGAGTCTATCCGTCGTATTAAGGAAGCGTTGGCAAAACTGAAATAGAGCTAAGATAACCGAATTAGAATTACGGGCTGCTTTTCGTCACGGAAAGGTAGTCCGTATTTCATTTATATACCATACAATAAACATTTGGGAGTTTATTAGTGAATGTGCGTATCAATAAAAAAAGCTGCTTTCCTGAAATGGAAAAACAGCTTTCACAGTTCTTTTGTCTGATTGTATTATTCAGCCGGGTGAATTGCTTCAGAAGGACAAACATCAGCACAAGTGCCACAGTCTGTACATACATCCGGGTTAATAGAGTAGATATCGCCTTCAGAGATAGCTTCTACCGGACACTCGTCAATACAAGTTCCGCAAGCAATACAATCGTCACTAATTACGTAAGCCATTTTCTTTAAAATTTAAATTATTAGTACTAATTTATTGGGCAAAAATACACGTTTTATTCATTAGTTGATCTCAATCTTGATTAAAATCCTTTAATTTGTACCGCTTCTAAATAAGCGAAACAATAATTTAACTATAAAATCGTTTTTATTATTGTGAAACGAATCGTATTACTTCTCATAGTTTCGCTGTTGGTGGCAGGTGCCTCTGCCCAGAAGCGTAAGGTACAGAACCGCCCGTATATCGACCAGCGGATCTGGCATTATGGTTTTCTGGCAGGTATTCATATGCAGGATCTTAAGTTTGTAAACAATGGTTATGTCACCGAAGACGGACAGGTTTGGTTTGCCGATGTACCCGAATATTCTCCTGGATTTTCAGTAGGTGTATTAGGAGAATTATATTTGAATAAATACATGGCGCTCCGCCTGATTCCTACGCTTCATTTTGGTGATAAAAGAGTGGTGTTCCGTGAACAGACAAGTGGTGAAACGGTTTCTCAAAATGTAAAATCGGCTTACCTTGCATTCCCTATTGATATGAAATTCAGCGCCGAACGGTTCAATAACTATCGTCCTTATGCGATGCTTGGCCTTAGCCCTACCTTTGATTTGAGTGTAAAAAATGCACGTCCGTTGTTGGTGAAGCCTTTTGATTGTTATATCGAAGTCGGCCTTGGATGTGACTTATATCTTCCTTTCTTTAAGCTGATACCGGAGTTGAAATTCTGCTTCGGATTAGCCAATCTGCTGGAGAAAAAGCGCCCTGATCTTACTGATAAATCATTGATGAAGTTTACCGAATCTCTGGATAAAGTAAAGTCCCGGATGATCGTATTGACTTTCTACTTCGAATAAGTTCATCACAGAGTAGTACTGAGTTTCACAGAGTTTTATCTCTTTTGAACATATTTCTCTGTGAAACTCTGTGCTACTCTGTGGTGAAATCGTTATTTTTGCAAAGAATTTGCCGAATGGCAATCGTAAATCGTTAAATCGTAAATAGTAAATACCCTCATGCCATTAAATTTACCTGATAAGCTACCTGCGATAGAATTGCTGAAGGAAGAAAATATCTTTGTGATTGACAACTCGCGTGCGACACAACAGGATATACGTCCGTTGCGGATTGTAATTCTGAACCTGATGCCGTTGAAAATAACCACAGAGACTGACTTGGTGCGTCTGCTGTCCAATACACCACTCCAGGTGGAAATCTCTTTTATGAAAATAAAGAGTCATACATCCAAGAATACGCCTGTTGAACATATGAAGACCTTTTACACGGACTTTGATAAAATGCGTGGCGAGAAGTATGACGGTATGATTATTACCGGTGCCCCGGTGGAGCAGATGGACTTTGAAGAAGTCAGTTATTGGGATGAGATAATGGAAATCTTCGATTGGGCACGTACCCATGTCACTTCAACGCTTTATATTTGCTGGGCGGCTCAGGCGGGCTTGTATCACCATTACGGTGTTCCTAAATATGCTTTAGATAAAAAGATGTTCGGTATCTTCGAGCACCGTACTCTCGATCCGTTGCAAGCTATCTTCCGTGGATTTGATGATACTTTTTATGTTCCTCACAGCCGTCATACGGAAGTGCGTAAAGAGGATATTGTTAAAGTACCTGAATTGACATTGCTTTCCGAATCGGATGAATCAGGTGTATATATGGTAATGGCTCGTGGAGGGCGCGAATTCTTTGTAACCGGGCATTCGGAATATTCTCCGTTAACGCTTGATACGGAATATAGGCGGGATCTGGCAAAAGGACTGCCGATTGATGTACCGCGTAATTATTATATAGACGATGATCCGGAGAAAGGGCCTGTTGTACGTTGGCGTGCTCATGCCAACTTGTTATTTTCAAACTGGTTGAACTACTTTGTTTATCAGGAAACTCCTTACGATATTAATGATATTAAATGATAAAGCAGCGTAAAATAGAACTTCTGGCTCCGGCCAAGAATTTGGAATGTGGAATAGAGGCTATTAATCACGGAGCGGATGCTGTATATATTGGTGCACCAAAGTTTGGTGCCCGTGCTGCTGCTGTCAACTCATTGGATGATATTGCTGCCCTTGTGGAGCATGCACATCTATACAATGCACGTATCTATGTCACTGTCAACACAATTCTGAGAGAAGAAGAGTTGAAAGAGACAGAAGAAATGATAGGCGAATTGTATCGGATAGGAGTGGATGCGTTGATCGTACAAGATATGGCGATCACGCAATTAAACCTGCCGCCTATCCCGTTGCATGCCAGTACACAGATGGATAACCGGACGGCGGATAAAGTTAAGTTTCTTGCCGATACGGGATTCCGTCAGGTAGTACTTGCCCGTGAACTTTCTTTGCGGGAGATAAGTAAAATACACGAAGCCTGCCCTGACACGGCGCTTGAAGTCTTTGTACATGGTGCTTTGTGTGTCAGTTATAGTGGTCAGTGTTATGTTAGTCAAGCCTGTTTTGGCCGGAGTGCCAATCGTGGTGAGTGTGCGCAATTCTGCCGTTTGCCTTTTAGTCTGGTCGATGCTGATGGTAAGACAATTGTGAAAGATAAGCATTTACTTTCGCTGAAAGACCTTAACCAAAGCGAGGAACTGGAGGCGTTGCTGGATGCCGGAGTCACCTCTTTGAAGATTGAAGGACGGTTGAAGGATGTTTCTTATGTGAAAAATGTTACCGCTGCCTATCGTCAGAAACTGGATACCATTTTCTCCCGGCGTAAAGAGTATGTCCGTGCCTCTTCCGGTTCCTGTCGTTTTGAGTTTAAACCTCAGTTGGATAAGAGTTTTAGCCGTGGCTTTACACATTATTTTTTGAAGGGTCGGAATAAAGATATTTTTTCTTTTGATACTCCCAAGTCATTAGGAGAGGAAATGGGTACGATGAAAGAGGTTCGTGGAAATTATCTTACGGTGGCCGGGCTGAAATCTTTCAATAACGGGGATGGTGTTTGCTACATTGATGAACAGGGGCGTTTACAAGGATTTCGTATCAATCGAGTTGATGGCAATAAGCTGTATCCGCAGGAGATGCCCCGTATTAAACCCCGGACTGTATTGTATCGTAATTTTGATCAGGAGTTCGAACGCGTACTTGCCCGTAAGTCTTCTGAAAGAAAGATTGCCGTTTCTATTTTGCTGGCGGAGAATAACTTTGGTTTCTCCCTTACCCTGACAGATGAAGATGATAATAGTGTGACGCTTACATTGCCTCGTGATAAGGAACTTGCCCGTACCCCTCAGGAGGATAATCTCAGAAATCAGCTATCCAAACTGGGGAATACTCCCTTTGAGGCAATGCGGATAGATATTGACCTTACCGGGAATTGGTTTATTCCGGCCTCTGTACTCTCCGATCTGCGCAGGCAGGTGGTCGATAAACTGATAGCTGCCCGCAGAATGACATTTCATCGTGAGTTGGCTGTCTTAAAACCAACCACACACGCTTATCCGCAACAGACGCTTTCTTATTTAGGCAATGTGATGAACACCCGTGCTGCTTCTTTCTATCAGGATCATGGGGTGAAAGATATTGAGCCTGCTTATGAAAAACAGGCGGTGGAAGAGGCTGTCCTTATGTTTTGCAAACATTGCTTGCGTTATAGTATGGGTTGGTGTCCTGTTCACCAGCGTGAACGTTCGCCCTATAAAGAACCTTATTACTTGGTAGGGACGGATGGAAAACGTTTCCGGCTATCATTTGATTGTAAGATTTGCCAGATGAAAGTGAGTGCCGCATTATGAAAACAAGGTATCATAGAATGAATCATGGTAACACGAAGAGCAGTTTCAGGAAGCTTTGGGTTGCTTTGTGCTACTCTGTGATGACTCTTTTTTTGTTTGCAGCCTGCCATTATCCCCGTCCCGATCTTTTTGCCGAGGGAATGAGCGATAAGACGAAAGATTCTCTTACTTATTTATTTGAACGGCATTACACCTATAACACGAATCTGGAAGTACAAACAGATTCTGTTGTTTTGGAACGTTTGCCTGTGAAGGATTCTTTTGTCAGTCTTCACCGGGGAGACCGTGTTGTAGTGGCAGAGTTCGCTATCCATCCGGCAGACAGTGTGGATAGTGTATGGGTAAAACTGGCTCATTCACAGGAAATCCAGGGATGGATGCGTGAAACGGAATTGATAAAGTCTTTTGTGCCTACCGATAGTATATCTCAGTTTATTTATTTGTTCAGTGATACTCATGCCTCTTATTTTGTGATTGTCTTTGCCTTGTTCGTGGGTGTTTATCTTTTTCGTGCTTTTCGGCGTAAGCAATTACAGATGGTTTATTTCAATGACATTGATAGTATTTATCCGCTTTTTCTTTGTCTGTTGATGGCGTTTAGTGCCACTATATATGAGTCGATGCAGGTATTTGTACCTGATACATGGCAACATTTCTATTTTAACCCTACACTTTCACCTTTTAAGGTCCCACTTGTTTTGTCGGTGTTCCTGTTGAGTATCTGGATTTTTCTTATTGTCTTTCTGGCAGTGCTCGATGACCTGTTCCGGCAACTGGCTCCGGCCGCTGCTGTCTTCTATTTGCTTGGATTGACTTCCTGCTGTATTTTCTGTTACTTCTTTTTTATTCTGACTACACATATATATATCGGTTATCTTTTCCTTTTCTGCTTTGTGTGGCTGTTTGCGAAAAAACTGCATAAAAGTAACGGGTATAAATACCGGTGTGGACGTTGTGGAGGGAAATTACGGGAGAAGGGAGTCTGTCCGCATTGTGGAGCTATAAATGAATAATTTGCCAACGTGGCAATATGGTAACATGCTGACTGGTTATACTGCTGCTTCTTGATTTATCTTCTTACGGCTTTTTTCTTTGTAATTATTTCAGATAATTTGTAAGGCTTTGAAAATAGAAAGAAAATAGATTTCGATAGTGAAAATAATAGACAATTTTATGGATTGTTAAATAGCTGTATATCAATGAAATATGTAGGCTTGTTTTTTCTCGTATACTCTATTAAAACCAAATGTTTCCGCAGAATATTGCTTTAATAAA
>DXWV01000012.1 GCA_019416685.1 Bacteroides sp.
TTTATTAAAGCAATATTCTGCGGAAACATTTGGTTTTAATAGAGTATACGAGGAACGAGGCGATCGTCGTAGAGAAACGAGTTAGAGGTTTATAAGATTTTACAAACTATATTAGTCAATAGAATATCTCTATTTTTATTGTAATAAAAAAAGAATCGTTCTTTAATTCTAAACTTGTATGGTTACGAATGCTTCCTGCACGGGAAGCACTCAAAACCGTTCAAAAATGAAATGGGCTTTGGTATAGTTGCTCTAATTCCCCTCTCCTATTCTACTCAATCCCACTTTTTATTACTACCTTTGCAAGAACAAAACGACATTAACAATCAATGGAAACATTTACATTCAATACATTCGAGTTGGTTTTATTATCAGCAACCGGAGTTCTTCTTATTATTCAGCTGTCCTATTATCTGGGTATCTACAACCGGATACATACACGAAATGTGGCCGACAAGAAAAATGAGCTACACTTCACAAAGGAGCTTCCTCCTCTATCAGTCGTCATCCGTTCGCGCAACGAATCAGAAAACCTACGCCGGTTTCTGCCTGCTATCCTCGAACAAGACTACCCTCTGTTTGAGGTAATCGTTATCAATGATGGCTCTACAGACGAAAGTGAAGAGGTACTGTCGGCTTTTGAAGAGAAATACCAGCATCTATATCATAGTTTCACTCCAGAGAGAGCCCGATACATCAGCCGCAAAAAACTCGCATTGGCATTGGGCATCAAAGCCAGCAAATACGACTGGTTGGTATTCACAGAAGCCAATTGTCAGCCTACAAGTAATCAGTGGCTACGACTAATGGCACGCAACTTTACTCCTCATACCCAAATTGTGTTAGGATACAGCGGATACAAGCAAGGAAAAGGGTGGTTGCATAAGCGCATATCGTTCCATGCCTTGTTCACCTCACTGCGTTACTTGGGTTTTGCCCTTGCCGGAAAGCCGTATATGGGATTAGGACGCAATATGGCATATCGAAGAGAGATGTTTTTTAAAGAAAAAGGATATTCTACTCACCTCAATCTACAACGGGGAGAAGACGATCTGTTCATCAACAAAATTGCTACACCTTACAATACACGGGTAGAAACAAACGCCGATGCTGTGATGCGAGTACAAACGATAGAAAGCTATAAAGACTGGAAAGAGGAGAGGGTGAGTTATATGGCTACAGCTCGTTACTTCAAAGGATTCCAACGTTATGTACTTGGTTTTGAGACTTTCTCACGCTTACTATTTTACATTACTTGCATCACCGGTATTGTCTTTGGAATACTAAACCTACATTGGTTAGTAGCCGGTATTGCTCTATTAATGTGGTTGATACGCTACACTACACAAGCTATTATCATCAATAAGACTATAACGGAACAAGGAGATAGCCAACACTACTATTTCTCTCTTCCTATATTTGATCTGTTGCAACCTCTTCAAGTTATTAAACTAAAAATCTATCGCATTTATCGTGGCAAGGGAGATTTCATGAGAAGATAACACAATAAACTGTTCTTAATCATTTATTCATACCGCATTGAACTGGCAGGATTAATCTTCGTAATCAGATAAGAAGGACCTAATAGCATCAATACAGAAGCAAGCAACGTGCTAATATTAATCAACAGAAATAATCCTATACTAAAAGAGACGGGGACAGAATCTACATAGTAACTTTCCGGATCGAGCTTAAAGATATGAAACTGGGATTGTAACACACAAAACAGCAATCCGATAGCATTCCCCCAGATCATTCCTTTACCAATCAGAAAAACTGAGAACCAAAGAAAGACCTTGCGAATGGTGAAGTTATTGGCTCCCAAAGCTTTTAGAATACCAATCATGTTGGTACGTTCAATGATAATAATCAGTAAACCGGAAATCATCGTAAACCCGGCTACACCTACCATTAAAATAAGAATTACCCACACATTGAGATCAAGCAAGCTAAGCCATTCAAATATCTGAGGATTAAGCTGCTCTATGTTTTGTACAAAGTAAACGCCTCCATATTTATCTGCACGATTATCTGTACTCTCTGCCACTTTATATGTAATACTTTCCAGCCTATCATAATCATAGACTTGCAACTCTGCACCACTCACTTGATCGGGTTTCCAGTTGTTCAAACGATTCACAGTGTACAAGTCCGTCAATAGAAACAGATTGTCATATTCAGAAAAATTAGTCTGATAAATCCCTTTGATGATCAAAGGGCGGACACGAACATTATCCTGTACATAATAAGTATATATCTTATCACCCAGTTTCAACTTCAACTTATCAGAAAGCACTTTGGATATAACAACTTGATTGGTTGCAACCGAATCACTAAAAGCAGGAATCTCCCCCTCAACCAGGCTACTACGAAAGAAGGAAGCATCAAACTCAGATCCTACTCCCTTCAAAACCATTCCTTGAAAAGCATCATCCGTCTTTATCATTCCCGGCTTTGTAGAGTAACGTTGCACATGCTTCACATCCGGACAAGCAGAAAGCGCAGCCATCATACTATCATTCACCACAATAGGATGCGTCTCAAACGAACGAACGGCATCAAAATTACTGATCTGAATATGCGATCCGAAACCGGTAACCTTATTGCGAACCTCTCCCTTAAAACCAATGACCACTGCCACCGTAATAATCATCACCGCCAAACCAATAGCAATCCCCACCATAGCGATGAGAACAGCCGGACGTGATACCTGCTTTCCGCCATCGGTATCACGATAAAGGCGACGGGCGATGAAAAGGGATAAAGACATAGAAAAAAGTGATTAGTAAGTTAGTGATAAGTGATTAGTAAGTTAATGAGTAGTGATAAGTGATTATATTATAATCCGCATGGTACTGATCACTTATCACTAAATCCGCTTATCACTAAATCACCTTTCCCGGATATGCCTCCAAAGCCTTTTGTAACACAAAGAGGGCACGATTCAAATCTTCTTTTTTGAGCACATAGGCTATACGGACCTGATTTATTCCCGCGCCGGGAGTAGTATAAAAGCCGGAAGCAGGAGCCATAAATACCGTCTGACCTTCATACTCAAAATCAGAAAGGCACCATGCACAGAATTTATCCGAATCATCTACCGGCAACTTAGCTACCGTATAAAATGCTCCCATCGGAATAGGAGAATATACCCCCGGAATACGATTCAATCCGTCAATCAGACATTTACGGCGTTCTACATATTCATCATACGTATCACGCAGATAATCCTCATTGGCTTCCAATGAAGCCTCAGCAGCAATCTGGCCAATCAATGGAGGGCTCAGACGAGCCTGACAGAATTTCATAACAGCATCACGTATCTCTTTGTTCTTCGTAATCAAAGCACCAATACGAATACCACACTCCGAATAACGTTTTGATACTGAATCAATCAATACTACATTATTCTCTATTCCTTCAAGATGACAAGCAGAAATATAAGGAGAACCGGTATATATAAACTCACGATATACCTCATCCGAGAAAAGAAACAAGTCATACTTCTTCACCAGATCACGAATCTGGTTCATCTCCCGGCGACTATATAAATACCCTGTCGGATTGTTCGGATTACAAATAAGAATAGCCTTCGTACGTTCATTGATCAACTCTTCAAACTTTTCTACTTTAGGCAGTGAAAAACCCTCTTCAATAGTAGTAGCAATCGTACGAATCTTTGCTCCGGCAGAAATGGCAAATGCCATATAGTTAGCATAAGCCGGTTCGGGAACAATGATTTCATCCCCCGGATTCAAGCAAGAGAGAAACGAAAAAAGTACGGCTTCCGAACCTCCGGAAGTTATGATTATATCGTCTGCTGTAAGATTGATATTAAACTTCTGGTAGTATCCCACCAACTTCTCGCGATAACTACGATATCCGGCACTTGGACTGTATTCCAACACTTTACGATCAATATTGCGTATCGCATCAATCGCGACCTGAGGAGTGGGCAGGTCTGGCTGTCCGATATTCAGGTGAAACACATGAACCCCTCTTTGCTTGGCTGCATCAGCCAAAGGAGCCAGCTTTCTGATAGGAGATGCAGGCATCTCGTTTCCGCGAATAGATATTGTTGGCATAAATCTTTATATATGGTTTAATAAGTTATGAATTGTCAATTATCAATTGTCAACTGTCAATTGAGGCAGCAAATGTACACAATAAATCGGAGACAGAGACATAAAAACTTTAAAAACCTTATCAAGGTTAAAAACGTTATGGTATTATGAAAAGAAAGCTATACATTTGTCATATATGAAACCTAAAACAATACCATAATGACCATAAACCTCATCACATTCGCATCATTACTACACAAACAGTCTTCGATACGCAGCTCGCACGAAGCAATTCTAAGCGAATTAGAGAAATACTTCACTGTACGGTTTGTTAATTATGAAGATATTGACAAACTCAGCAATGACGATTTTAAAATAATATTCATTGCCACCGGAGGAGTAGAAAGATTAGTTATACAGCACTTCGAATCTCTTCCCCGCCCTGCTGTAATCCTTGCAGATGGCATGCAAAACTCACTTGCCGCTGCACTTGAGGTATCTTCCTGGCTTCGCAACCGGGGAATGAAAAGCGAAATTCTGCATGGCGAACTTACCTCTATTATCAAACGCGTACATATCTTATATAATAACTTTCAGGCACAACGTTCATTGTTTGGTGTTCGTATCGGTGTGATTGGTACTCCTTCTTCCTGGCTTGTAGCGAGCAATGTAGATTACCTGCTGGCCAAGCGCCGATGGGGAGTAGAGTACATTGATATACCATTGGAACGAGTGTACAAAGTCTACGACCGTATCACCGACAATGAAGTCGGAGCCTCTTGTGCCGCTGTTGCCTCGCAGGCATTGGCCTGCCGGGAAGGAACTCCGGAAGATATGCTCAAAGCGATGCGCCTCTACCGTGCTATCAAAAGGGTATGTAAAGAAGAGAAACTAAGTGCCGTCACTTTGAGTTGTTTTAAAATGATAGAACGGACAGGGACTACCGGTTGCCTGGCATTAGCAATGTTGAATGATGAAGGTATCCTTGCCGGATGTGAAGGTGATTTGCAATCTATATTTACTCTTCTCGCAGCAAAAGCATTGACCGGGAAAGTTGGGTTCATGGCAAATCCTTCGATGATTAATACCCGTACCAATGAATTGATTCTGGCCCATTGTACCATAGGTTTAAAACAAACAGAAAAATATATCATTCGTAATCACTTTGAAACAGAAAGCGGAATCGGTATTCAGGGATTACTGCCAACAGGAGATGTTACCATTGTGAAATGTGGCGGTGAATGTCTGGACGAATATTATCTGTCAACAGGCACACTAACGGAAAATACGAACTTCATCAATATGTGCCGTACGCAGGTACGAATAAAGATGAATACTCCTGCCGAGTACTTCCTGAAAAATCCATTGGGCAATCACCACATCCTGATACAGGGCAACTATGAAGTCCTATTAAATGAATTCCTGCAGGCAAATACATGTAAAAGAACAGAATAACTGAAACCTCTCATAATAATATATGTAATGCCCCATTAGAATATACCTAATGGGGCATTACATATATTGGCATTTTATTTACAAAATACTACATTCCACCCATTCGCCTTCATGCATTTCCATTACAGTTTTAAATCCGGCCTGCTTCAATGCCTTCAAGGCTTCCGGACGTCCGGCATTAATCTTTTCGGGATAATGGGCATCACTGTTTACCATCACCCGGATACCCAATTCTTTCAACAAAGGGAAATAACGTTCATTTGGGAAAAATGTACCGTATAGATGATAAGCTTTAGAGTTTATCTCTACCATATAGCCATAACGGGCAATCGTTGTGAAATAATCACGCATCAGGTTTTCATACCACAGTTCATCCAACAAACCGGGACGATAGGAAGCTGCATTATAATGCATCTTATCCGCATGCCCTAAAATATCAAAACCTCCCAACTCCATCATACGGAGTTGACGATCATAATAAAGGCGGATCACCCGGTCAAGGTCACCATGAAAGTGTTCATCCACTATCTTACGAAACACAGGAGGAGCTACATCAATATCCACAACTTCTCCCTTATCATTATATAGCAGATGCACAGAACCAATACGATAGTCAAGAGGCAACTCACGGAAACGAGCTATCGAAGGATTACTCTCCTCATTCAAATAATCAATTTCGAGACCGGAATAGAATTCGATCTTGCCCGCATACTTCTCTTTCACCCGGCGGAACTCAGCCAGATAATCTTCCATTTGATCCCATTCCATGGTCCATGCAGTAGGGAAAGGAAGCGGTGCATGAGAAGAAATGCCATACGATGTAAATCCTTCAGCAATTGCGAAACGGATAAATGCATCCATATCAGCGCGCCCGTCACAATACAGGCAATGACTGTGATAGTTTGTCAGATTCATGATTCTATTTCGCTTAATTCCAACCAACGCATTGTTTTCTCATCAATCAAATCATTCACTTCGGGCAGACGTTTAGACTTTTCAGTTAATTCGTCTACAGAAAGCATACCGCTACATAACTGCTCTTCAATCGCTGCTTTTTCAGCTTCCAGTCCGGCTATCTCTTTCTCCAGTTGTTCAAACTCCCGTTTTTCCTTGAAACTCATTTTACGTTTCTCATTCAGGCGAACACGGGCTGTCTTCTCTTCCTGTGGTTTTTCAGCCTCTTTCTCCTGCTGCGCTTTGGCCTCTTTCCAGTCACGATAGTCACTGTAATTACCCGGGAAATCCCGAATATCCGCTTGCCCGTTAAACACCAGAAGATGATCTACCACCTTATCCATAAAATAACGGTCATGAGATACAACTATGACACATCCTTTGAAATTCTGAAGATATTCTTCAAGCACATTCAACGTGATAATATCGAGGTCATTGGTAGGTTCGTCCAATACGAGGAAGTTCGGATTACGCATCAGCACTGTACAAAGATAAAGGCGACGACGTTCTCCCCCACTCAATTTATAGACATAGCTGTGCTGGGTCTCGGGCGTAAAGAGAAAATGTTGCAGAAACTGCGAAGCTGTCAGCTTCTTACCGTTACCAAGTTCTATGACTTCGGCAATGTCCTGCACAACATCAATCACTTTCATCTGTTCGTCAAACTGGAGCCCATCCTGAGAATAATATCCAAAACGAACGGTCTCACCTATATCTATCGTACCACTATCCGGTTGTACCTGCCCCATCAATATCTTGATAAAAGTAGACTTACCCGTCCCGTTATTACCAACAATACCCATCTTTTCATACCGGGCAAAGATATAAGAGAAATCTTCCAGTATCTTCAAATCACCGAAACTCTTGTATAAATGATCGGCCTCAAAGATCTTACTACCAATATAAGATGCTTTTACATCCAACTTTACATTATCATTATTAAAGCGCTGTTTTGCTACTTTTTCTATTTCATAGAAAGCGTCCTGACGATATTTTGCCTTGTGTGCACGAGCCTGTGGCATCCGCCTCATCCAGTCAAGTTCCGTGCGATAAAGATTATTGGCACGTTCAATTTCTACATTTGTAGCTTCGATGCGTTCCTGCCTCTTCTCCAGATAATAGCTGTAGTTTCCTTTATATTGGTATACCTGACGATTGTCTATTTCTATAATTTCAGAGCAGACCCGATCCAGAAAGTAACGGTCATGTGTTACCATCAACAAACTAAGGTTAGTACGACGCAGATACTCTTCGAGCCATTCCGTCATATCGAGATCAAGATGATTGGTAGGCTCATCCAGAATCAACAGATCGGGCTCAGTGATTAAGGCATTTGCCAAAGCTACCCGTTTAAGCTGTCCACCCGAAAGGTGCTTCACCTGCTGATCGAAATTACGGATTTTCAATTGCGAAAGAATCTGCTTGGCTTTTTGTTCATATTCCCATGCCTTTTCATGATCCATACGAACCAACAGATCTTCCAGCCCCGGCTGCCCCTCTGTCTCCATACAGCGTTCATATTCTTTTATCAGTTCTACCACACTGTTGCCATGATGGAAACAGGCTTCCAATACGGTAAGTTCTTCAGGATATTTAGGATCTTGTTCCAGATAATCAACACGAAGATCACGACGAAATACAATATTCCCGTTATCATATCCCTCCTTTCCGGAAATTATATTCAGTAGCGTAGTCTTTCCTGTTCCGTTTTTAGCTATCAAGCCAATACGCTGTCCTTCGGCAATGCCAAAAGATATATTCTCAAATAAAACTAAATCTCCGAAAGATTTAGTAAGGTTATCTATCTGTAAATAAGGAGTCATTTTCTTAGTGATTAGCGATTAGTGATTAATGATTAGTGATAAGCAAAGATTTCTCTCTCAGCGCAGCCCACTAATCACTCATCGCTAACAGATCACTTATCGCTAATTTATACGTTTCCCCTGCCTTTACCCTGCTCCACAATAGTTTCATAGGATCAATCAGTTTTCCATCTTTATACTGCAACACCGGCACTTCCCGATTACCGTCTATCAATGTCCTCCACTCCAAACCTTCTATTTCATTGGTTAGTATAGTACAAACAGTAATACCAATAGCCAGCCAATCTTCTTTCTTTTTACCGATCACACCACTGTCAATCACCTGCTGGAGTTTAGGTAAATCTTCCTCCAATCCTTGAAAATCCTTCTTCAAATGTTTCTTTACGGTGTTTACCGTCCATTCATATCCCTCGTTAATGACATAGATCTCAGACAAGCGGACGGGTATTACTTCCGCCGGATATTTCCGGCCGTCTTTACGGATATCCAACGTAGCAATTACTTCTTCTGCTTCCTTCACTTCTTCTCCTTTGGATACGGTGAAGGAACATTCAAAGGCCACATTATCTATACCGGTAATCCACAGATGAGTAGTATAGTAAACCCCTTCTTCCTGAAACATTTCCTTACTATATGCACATTCCAAGCGACCTACTTTAACCAGTGAAGCCGAAGGATTATCTTTTAGCTCTTGTTTCACAGCCTCTCTTCCATAATTTATACTACCACGTACAGCAGCATCCGCTTTGAAAGCCGAGATTCGGAAATTCCCTGTCCATACGTCGGGATTATAAAAAAGAAAGGAACCTTCGCCATCTTCAAACTCACTCCAGCTTGAAGGATAAATCATAGTAAACCAAGCTCCCGGAGAGATAAATTTCTTACCTTGTATCATACTTATTCTGACTTTTTCTTTTGTGCAATAGATAATATTCCGACAAAAATAACACTCCCAAAGCGGATATGCAAAAAACAATAAACAATAAATGTTGTCTCATTTGTTTTTCCTTCACAGAACTCTTATCTTCGGCAACAAATACAATAATTAAAAGTAGGAAGAATATGAAAACATTTGTAATACTCATTGTCCTATGGTTGGGTGGTATCGTATCGTTATCGGCTCAGGAACCGGACGTAAATGCCCGCTATATTGAAGTTACCGGAAGTTCCGAGGTAGAAATCATTCCCGATGAAATTCATTTTATGATTACTATAAGGGAATTCTGGCAGGAAGAGTTCGAAGCAAAAAGCAAACCGGAAGATTACAAGACGAAAGTCCCCATAACAGAAATCGAACGTTATCTGATGAATGCCTTAAAACGTGCAGGTATCCCAAAAACTGATATTCAAACCCAGGAAGTAGGAGATTATTGGCGTGAACGGGGAAAGGATTTTCTGATAGCCAAGAAATTTGATGTAAAATTGCAAAATTTCGGGCAGATTGATCGAATTATAAAGTATGTCGATACCAGAGGAATCCAATCAATGAACATTGGTGAACTAAAGAACAAAAACTTGCAGGAGTATCGGGAAAAAGGGAAAATAGAAGCCTTGAAGGCTGCACGACAAAAAGCCACTTATCTGGTAGAGTCTTTGGGTCAAAACCTCGGGAATGTTCTTCGGATCATAGAACCGGAAGACAGGAACTACTACCATTTCCAGCCCCAATCTGCCATGAGCAATGTTGCCTTTCAAAGTTACGATAACAATCCGGAGAATTTCAAAACGATCAAGCTGAGGTATCAAATGACAGCACGTTTCGAAATACTCCCCGCCAAATAACTCAAAGCCAGCCGATAGGATTATTCTACTTTCCTATTGGCTGGATCTTTCTTCGTACGTCTTTTGATATTTCGAGAAACATATAATTCAGCCTGCCGGAGTGAATTCCTTTTTCATTCTCCTTGTACTTTTTATTAGCATATTGTTTCGACTTCTCAAAAGTAAGCAACGACATTTGATTCTGTGACTTGCCTACCATGGTAGAATCCAGTTGTTCATCCGGGAAGAAATCGTCCAAATCAACATCACCAATCATTGTAGTCTCCAGAAAATTCATATCTTTATGAGAGTTATCTGTATAATAGCCCACAAACATATGTCCCGGCGTACGTACCAGAATAGGATCAATATTAATAGCACGAAGTAAGGAAGCAAACAATACACTCCCATCCACACAGTTTATCTGTGAAGACTCCAATGCATCATCAAACGTACGTACCCGCTGCGAAAAGACCACATTGCTCGAAAGACTGGTATTAGAAACCGAACTGTAACGAAAATTACGCTTCTGAAGCACATTCCAAAGAGCATATACCTGCTTGTCTACCGCGCCGGCTGTTGTATTCTGATACCCTAAAAAGCGATTTACGATACGGGTATTCAATGCCTCACGCAACAGTTTATCAATCATGGGATTTTCTTCATTGACATAAGCTGCAAAAAAGATTCCGGTATCATGGAATTTTGTTCCGTTAGTGACATATCCCAGCAAGCACTCATTGACACTACGCACCGAAAATGTTCTTACCCGTTGTCCCAAATCTTCACCATTCATCTCTACCGTAATTACCACACTGACCGGTTCTGCCTGCACATTATTTTTCAGAGCCTCATAATTCCAGATAATATCAGGATAGATCGTGTACTCCTTTCGTGGCTTTTCAAGAATGAATTCAGATACAGAGCGTGAAAAGAAAGGAGTTTCGGCCACTTCAATCCGTACCCGGCTATAAGCCGAGCGGGATTTCACCCTTATAGCAATACACGATTTCGGATTACCTATATAAAGAGAATCAGACGGTTCAATAACCTGTGCATCCGTCGTAGCTACGGACAAGATGGCAGAAGGGAAAATATTCCCACCCAAATCATCCATTATTTCAAAGCCGGAATGAAAAGAAGTACATTTGTATATAGACATACCGCTCACAATGATAAGCAATATAGCAATAACCCCCAGTACTTCTCGTTTCCGCTGTTTCAAATCTATTTTCATCTTTTTGTCTTCCGTTTGTTTAGATATAACAAAGATAGCTCTTTTTTGTTGGAAAACAGAAAGTCGTAACGCAATTGTAATACGTGTTTCACTTCGTCGTAACAAAAAGGCCTCACCTTTGCAACGAAATAAAATAAAGATTATATTTGTAATATGAATAATATGCCTGTTGGTTGCATTATCTTCTTTTAATTGGCATATTAGCATATTGGCACATTAAATAATTATTAAATTATGAATGATTACCGCATTTTAGTTGTCGATGACGAAGAAGATCTCTGTGAGATTCTGAAATTCAATCTTGAAAATGAAGGATACGAAGTAGACACGGCCAATTCTGCCGAAGAAGCTCTGAAAATGGACATCAGCAGTTATAACCTGCTACTATTGGATGTGATGATGGGAGAAATTTCCGGATTCAAGATGGCTAATATGCTGAAAAAAGATAAGAAAACAGCCCACGTACCTATTATCTTTATCACAGCCAAAGATACTGAAAACGATACGGTTACCGGATTTAATCTCGGAGCAGACGATTATATCTCCAAACCCTTCTCTTTGCGTGAAGTGATAGCCCGTGTCAAAGCTGTATTACGCCGCACTGCTACTGTAGAAGCAGAAAAGGCACCGGAACAAATCACTTACCAAACTCTGGTTATTGACATCACTAAAAAGAAAGTAAGCATAGATGATGAAGAAGTGGCATTAACAAAAAAAGAATTTGAAATTCTCTTTCTGTTACTACAAAACAAAGGCCGCGTATTCTCCCGAGAGGATATCTTAGCCCGGATATGGAGTGATGAGGTATATGTACTCGATCGTACTATTGATGTCAATATCACGCGGCTACGCAAAAAAATAGGTATCTATGGTAAGCGGATTGTAACCCGCTTAGGATATGGGTACTGCTTTGAAACAGAATAAAATAATAATGTGTCAATGTGCTAATGTGCCAATATGCCAATTACTATGCAGCATGACAGCGCAGCCAATTGGCATATTGGCACATTATTAAATTATTACATAAAATAATTATTTATCATGAATCTACCTGTCAATCAAAAACATTTTCTTTCTTTCAGCCGAAAGCTCTTTCTTTCGGTCATCTCTTTGTTTCTGGTCTTTGCAGCCTGCTTTATAGCCTACCAGTATCAACGTGAGAAAGAATATAAGGTAGAACTCCTGCATTCACAACTACAGGACTATAATGCCCGTTTACATGAAAAAATTCCCGCTTCTTCCTCTATGCAGAAAGAACTGAATGACTATATCCGTAATCATGCTTTAAAAAACCTTCGTGTGACGGTCATTGACTTAAATGGAGATGTGCTTTATGACAGTTATGCAAAAAACAATTCCCGGCTTGAAAACCATATTAACCGCCCGGAAGTAGTCAAATCTCTAACTGTAGGCAATGGTTTTGATGTGCGCCGTACATCCGAGACTACAGGTACACCTTATTTCTATTCTGCTACTCTCTACAAAGATTATATTATACGATCTGCTTTACCTTACAACGTCAGCCTGATAAACAATCTGAAAGCGGATTCGCACTATATCTGGTTTACTGCCATTGTAACTTTACTGCTGGTCATTATCTTCTATAAATTCACTAATAAGCTGGGAACTTCTATCACTCAATTAAGAGAATTCGCCATGCGGGCAGACCGGAATGAACCTATTGAAATGGCTATGCAATCAGCCTTTCCCCATAACGAACTGGGAGAAATATCCCAACACATCATTCAGATATACAAACGTCTGCACGAAACCAAAGAAGCCCTTTATATTGAACGTGAGAAACTAATCACCCATCTTCAAATCTCCCATGAAGGACTGGGGGTATTTAATAAAGATAAAAAAGAGATATTAGTAAATAACCTGTTTACACAATACAGCAACCTTATTTCGGACTCTAATCTTGAGACGGCCGAGGAGGTATTTACTATCAGTGAACTGAAAGAGATCACAGACTTCATCAATAAAGCCCCCAAACGCCCATCCGGCAAGGAAGAGAAACGAATGTCCATCACCATTAACAAAAATGGTAAAAACTTTATTGTAGAATGTATTATCTTCCAGGATATGAGTTTTGAAATAAGTATTAATGATGTAACTTTGGAAGAGGAACAGGTACGCTTGAAACGTCAACTGACTCAGAACATTGCCCATGAGTTGAAGACACCTGTCAGCAGTATTCAGGGATATCTGGAAACAATTGTCAGCAATGACAATATCCCGCGTGACAAGATGAATGTGTTCTTAGAGAGATGCTATGCACAAAGTAACCGCCTCAGCCGGCTGCTACGTGATATCTCAGTACTGACCCGCATGGATGAAGCAGCCAATATGATAGATATGGAAAAAGTAAATATCAGTATATTGGTGACCAATATCGTCAATGAAGTATCGTTGGAATTAGAAGAGAAACATATCACAGTGGTCAACTCTTTGAAAAAAGAGATTCAAGTACGCGGTAATTACTCCCTACTCTATTCTATCTTCCGCAATCTGATGGATAATGCCATTGCTTATGCAGGGAGTGACATTCATATCCATATCAACTGTTTCCGTAAAGACGAGAACTTCTACTATTTCAGTTTTGCAGATACCGGCATAGGTGTTTCTCCCGAGCATTTGAATCGTTTGTTCGAACGCTTCTACCGGGTTGACAAAGGACGCTCACGCAAATTAGGTGGAACCGGACTGGGACTTGCTATTGTGAAGAATGCAGTGATTATTCACGGAGGAAATATTTCAGCGAAAAACAATCAGGGCGGAGGACTGGAATTTGTGTTTACTTTGGCAAAAGAGAGATAAGAAAAGGGGCTACACAGCCCCTAACATATATTTCCAAGCGGGAATAATATTTATTATCTGCCCTTCTTCTATGATCTCTCCTTCTTCTTCAAAAGTAACAATCAAGAGATCCGTGCAAGCTGTCGCATGAGCAGCCTCCAATAACCCTTCAACCTCTCGTTTACGGGTGACTTCATCATGAATGCTCCAAGATACCTGAACCAATTTCGTCACCTGCAGTTGATCACATATCAAGAAATCACATTCTTTTTTCTCCTTATAGTAATATATATTTTCTTGCAAAGATAATGTGCGACGCAAATATAAAAACACCACATTTTCCAATAATTTCCCATTATCCTCACTCTGTGGATTTAATAATATATTCCTCAGCCCCGTATCGATAGCATAATATTTCTTATCACTGCTGCTTTGTTTTACCAACGAAGTGGTATATCGGGTCAATGAGAAGAATAGATAGATAGCTTCCGTCTGCTCTATGAGGTCATACAAGGTATTCTTACCAATACTTACTCCTTGCGATTTTAGCTCGTTATAGATACGGTTGATAGAAGTAGGTTTTGTCAGACTTGCCATTACCCGCTTAATAAAATAACGTACAGGAGACGGATTTTTTATTTCATACCTCTCTACGAGATCCTTATAAAGCATAACGAAAAAATATTCTTGCAGAATACGGTCTTTATAAATCTCTTGACTGAGCGCAACTTCGGGGAAAGCTCCCATCCTCAAAAAGTCTTTAAAAGCATTTACTATTTTAGCTTTATTAGCTGCTACGTAATAATTTATATTTATCCCACAGAAATGGCAATATTCTCTAAATGACAGCGGGAACTCCTCATATTGTAGCGTACGCCCACGTAGTGATGTAGACAATTCTGACGATAACATTTTAGAGTTACTACCCGTTATAAATATATTTCTACATTCCTGCTCGTATACCCTCCTAATGAAAGGCTGCCAGTCATCAGCCACTTGTATTTCATCGAAGAAGAGGTAAACATCCCGAAGTGAAGTATCCGGGTACAATTCACGATAAGCTTGAAGGATATCATCCAGATTTTCAGCATCAAACTGCAAACGCTCATCATCAAAATTCAAAAAGAGGATATGCTCTTTTGTTGTTAGCCCAGCACTAAGCAACTGATTAATAGCAAGCAAAAAAAGTGATGACTTCCCACAGCGTCTCACTCCGGGAACAGTAATAATCTTACCACTATCTATCGGCAACGAAAGTTCCCTGGGCAAAACCTCCATAGGAAGCGATTCCTGAAAGGTAATAATAAGTTGCTTTATCAATTCTTTCTTTTTCATAAAGACGTTTTTTTATAAAAGTTTCCTTCTTGGAAGGACAAAAATAAGAAAATCTTTCTTTCTAAAAAAGAAAACAGCTAATAATTTCGTCTTAGCCAAACACCCAATAGTTTGTCATAAACCTGATAAACTCCTTGTTCTTGTGTCACCATATCTTTTTCCATCAATCCCTTCAAACCAGATTGCACCGAACTGGAAGAGCTTAACCGATATTGTTTTATAAATCGGGCAGAAGTAACTCCCTCCGCTTTTTTTTCTTTTGCGATAGCAACAATCACCTCCTTCTGTTTGTCCGGCAAACGGGAGAATATTTCCTGATAAGTAAAATCCTGCATGGCTATAATATTGTCCAAAGCAGTTTTGAGCATTGGTTTATCACACGTTTCTTCTTTAGCAGTCAGTATATACAATTCATTCATGGCTAATTGTACATACCAGGTATGCCCTTCAAAAAAGTCATAAACCTCTTCAACCAATTCGTCTGTTATGTATTTCCCGTTTTCGGTAAACAAACCCTTTACGAAAGGTTTGTATGCCGTCAAAGGAATAGCATCCAGATGCATCATGCTTACACTTTGATAAAAAGGTCGGGCTGGGCTATTGAATATATTCATCATGATATGTCTTTGACTTCCGGCAAAAATGAAAAAAGAGTTCCGACAATGCTGCACCTTTGTCCTCAATACCGCTTCCACATTTTTTTCAGCATAGGTACCTACCTGCTGAAACTCGTCAATAGCTACAATACAGGGTTTATCCGCTTGTTCCAGATAAGTGAAAATCTCTTCCAAAGTAGTCTCTGCTGCATGAATATCCCCCAAACCTATATCAAAAACAGGCTCTCCCGTTACACTGTCCAACTTGAATCCTGCACGCAGAGAAGAAATAACAGAAAAGAAATTATCTATAAACCTCCTTCCTTTAGGTTTCAATTTCTCAAAAATCTCTTTCCCTAAAGCAAATACAAATTCACGTAAACTTGAAGTGGCATAGATGTCTATAAAAAAGGTATTATAATGCTCTCTTATCTCCTCTTGATAGAAGCAATGCCTTATCAGCCCTGTCTTTCCCATTCTGCGAGTGGAAATAAGAGCCACGTTCCTACCATTTATAATATTACGAATTAATAGTTCTGTCTCTGCTTCTCTATCACAGAAGTAATGAGGAGAAATGTATCCTCCAACAACAAAAGGATTAACTATATGCATATTATACGATTATTACATTTACAATTATTGCAAATATAATAATTATAATTTAGATAAAGAAAGGTAATTGGAAGAATTATATTATATCAAGATATGTAAACGGAAATATTTCCTCATAAACAAGATGTACGTTCCACTTAGGATAAGTATACTCCCTAACAAATACCAATAGCTATATTCCTGAAGATAGAAATATCCTACTATTACCAATGCCTGTACTATCATATAAATAGAAGAAACTACCACATGAGGTACCTTCAGTTCATTTGCCATAATCTGATACAGATGTTTCCGATGAGGTAATCCTATATTCTCATGAAGCATCAGACGATGAATAATGGTAAGTACACTATCTACCCCATACACAACTAACAGTACAATCCAACTGAAATCCTCCGTCTTGATTATCAGCTTACCGATAAGAAACAAAACGATAAATGCTATACTCACCGAACCTACATCACCGGCAAAACACGTCGCACGCTTTCGGAAATTGAAGAAATTAAAGACCAGTACGGAACAAAGAACAGTAATAATCAATTCTTGTTCCACAAAAGAAACAACCTCTCTGTTTATATAGGCAAGAGCCACAAGAACAACCAGAGAGTATCCGCCTGTGATACCATTAATACCATCCATAAAGTTATAAGCATTGATGATACCGGTACATATTATTAGCGCTACAAGGATCGTCCACCAAGGAAGAGAAAACAGGCCCCATTGATAGAACATCAAAGCCATGGCAGAGAAATGGAATACCAATCGCAATACCTGAGAGGTAGAACGGATGTCATCTACAAAACTAATAAAAGTGATCAGTGTCAGGGCAAGCATGAACCAGGGATATTCGAAATGGTTCGTGAAGAAATAGGCTAAGACACCAAAATAAAAGATAATCCCCCCACCCCGCAAAGTGATCCGGGTATGCGAACTGCGCTCATTAGGTTTGTCGATGATATTACATTTATCGGCGATACGGAAATAAAAAAGTTCTGCCAGGAAGAGCAGAACTAAGACTATTAAATAATACATTATTCGTTTTTATTAATCAGATAAAACCACAGTTGGAGGCCACTAAAGATTAAAACGACAAGAGCAGGCAAACCTCCTATAACTCCCCAAAGCATAGCTATTCAATTTTAAAATTCTCCAATACATTCATAGGTTTCCACCCCAATTCACGTATTGCTTTCTCATTACTAAAAGTCAAAGATTTGGTTATTTTATTTAGTTTTAAAGAGTTAATAGGTGCTTTACTTCCCAAACAGTCACCAACAACAGCCATACTTTTAGCCAACCAATACGGAATAGAAAGCGGCATTGACTTACCAAGTTGCCTACATATCACGGACTCTAATTCCCGGAATGTAGGTTGATAAGTATCACAAACATTATAGATTCCCCCTTTCTCTGCTAATAATGGGATCAAATTCGCAATATCTTGCACCATCAAAACACTTTTCCGGGCTTTACTACCAGCTATGCTGAAATATTTACCATTACGTATCCCATTGATCATAGCACCTAAGTTTCCCGGAGGATTAGGCCCTGCAATCAATGAAGGACGAATAATTCCTAAAGTCACATGATGTTTATTACACCATTCCTGTAAGTACTGTTCAGCCTGTATTTTGCTTAAAGCATAAGGAGTCGCTCCATTTAAAGGATGATCTTCTGTTATATTCTCTCCGTAATCACAACCATAAACAGCAACGGTGCTAATAAAAATGAAAGCTTTAGGAATACCACTCTTTTCTAAAGCTGCACATAAGTTTTTAGTCCCCTGAAGGTTTACATCAAAAAAAAGTTGTTTTTCTTCTTCTGTTTTAGGGGTAGAGTGGGCTTTACCGGCAGCATGGAGTACGATATCGAACCTTTCTGTTAGATTAGGTATTTCTATAGCTAAATTAGTAGAATAATTATCTTGTAAAGCCAATCCGATAGTAGCAATAGAATAATTATCTTTTAATAGAGGATAAATGTTATTGCCCAAGAAGCCGGAAGCTCCTGTAAATAGAAGATTCATAGAAGTGATTATTTTACTGAATAAATAGTTTTTGTTTTTCTATTTATTAAAGTACGTTCCTTATCAAAAAACCATCCCCACTTATTCAAATAATATACAGCAGCCTTTATATGAATCCACAATAATCTAAAATTTTTATGAGATCCCTTCTCAAAATTATGGGTTATAACTGCTTTGGGGTAATACATAGTTTTATACTTCTGATAAATCCGTCTATTCAAATCAGTATCTTCACCATACATAAAAATCCCCTCATCGAACACACCAATTTCTTTTATGACAGATCTACGCAAAAACATAAAGCAACCTGATAAATATGGTACATTCATCTCGCTATCATAGTCCGCGAAATGCATTTCTAAATTATAATCGATTCTTTCTTTTATCTTTCTTATAGGAATAAACATTCTAACAATCCAGTCTTGAGGAGTAGGTAGTAGTTTACATAAATATTGCAGCTCGCCATTTGGATAAATGACTTTAGGCATCACATTCCCAACATCCAAATTATTTTCCATATACTCATATAATTCCTCTAAGACTCCCTTACCAAAATAAATATCCGGATTCAACACAAGATGATATTTTCCCATCTTATCCAAGTTACGCATAATAATATTATGTCCCGCTCCAAAACCATTATTAGAACTCATAAAAATATATTCTATACGAGGATCATTAAAGAAAGTGCCTATAATATCAGTGGGCGAATTATCTATAATATACAATTTTATATCTAAAGTTGTAGCTAATACACTATAAACCGTCTGACTTAATACTTCAACTTTATTCTGATATGTAACAATAGCAATTGATATGTCTGCCATTTTATTAAACATAAAATTTATATACAAAAAAATCACTTAAACAGTGATAAAAATTTCATAGTAATAGTTTTAGGATTAAATACTGTCACTCTCTTAGTTGCATTGGCCTCCAAAATTTCCCGTTTTTCCAAAAAATCACTAAATCCTATAGCAATAGATAAATCATCCATTGGATCTACTAGAACAGCAGCATCACCAACAACCTCTGGGAGAGATGAATTATTAGAGCAAATAGCACCTTTTGAATGATAAAATCCTTCTAAAGGTGGAATTCCAAATCCTTCATAAAGACTTACATACACAACTCCAATACATGCACTATAAAGTTGAGATAATATAGTATCATCCAAGTATCCTGTAAAAACAATAACCCGTTCAGCATTTAACTCTTTGACAATCTTATATATATCCTCATATCCCCATCCCTTATTACCTACAATACATAACTGATAGCTGGGTGTTTTATCATAAAAGATTTTAAATGCACGAATTAATCTTTCTATATTCTTTCCCGGTTGTAAAGTGGAAACATTCAGAAAAAAAGGATGAGTTAATCCATAAGATTCTAAAGATACTCTTCATTCTATTTTCGAAACGACAGCCTCATTTTCCAAGATAAAATTATATATAACTTTTATCTTAGTAGAAGGGATACCTAATAAACGTATAATATCTTCTTTACTATTATACGAAACTGTAACAATCAAATCTGCCTTATGAGCAGCTATCTTTGTCATCCAAGGGATAAAATATTTTCGAAACAATCCATACTTATTTTTAAGTATAAATGGTACCATATCATGTATAGTAAGTATTTTATAAGAGTTGACAAAAAGTGGCAAAGAAAGACAAGGGGCATAAAAAAAATCCGCTTTTTTTAAATAAAAATAAAAAAATACCTGCTCAAATAAAATTCTAAATATTGCCAGATGTAACGTTGGAACATAAATAATCTTGGAATTTGAAGGTAATTGTAAGTTAGTAATATCAAAACCCCTGCGGAGGTAAATATAAAAAAAGAAATCATCAGAATTCATTAATGAAATTTGTTCTAAAATTCTTTTTATATACACAAAAGTTCCAATAGATTTTGCAGATTTAAAAGAAATCAGATTAATATTTATAATCTTCATAAAATAACTTGTAAATAATTTAACGACACATTATCCCACGATTTAGGAATTGATTCACTGATATAACGAAGTCCTTGTTTCTGTTTATTCGCATATTCTTCAAGAGAAAAATCCATTATCTCTTTTACAGATTTTGCAGAGTCAGAAGTTCTATCATAATAATATACTACCTTATCTATTTCAGCAGTTGAATATTTCCCTCTTTTAGTTATAACATTCACTCCATTAGATATACAAGCTAAAAAAGACCCCCTTCTCTCCGATATTCCATCAGGAAAAGGTAATAAAGCAAATTTTGTGTTGTTTAATAAAGATGCAACTTCCTCTTCTGGTTTATTCAATATCAACTCTATTTCCAATTTCTCACAAATAGATCGAACTTCAGAATAGTAATTGTTATATTCTGAAGGAACCTGCCCCATAAGAAGGACCCTTAAAGAGGAATGTTCTAATCTAAATAATCGAATGATATCAAAGAATTCTTCAATCCCCTTCAAAGGTCTTATATGACCGAAATACAATAAATCAATATTTCTTTCTCTATAAGGTTTTACTTTAGAAGAAGAAAGAATATTAGAACATATTTTAATCACAAAATATTTCTTTCTTTTAAAAGGAAAAAATTTCAACGCATACTCTTTTTCGTAATCAGTAGTAAAAATAACAGCACTTGCAAACAACAAAAACACACACGATGCTATCTTACTTTTTAAAGATGAATTTGAAAATTCATGTAAACACACAACAAATTTTCGATTCAAAAATATACGACAAAGCAAACATAGTAAATGTGGTACAATACTCCATCCATAACCTTGAGTAGGATATTGTAAACAAATATCCCCTACAGAAATAGAACGAATTTCTCTAAAATATTTAAATAAGTACCGAATTCCCCATACTCGTTTATAAAAAAGTAGCCAATTATTATCCAATGCTATATTTGAACACATTATTTTGTGCAAATAATCACCAACACCACAGACTTCAGGTGGATAAGAACCTGTAATAAACAAAATAGGTTTCATATATTAACTATAGATTTATATGGTATATATAAATAAGGATAAGCACTAAATGAGTTTAGCAACTGTAAAAAGCCATATAATGATAAAATAGAAAAAAGAAGTAACCTATATCGATTATCAAAATTTACAAAAACACGACCTAAAATAAATATCTCACAAATAGCTAAGTAAGTTGATAAGACTTGTAAAACTCCACTACCAGAAAACATTGAATATAATAATATAGAGACCAAATATAAGTTAATGAGATAGTTATCCAATTGATCAAATGGCTTTAACTTCGAAGAAAAATAAATTAACAATAAAATAAAGGATCTTTTAAATAGACTCACTAAAGTCTGAGTTGAAGCATTTACACTCTCAGGATTTAAATAACCTTCATCAGAATTCGTATAAAAAGTCATTGCGTCAACTATTGGATGATTAACAACCCCCAATAAAGAATTCCCTAACAAATTTACAGCCTTATAAGGTAATTGAGTTATCCCAAGAAAAATAGAAAAACAAAATATATAAACAATAGTCTTTCTCTGAAATAGAAGGTCCTTAGGAATTAAATAAGCAATCAAACATAATAATCCTGTTCTGTGAAATAGAAAAGCAACAATCAAACTTATAATAGAAACACATCGTTTTCCCTTGTAATAAAAATAAAAAAAACAAAGAACAAACATTATAGCTACAGCCCTTCGATTCCCACCCATAAAGTGAAGAAAAAAATAGCTACAATAGAAAATAAATACAGATACATTTGGGAAAATAGTTATTCTATTAAGAAGAAATATAAATAGAAGAATAACTATCAAAGAATTAGAAAACAAAAAAAAGGTATAGCTATCTGATATAAATCTTATAAAATAATTGAATGCCACATAACCAATATCAAAGTGATAAATATCCAATAAAGTTTTTTTTTCATTTATCCCTACAAATAATTGATAATATGCTTCCCAATCTGTACCTGTTTCCCACCTAAAAGTTAATAAAGAAAGAAGAATAACACAACCAAAATATGATAATAATCTCGAGTATTTAACTCTAACTGTAGAAAAATCAATTAAAACATTAAATAAAAGAATAAAATAAATTATTAAATAAATACCTCCTTCAGATAATAGTAAAGAGAATATCTTCAACATATTAATTCTTAATTAAAAATATATGGTTCTCATTGCGTGAATACACCCTCATTGCCTTTATGAACAATACATACTTTTCATAACCAAACAACTTAAAAGCAACATTAAGTAACTTATTTACGAACAAATACTTTCGCTCAATTCCCTTTAAGGAATAAACAGTTTCCTTATCAACCGAAGTTTCTTTTTGAGGTAATAAATGAGATTTCTTTAGAAGATAGAAAAAAGAATTACTCCCATTTATAAAAGGATTTGAACCTATAACACCCTTCTTCAATAATCCATTATATAATCTTCGGTGAAAAGGTAAAATCTGAGTAAATTTATCGTCAACAAAATAATTATAAGTATATTTGAGATTTATGTATTTATTAAATAGATCGACCGAATTTAATAATTCTTTTTTATAGGCATCTAATATCAATAAAATATCTTCATATTGATCCATTATACGAATATTCCTCTGTACACATTTGCCCGAAATAATAGTTTTATAATCATAACCAGAATAATGTACAAAAATAAGAGGATGCTGTTCTTTTGTTTTTTGACCTCTAGATATAATATAATAATTATTACCATCTTTAAGCACCTTCCTTTCAAAATAATTCCAAGGTGCCATATTATATCCCAGATCTCTCAATACAAACAATTTATCACCAAGAAAACATGGAATCATATCCATCCAATGCTGATCTGTATACAAATATTCTAAGGGATCAGAGAAACACATAGATTTCAGACGTTCTGCCCACCAATCAATAATCGTTTCCATTTGCAGACTTTTCTTAACTCCACAAAATCCTAAATTAAAAACTCCACTCCCTAATAATTGATTTTCTTTTAAATCTCCGCCATATTTAACATGACATTCTGAAATATGAGGTGTCAAAACCATATCGTATTCAGATAATAAATGAAATACTTTAGACAAATTACCAAAAAAAAGAATATCAGGATCTAAATAAACAACTTTATCGAATTTAGATAAAAGATATTTAAAACAATAGGGTTTTATAGAAGTACAGAACTCTGTTAAATCATATTTAAAAGCCATTTCATACCAAACATTTTCTTCTATATCTAGTATATTCTTTGCTTCAAATATTTCTTCACTTATATTTATTTCATCTAATTCGTCCGCTACGATTATGTAAAATGGCACATCATTATATCTAGCAAATGACTTTTTCAAAATTTGGGCTAAACCTATATAATTCTTTGCCACAATAGTAAAAACACATTCCATAAATTATCAAATTTTAATCCAACTTTCAGGATAAATATCTTTAGTGTCAATATTACTCATGAAATATTTCGGACACACAACTATCTTTTTTTTATTATTATTCAACCAAGCCCCCCACCAGCTAAAAGTGCTATTACTAATAATATTATGTTCACAGCATGACATCAGACACATATCCATCCATGAGTTTTCCTTTTTATTAAAATCCACAAAAATCATTTGAATTCCAGTTATATTTTCTTTCACCCACTCTATATCGTTAGAGAAGACAATAAAAACGGGGTTAAGTATTTGAGATTGTATATATTGTATCGCCGCTTTGTAATATTCAATCCCACAAACACAACCAAAAACATTATAATGTTCAGGAGCCATATAATCACCTCTTCTAACATGAAGAGCAACAGTATTTAAACTGGATAAACGGTGATATAAAACCAAAGACTCACTGTTCAATTTACTGATATTAAATCGAAATTTATCTTTAATAATATCTGCATTTGACAAAAAATATTTTTCGGAATGCCACCCCCCGTAATAAAGAACGATTCCTTTATGTCTTGTTAATATTTGATAATCATAATCATAATTATCTTTCTCTTTTATCGAATAAACATTCATTTGCCTTAATACATATATCATTTTCTGTACTAAAAAAAGATATTTTTTTGCAAACAAGAGTCGATAAATAATATTTATGCATTTATTAAAAGGATTATTAGGATAAGTTATACCAAAAACTCTATCTAATTCAAAACCGTTATGATCTGATAATGATCGTATATTATATGCATATCGAACTTTACATCCCAAATTCCTTTTTGACAGATATAAAGCGTATTGCGACATTTGGTTACCTAATCCATTGAAAATTAACACTATTTCCATAAAGCTATATATACTCGAATAAATTATAAAAAAGGATTAACCATACAGTTTTATACTATAAATATTTTGACAATGGATTACCCGAAATTGCAGTAAGGCAGAAAGTGTCATATCTTTCTTTTATGAAAGAAACGATGGTATAATTGTTTTTTTTCATTGCCAGTTAACCCCAACAAATAAATTATAAAAGCAACATAAGGCATTCCTAAAAAAAGAACTGCTACAAGTCGATAGCTATTATGAAAAAATGCAACATATAGAAAAAGTGGTAAAAGTAGACTAAGAAATGTCACAACTAATAATCTCATTACTACCTTTCTCAAAAAATAACCTATAGGAAAATTAAACATTTTCTTAGCATATATAACCTTAATCCCTATTCCAAATAGTACAGGAAACAAAGAAGAAATAAAAGCAAATACAGGAGATAAACCTAACGAAGAAAATAAAAGGCAGAAAGGTAACGCGGTACAAATACTAACAAAAAAAATTGCTATCATATATTTTTTTATATCACGACATCCCACTATAGCTATTACTACAGTACCTGTAAGACTTTCCAACAATGTACCTACAAAAGTTAAACGTACAAACTCAACAGTATACGGAGGATATTCATTCAACCATAACTTCAAAACAAAAGGGGCTTCCAATATAATAGGCATAGATATTATTAATACTAAATAGTAAGAAAACCTAGTACCATAAAAAATTAAATCATATAATTCGTCATATTTTTTTTGAGCTAAATTTTGTAATATTTGAGGTCTAATTGCCAAAAGAAAGTTACTAACGAATCCAGTAGCCATCGTGGATATTTTAACAGAAATTCCTCTTGAAGCATTTATAACAGAACCATAAAAATAATTCATCACTAAATCAATCCCTTGCGTCCTCGCCAGAATTGAAGAATCTCCTAAAAAATTCCAGCTCGCATATCCAAACATATCTTTTATTATGACTCTATCATAAATCAACCGAAAATGCGTTTCATAAAAATTTCGAGTACAATACAGCATGTAAATGCCCAACATCAATAAAGATACTAAAAATAAAAGAAACGAATAAAAAATCAACTTGTCAAAAGTAGATACTTGTAATAAATAAACAATTATGAGTTTTAATAATACATCAACTATACTTATATATGCAAAAATTCCCATCTTTTCATGAGCTATAATAGAAGCATTATAAGGAACAGCGAACAATTGAACGATCAGAGTAAACAGACTAAATTGTAAACACCAGTTTGCCGCATATAAACGATCAGGCGCAATGTTCATATATGTATTTAAATACCACAAACCTATAGTTTCTACAAACACTACAAGTATTAATGACAAAATAGCCATAATCATTAGAGATGTAGAAAACATCAGATTTAACCTGTTTCCAGATTGTTTCCCCATCTCATATGTAATAAATCGACTACAAGCGTTAGAAAGAGAGGATGTTAAAATTGTAAATGTCGTTACAAGTCCACCTACAACATTATATATACCAAAATCATCAAAACCTAAAGCTGATAAAATAATTTTTGTAGTATAGATTCCTACCAATAATACTACAACTAATCTTATATATAAGAAGAAAGTATTTTTTAGTATACGTCCTTTATCCCCCATGCTATAGTAAGAAAAAATTAATCCTCGTGATCTTTAGGATCCTCGTCAAACGGGTCTCTATAATAGCCAACACCTACAATAGTTGCAGGATTACCAGAAACAATACATTTATCTACAAATTCTGTTCTTTTTGTTAAAACCGAATATGCCGAAACTATAACATCATTACAACTATGTGTCCCTTTTAAAACCAATGTCCTAAAACCCAACCAATTATTATCTCCTAAAATAATTTCCTGAGTAGCAACAGAAACTGTATTATTTTTCAGATTCTTAAAAACATGACTATCAGTATCTGTTATCCTAGATTTCTTGCCGACAGCGCAATACTTACCTATTGTTATCCTTTTATAACATTTTAATTCGGAACATGTCATACCAAAACCAGTACCAATATCTAAAATAGCTTTCTCACCAATTTCAATTATACTATCATTCCCAATAAAACAACTTCCTCTAAATTTTAGAATACCTCCTCTATTAACAAAAGCAACTCCCTTAGGTCGATTAAAACAATAATTAATAGCTCCCATTTTTATCATACCAGAATAAATTTTATCCGATTCAATAACTAACCTACCTTTAAATAAACAATAGTTCCGGTATGTAATCCAAATAGGTAAAAATATAGCTTGCTTAAAAGGCAAATAATGAAAATTGAAATAGATTGTATTAAACAAAGAATATTTTCTAAAATCAAGAAAAATTCTTTTTATTTTCAATAGTTTTTCTTTTGTCATAATAGAACTATTTTTTACCCAATAGAAGTAATCGACTAACTTTATTCTTATTTACTATATTCAAGATTTTCACCACTATAAAAACAAATAAAATTGAAAGTATTAGGCTTATCAAATCAATATAAATTTCATCCATCCTCGAAAAATAAAATATAAGTTTTAGTACTTTTACTAATATAACATGAATCAAATATATTCCCATTGTATACATTCCATAACTCGTCATCCAATGAACGATGTGTAAGTTCTTTATACAAGAATAGATTTTAACAATAACAAAGTAGACAGAAAGACTACCTAAAAGACCAATGAAAAATCGATAAAAAGTAACATATAAATTATTTATATCAAATGTCCCTGTTCTATAATCAATAATTTTTATTGGAGTGTTATAGATTGTATACTCACTATCCCAAAAGTATAAACAAAACGCAAAAAATGGTATCGAAATCCATACATACTTTTTCAGAAAATGATATTTACCTTCTATTTTATGCGTCAAATATCCTAGAACAAAATAAGGATACATAAAAGATACTAACCAAGGAATATAAGGAAATAGAGTCAATACAATAACACTTACCCACAAAATCTTAAATTTCAAAGATAAATAAAGTATTATGTAACACACAAATAAACATTTAAGAAACCAAAAAGCGTTAAATGGTGGTTCATAAGTATGAGGTATATGTAACGTAAATGATAAAGAATACAATATAAACTCTTGTATTATGTAAAATAAAAAAGTCGGCAATATTAATTGACAGAATTTAGAAACAAATATTTCTTTCCAATTTTTATTTAATGATGAATAAGAAAAATAACCACTTAACAACATAAACAAAGGCATATGAAAAGAATAAATCACATGATGAACAGAATTTTGCCAAAAACCATCTGTATCAATCCCTTCTATTACATGACACCATACTACCAAAAATATTGATATAAATTTCACAAAATCAACAGATAAGATTCTCTGTTTCATCAATATAAGTCATTAATGCTTTTCAACAATAGATGTTTACTATCTTTCTCACTTAATAATACTTTATCCTTTGGTATCCTCCAATCAATCCCCAACTCCGGATCATCCCAAGCAATAGCTCCCTCTGCCTCCGGATGATAGAAATTATCACATTTATACTGAAATACAACCTCTTCACTCAAAACACTAAACCCATGTGCAAACCCACGGGGTATAAAAAACTGGCGATGATTTTCCTCCGTCAGTTCCACAGCCACATGCTGTCCGAAAGTAGGGGAACCTTTGCGGATATCTACGGCAACATCCAATACTGAACCTTTTATCACACGTACCAGTTTGCTCTGCGCAAAAGGAGGTTTCTGATAATGCAACCCGCGAATCACACCATAACCGGATTTGGATTCATTATCCTGAACAAACGTCGTTTTACAGATCTTTTCTTCAAATTCTCTCTGATTGAAAGATTCGAAAAAGTAACCGCGCTCATCTTTGAAAAGACGTGGCTCGATAATGACTACGCCTTCTATGGAAGTCTTTATTATATTCATAATTTGATAGGAAAAGTATATGATTTAAAATAGAAATATAAAGGTGTACATTTTTGTGTGACAAGAGTGTACATTACTACACTGCAAAAGTGTACACTCTTGTTATACCAAAATGTACACTTTTATATCAATTGATAATCAATGCTTTAACTCGCCTATTACTTTTAGTAAATATTGCCCGTATTGATTCTTCAGCATCGGCTTTGCCAGTTCCCGCATTTTGTCTGCCGTTATCCATCCCTGGCGCAGTGCAATACCTTCCAGGCAGGCAACCTTCAATCCCTGGCGCTTCTCTATCACTTCGATAAAAGTACTGGCTTCCGAAAGAGAATCATGTGTACCTGTATCCAGCCATGCAAAACCTCGGCCCAGCAACTGGACTTTGAGCTCTTCGTCATTCAGAAATTCCTGATTCACGGTGGTTATTTCTAATTCTCCACGGGCAGATGGTTTGATATTTTTGGCCACCTCAACCACTTTATTTGGATAAAAATAGAGTCCGACTACGGCATAGTTACTTTTGGGATGAACCGGTTTTTCTTCAATGCTCAGTACATTCCCCTCCTTATCGAACTCGGCAACTCCGTAACGCTCCGGATCACTGACCCAGTAACCAAACACGGTTGCTTTCTGTTCTTCTTCGGCCAGACGAACAGACTCTTTCAACATCCGGGTAAAGCTTTGCCCATAGAAAATATTATCTCCCAATACCAGACAGACAGAATCATTACCGATGAATTTCTCACCGATGATAAATGCTTGTGCCAACCCGTCCGGTGACGGTTGCTCTGCATATTCAAAGCGAACACCAAAGTCGGAACCGTCTCCTAATAAGCGCTGGAAACCCGGCAGGTCATAAGGAGTGGAGATGATTAATATTTCGCGGATACCGGCAAGCATTAATACGGATATCGGATAGTAAATCATGGGTTTGTCGAAGATGGGCAACAACTGTTTACTTACCCCTTTGGTGATAGGATACAGACGGGTACCTGAACCTCCGGCTAATACAATTCCTTTCATAAAACCATCTATTGAAAATTAAGATTATAAAAAAATAAAATTTACAGAAAAAAGTAATTCTATTAATTTATCAATATATATATTGTCAAATTTAGGAAACTCTTATTCTTTTCTCTACGATAAACGCCTCATTTCTCTACGAGAATCGACCCGATCTCCGTAGAGTTTCGCTCCGTTCCTCGTAGAGAAAAAATAGAGCGATACAATCATTTAGTAATCAAGTCATTACAATAAATCATCATTGTATATATTTTACACCATTATTCCACAATAAAGCTGTCAACTGAGGCATAAAATGAATACGAAATATTACAACTTACCTTCTTCTAATTCTTTCAAAGCTTCCACTACCGTTTCTTCCTCCGAAGATAACTGCCGTCCACTTCCCCAACCATCAACAATACGCCGAATCTCTTCTATCAACTCTTCATCAAGCACTTCACTATAACAAGAGACCAACAAACGGCATTTCAATACTGAATTCCCCAAGTGATCCAGAACAATAAAAGCACGATCTAATATTTCCTGTATTTTTGCTTCTTTATTACTATCCGAGTACGCTGTGGCTCTATACCCCATCAACAACGCAAGGCAAAGTGAAGCCTCTTCCTCGTCCGTCTCTCCTTTTCGATCAAAAAGAGATTCGGACAAGCGAAAAACTTCTGTGTTAAGTTGGCAAAAACGATCTGTATAGATGGGGGTACCATCAACACCCAGATACAATAATTCGTGAGAGATGCTTTGCAACTCCCGAACCTGGTTCATTAATTTATCCATTTACTTCGTAGTTAGAAATCAGTAGTAAGCAATTACTATTATTTATGAAAGGATGTGCAGATAACTTTTGGGAACTTTAATACTGGCAGTGAGAATGCCATTAATCCGGATCATCACATGGGTACGATTGGCAATGCTGACAAGTTCGCCCTCAACTCCGCAAAGGTCTCCTTTGACAACCTGGACCTTAACTCCAACAGCAAAGGATTCGTCATTCAAGATTACGCTTTCGGGAGAGAGATCCATAACAAACATGAAATCACGCATCTGCTTATCGGGAATGATGAGCAGGCTATTCGTCCGAAGGTCCTTCATATAGAATAACTGAACATTATAATCTTTCGTTATAGACCAGGCACGATCTTTGGTGGCACGAACAAATATCAGGTTCCTGATAACAGGTACTTCCACACGACGTTTGCGATACTTCAACTGGCGAATCACAAACTGAGTGGGCATAAAACACTCGACATTCAGTTTCTCCAAAGAATTACGGATCGCAAACTCCTGATCCTTACGGGTTCGGGCAGCAAACCAATATTCCTGTTGTTCAGACATTTATGATTTAAAAATTGGGGTGATTCAGTAACCTTCAGGTACGCTACGCGGCTTGGACGAGACATTTTACTCATTCAAGCCGAAAGAATTAAAAAAACTGTTTCAGACAGCAAACGGACAGAGATATAATTTTACTGAACGTTCTTTTTTAGACGGGGACAAAGGTAAAACGGATAAATGAAACAACAAAACATTTTTGATAATTTTATTTCGTCTCTCCATCGGTATGGATTCTTTGCCATTAAAGAATAGGTAATTAATACTATGTTAATTAGGTAATTAAGGGTATAATAAATACGATTTTAACACTGCGTTAAATACGTACTTTTAGTACACAAAAATAGGATAGTTGATAAAAGGTCTTCGAATTAACTAAAAAGGAATATTTAGTTATCATATAATAAAGTAAAGGACTTTCCCAGGCTTTTTTATTGCCCCGAAAAAATAATCATGTAAATTTGTAGCACAATAAAAAAACTGGAAATATGAAATATATAAAGTATCTTCCGATTGCTTTTATGCTTTGTCTCTGCGCCTGCAAAAGTGGAAATGCATCAAGCCAGGCTACTGATATCCCACAAGACAGTATTAAAACATTCACCTTACCCGCTATCCCTGCTATGCTGAATACTCCGGAATTAAGGGCTGATTTTCTGGTACGGCATTATTGGGATAATGTTAACTTTGCAGATACTAACTATATTCATCATCCGGACATTACCGAACAAGCCTGGGCTGATTATTGCGACATTCTGAATCATGTACCCCTGAAAACAGCACAGGAGGTCATGAAAGAAACAATCCAGAAAACGGAAGTAGAAAGAAAGATGTTTGACCACATCACCGAACTGGCAGACAAGTATCTCTATGATCCAAACTCACCGTTGCGAAATGAAGAGTTTTATATTCCGGTATTGGAAGCAATGGTAGCCTCTCCTATCCTAAGTGAAACTGAAAAGATTCGCCCACAGGCACGATTGGAACTTGCACAAAAAAATCGCGTAGGTACAAAAGCACTTGACTTTACGTATACATTAGCATCGGGCGCACAAGGTACGCTCTATCAGATAAAATCCGACTATACCCTCCTATTCATCAACAATCCCGGTTGCCATGCCTGTACGGAAACAATAGAAGCATTGAAAAGTATTCCCATGGTAAGCGAATTGATAAAAAAGAAAAAATTGACCATTCTCTCTCTTTATCCTGACGAGGAACTGGATGAATGGAGAAAACACCGTAGTGAATTCCCTGCCGAATGGATTAACGGATACGATAAATCATTCACCATCAAAACAAAAAATCTCTACGACCTGAAAGCCATTCCAACCCTTTATCTACTGGATGCCAACAAAAAGGTATTACTGAAAGATGCTACAGCACAGGCTATCTATGATAATTTGCCAATGCAATAATAATGTGATAATATATCAATGTGCCAATTGGCTGCGCTGCCACGCTGCATGGTAATTGGCACATTGGCATATTACCACATTATTTTTGTTATTCTGAATTTTCTTCCTATCTTTGCCACGCATTGGTTCGCAACCTCTTCTTATTCGGAAGAATGCGATTAAAAGGGAATCAGGTGTAAATCCTGAACAGTCCCGCTGCTGTAAGTTCCAATGAATTATGTTATGAACAACTACCACTTTAGCCACTGGGGAAATCCTGGGAAGGCGTTCGTAACAGGAACAAGTCAGAAGACCTGCCATGCTATCTTTTTTCATTGCTTTCGAGGAAAAAGCGTTGAGTCTAATGAGCCGGATAAGTTCTATCCATCATTTCATTCACCACTCTGATTCAGAGAAAGTATATTTTTCAAATAAACTCTGCCAAGTTTATTTATATGTCCGGCCGAAGGGATTTCGCCCGGACATTTTAATGCAAAACTAATGAGATGAACAAATTAAGCCAGATCATTAAGTATAAACTCTGGGGTACGGTTGCCTGCTACCTTTTCTATATTCCTCTGCTTTCTGCGCAGCAGCAAAAAGTGGATACTACACACATTTATTCGATCCCTGAAGTGGTTGTTGCCGACCGCTACCAAACACGGGAAGTACGTTCAACAGCTCCCATACAAGTTTTATCTAAAGAAGAGCTTAAAAACCTGCATGCATTACAGGTCTCTGATGCAGTGAAGCATTTCGCAGGAGTAACCATCAAAGATTACGGTGGTATCGGAGGGCTGAAAACCATATCTCTACGTAGCCTGGGAGCACAGCATACAGCCATAGGATATGACGGTATTACTTTAACGGATTGTCAAACGGGACAAATTGATATCGGACGTTTCTCATTAGACAATGTAGACCGGTTATCGCTTAGCAATGGACAAAGCGACAACATATTCCAACCTGCACGCTTCTTTGCATCCGCAGGATTACTGAATATCCAGACGTTGACTCCACGATTCAATGACAATAAAAAAACAAACATCAGTGGTTCTTTTAAAACCGGTTCGTGGGGGCTGGTCAACCCTTCTCTGATGATAGAGCAAAAAATAAGTAAGAAATGGGCGTTCTCTGCCAATAGCGAATGGATGTCAGCAGATGGGCAATATCCTTTCACACTCTATTATGGTGATAAAAATGATATGACTTCCCGCGAGAAAAGAAAAAACACACAGGTGGAAAACTTACGTGCCGAAGCCGGGCTATTCGGAAACTTCTCTACGACGGAACAGTGGCGGATGAAAGCATATTACTATCAATCGTCACGCGGGTTACCCAATGCCACTTCACTGTATTATGACTACGCGGCACAGCACTTATGGGATAAAAACGTTTTTGTGCAAAGTCAGTACAAAAAGGAATTTAACCGCCAATGGGTCTTCCAGACCTCAGCAAAATGGAACTGGAGCTACCAGCGTTATCTGGACCCTACTTACAATAACTCAGAAGGTAAACAGGATAACAGTTATTATCAGCAGGAATACTATCTGTCAGCATCGGCACTCTTCCGGGCGTTGGACAATCTTTCGTTTTCACTTTCTACAGACGGAAGTATCAATACCCTCAATGCCAACCTGCACGAATTCGCCTATCCTACACGTTACTCATGGCTGACGGTAGTAGCCGGAAAATACGTAAATGAATGGTTGACGCTTTCAGCTTCGGCACTCGCTACAGTGATTAATGAAAAAACTCAGCAAGGAGCCAGTGCAGGCAATCACCGTAAACTAACTCCCTATGTAAGTGCTTCATTCAAGCCTTTCAGCAGTGAGGAATTCCGAATCCGCTTTTTCTATAAGAATGTCTTCCGGCTGCCCAATTTCAACGACTTATATTACGGCGAAGTAGGCAATATTGATTTACGTCCGGAGAATACCCGGCAATACAATATAGGCGTTACATATAACAGAACTGTCTCTGAGCTCCTCCCCTATCTCTCTGCAACCATAGATACTTATTATAATAAGGTGTCGGACAAGATTATCGCTACCCCAACAAAAGATATCTTTGTATGGAGTATGACCAATCTGGGAAAAGTAGAAATAAAAGGAGTGGATGTCACCGGAAACATAGTATTGCAGCCGATGGAGAAACTACGCATCAATCTCTCCGGAAACTATACTTACCAGCGTGCACTGGATGTGACCGATCCGGTAAATGAACCTCAAAAAAGAACTTACAAGCACCAGATTGCCTATACCCCCCGTGTATCAGGTTCGGGACAAGCAGGAATAGAAACACCCTGGATTAATTTCTCGTATGCATTCCTCTTTTCCGGGAAACGCTACACACAAGGAGAAAATATAAGTACGAACCGTCTGGATGGTTATAGTGATCATAGCCTTTCGGCAAGCCGTGATTTTAAAATCCGAAATATAAATACATCACTCAGTTTAGAAGTACTCAATCTGTTGGATAAGAATTATGAAATCATCAAAAACTTCCCTATGCCGGGACGTTCGGTACGTGCTACACTGAAAGTTACCTATTAAACCAACCTTATGATGAAATATAAATATCTCATATATCTGCTCTTCTCTCTGCTACTACATGCCTGTGATGACATGGTAGATCAGGATATACCCGGTGGAAACAGTAACGAAAATGTCACAGAAACCGGAACATCCGAGATGTATGTACTTAACGAGGGACTTTTCAATCTGAACAACAGCACTTTGATGCGTTACTCGTTCAAAGACAGCCGGATGGATATGAACTATTTCCGTAGCCTCAATCGTCGCGGATTAGGTGATACTGCCAATGACATGGCTATTTACGGAGAAAAGCTCTACATTGTAGTCAATGTTTCGAGTCAGATAGAGGTGATAGACTTACAATCGGGACTTTCACTAAAGCAGATTCCAATGCTGACGGAAAACGGAAGTTCACGGCAACCACGATTTATTACGTTCCACAAGGACAAGGCGTATGTATGTTCGTATGACGGAACAGTAGCACGAATAGATACCACCTCACTAACTATTGAAGGTTATGCCAAAGTAGGACGAAACCCGGATGGCATCTGTGTACAGGGAGATAAGCTCTATGTATCCAATTCCGGAGGACTGGACTGGGACGGAGCCGGTGTGGACAATACGGTATCAGTGGTAAGTACGGAACCATTTGAAGAAATCAAAAAAATACAGGTGGGTCCCAATCCCGGTAAAATAGCAGCAGACGAATACGGACATGTGTATGTAGCCACACGCGGAGAGAAAATCAGTACAGGAGACTATAACTTTGTACAGATAAATACCACCACTGATGAAGTAACACAAATCTACAACGAAAAAGTTATGAGTTTTGCCATCAATGACCAGCTTGCCTATTTGTATAATTTCAGTTACGAGACACAGGCTTCACAGATAAAAGTATTCAATCTGCAAACAGGAACAACGCTGCGTGAAAACTTTATCGCAGATGGTACGGAAATACATACTCCTTACAGTATTTGTATCAATCCATACAGCGGGAATGTCTATATCACAGAAGCCTATAACTATCAGGTGAGAGGAGATGTACTCTGCTTCAATCCGCAAGGGGAACTGCAATACCGCCTTCAAGGCGTAGGGCAAAATCCGAATGCAGTGGCCTTCTCTGACAAAAGTTCGCAAAGTAGTGGTGGCGGTTCAACAGAAGATCCTCGGGCTGCTGCTTTTGCCAACAAGGTATTGGAATATCACCCGGCTCCGTCACAATACATGAATACCAGCACCACCGCTTACAAAGAAGGATTCACCTACGAACAGGTATTGGAATATGCTACCCAGCGGATACAGGATCGTCTTCTGCTCTCATTAGGCGGATTCGGAGGAAATATCATAGTGGGATTCAATCAGCCCATTCGCAACATAGCAGGCGAGTACGATTTCAAAGTATATGGTAACGCTTCTTATAACATGTATGGCACAGGTACAGGTAAACCGGGTGGCAGCGCTGAACCGGGCATTGTATTGGTATCGAAAGATGTAAACGGTAATGGCCTGCCGGATGATGAATGGTACGAACTGGCAGGAAGTGAGTATGGTACAGATACGGAAACACGTGGATATGAAATTACCTATCATCGCCCTCAGGTAGAAAACGAAAACATACGATGGACGGATAATCAAGGAAAGGACGGATTCATTCTCCGAAATAGTTTCCACACACAAGCCTCATACTATCCTGCATGGATAACAGAAAATGAAATTACTTTCCGGGGAACGCGTCTGAAAGACAATGCTGTGAATGAAAACGGTATGTGGGTAGGTTATTGTTATACCTGGGGATATGCGGATAACCATCCGAACAGTACGGAAATGTCTAAGTTTAAAATAGACTGGGCCGTGGATGCCGATGGCAACAAAGTAGTGCTGGACGAAATAGATTTTGTGAAGATATATACCGCTATCAATCAGAATGCAGGGCCAATGGGGGAAATCTCCACAGAAATAATGACGGTGGAAGATTTACATTTCAACAATTAAATAAACTCAATTAATAATTTTTTTAAATCAAGACAACAAAATGAAAAAACTATCTTTATTAATGCTGTTATCAGTATTTGTATTTTGGGGATGTAGTAATGACGATGACGAAGAAGTAAAGCACATATTAAGTCTACCGGATTATGAAGCAGAAACTATTGATTTGGGAGATGTTGATAATCCTATAGAATCATGGAATGATGCTTGGGGAACCACTTATTATCATACTTTACTTACTGATAAAAGTAGTATTTTTGAATTCGATTGTACCTCGTCCGATATTTATGGATTTGGTTCAGATGCATTTGCATTCACCAACTGTACATCCGGTAACTACAGTGCCGTAACTAAAAAAGGAGTAAACAACAACACCTACGTCGTTGTGGGTGCTTCCGGATACAAAATAGGTTCCAACTCCGACACAGAAGTTTCCATTCGATTCAAAAATAGTAATAATACTAATTATAGTGTAAAAGGCCTATTCATTACCAATAGTACATATGCCTACACCAGTATGACAGAAGGTACACCTCTCTACCATAATCAAGGTAAAGAAGACAAATTCGATACAACCGATTCATTCAAGTTAACTATCTACAATCTGGATAAGACAATGCACGTAGATTGCTATTTAGCTCAAGGAACCAATATTCTGACAGAATGGAAATGGATCAACCTTAGTGCATTAGGAGAAACAAAAGGTTTGAAATTCGCACTTACATCTACCAAAACAGATGAATATGGTATGATGACTCCTGCTTATTTCTGTCTTGACGGTATCACCCTCATCGAAAAATAAAACAATCACTTCGGCATAATGCCGGTTGCATATATCCTTAAAGTGCCTATTGCATTCACTCCAAATGCAACAGGCATTTTTTATTACCCCATCCTATCAAAAAGTCAGTATTTTATTGCCCATATCAAAGCAAAACAGTAAATTAGGCGGATAAAACCAAATATCTAAGGAAATGAAATTACCTTTTGCTGAATCATGGAAAATTAAAATGGTAGAGCCCATCCGCAAAAGCACCCGTCAGGAACGTGAGCAATGGATAAAAGAGGCACACTACAATGTATTTCAACTAAAAGCCGAACAAGTCTATATTGACCTCATCACCGACTCCGGTACCGGAGCTATGAGTGATCGCCAATGGGCAGGAATGATGTTAGGAGACGAGAGCTATGCCGGAGCTTCCTCATTCTTCAAGCTAAAAGACAAAATCACCCAGTTAACAGGATTCGAATATATTATTCCTACCCATCAGGGACGTGCTGCTGAAAATGTACTATTCTCTTATCTTGTACACGAAGGAGATATCGTACCGGGAAACTCACACTTCGATACCACCAAAGGTCATATCGAAGGCCGTAAAGCCCTCGCGCTGGATTGCACGATTGATGAAGCGAAGCAAACACAACTGGAAATTCCTTTTAAAGGAAACGTGGATCCTGCCAAATTAGAGAAAGCTTTACAGGAACATGCCAACCGGATTCCCTTTATCATAGTAACCATCACCAATAACACAGCCGGCGGACAACCCGTTTCTATGCAAAACTTACGGGAAGTACGTGCTCTGGCCGACAAATACAATAAACCGGTACTTTTCGATTCAGCCCGCTTTGCCGAAAATGCCTACTTTATCAAAACGCGTGAAGAGGGATATAGCAATAAAACAATCAAAGAAATCACACGCGAAATGTTTGACTTAGCAGATGGCATGACCATGAGTGCCAAGAAAGACGGTATCGTAAATATGGGAGGCTTTATTGCCACCCGTCGCAAAGAATGGTATGAAGGAGCAAAAGGCTTCTGTGTACAATATGAGGGGTATCTTACGTACGGAGGAATGAACGGGCGCGATATGAATGCGCTTGCTATCGGTCTGGATGAAAACACTGAATTCGATAATCTTGAAACTCGTATCCATCAGGTACAATACCTCGCAAAGAAACTGGATGAATATGGCATTCCTTACCAGCGTCCTGCCGGAGGACATGCCATCTTTGTAGATGCTCCGAAGGTACTGACTTGTGTACCGAAAGAAGAGTTTCCGGCGCAAACACTAACGATTGAATTATATCTGGAAGCCGGTATTCGTGGATGCGAAATAGGATACTTGCTGGCAGACCGTGATCCGATAACCCGACAGAATCGCTTCAACGGATTGGATCTGTTACGCCTTGCTATCCCCCGTCGTGTATATACTGACAATCATATGGATGTGATTGCCGCCGCATTAAAGAATGTATATGATCGCAGAGAAAGCGTAACACGCGGAGTACGTATTGCATGGGAAGCTCCATTAATGAGACACTTCACAGTACAACTGGAAAGATTATAATAAATAATATGCCAATTGCCATGCGGTGTGACAGCGCAGCCAATTGGCACATTGGCATATTATTGGCATGTTCGATAGAAGTAACAAACAAAAGCTCCGGATAATCTGTTTATAAAATATAGATTAAACAATTAACGTAGAAAATTATGACAGAAGAATATGAACTCATTGATAATGAAGAAAACCGAAGATACGAGTTTCGCATTGATGGCCACATCGCTAAAATAGAATATATAAAGACCCCGAACGGAGAAATATACCTGACTCACACTGAAGTTCCACGAACTCTGGGAGGTAAAGGAATAGGTTCCCAATTAGTAGAAAAAACACTAAAGGATATCGAACAAAAGGATTTGCGTCTGGTACCACTTTGTCCGTTCGTAGCCGGATATATTCACAAACATCCGGAATGGAGACGTATCGTAATGAAAGGTTTTCATATTCAATAAAAATAAAAAGACATGGGAAAGAAAATAGAATATTCAAATGGTGAAATGACCATTATATGGCAACCCGAACTTTGTCAGCATGCAGGTATTTGTGTTAAAATGTTACCTAATGTATACCATCCCAAAGAAAGGCCGTGGGTACAAATTGAAAACGCAACCACAGAAGAGTTGATTGCACAGATCAAAAAATGCCCTTCGGGAGCATTAAGTTATAAAATGAATAAAGATAAATAGAAAAGGAAACTATATAGAAAGTCTGCTAAAGTAACTAATGTGTAATTTTAGAAACGCAGATTTACGCAAATTATCGCAAATCCAATTTAACATTTGCGTAAATCCGAGTAAATCTGCGTTTTATGAATAGCTAATTTTACTTTCAGCAGACTCTGTCCTTTAATATTTCTCCATATATTTTTTCTTCTCCTTCTTACTCATCTCCTGCATGATAATCTCTTGAGGGTGTTCAGAAACATAGAGCTCTCCAACAACCGGTTTACCCGTCTTCCCCGGAGAAAGATAAAAGCAGGGAACAAACGTGAACTTATGCATGTCAGGACAATAGATACTAAAACGCAGATGTGAACCTCGTTCATAATTGCTCCCACCAATGATTCCAAGAGGTTGTCCAGGGATAACCTGATCTCCCGGAGAGACAAAAATGCTATTATCACGAAACAAGATGTAACGGGCAAAAGTACCATCATCCTGGCATATCTCTACAAAATTCTCTTTTGCACTAAAGCTCTTATGCTCTGCTTCCGAAGCTGAATTATCTTGTACTTCGGTTACTATGCCACGACGAGCTGCTACAATGGTATCTCCATCGGCAGTCTGAAATGAGATACCTGTAAGCCGGGATTTATCATCACTGCCCAGAACCTTTTCCAAAGAAACCATGTGGTTCATACGTACCCGTTTGCCTTCTGTAAGCGGAAAGAGATATACAAAATTAGTATCCGTTTTAGCGTGCCAGTCGCCTTTAGTGATATTAGAACGATAAGAGAAGCCTATACCTGCATTTTCTGTAACCGGCTTCAAGGTCAGTAAGCGTGTTTTTCTACGAGAGAATGCAGTTGCCTTGTGAGTATCTCCCTCCTGAAGAGAGAGGGTACCACTCAAACGAGTAAAGGTCAAAGCAACCGTATAGGGAGTATATGATATGTTATCAGCATAGAAGGTCACTTCTCCTTTTCCCGAACGCTCGTAAGTAATCGTAACCGGACTATTTTGAGCTACAACCCAAATGGGCATCAGGAAAAGAATAGTACTTAAGCAGTGTTTTAATTTCATAGTATTCTGTTTTTATATTTAATCAATCTGCCAGGTCATCACAAACTCAGGATGAATCAGATAATGAATCCGGAAGCTACGCTGTTGCTCCGTTCTATATTCGTGAGCCGGAAAAACACCTTGTTGCTCTGTCGTAAAAGGTTCGATATACAGATGTTCGCGAAAGTCTACTTCGGAAGTATTCATACACTTGAACATAACTTCTTTGGCTGACCAATGCAGCAGAAGACTCCAGGTATCATCTTCCTCATACGGAACAAGCTGTTCATCCTCCCGCATATACTTATGGGCTACTTTGTGTACACGCCGGCTATATTGTTCAATATCGATACCGACCGGCTTTTCTTCACTCAAGATAACAGCTACGTAACCTTTAGTATGCGAGATACTGATAAAAAAAGAGTTATCTGCCAGATAAGGTTTTCCACTCGGTTCGTAACACACTTCTTTATAAATACCCACCAAGCGGAACAGTAAAGCACGGACAGAAAGCCACTCCTGTTTACGGTGCGGAGCATTGAAACGTTGTAACTCCGCTTCGTAATACGTTCTCTCCGGAAGCAAACTGAGTAAAACATCTATCGGTTCCTCCATTTTCCAGATCCCCCATTGGAAAGAAGACTCTCTATGTTGCAGAAATAATGGCATAATTATGCATCTTCCTCTGTTTGAGGTTGGTTGATGATAAATTTAACTTTCAGAATACGGCGATTATCCATCTCAAGTACTTCAAACTCATAGTTCAGATAAGAAACCTTTTCATGAAGTGCAGGGAACTCCCCTTTTATCTCAAGTAAAAGTCCCGCTAATGTATCGGCATCACCGACCACTCTTTCAAAATCATCTTCATCGAGTTTTGTGATCTTATAGAAATCACTCAACTGAGTCTTGGCCTCAAAAACCCATGTATGATCATTCAGCACAGCGTAAGTACGCTCTTCGTCGTCATATTCATCATGAATTTCACCTACAATCTCTTCGATAATATCCTCCATTGTTACAATGCCGGAAGTTCCTCCAAACTCATCAACTACAATGGCAATATGTATCTTATTAGCCTGAAAATCACGTAAAAGATCATCTATCATCTTTGTTTCAGGCACAAAGTAAGCCGGACGAATCAGAGACTGCCAACGAAAATTGTCTCCTTTGTTGACATGAGGTAAAAGATCTTTTATATAAAGCACTCCTTTTATATTATCACGAGAACCGGAATAAATAGGAATACGCGAATAAGCATTATCGACAATACATTTCATCACATCCTTAAAAGAAGTACGTATATCAAGGTCCACTACATCCAGACGGGAAGTCATTACCTCCTTTGCAGTTTCACCTCCAAAGCGAATAATGCCTTCGAGTATATTATTTTCCTCAGAAAGTTCCGCTTTATCAGTCAGCTCCAATGCCTGTGAGAGTTCGTCAACTGAGATATTATGATTCTTACGTGTAAAATGCTTATTCAGAAAAGTAGTAGAACGTACCAGAACAGCAGAAATCGGACTAAATACTTTCCGCAACAGATAAATACCCGGAGCGGCAAAACGACAAAAAGCCAATGTCTTCTGTGCCGAATAAATCTTTGGCATAATCTCGCCAAAAAGTAACAACAGAAAAGTAAGGATTACTGTTAATATCAAAAACTCCGCAATTGGTGAATGAAAGATAAAAACATTCATGAAAAAGAAATTGCAAAGCATAATTATCGTCACATTGACAAAATTATTGGTTATCAGTACGGTTGCCAGCAAAGTCTCTGAATTTCCAAGCAAACTACTGATTTTCTCATCCGAGGGATGATTACGCGACTCTATTTCATTGAGGTCGGAAGGAGATAATGAAAAAAAAGCTATTTCTGATGCAGAAGCAAAACCGGAGGCAAGCAAAAGCACACCAGCCAAAATAATAGCTACAATTGCCGAAAAGGAAGGTGGGTTTACGGTTATACCGTTAAAAATGTCTGCCAAATGGCATAAATAAGCGTCTGGGTCCAAAATCCTGGGTTTTAGTTAAACAATTATTTAGTTGACAGTGGACAATTGATAATTGACAGTTATGATACAGCATGATGTGCAGCCAATTGTCAATTATCAATTATCAACTGTCAATTTAGAACGGCAAATCATCTGCCGGATTATTCTGTATAGGGCTGGCTTGTGATTGCTGTGGCTGCACAGTTGGTGCACCCTGCTGAGCTGCCGGAGTAGATGCAGAAGTACCAGATGCAGTATTCTTAGGAGTCAACATCTCCATATTATCCACGAATATTTCTGTAATATACCGTTTGGCACCTGTCTGATCATCATAAGAACGGCTTCTTATTTTTCCTTCAATATAAAGCTTATCACCTTTGTGAACATATTTCTCTGCCGTTTCTGCCAGTCCACGCCACAATACAAGATTGTGCCACTCTGTTCTTTCGGGCACTTGTGTTCCGTTAGCCAAAGTATATGCACGGTCGGTAGTAGCTAAAGGGAAAGTTGCCACAGCGATACCTGTATCCAGGTATCTAACCTCCGGGTCTTTACCAACATTTCCTAACAATATCACTTTATTTACTGACATATCATTCTATATTTATATATTTTGTGCCAAAATTAAACAGAAATACAACACAAAACAAGTTTTTATACATATTTCTCCAGGAAGGCATGTATCAATCTGGGCACGGCATATTGCTCTAACTCGTCAGTTCTCACTTTCAGATAAGAAGAGAAAGAAACCGTCTCTTGTGGCAAGCTAACTTCATAGAAATTAGCATAAAGCACCCTGTGAGACAGTACATGTTTCACATTCCGGCAGACCAAACGAACGATAGGAACTTCTCCTCCTACAAATAATTTTGTGAATTCCGGAAGAGCTAAAAACGCCTCTTCTGTAATAGATTCTGCTGTTTCTATCAATGGTAACTCAAAGAGATTTTTCCAAATATCATTTTCCGTCCGCTTATTAATAAACGTATATGCACCCGCACGTACATATATATAATTGAGATAGCGGTTTGTTGTCTTTGTCTTATGCTGTTTTACAGGAAGCTGCCGGACCTTCCCTTTCGCCAGTGCCATACAACTATCGGCCAACGGGCAAAACAGGCAAACCGGAGCTTGCGGAGTACATTGTATCGCTCCAAAATCCATAATTGCCTGATTATAAACAGCCGGCTGGGTTTTATCCAACAGTTCACCGGCTAATGAAGCAAACAGTTTTTTCCCTTCCGTAGAGTCTATAGCAGTCTCAATCCCGAGATAACGCGACAACACCCGATACACATTACCATCGACCACCGCATAAGGCATATTATAAGCAAAGGAACAAATGGCTGCCGCCGTATACTCTCCTACCCCCTTCAGACCCAATACCCCGGAATAAGTTTTAGGAAACACCCCATTCATACTACGGGCAGCAGCATGAAGATTGCGTGCACGGGAATAATATCCCAGTCCCTGCCAGAACTTCATTACCTCATCTTCATCAGCTTCGGCAAGTGTCTTCACATCAGGAAAGCGTTCAATAAAACGCACAAAATAATCATACCCTTGTACAACTCTTGTCTGTTGCAAAATAATTTCTGAAATCCATATCAGGTAAGGATCGGAAGACTCCCTCCAGGGTAAGTCACGTTTATGTTCGTGATACCAGTTTATTAGTGTTTCGCTGAAGTTATTCATTAAAAAAATGTATTAATATAGCAACGTAAGAAATACGTTATTTGCCTTATGAATGCACCTCATAGCCAACTTATGCATTGGCATATTGGTACATCACAACCACAATTCGCATACAAAAGTAGCTCTTTTTAAATCTAACAAAACTTAAGGAAGAGACTTTTTTATAAAATTGTTCAGAATATATTTTTTTGAGAGCTTAAAAAGCTATATATTTGCAGTCCAAAAAATTAGAAAGAACATAGTAATAATAT
>DXWV01000013.1:0-5368 GCA_019416685.1 Bacteroides sp.
CATGCGTGACAGGCATGTATTCTAACCAACTGAACTAACGCACCAGTATTTCATCTTAATCAGCTTTCTCTCTCGATTGCGGGTGCAAAGGTAGCTGTTTTTACGTAATTTGCAATACTTTCAAAAAGTTTTTTTGTGAATAAAATAGCCGTTTTTTGCTTTGTGCTTCATTATGAGGTGTTTCTGTTAGAATAAAAAATAGAAATTCTTTTTATTTTTTTTCTCAATAGAGGGATTCTAATGTTTCAAAAGGTATGTGTTGTTAATATATTTTCTTCGTAGGTTAGACAATTGATTTTATGTGCTGCAAAAGTACGTATTTAATGGTGCGTTAAATACCTAATTAAAGCAGTATTAAAATAGATAGTTTATATCTATAAAGTACGTAGTTCTTAATTGCTTGTAATACAGTAATATATGGTGCTATTTTGCCTCTATCTGTATCTTTGTATCTTGTTTCATGTCTATTTTTCTGCCTGTCGTGCAGTTGAATACCTTAAAATGATGACATTATTTTCTTTATTTCTTTTTGAATATTGAGCTCCAATCTTTCTATCTGATATATTTCTTGCTTTTAGAGTAAACTTTTTGCTCAAATTATTCGATATTTTGCAATAATTAGTTATTTTTGCAAGCTAAAATCGCAGGCGGTGAAACAACGCTGCATGAATTAGTAAAATAGTAGAAACAATGATGACAACTGCCAAACTGTTATTGCACTGTCCCGATAAACCGGGTATCCTGGCCGAGGTGACAGACTTTATCACGGTAAACAAAGGAAATATTATCTATCTGGACCAGTACGTAGACCATGTGGAAAACATCTTTTTTATGCGTATTGAATGGGAATTGAAAGATTTCCTGGTTCCTCAGGAAAAGATTGAAGATTATTTTGAAACACTCTACGCTCAGAAGTATAGCATGAATTTCCGTCTCTATTTCTCAGATGTGAAACCACGAATGGCTATCTTTGTATCCAAAATGTCGCATTGTCTTTTTGATATGTTGGCACGGTATACGGCAGGAGAGTGGAATGTGGAAATTCCTCTTATCATTAGTAATCATCCCGATTTGCAGCATGTGGCAGAGCGTTTCGGTATTCCTTTTTACCTTTTCCCTATAACAAAAGAGACGAAAGACGAACAGGAACGTAAAGAGATGGAATTGCTGGCTGAACATAACATCACATTTATTGTGTTGGCGCGTTATATGCAGGTTATCTCAGAGCAGATGATTAATGCTTATCCTAATAAAATTATTAATATTCATCACTCATTTCTTCCGGCTTTTGTAGGTGCAAGACCTTATCATGCTGCTTTTGAAAGAGGTGTGAAAATTATTGGTGCTACCAGTCATTATGTAACGACTGAGTTGGATGCCGGACCTATTATCGAACAAGATGTTGTGCGTATCACGCATAAAGATTCGATTGAAGATCTGGTTAATAAGGGTAAGGACCTGGAGAAGATTGTACTTTCGCGTGCCGTGCAGAAGCATATCGAACGCAAGGTATTGGCTTATAAAAATAAAACGGTAATATTTAATTAGTTGACAATTGACAATTGACAGTGGACAATTGCTGCGTTGTAAGCGTCTGGTTATTTGAACTCACTGTCAATTGTCAATTGTCAACTGTCAACTAAATAAGGATGAATGTTGCAGTAATAAAATACAATGCCGGGAATATCCGTTCTGTGGACTATGCGTTGAAGCGTCTTGGGGTGGAAGCTGTGATCACTGCCGATAAGGAAGTGTTGCAGGCTGCCGATAAAGTGATTTTTCCCGGAGTAGGAGAAGCTGAGACTACCATGAATCACTTACGGGCTACCGGGATGGATGAATTGATCAAGAACCTCCATCAGCCGGTGCTGGGTATTTGCCTGGGGATGCAGTTGATGTGTAGTTATTCTGAAGAAGGGGATGTGGACTGTTTGGGAGTTTTTGATGTGCCGGTAAAACGTTTTATCCCACATAAGCATGAGGATAAGGTACCACATATGGGCTGGAATACGATAGGGCATCTGAATAGTGAACTTTTTAAGGGTTTCACGCAGGATGAATTTGTCTATTTTGTACATAGCTTCTATGTACCCGTTTGTGATTTTACGGCTGCCGAGACTGATTATATACATCCATTCAGTGCTGCTTTGCATAAAGATAATTATTATGCTACACAATTTCATCCTGAAAAGAGTGGTGGGACAGGAGAGAAGATATTGAGAAACTTTCTGGATGTATAAACTTTACCAATATGAAGTAAAGTAGCTCAGTGTATTCTCAGTCGTAAAATCGTAAATCGTTAACGTACCTATGTGTTAAAAAACAAATAATGGTCATGACCGTAGGGACTAAATTTTAAATACATATATGATTGAAATTATTCCAGCTATTGACATTATCGATGGGAAATGCGTTCGCCTTTCTCAAGGAGATTATGACAGTAAAAAGGTGTATAATGAGAATCCGGTGGAAGTGGCCAAGGAGTTTGAAGCCAATGGTATTCGTCGCTTGCATGTGGTAGATCTTGACGGGGCTGCCTCTCATCATGTGGTAAATTACCGCACGTTAGAGCAAATAGCTGCCCGTACTTCTCTTATTATCGATTTTGGTGGTGGGGTAAAGAGTGACGAGGATCTTATTATTGCTTTTGAGAGTGGTGCAGAGATGATAACCGGAGGAAGTATAGCTGTGAAGAATCCTGAACTGTTTTGCCGTTGGATAGACAAGTATGGCAGTGAGAAAATTATTCTTGGAGCCGATGTCAAAGATCATAAGATTGCTGTTAATGGCTGGAAGGATGAAAGTGCCTGTGATCTTTTCCCTTTCCTGAAAGAGTATATTCATAAAGGGATAGAGAAAGTGATCTGTACGGATATTAGTTGTGATGGTATGCTTGCCGGACCTTCTATTGAATTGTATAAAGAGATACTTGCTGAACATCCCACTCTCTATCTGATAGCAAGTGGTGGAGTAAGTAACATGGATGATATTGAAGCCCTCCATGAAGCCGGAGTGCCTGCCGTTATTTTCGGCAAAGCGCTTTATGAAGGACATATCACCTTGAAAGATCTCTACCGTTTTTTATAGTATTTTCAATCGTAAATAGTAAATTGTCCAATCGTAAATATTAATATCGTGTTAGCAAAAAGAATTATTCCCTGTCTTGATATAAAAGATGGGCAGACAGTAAAAGGAACCAATTTTGTCAACCTCCGTCAGGCAGGTGATCCGGTTGAATTGGGACGTGCTTATAGCGAACAGGGAGCTGACGAACTGACTTTTCTTGATATTACCGCCAGTCATGAAGGACGTAAGACCTTTGCCGAATTGGTGAAACGAATTGCTGCTAATATTAATATCCCTTTTACAGTGGGAGGAGGGATCAATGAATTGAGTGATGTGGATCGTTTGCTGAATGCCGGTGCCGATAAAATATCTATAAACTCTTCTGCTATTCGTAATCCGCAATTGATTGATGATATAGCAAAGCACTTCGGTTCACAGGTTTGCGTGCTTGCCGTAGATGCCAAGATGACTGAAAATGGTTGGAAATGTTACCTGAATGGCGGCCGTATAGAAACAGATAAAGAATTGCTGACATGGACCAAAGAGGCTCAGGAACGGGGTGCCGGAGAGATACTTTTCACCAGTATGAATCATGATGGTGTGAAGACCGGATATGCCAATGAAGCACTTGCTTCGCTTGCCGGGCAACTTTCTATACCTATTATCGCTTCGGGAGGGGCAGGTACGATGGAACATTTCCGGGATGCTTTTACCCTTGGCAAAGCAGATGCTGCGCTGGCTGCCAGTGTTTTTCATTTCGGAGAAATCAAAATTCCCGATTTAAAATCGTATCTTTGCAGTCAGGGAATTACTGTAAGAAGGGAGAATTGAGAGGGGAGAAGGGAGAGGTAATTTCAATCGTAAATCGTAAATCGTTAACGTACCTATGTGTTAAAAAACAAATAATGGTCATGACCGTAGGGAATAAATTGTAAATAAAATGTTGGATTTTGATAAAATGAATGGGCTTGTTCCCGCTATCATACAAGATAATAACACCCGCAAGGTGCTGATGCTTGGTTTTATGAATAAGGAAGCTTATGACAAGACAGTAGAGACCGGGAAAGTAACTTTCTTTAGCCGTACTAAGAATCGTCTTTGGACTAAGGGGGAGGAGAGTGGTAATTTCCTGAATGTGGTTTCTATCAAATCTGATTGCGACAATGATACTTTGTTGATTCAGGTTAACCCGGTTGGCCCTGTATGTCACACAGGTACGGATACTTGTTGGGGCGAAAAGAATGAAGAACCTGTAATGTTTCTCAAACTGTTGCAAGATTTTATTGATAAGCGTCACGAAGAGATGCCGGAGAAGTCTTATACCACCAGTCTTTTTGAATCGGGCATCAATAAGATAGCTCAAAAAGTGGGCGAAGAAGCTGTAGAAACAGTTATTGAAGCTACTAATGGAACCAATGAACGGTTGATTTACGAAGGGTCTGATTTGATATATCACCTCATAGTGTTGCTGACTTCTAAAGGCTATCGCATCGAAGACCTGGCACGCGAATTGCAGGTAAGACATAGCGCCTCATGGACGAAGCACTGATTACATATAACAATGTAGAGATACATCAGCAAGACCTTTGTGTGCTGAGTGACGTTACGTTACAGTTGCACAAAGGTGAGTTTGTATATCTGATAGGCAAGGTAGGGTCGGGAAAAACGAGCCTGCTCAAAACCTTCTATGGTGAACTCGATATCGCTGATGGTGAAGCGGAAGTGCTGGGATATAATATGAAAACGATCAAACGTAAGTACATCCCGCAGCTGAGGCGTAAACTTGGTATTGTCTTTCAGGACTTCCAGTTGCTGACAGATCGTACCGTATATAACAATCTTGAATTTGTGCTTCGTGCTACCGGTTGGAAAAATAAACAGGAGATAAAGGAGCGTATTGAAGAAGTATTACAGCTGGTAGGTATGAGCAATAAAGGTTATAAGTTGCCTAATGAACTCTCCGGAGGTGAGCAACAACGTATTGTCATTGCGCGTGCTGTACTCAATTCACCTGCTATTATCTTGGCAGACGAACCCACCGGAAATCTGGATGTGGAAACGGGAAAGGCCATTGTAGAATTGTTGCATAGTATTTGCGAGTCGGGTTCATCCGTAGTGATGACTACCCATAACCTGCAATTATTGCGCGAATATCCCGGGCGTGTATACCGGTGTTCGGAGCATCATATCAATGATGTGACGGATGAATTTACAGAGAAAAATAATTAATATACATACTAATTTTAATACAGTAACGAAAATGAAAGTTTTAAAGTTTGGAGGAACTTCCGTAGGCTCTGCA
>DXWV01000013.1:5419-18115 GCA_019416685.1 Bacteroides sp.
CTATCTGTACAAGAAGAATCCGGAAGGTGCCAACGAGATTATCAATAAGCTGGAATCTAAATATAAACAGCACGTTGATGAACTTTATGCTACCCCGGAATATAAACAGAAAGCTCTGGAAGTTGTCAAATCTCATTTCGACTACATTCGTTCGTATACGAAGGATCTCTTCACATTGTTTGAAGAGAAAGTAGTGCTGGCACAAGGCGAGCTGATTTCTACTGCCATGGTAAACTTCTATTTGCAGGAGTGTGGCGTGAAGTCTGTACTGCTTCCGGCTTTAGAATTCATGCGTACTGATAAAAACGCAGAGCCCGATCCTATCTATATCAAGGAGAAATTGCTGGCACAGCTGGAACTCTATCCGGATGCAGAGATTTATATTACACAGGGTTTTATTTGCCGCAATGCTTATGGGGAGATTGATAACCTGCAACGTGGCGGTAGCGACTATACTGCTTCTTTGATTGGTGCAGCTATCAATGCTTCTGAAATACAGATTTGGACGGATATTGATGGTATGCACAACAATGATCCGCGTATTGTTGACAAGACTTCGCCGGTGCGCCAGTTGCATTTTGAGGAGGCTGCTGAGTTGGCTTACTTTGGTGCCAAGATTCTTCACCCTACCTGTATTCAGCCGGCCAAGTATGCCAATATTCCGGTACGCTTGCTCAACACTATGGCTCCTGATGCTCCGGGTACATTGATCTCTAATGATACGGAGAAAGGAAAGATCAAAGCAGTGGCTGCTAAAGAAAATATTACTGCTATCAAGATCAAATCCAGCCGCATGTTGCTGGCTCACGGATTTTTGCGTAAAGTATTCGAGATTTTTGAAAGCTATCAGACCTCTATTGATATGATCTGTACTTCAGAGGTGGGTGTGTCTGTCACTGTAGATAATACCAAGCATCTGAATGAAATACTTGACGACTTGAAGAAATATGGTACGGTAACGGTTGACAGAGATATGTGTATCATTTGTGTGGTAGGAGACCTTGAATGGGAAAATGTAGGTTTTGAAGCCAAAGCACTTGATGCAATGCGCAATATTCCGGTACGTATGATCTCCTTCGGTGGTAGCAATTACAACATCTCCTTCCTTATCCGTGAGTGCGATAAGAAGACAGCATTACAATCGCTGAGTGACATGTTGTTCAACGGAAAACAATAATCACATATTTACTACAGGGTATGGAGGACACAGAGAATTAAAAAAAAATTAAGACTCTGTGTCCTCTGTGGTGGAGCTAAATTAAAAAACAAAGTATCTTTTATGAAAGGAATATTCCCTATTGATAAATTTCGTGAGTTGCGCACCCCTTTTTATTACTATGATACAAAAGTGTTGCGCGACACACTGACTGCTATCAATAAAGAAGTAGCCCGTTACGAACATTTCGACGTGCATTATGCTGTGAAAGCAAATGCAAATCCGAAAGTACTCACTATCATCCGTGAGAGTGGCTTGGGTGCCGATTGTGTAAGTGGCGGCGAAATACGTGCAGCTATAAAAGCTGGTTTCCCTGCACAGAAGATTGTATTTGCCGGTGTGGGTAAAGCCGATTGGGAGATCGAGCTAGGATTGGATTATGACATTTTCTGTTTCAACGTAGAGTCTATCCCCGAACTGGAAGTTATTAACGAACTGGCTGCTGCCAAAGGAAAAGTGGCGAACGTTGCCTTTCGTATCAATCCTAATGTAGGTGCACATACTCATGCAAATATCACTACCGGACTTGCTGAAAATAAGTTTGGCATCAGTATGGAAGATATGGATAAAGTGATAGATGTGGCTTTGGAGATGAAGCATATCAGCTTTATCGGTCTGCACTTTCATATTGGTTCGCAGATACTCGATATGGGTGATTTTATTGCTCTTTGTAACCGGGTTAACGAACTGCAGAATAAACTTGAGGCCCGCCAGATTTTTGTAAAGCATATTAATGTGGGTGGTGGACTCGGTATTGATTACGATCATCCCAATCGCCAGTCAATCCCTGATTTCAAGGCTTATTTCGCGACCTATGCCGGTCAATTGAAGCTGCGTCCGCATCAGACTTTACATTTTGAGCTGGGACGTGCCGTAGTAGGACAGTGTGGTACGCTTATTTCTAAAGTGCTGTATGTAAAACAGGGTGCCAATAAGAAGTTTGCTATTCTCGATGCTGGAATGACGGACTTAATCCGTCCGGCGCTTTATCAGGCACATCACAAGATGGAGAATCTTACTTCTGACGAGGCTATGCAGACTTATGATGTGGTAGGTCCTATTTGTGAATCGTCTGACGTTTTTGGTAAAGCGATTGATTTGAATAAAGTGAAACGTGGTGACTTGATTGCTCTCCGTTCTGCCGGTGCATATGGTGAAATTATGGCTTCATCCTATAATTGCCGTGAGTTGCCAAAAGGCTATACGTCGGATGAATTGGTCTGAAAAATTAAATTTGTTTAGAACAAATAAGAAGCGTCAATTGTTTTTATATAAAATGAATTCTGATTTTACAGGTAGTGATTTACTGATGTTTATATTTCTTGTGAAATCAAAGTAAAGAGTTTAATTCACTAATATATAATTATTATGATGACAGAGAAATTACAGAAAGTTTTAAATGAGCAAGTTACAGCAGAAATGTGGTCTGCTAATCTTTATTTATCTATGTCTTTCCACCTTGAAAGAGAGGGTTATACTGGTTTTGCTTCCTGGTTGAAAAAGCAATCACAGGAAGAGATGGAGCATGCTTATGCTATTGCCGGTTATATCATAAAACGTGGTGGTATAGCAAAAGTAGACAAAATTGATGTAGTACCTACCGGATGGGGTACACCATTGGAAGTTTTTGAGCATGTATATGAACATGAATGCCATGTTTCTAAACTGATTGATGGTCTGGTAGCTATTGCTTCTTCCGAAAAAGACAATGCCACACAGGATTTCCTTTGGGGGTTTGTTCGTGAGCAGGTAGAAGAAGAAGCTACTGCTATGGAGATTGTAGATAAACTTAAACGTGCAGGTGATACAGGTGTCTTCTTTATTGATGCTCAGTTGGGTAAACGCTGATTGAACTATTCTTCTTATATAAAAAAGGGTCCTGGACAATTCGTTCAGGATCCCTTTTTTTTATATGAGAAGAATGTATATTTTTTATTCAATATTTTCTTTGTGCATAATAGTCTTTTTTTAGAGAAGGCATTATCTTTTTTACAAAATTTATTTATCTTTGCCACAATTATCATAAAGAAAATAAAAGTTAGTTTATCTTCTTTATAAAGTGGAAAGCATGAACAAAATAACACTTCTAATTTGCTGTTTATTCTGCTATACAGTGAGTTATGCTCAAGTTACTACATCTTCAATGAGTGGTCTTGTATCAGATGAAAATAAAGAACCGTTGCCAGGTGCTGCTGTTATGGCTGTTCATGAACCTTCGGGTACTCAGTATGGAACTATCACTAATCTTCAGGGGAATTATCAATTGCAGGGGATGCGTATCGGCGGACCTTACCGAATTGAAATATCTTATGTTGGCTATCGCAGAGCGGTATTTACTGATATCTATTTGAGATTGGCTGAGACCTATTTATGTAACGCTTTGCTGAGCTCATCGATAGAGCTGGACGAAGTGGTAGTGGTAGGAGTGTCTTCAAAATTTGCCGGAGAGAAAACAGGTGCTTCCACGCATATAACTATTGAGGATATTAATCGGTTGCCGACCATTAACCGTAGTCTGAGTGATATTACAAAACTATCGCCTTATGCCAATGGTAATGGTTTCGGAGGACGGGATCAGCGAATGAATAATTATAGTATTGATGGAGCAAACTTTAATAATAGTATGGGATTGGATGGAGCCGTCTTACCAGGTGGTGGTAATCCGATTTCCATAGATGCACTGGATGAAATTCAGGTGAGTATTGCTCCTTACGATGTACGACAGACAAACTTTATCGGAGCAGCTGTTAATGCTGTGACAAAGAGTGGCACGAATCAATTTCGTGGCTCTGGATATATGTATGTTAAGAACGAGAATCTCCGTGGAAATAAAGTGAATGGGGAAGATCTGGGTGGACGTGCTGAAGAGCGGCGTAATATCTATGGTTTTACTTTGGGAGGTCCGGTTGTGAAGAACCGGCTTTTCTTTTTTGTTAATGGAGAGTATGAGAATGAACCGAAGCCAATGCATAAATGGAAACTTTCTGTTGATGGGACGGAAGATGTTGAGCATTTGATATCGCGTGTTACTGATGCAGATATGCGTCGCTTTTCCAATGATCTGAAAGCAATGTATGGTTATGATACAGGTTCATGGACAGACTTTAGCGGAGGAACAAATACGTACCGTGCAATGGCACGTATGGACTGGAATATTTCGGAACGCCATAAACTCATGGTACGTTATAACTATACTTCTCAGCAGAAAGATAATAATGTAGTGGGTACGGCTTTAAATATAAATGGGGCTCCGGTGAGCCGTTACTCTATGACCTTCCGAAATTCGACCTGGAAGCAGTCGAATAATGTGAACTCTTTGACAGCTGAGTTGAATAGCCGATTGGGGATGATGATGAATAATAAACTGTTGGTAAGCTATACTTTTAATGACGGCAACAAACGTGAATGTAACGGGGACTTCCCGACGGTAGATATCATGAAACCTGACGCAGGAGGGACCAGTCGTGCTTTTATGAATGCCGGTTACGACCAGCATGCTTGGAGAAATGGTATTACAGAAAAAGTATGGGCTGTTACCGATCACTTTTCTATGCAGATAGGAGCACATAATTTAGGTGCGGGACTTAGCTTTGAGTCGCAAAATGTATCTAACTGTTACATGCGCTATGGAGCAGGATATTATCGGTATGCCAGCTATGATGACTTTGTCAACCGGATGGCTCCGATTGCTTTTGCAATGACCTATTCACTGACAGGAGAAGATCATGCATTATCGGCTGTACATTACAATCAGTTTTCGGTATATGCACAGGATGATTACAATGTATCTTCCCGTCTGAAACTTGTGTATGGTGTTCGTATGGATATTCCTTTCTATGTAAATAAACGATATGAGAATCCTTCTATTACCGGATACGATTTTAACGGAAAGACGCTGAGTACCGACAGCTGGCCTAAAGCCACTCCGCTTATTTCTCCGAGAGTGGGTATTAATTATGATTTGTTAGGTGATAGCCGGCTCAAACTGCGTGGAGGTACAGGGCTTTTTACCGGTAGGTTTCCTTTAATATTTCTTTCAAAAATGCAGGAAGGAAGTGGTATGCTGCAAACAACGGTTTCGACAACCACTGTGGGAGATCCTTTGCTTGCTGCTCTGGGCGGAGGCATACGAATGCCGCAACAAGTGTTACAGGAAGTAGCTCCTCAATTTCCCGATCGTTTCCCGACGGACCCTGGAGCTGTAAACAATATTATTACAATCGACCGTAATTTCAAGACGCCTCAGGTCTGGAAAACGTCATTGGCTCTGGATTATCAGTTGCCATTACCTTTTAAGGCAGATATGACATTGGAAGGAACTTTCATCAAAGACATCAATGCTATTTTGCAGCAGAATGTTAATGTAATAGCTCTGGATGATCCGAAGATGTCTACTTTTTCAGGTCCTGACAAACGCTACCGTTATCCGGGAAATAGTGAGAAATATATCCATTCGGAAATAACAGATGCCATGTTGATGACCAATACTCATAAGGGATATAGTTACAATCTGAGTGCTACATTGCATATGATGCCGGTAACAGGGTTGAATCTAATGACATCTTATACCTACACTTGCTCGCGCACACTTTCCAACAATCAGAGTAATCAGATAGATGGGGCCTGGAAACAGGAACCTTCTGTGCAAGGAGCCAACTACCTGACTTTGCATAATGCCTCTTATCTGTATTCTCCTCACCGGTTGATAGCAGAAGCATCGTATGCTATACGGTATGCACATAATTACGCAACGTCTGTTTCTCTTTTCTATACCGGACAACGTGAAGGCTCTTATTCTTATCTGTACGATAATGATATGAATAACGATGGCTATATCTTTGACTTGATGTATATTCCGTCCAGCTCAACGGAGCTGAACTTCCAAGACCAGAAAGTAGGAGACCGTACCTTCACAGCCGCAGAACAACGGGATGCTTTCTGGGCTTTTGTAAACCAGGATCCTTATCTTAAAAAACATAAAGGAGAATATGCCGAAACGAACGGGGCCTTTCTGCCCTGGGTCAATCGTATCGATTTGCGTATTACACAGGACTTCCGGATAAATGCCGGGAAGACAATGAATACTTTACAGTTTAGTGTAGACATCATGAATATTGGTAATTTGTTGAATAGTTCTTGGGGAGTGTCAAAGAGTGTCAGAACTAATAAGTTGTTGAACTTTAAGGGGGTAAATGCTGCAAACGAGCCGGTTTATACTATGGTGACGCAGGCGAATGACGGGATAGTTACATTACCTTCAGAAACGTTTATGCCCAATCGTTCGTCTGGTAATTGCTGGCAGCTTCAGTTTGGTATACGTTATATCTTTAATTAGTAAAAAACACATGTATAAGAAAATTCTTAAACTTACATATCTGCTTTTTTTGCTGTTATCTGTTACTGGCTGTTCAGAAAAGGAGGTACGTCGTATACTGGTTATTCATTCTTATGAATTTAGTTACGCTGCCTATCCTGATTTTAATCGGTTGATAGAGGAAGATTTTAATAAGTTAGGTATTGATCCGGATATAAGGACATTTTATCTGGATTGTGAGAGTTACCGGGAGCAACCTGAACTGGAGAGAATGAGACGGTTACTTAATTCTTTAAAAGACTGGAAACCCGAAGTGATTCTGGTGAATGAAGATCAGGCTACCTATTCATTACTGAAGTGTGGACACCCTTTGGTGAAGCAGGTTCCGATAGTGTTTGCCGGCGTTAATTATCCGAATTGGGAGTTGATAAAACAATATCCTAATGTGACCGGATTTCATGATAAGATAGATTACAGGACAAATTTTCATGTGGCAAAAGAATTGTTTGGAGAAAATGTGCGTCCTTTTGCAATATTGGATAAAACGTTTCTCGACAGGGCTATACAAGATGATATGAAGGAGCAGTTGAAAGACGAAAAGGTAACGGGCGTGGTTCATCCTGAATATAGCAGTGCAGAGAGAGATTCATTAGTAAAGAAGGAAGGCTATATACCTTTCAATACGATGGCTGCGCGAGGTCGTAATTCCTATGGAGGTGCGCTCATATGGAGTCTTAGCAAATATGTTCCTAACGGATGTTATATACAGTTGAAGCGCGACTTTACAACGGTAAATATGGGAAATGTTTCAGCCAGTCCTGGGATGACGGTAATCAATGAAGCATTCGGATATGGTGAGAGGTTGCTGGGAGGATATATCACTCCGATAACTATACAAGCGAGTGAGGAAGTAAAGGTTGCTGTTCGCATTCTTAAAGGAGCTTCCCCGGCAGATATACCTGTATGTGAGAGTAAAAAAGAGTTTCTGGTAGACTGGCAAGTTTTGAAACAGTTGCAGTGGGATAAGAAAAGGATTCCGGAGAAGTATCATTTTATCAATATGCCTTTTAAAGAACAGTATAGGGGCATCTGGATCATATTAATGGTGCTTATTTTCATGTTGCTGTTTAGTATATTCAGCTTGTTGATGTTTCTTTATCTGCGTGAACAGAAACGAAAGAAAATGGCTCTTTATGCCTTAGCAGACGAGAAGGAAACACTGGCACTGTCTATTGAGGGTGGGAATATATATGCCTGGAAATTGCAGGATGAATGTATTGTACTTGAAAATGCTTTCTGGAAATCGATAAACGAAGTCCCCCGGAAGTTGACAATCGATGAATTGGAAAGTTATGTTCACCCCGATCAGCGTAATCGGTTTGAGTTGAACCGGGAAAATCTGCCATTGGCTAAAAAGAAAATAGTACAGTTAAAATGTGATTTTGATGGGCAGGGGTACCAGTGGTGGGAGTTTCGTTATACAACTTCCCATTCAGTCTCCGGACAAGCCAAGACTGCCGGTTTATTATTAAATATTCAATCCATTAAAGACCGTGAACAGGAGCTGGAAGATGCGCGTCGTCTGGCTGAGAAAGCAGAGCTTAAACAGTCATTCCTGGCAAATATGAGTCACGAAATACGTACGCCTCTCAATGCGATTGTTGGCTTTGCAAACATTCTGGCTATGGATGATGAATTGGAAGAATCAGATAAAATAGAATATATAGATACTATTAACAGGAATAGTGAGTTGTTATTGAAGCTTATTAATGATATTCTCGAACTGTCGCGTATCGAGTCGGGGAATATGGCCTTTCAGGAGAGTAAATGCTGTGTATCTGAGTTGGTTAATAAAGTTTATAGCACCCATAAAGTATTGATTCCTGCTCAATTGGATTTTATAGAGGAGATAGATGATATTCCAATGGAAATAGAAGTAGACCAGGATCGTCTGACGCAAGTGCTGACTAACTTCCTGAACAATGCATCTAAGTTCACAAAAGAAGGATATATTAAACTGGGTTATCGCTATGTGCCCGAAGAAAATCAGGTACGTATCTATGTGGAGGATACTGGTATTGGTATTCCTGTAGAAGAGCAACGTATTATTTTCAGCCGGTTTTATAAACAGGATGAATTTGCACAGGGAACAGGACTTGGATTATCCATTTGTCAATTGATTGTCGAGAAATCCGGTGGGAACATTGAACTTTGGTCCGAACCGTCTAAGGGAAGCCGGTTTACAGTGGTGCTTCCCTGCCGCGTTGTATCTTAAATCGTGATTTCTAAAACCGCTACCGGTTCATACTTTGGTTAATTTATCTTTTTCTCCATTGTGCTCAGGTAGATTTCCAATGAACGCGTAGATATTTGTATCTCCCGGAAAGAAACTCCCAATGAAGCTATCAGCAAGAGTAGTGCCAGTCCGAACACGTAGGCAGATAGTAACTGTAGTCCGATATAGATAAGAAACATGCTGACAACACAAAAGAACAGGCTTGCAATGCCTAACCCTTGCATAGTACGGGTCAGGTTGAGTCGTTTGCGCAGATTCTCTATTTGTGCAACGGTGATGTCGGTAGGATTTTCCATATAACGATCACGCAATTGACGTACTAACTGGGCGTACGATAGAAAACGATTCGTGTATGCTAACAGGATAAGTGAAACTGCCGAAAAGAGTAGGGCAGGTGTTGTGAGTGTAAGTTCTTCCATAATGTTTTTTAGTGGTATGTAGTTGAAAGTAGATGAGAGAGTAGTAAGTAGTCAAGTAGTTGACTACTTACTACTTGACTACTCTTAACTACTTATTGAAAGATCATTTCAGCACCCCAAGTTCTTTGCCTACTTTGATGAAGGCATTGATACACTTGTCCAGATGCTCTTTGTCATGTCCGGCAGAAATTTGTACACGAATGCGTGCCTGTTCTTTCGGAACTACCGGATAGTAGAACCCTGTCACATAGATACCCTCTTCGAGCATGCGGGCAGCATAGTCCTGAGAAAGTTTGGCATCATACAGCATAACGGCACAGATTGCACTCTGTGTTGGTTTTATATCAAATCCGGCAGCCATCATTTTGTCGCGGAAGTAGTTGACGTTTTCTACCAGCTTATCATGCAACGCATTGCTCTCTTTCAACATGTTGAATACTTCAAGGCTTGCACCGATAATGCCCGGAGCCAATGAGTTAGAGAACAGATAAGGACGACTGCGTTGGCGTAATAGGTCGATAATTTCTTTACGTCCTGTGGTAAATCCACCCAGTGCACCACCAAAAGCTTTACCCAGTGTACCGGTATAAATGTCCACACGTCCGTAGGTTTTGTAGAGTTCGCTCACACCGTGACCTGTTGCACCTACCACACCGGCCGAATGAGATTCATCTACCATTACCAGTGCATCGTATTTATCGGCGAGATCACAAATCTTGTCCATAGGGGCCACATTGCCATCCATTGAGAATACACCATCTGTCACTACAATGCGGAACCGTTGTGCCTGAGCTTCCTGAAGACACTTTTCCAGTTCCTCCATATTGGCATTGGCATAGCGATAACGTTTAGCTTTACAGAGGCGTACACCGTCTATAATAGAAGCATGATTCAGTGAATCCGAAATGATAGCATCTTCTTCTGTGAATAATGGTTCGAAAACACCGCCGTTGGCATCAAAACAAGCAGCATATAAGATTGTATCTTCTGTCCGGAAATAGTCAGAGATTGCTGCTTCCAGTTCTTTGTGAACATCCTGGGTTCCGCAGATAAAACGGACGGATGACATACCATATCCGCGACGGTCCATCATCTTCTTTGCTCCCTCTATCAAACGGGGATTATTGGAGAGTCCCAGATAGTTATTAGCACAAAAGTTCAGTACTTCTTTTCCTTTTACAGTGATCGCTGCTTGTTGTGCACTTTCAATGAGTCGTTCTTCTTTATAGAGTCCGGCTTCTTTAATTTCAGCAAGTGTATTGCTGAGGTGTTCTTTCATTTTACCGTACATAGCGTTTGGAGTTTTAGTTTCTATGCAAAGGACATTATTTTTCTCCAAATTACAATGACTATTTGCTATAAAAGTGAAAAAAAAGTGCTTACTTTGCGCACCATTTAGCTTAATATACTCTATAAGTTGGAAGAATGAAAAATATTTTGGTAATTGGAGCTACCGGACAGATTGGTTCGGAGCTCACGATGGAACTGCGTAATCGCTATGGAAATGAGAACGTTGTAGCCGGATATATTTCCGGTGCAGAACCTAAAGGAGAATTGAAAGAATCGGGACCCGCGGCAATAGTTGATGTAACAAACGCCGAAATGATTGAGTCCGTAGTAAAAGAATATAATATTGACACAATATACAACCTTGCGGCCTTGTTGTCCGTTGTAGCTGAGTCTAAACCCAAGCTTGCTTGGAAAATAGGTATTGATGGTTTGTGGAATGTACTTGAAACGGCTCGTATTCATGGATGTGCGGTGTTTACGCCGAGTTCTATTGGTTCGTTCGGAGCAGATACACCACACACGAAAACGCCGCAGGATACTATTCAGCGTCCGCGTACGATGTATGGTATTTCCAAGGTGACTACTGAGTTGCTGAGTGACTATTACCATAATAAATACGGAGTAGATACCCGTGCGGTTCGTTTCCCCGGAATTATTTCCAATGTAACCCCTCCGGGTGGCGGAACAACGGATTATGCTGTTGATATATATTATTCTGCCGTGAAGGGTGAAACTTTTGTATGTCCCATCGCCAAAGGTACGTTGATGGATATGATGTATATGCCGGATGCTTTGAATGCTGCTATCTCGCTGATGGAAGCTGATCCGGAGAAGCTGGTTCACCGTAATGCTTTCAATATTGCTTCCATGAGTTTTGATCCGGAGGCAATTTACGAAGCCATCCGTAAGCATGTGCCCGATTTCAAAATGATTTATCAGGTAGATCCTTTGAAACAGCGTATTGCCGATAGCTGGCCCGATAGTCTGGATGATACCTGCGCTCGTGAAGAGTGGGGGTGGAAACCGGCTTATGATTTGGAAAGTATGACGGTGGATATGCTTGAAAAATTAAGAGCTAAACTGAAATAATGAAAAAACTTATTGCGGGGGCTGTTGCCCTCGCTCTTCTTGCTTCTTGTGGAAACAAGAGAGCGAATCTTGACCCCTTCGCATCACTTACAAATGAGGTGGATTCGGCTCTTCATAGAGCCGATACGCTCCACCGGTCAAAGACATCAGAGGGACCGAAGCCGATAGAGGCAGACGAGTCATTCGATGACTTTATTTATAATTTTGCTTCCGACGACGAGTTGCAACAGCAGCGCGTAAAGTTTCCGTTGGCTTATTATAACGGAGATGAACCTTCTAAAATTGAAAAGAAGTACTGGAAACATGATGATCTGTTTACAAAGCAGAGCTATTACACTTTACTTTTTGATAGCGAGGAAGATATGGATCTGGTGGGGGATACTGCGCTCACTTCCGTGCAGGTAGAGTGGATCTTTATCCGTACTCATATGGTGAAAAAGTATTATTTCGAGCGAGTGAAGGGGGCATGGATGTTGGAAGCTATTAACCTACGTCCTGTAGAGAAAGGGGATGCTGAGGACTTTGTAGAATTCTTCGGACGCTTTGCAACGGATAGCCTTTTTCAATGTCGGCGTGTGCGTCAGCCCTTGATGTTTGTAACTACTGATCCGGACGATGATTTTTCTGTTTTGGAAACAACCCTTGACCTTAACCAGTGGTTTGCCTTCAAACCAGCGTTACCTGCCGATCGATTATCGAATATTAATTACGGACAAAAGAATACTGATAATTCTTCTACCAAAGTTCTTGCCCTGAAGGGGATAGGAAACGGGCTTTCTAATATTCTCTATTTCAAAAGGAAAGAAAATAGTGGAGAGTGGGAGCTGTATAAGTTTGAGGATGTAAGTATTTGAGTGCTTCCCGCACGGGGAGATACGATAGACGATGTTACATTGTCAAAACGGAAATACCCCGTTCTTAGTTCGATCTTACGCAATATATTAATGAAGCAATCCTGATAATGAATCTATTTTACCACAGAATTCTAAGACCTGACCAAATAATCCGGCCCGAAATAACAGTTAATAAAGTTAAACGAGTTTTGGTTTGCTATGCTTTCCTACTCGTTTAA
>DXWV01000014.1 GCA_019416685.1 Bacteroides sp.
GGGCACTTCCGCTACCGAAATGATATATCCATAATCTTCGTTACTGATCAGGTTTAGGCCAAATGATAGGATAAAAAAAGAACGATGGCAATCATGGGAAGTTGCCATCGTTCATCACATTTTATTATATCAGAATTAGTAGTTCGTTTCAGCCGTGTATGCAGAAATATTTAGTTGTTGTGCAGTAGGTATTTGACTGCTGTTTTTGGATTCTTTGAAATCCATCTTTATAAACTGTATATTGTCGTATATCGTCTTTACACGAACTTTTAGTCCTTTGGCCGTCTTCATCTCTTCGGCTACTTTATCGAGGTTGAAGGAGACGATGCCTTCACCCAAGCTACCGCCGTTATCATCAAATGCATTGTGGCGGAATTCCAGATTGATGTAGCCCTCTTCGTCCACAAGCTCTGTATCTTCGTTGTGAACCAGGTTCAGCATGTGTTTCTTGTTAGGATTCCGTGTACCGTAATACTGGAATTCCATCGTAAGATATCCTTGGGCAATCCAGTGATATGTGACGTTTATCTTATTATCACCAATACTATCTGCAGTGGCTTCTGTAAGCGGGATGATACCTTTGGTCAGAATAGAATCCATTTGTACTACCTGAATATTATAATCATATCCCGGCACTTGCTCTTCGAGTTGATGAAACCATACGAATACACGCTTCCCATCTACAATCGGATAATTGCGAACTGCAGAGTCATCACCCGGATACATTTTTCTACCACTATCCAGACCAAAGTAATAGCTGTCGGCATCAGTGGTCTTAAGGGTGGCAATGGTTAAGTCTGAATAGCTTGGTCCGTCATCGTCCAGACATGACTGGAGGAAAGGCATAAGGACCAGAATCATTGTTGCTGCAATAAAATTTAATTTCTTCATAAGTTTGTTTGGTTTTCTTTTTACAGTTACACTTATTAATGGCTATCATCGCCCTGTATGCGTCCCCGTACGGGAAGCATACTGTATGGAAAATGCAGGATATGAAAGAATATTGCATGGCAGATTGTTAAAGAAATAAAAGCAATAAAACACTTGTTCGCTCTATGCAGTATTTCTATCTTTGTTGCATTTATAAGATAAACACGTGTTAAAGAGAATGGAAGAACAGGAGCTGACAGAGCTGTGCAGGCAAGGGAATAATCGTGCCCGCAAAGAACTTTATGAGCAGTATTCAGGGAGGATGCTTGGCATCTGTCTTCGGTATGCCGGAGACAGGGACACGGCACAAGACTTGGTACATGACGGTTTCCTGAAGATCTTTGCTTCTTTTGATAAGTTCACCTGGCGGGGCGAAGGGTCTCTCAGAGCATGGATGGAGCGTGTGATGGTAAATGTGGCGTTACAGTATTTGCGTAAAAATGATGTAATGAATCAGGCAATGACGCTTGATGAAGTTCCCGAAACCTATGAAGAGCCGGATATTGGGGCTGTGGAGGCCATACCGCAACAAGTACTGATGCAGTTTATTGAAGAGTTACCCGCAGGTTATCGTACCGTGTTCAACTTATACACGTTTGAAGATAAGTCGCATAAAGAGATTGCCCGATTATTGGGTATAAATGAAAAGTCCTCGGCTTCGCAGTTGTTTCGTGCAAAGACTGTATTAGCCAGGAAAGTGAAAGAATGGTTAATGGTGAATGACAGATGAAAGATGAGAAGATGAAAGATAAAGAAATGTGGATGGACAAGCTGAAGGAGAAGTTACAGGACTACTCTGAGCCCATGCCCGCTTCCGGTTGGGAACAACTGGAGAAGGAATTGCTGCCGCCTGTTGAAAAGCGGATACTGTATCCTTATCGCAAATGGCTGACAATAGCAGCGGCAGTATTGCTGGTAGCTTCTACATCCTTAAGCATCTACTTCCTGAATACTCCTACTGCCGAAGAGATTCGTCGTACGACTACTACGGTGTTAGCAGCCGATCCGGATATATTGCCTCAAACAGCCCAACCTGATGTACAGGTGGCTAAAGTAGAGCCGGCACGTGCTATCCGTCCGATAGTTGCACAAGCGAAGAAAATAGCGGAGAGACAGGGAACCGAACCCTCGGTACCTGTTGAGGTTGTTCGTGAAATTGCCGACGGAAAGGAGTCTGTGCAGCAGATAGCCTACGAGAAAGAGGAAACTGAAAAAGAACCGGTAGCAGCGAAAGAAGAGTCACCTGTGGTGAGATCACATAAAAGATCCGGGCAGGACAAACTGCATATTCCGGTAGAAAAAACAGAATCTAAAAAAGGACGTTGGTCACTTGGTGCAGCGGTAGGCAATGCGGGAGGAGTCTCCCTTACAGGCAATGACCTGGCGGATGGGGGAGGGATGTCTAATGAACAACGGCTCAACTTGGTATCCAATACGACCGAGGGGGAGATTATTCGCATCCCCGACAATCAAATGGTGGTATTCAAAGAAGGGGTACCCTATCTGAAGCGTATGGATGAAATTGTGGACATCAAACATCATCAGCCTATCTCCTTTGGCTTGTCGGTACGTAAGGGGTTAGCAAAGGGTTTTTCGGTAGAGACAGGATTGACGTATACATTACTTTCTTCGGATGTGGAGATGAGCGGCGGTAATGCCATGATCGATCAGAAACTGCATTATATAGGTATTCCTGTCCGGGCTAACTGGAACTTCTTCGATAAGGATCGTTTCACATTGTATGTGGCTGCCGGCGGAATGATAGAGAAGTGTGTATATGGCAAATTGGGGAATGAAAAACAAACAGTGAAACCGGTGCAGCTTTCGGTAGCTGGTGCAGTGGGCGCACAATTCAATGTGACAAAGCATGTAGGTATTTATGTAGAACCCGGAGTAACGTATTTCTTTGATGATGGTTCCAATGTGCAAACCATTCGTAAAGAAACGCCGTGTAACTTTAATATCCAGGCAGGTATTCGCTTCACTTATTGAAAATTGTATTGAATAGAAAATAAAACGGAGCTTTTGGGCTAAAAATCTCCGTTTTTTTGTGAAGTACACCGCCTGGCGTACCTCCTCGTGCGGGAAGTACCTAATTTACTTGTACTATTTTGAAGTATTCTTTGAATAGGTTGGCGGCTTGTTCGATCTGTTCCGGTGTATTTTCTTTTATTCCTTTCAGCAGATACTCTTGCCCCATTGCCTCATACTTGTGTACACCCAGTGTGTGATAGGGAAGTATTTCTATTTTTTGAATCATTTGGTAGTTGCCCAGTTGTTCTCCCATGGCACGAATGTCTTCTTCAAAATCGCTGTATCCCGGCACGAGTACATAGCGTAGCCAAAAGGGACGTTTATTTTCTTCCAACCAGTTGGCTGTGCGTAACGTTTGTTCATTACTCCTTCCAGTAAGCTTCTGATGATGTGGCAGATTGAATTCTTTAACATCCAGTAATACGAGGTCTGTCAGTTTCAAAAGTTTCTCTACATGCTCATTCCATAATCCGCCGTTGCTGTCAAGACAGATGTGGATACTTTCTTCTTTCAGACGGCGAAATAGTGGTAGTAGTGCTTCCGCTTGTAATGTCGGTTCACCTCCGGAGAAAGTAATCCCTCCACGCTTTCCGAAAAATGGTTTCTGGTTAACAGCCATGCGAACTATCTCTTCCGGGTCTGTAGATGTTCCGCCTTTTGTGGTAATCGTATCCGGATTGGCACAGTAAAGGCAACGGAAATTACAACCTTGAAGAAAGACGACGAGCCGAAGACCCGGTCCGTCGAATGTTCCCATACTTTCATAAGAATGAACTTTGATTAATTGACAGTTGACAGTTGACAGTTGACAGTTCATAGCTATTTATTGAGTGATGTTTTAGTGGTTCTTACAATGCTGATTAATAATTTTATGATTTCACTACAATCTTCATGGATCGAAGTAAAGGAGCAATTAGTGATGAATTCGCTGTCTCTTAAAAGCATAAGCCAATATTCTGTTTCATTGGCTTCTTTCAGAGCTATATTCATCTTATTTAAAAATCAGCTTTGCTTTGAGCATGTTCTGCTTCACGACATAGTGCTCCTATCGCCGTACCACTTCGCAATATTTGTTTAGATAATGTATATTCCTTTTTGTCATTATATAAATACTTATATAATTTAATGATCCGAAGTGCAAAACTGTAAGACCTGTCCCCAATAATACCTTGTCCCATAACTGTCAATTGTCAATTGTCCACTGTCAATTAAAAACGTTCATGGAACGAACGGCTCAAAACCTCCAGTTGATGTTCACGGCTCAACTTGATGAAGTTTACTGCATAACCTGATACACGAATAGTCAGTTGCGGATACTTCTCCGGATGCTCCATGGCATCTTCAAGCATTTCGCGGTTCAATACATTGACATTCAAGTGGTGTGCACCTTTGGTGAAATAGCCATCCATCATTGTTACCAAGTTTTCTATACGATCTTCGGCAGAAGCTCCGAGTGATTTCGGTACGATGGAGAATGTATTACTGATACCATCCTGAGAGTCACGATAGCGTAACTTTGCAACAGAGCTGAGGGAGGCAATAGCACCATTCTTGTCGCGTCCGTGCATTGGGTTAGCTCCCGGAGCAAAAGCAATGCCTTTGGCACGTCCGTCCGGAGTGGCACCAGTCTTTTTGCCGTACATCACATTGGAAGTGATTGTCAGCAATGAAAGGGTAGGACGAGCATTCTTGTAAACCGGCAGTTTTTTCAGTTCTTCACTAAAGTAGTAAACGAGGTCTACACCTAAATGGTCTACTTTATCGTTGTCATTACCGAAACAAGGGAATTCGCCGTTGATATCAAAACCTTCTGTCAGGCCGATGTCATTGCGGCGGGCTTTTACTGTTGCATATTTAATGGCAGACAGTGAGTCGATAGCAATAGAAAGTCCAGCTACGCCATATGCCAGGTTGATACGGGGATTGGTGTCGATAAGTGCCATCTGTGCCTTTTCGTAGTAATATTTATCATGCATGTAATGAATGATATTCATAGCATCATTATACACACGCGCAATTTCGGTTAGCACCTTCTTATAATTGGCCATTACCTCTTCAAACTTCAGCACATCACTTGTCAGTACAGGGATATCTTTTACCATTACAGTACCCGTATTTTCACAACGTCCGCCATTAATCGCAAGTAGCAAAGCCTTTGCCAGGTTGGCACGTGCACCGAAGAACTGTATTTGTTTTCCTATTTCCTGATAAGATACGCAGCAGGCAATACCATAATCGTCAGACTGACGTACTTCACGCATCAAGTCATCATTTTCATATTGCACTGAAGAGGTGTCAATAGAAACTTTTGCGCAGAATTCTTTGAAACCTTCCGGTAGATCAGGACTCCATAATACAGTCATATTAGGTTCAGGAGATGCTCCCAGATTATATAGAGTTTGCAGGAAGCGGAAAGAAGTTTTGGTTACTTTTGTACGTCCGTCATTAAAACGTCCCCCAATAGATTCGGTCACCCAAGTTGGGTCTCCGGCAAAGATATCATTATAAGATTGCATACGTAGGTGGCGTACCATACGTAGTTTGATTACGAACTGGTCGATCAGTTCTTGTGCAAATGTCTCATCGATATTACCATGAGCCAGGTCGTATTCAATATAAATATCAAGGAAAGACGACACATTACCCAGCGACATAGCTGCTCCATCTTGCTCTTTTACAGCAGCCAGATAAGCCATATATACCCACTGAACAGCTTCTTGTGCATTATATGCCGGGCGGCTGAGGTCCAGACCGTAGTATTCACCCATTATTTTCATTTCCTTCAATGCTTTGATCTGTTCAGCTACCTCTTCGCGAAGACGAATACGTGCTTCGGTCATAGGACCGGTCAATCCTTTCAGGTCTTCAAGTTTGGCTTCAATCAAACGGTCGATACCGTAAAGCGCCAGGCGGCGGTAATCGCCAATAATACGTCCACGGGCATAATTATCGGGAAGTCCGGTAAGGAATCCAAGTGAACGGAATGAACGAATCTCTTCGGTATATACATCAAATACTCCGTCGTTGTGAGTCTTGCGATAGTGGGTAAATATATCTTTTACACGATCATCCACCTCTACGCCATTTTCATGGCAGGCTTTTGCTACCACATTGATACCACCAAAGGGCTTAATAGCACGTCTCAGTAGTTCATCAGTCTGTAACCCGACGATAAGTTCGTTTTCTTTATCAATGTATCCGGCTTTATGAGAGGAGATGGTTGAAACAGTCTGGCAGTCAAGAGAGCGCACACCATTGTTGGCTCTTTCTTCTTCAAGTGCTTTGAGGCAACAATTCCATACCGCCTTTGTACGTTCTGTAGGTCCTTGCAGGAAGGATGCATCTCCATAATAAGGAGTAATGTTATTACTAACGAAATCTCTTACGTTGATTTCTTTGCTCCAAAGTCCGTCATTAAAGGTTTTATTCAATTCCATACTTAAATATTAGTTAGTGGTTGGGTTATCCATTCTTCTTTAGAGCACGCAAAGTTACAACCATTTTTCATATTATAGGTATAAATATCCTCTATTTTGTGTTTAATAGCATAAAATACCTATAAATAAGGAGAGAAAACAAAAGACTTATTCTTTTTTTTTATAAAATTGTTTGGAGGTTTAAAATCTCTTTGTATCTTTGCACCGCTTTTAACAACAAGCACTTTTATATGAGCCTTAGTGAGTTGATAATAAAGGTCATGATAGGGGAATAAAAAAGGACATTTTGGAGAGGTGGCAGAGTGGTCGATTGCGGCGGTCTTGAAAACCGTTGTACTGCGAGGTACCCGGGGTTCGAATCCCTGTCTCTCCGCTGAAAGAGTAAAAAACATAAAACTCCCTGTAAAGTATTACTTTATAGGGAGTTTGTTTTTATTGAATAATAGAATAGTGCAACTTTTGTTTAGACTTGTTAATGCATTTTACTACAATCAGTTAAACTCGTTTCTTATTTGTATAATTTGTTATCTGAATTGCTTTTTGATTGTGCTATATATCAGCGATAGCTATGTCAGGGTTTAAATTCTTTCACTGCTCTTTCCAGTCTTTCCAGACTTAACTCTCCAGATTGTCTCCACAATTGTTCACCCTTTCTCATCAGTATATAGGTAGGAGTATTTTCAATGGTATATAATTCTGCAAGAGCACGTTCCTGATCGATGTCAATTTGTACTACCTCGAGAGTACCTTCCATTAACTTTTTAAATTCCTCTATAACAGGATGCATTTTCTTATTTTCAGGTTGCCAGTGGGCATAAAATTCGGCCATTACCCAATCTCCATGAGTTAATTTTTCTTTGTTCCTTTCTTCACGGGCTTTATTCTTTTCTTTCATATTGATAATGTTTTAATGATTAATTGCTACACCAACAATAAAGGACGAAAAAATGTTTGCATGAGAGGGTGAGAATAAACATAGATTAGAGGTTAATTACTTTTCATATTATCTTTTAGATAGAGTATTACTCAAATGTCTTTTTATTCTATATAATTAATTTTACTTTTAAAAGTGATATCATTTTCTAATACCGAAACTTTATTATTTTGTTTATGCGGATAATGCAAAACCTTTTTTGTCTAACCTTTTTTTTTTATATTTAGCAACTTCATGGGGTTATACTCTCTTTTTTATTGGTAGCATAAGGTCTTAATTGACTATATTAGAAATGAATACAATTCTACATCTCCCGCAATATCACGATCTTTGTAATGTGAGAATCAGGTAAGTTTCTATATTGTGTGATACATAAAAAATACAAAGAAACTTCCTTTAAATGCACCGTTATTTTGTTGGTGTATATACTTAACTAAGAAAGGATGTTTTTGATGATAACAAAGGGATATGAAATATATAAAAGATCAGCTTGCATTTTATTGTTAATATTTGTGTCCTTATGCATAAATGAAATGAATAATGTCGTCGCCAGTGATTTGTCTATATCACTAAATGGTATTGAACTTCAGGGTATTCCGGGGGCTTCGGATGATTATATCATTCACTCTGTTCATGCCTCAGAAAATTGTTGTAATACAAATTTCTACGACATGGTATAATGATGACAAAAATAGCAATACATATAACTAATCTTTTTTATCTGACTTTTCTGATATTGATGTCGAGCTGTGTGCATGAGATCTATTTATCAGAAGAGCCGGGTGAGGAAAAGGAGGAGCCAACGGACAAGGTACGAATAGAAATATTTACCCGTGCTAACCCGTATAATCTTCCTACGACAAGAGCCGCTGAGAGTGAAGTTGGTATGACTCCATGGGTTCTTGTGTTCAAAGGAAATGATGCAAATGCTACTTTTGTTGAGGCTGTTCAGGCTTTTGAGCTTGTAGGTAAGCGATATGTGATACTAACCAGGCAACCGGCTGGTACTAAGTATCAGTTGCTGATATTGGCGAATCCGTTGAATAATAGATTTTGTTATGGAGATGCCAGTACCCTGTATGAATTTACAAAGGATAAACTTTTAGATAAATTGACGAATCCAAACGTAGCGACATTGTCCGATGCTTGTACAAAGTTACTGACAGAACCATTGCCAAGTCCTTCTTTTACTGTTCCATTTAGCGGTGCAAATCAAACTATTCCAATGAGTTATCTATTAGAGGTAGATAAGATAGATAATACAACGAAGATAGAGAATAATGATAAAAGTTCATTGTTGCTTGTCCGGGCACTGGCTAAGATGGTAATTGTTAATAAGGCAACTAATTTTGAATTCAAGGGAGTTATGGCTGTAGTAAATGCTCCTCGTCAAGGGCGATTGCATAAACTGGGCAATTCTATCATGAATAATACTTCTAATTTGACAGAGTATCAATATGATATTAATTACTCTGCTCCTTTGGTTACAGCAGAAACTGTGGCTGTAGGAGAGCAAAGTACGGAGAATAATCCGATCTACTTATACGAGTCTGATACGCAGAATAATACTTATGTTATAATTAAAGGAACATATGAAAATAAGGACTATTATTATAAAATGGCAATTGTTAATACTGCCCTGGAATCGATGAATATAGTACGAAACCGTGTCTATACGTTTACGATAATTACTGCCAAAGGTCCCGGATATGATACAATGGGTGATGCCAAAGTTGCTAAACCTTCTAATATTGATCTTGATTTTAAGATATTAGTCGATGATAGTGATTCTTATGAGATCATGGCCAATAATGACTACTATCTGGGAGTAAGTAATTCTGTTTTTATAACTTATTATACAGGTACTGTGGAAAAGGAGTATGAGGCTTTTAAGTTAGTTACTGATTGCAGAACTGATTTTCCTGATTCAAGAACCATAAGCACTAATAGGGAAGTACTTGACGGTTCGTTTAATTTGTCATATCCTGCAGATGGAATTATTCCGATAGTTGATGGCGGCATTACTCCACGTATTACTCCTGTGGGAGTTTATGTTACGGAACGGTTAATGTGGTATGAAGATACCCAATATACCAGTGGAGGTGTACAAAGAGATAATGCATATGTAACTCTTAAACTCGGAAATCTGGAGAAACAAATTCATATCAGACAAAGGAAAGCGATTCCTGCTACAGGAGCGACGCTTAAATATATGCCTACTGCTGATATAAATCCTGCAGGTTATGAAGTGAAGTACTATTGCCTTTCGGCATATGTGGAAGATGGTAGTGATGATCCTAAAAGCTGGATAAAGTTACGTCCTTCTACGGGGGTACATCGGGAAGATACCGATAATATTACGGTAGATGACGGGACAATTCTTATTGAGGTCTTACCCAATATCGGTTCTGTATCGAGGAGTGGCATTATCTATCTGACAACTATAAAGGATCCTAACTCAAATCCGAGTGGCAATAGTATGCAGCGTATTAAAATAAATATTAATCAATAAGTTTCTGTATCATCAAATTAAAAGCAATATAAATGAAAAAAGTGCTTATACTCATACTGCTTATACTCGGATGCTTTGCGTTCGAGGGTAATGCACAGAAAGTTGCTCTTAAAAGTAATATTCTATATGACCTTACCACTACTATGAATCTTGGTTTAGAGTTAGGGTTGGCTCGTAAGTGGACTTTGGATATCCCCGTTAACTATAATCCATGGAAACCAGCCGACGGAGAACGTTTGCGTCATTGGGCCATACAACCGGAGGTTCGTTATTGGTTCTGTGAACGTTTCAATCGTACGTTCATCGGTATTCACGGACATTATTCGGACTTCAATGTCGGTGGCTGGCCTGATTGGTCGTTTATCAGTGAGAATATGCAGAACAACCGTTATCAAGGGCATTTGTACGGTGGAGGTATTTCTGTAGGGCATTCGTGGATTCTGAAAAAACGCTGGAGTTTAGAAGCATCTGTCGGAATAGGATATGCACGTATTGTATATGAAAAATATCCTTGTACAGAGTGTGGTACCAAGATAAAGGATACGAATAAAAACTATTTTGGTCCCACCAAAGCGAGTCTATCACTTATTTACGTAATAAAATAAAAAGAGAATGATGAAAAGAAATATACAGTTCATCGTATTAGTATTAGCTGTTTTATGTCAGAATATGAATTCGGCTATGGCTCAGGACCGTTCTTATGAGGGCGTTGTTTCAGTGAAGCCGATACAACTGGAACAACGGGGTGACTTTCTTCATATAGATATTGACTTTATCATGAATGATGTGAAGGTGAAGACAGCCAGAGGGATAGATTTTATTCCGCAGTTGGTTGCTCCTACACGTACTTATAATCTTCCTAAAGTATCTATCAAAGGGCGTGACGAATATATGGCTTACGAACGCCGGCTTGCGGTAATGAGTGCTAAAGAGAGAAAGGATTATGAACATCCGTATGTTGTGGAAAAGGGTAAAAAAAGAAAAAGTGATACGATTCAATATAGATACATATTACCTTATGAAACATGGATGGAAGATGCTAAACTGGTTTTACAGCGTGATGAGTGTGGTTGTGGTGAGTCTGCATTGATGAGCGTTGAGCCACTTATGGATAGGGTTATATTAGAACGTATACTATTTCCATATGTAGTAGTACCCCATCTGGCTTATTTGCAACCGATGGCCGAAGAAGTAAAGCGCCGTGATATACAGGCAGAGTGTTTTCTGGACTTTGAGGTGAACAAAATAAATATTCGTCCCGAATACATGAACAACCCTAAGGAGTTGACAAAGATTCGTACGATGATTGACGATCTGAAAGCGGATCCGAGTATTAAAGTAAACAGACTGGATATTATTGGTTATGCTTCGCCCGAGGGGTCATTAGCGAATAATAAACGTTTGTCCGAAGGTCGCGCTATGGCATTACGTGATTATCTGGCTGCCAGATATGACTTTGCCCGAAATCAGTATTACATCATTTTTGGTGGTGAAAACTGGGATGGACTGGTGAATGCGCTCGATTCGATTGATATAGAGTATAAAGATGAGATATTGGATATCATTAAGAATACTTCTGTTGAACAAGGAAGAGAAGCTAAACTGATGAGGTTTCGCGGAGGCGTACCTTACCGTTATATGTTGAAAAATATATTTCCAAGCTTGCGTGTTGCTATTTGTAGAGTGAATTATGATATTAAGAACTTCGATGTAGACGAGGCGCGGGAGGTGATAAAGAAACGTCCTCAGAACCTGAGCCTGAATGAAATGTTTCTGGTGGCTAATACTTACCCGGTAGGTTCGCAAGAGTTTATTGATGTGTTTGAAACAGCTGTCCGGATGTATCCAGAAGATGAGGTTGCTAATATGAATGCCGCTGCTGCCGCTATTTCACGCAATGATCTGGTTTCTGCAGAGCGCTATCTGGGTGTGGTAAATTCTAAAAAGTATTTACCGGAATATATGAATGCTATGGGTGTATTAATGTTATTAAAAGGAGAGTATGATGATGCGGAGAAGTACTTAAAAGCCGCTGCCGAATCGGGTCTGGAAGCTGCCGGACACAATTTGGAAGAATTGGCTACGAAAAAAGCGAATGCAGCTGAAATTGAAAATAAAAACCAAAAACAAAAGAGATAAATATTTTAGTTATAAACACTTTAAGTTAATTGTAAACAATGAGAAAAAAGAATCTTTTTATGTTAGCACTTGCTTCTATGGCATTTGTGGCATGTAGTAATGAAGACATTGTGCCGGTGGTCGAAGATATCGATTATGGCGTGGTAACCGATCCTACGGGAGAGGCATGGGTAGCTATGGCGATTAAAACTCCGTCTCAGGCAAATTCTCGTGGCTTGAACAATCCGGATTATCAAAACGGAACTGCTGTTGAATCAGAACTGAAGAAAGTTAGAGCTATCTTTTTTACAGCAGATGTTGATCCTGAAGTAACGGCTGATATCACATTGACCAATGCTGAAGCAGGTGTGGATGCTACCGGACAACCTACAGGAAGTGCAGGTACTGCATTTAAAGTACCGGCAACCTCTAAGCGTATTTTGATTGTGGCCAATCCTTCTTCAACTTTCCAGAATGATGGTGTCAACAATAAATGGATCACTGGCACAAAGTATTCTGTTGTTAATGCAGCCCTTACAAATACTGCAGCCAGTATATCTTCAACCAATGGTTTTATGATGACAAATGCTAAGGGAGATCTGGAACCTTCGGTTACTGATGCTGGCGCTACTTTGGGTGATCCGAAAGATCTGTCTCTTTATAAAACAGATGCCGGAGCAAAAGCCAACCCTTTGACTATCAATATTGACCGTGTGGTAGCAAAAGTTCGTGTTACTATTACACAAACAAGTGCCAAGGCGGATATATCTGATGCAAAATGGGTGTTGAATACAACGAATAAGAGTTACTATCCTCTTTCAAAGAGAACTCCGACATGGTTGGAACAGCAGAATGTTCCTACAGGAGGTTTCCGTGCTCCGTTTGACCAATATAAGAAAGGCTCTTATAGAATAGACCCTAATTATACATCTCATGCAGGAGCTTACAATGTATATGATGAAACTCATGATGAAGTAGCTAATCCGATTCCTTGGCATCTAACTACAGAAAGTGAATATTGTCTTGAAAATACTCAGAATAAGGCTGGTAATACGCATGACAATACAACGCAGATATTGGTGAAAGCTAAATATATGCCTAAAGAGTATAAGACAGCGGACGGTCAAACTACTACTGATCAGGAAATAAGTAAAGACTGGATGATGATTGACGGTGGTTTTTATACCTTTACTACATTGATGGATTGGATTGAAGCGGAACTGAACTATAAGTATCTTAGTAATCATCCGGATCCTAGCATTATCACTACACCTTTGACTACTGCATTGAATAAATATCTGGATGATATAGGTGTAACTGCTATAACCCTTCCTGCTACAGCTGATGCAGCTGCTATCGCACTTCTTAAAACAGCTTTTACTGCTAAGCAAGCTGCTGTAGAACTTGAAGATGACAGAGCAAAAACGGTAGGTGTTCTTACTTATTATAAAGGAGGTTATAGCTTCTATAAAGCGATGATCAAGCATGATGATACCAATTTAGCTGTCAATGAACTGGGTGAGTTTGGTGTAGTTCGTAATTCTGTTTATGATATTACAGTCACTAAATTCAACGAGCCTGGATATCCTACGATTCCTCCTGTAACGGCAGATCCGGATGAAGATGATGATCTTCGGATGTCTATTTTGATTGATGTTAATCCATGGACATGGTATACTCAGGAAGTAGAGTTCTAATTTCAGATTAGTAGTTTTATTTAATTCTTTATTTAAGAGTTGTGGGAGGGTAATAACTCCCACAACCTTACTTATAACTCATAAAAAAGTTTCCGGAAACTTTTCAGAAAAAACTTCGGGATGTTTAGTTTGATAGAATTATTCTTTGTTCTATCCCCCAAATTGGAAATACCGAGAAAAGAGCTTGTTTCTTTTTCACTATATATAATTAAATTAGAAAAATAGATAATATGAATCTGAAAAGCCTTATACATTCCATCGCTCTGGGACTTCTTGTTGCTTGTTCCTGGATGATGACTTCATGCGATAGCTTTAATGAAGATCTGCCTGAGTGCCGTTTGTTCGTTAAGTTTAAGTATGATTATAATATGCTTTTTGCTGATGCATTCCATACACAAGTAGATAAAGTAGAACTTTATGTATTTGACAAAGATGGTAAATTCCTATTCAAGCAGGCAGAAGAAGGTGCTTCACTGGGGACAGGCTATTACCGTATGGCGGTAGAATTACCCGTTGGCGAATACCAGTTTATGGCATGGGCAGGTGCGCGTGATTCATATGATATAGCTTCACTGACAGCAGGTGTTTCTACCCTTACGGATTTGAAGTTGCAACTGAAGCGCGAATCGTCTCTCATTATGAACCAGAAATTAGAACCATTGTGGTATGGCGAGATTATTGATGTGGAATTCACAGGTACTCATAATCAGACGGAGTTGATAAATCTCATAAAAGACACCAATAAAGTACGGTTCTTATTTCAGGGTTATTCGGATGATGACTGGGAGTTAAACATGAATGATTATGATTATGAGATTATCGAATCAAATGGTTATCTGAATTACGATAACTCTTTGCTGGATGATGATGTTCTGAGTTTCCGCCCCTACCATATGGAACAGAATGATCTTTCACTTGTAGCAGTGGAACTCAATACAATGCGGTTTATGGCCGATCGTCCCACTCGTTTTATCGTGACGGAGAAAGCTACAGGACGGAAAGTTTTCAATATTAATCTGACTAATTATTTGAAGATGTCTGCTATGGAAGGAAGCTTTCCTAATGCACAGGAGTATCTGGACCGTGAAGATGAATATAAGATATCCTTTTTCTTCTCCGAATCGTGGCTGGCCGTACAGATCAATATCAATGGCTGGACGTATTACTTTCAGGATGAAGACGATTTTTGATAAAAAGTGTATAGGCTGACATATTGAATAAAAAGATAAAGAGAATGTATATAACATTCTCTTAAAGGCACTTATACTTCTTCGATGTGAATCGCGGGGTATATTATATTGTTTGTTTTGTTTGTGTGTGCCCCTATTTCCTCTAAGTGTAGATGTGTAATAGGGGCTTTTTTACAAAACAATAAAAGAATATTAATAATCAAAACCAACTGAGGAAAATAATGATGAATTCAAAACTTGAAAAAATTCTGATGCAGGAAGCATCCAATACCAACCGTATCTATCTACACTATCGCCCGCAGCATGAGCATTGGGTAGCTTATGAGCAGTCGGCACTGAATCTGCTGTCGCTTGCTCCTTTGCTTTTACCTGCTGAAGAGATATTTTCTGATGCGGAAATACGTCTTCGCTATGCTACTGTCAACTTTGAGCAAATGGATCGCTATAATTTACCGGTCTACTGCACATTGTTGGGAGACGATATCATGGAATTGACCACTGAACTGCCTTTAGAAGAAAATTAACCTATTGATAATTTATGACTTACATTGCCTGCTTGCAGGATAGGCATACTTTGTATGCGGGCAAGGCGTGGTCTGTAAGCAGGCTCTACAGTCTCTGTGAAGGGAGGGGATAATTTCCCTTTTGAAAGAAGTTTTGATGAATGATAAACAAGTGATAGATGCTTTGCCTAAGCTGATACAAATGGCAGGCCATGAGATTGTGGAGTTACAATCGGTTTAATGTTGCAGGTTTTTTTCTTATTCGTCCTTTTAAAAAATAAATGCCCAACTGATTTATGAATTTCTCCTTGATTAGTTGGGCATATTATATTGATGGGGTTAAAGTGGCAGACTGAATGCATATGAAGCCCGCAACATTCCAATAGAAAAAGTTCCTTCTTTGTTATTGATTAAATGGAAAGTCGGTTGCAGATTAAAATTCCTTTTCATACAAATCTTCCAGGTTAATTCACAAGTAACTTCTCGTCCATATGTATATCGGGCACAATTCATAAATGCTCCTAATGTGTTCTCTTTAGAATTGAATACAATATTTGAGAGTGTTACTCCCAATCCTGTATATCGTTTGCACCCTTCATTTATTGATAGGTTAGTGGAGTACTGTGCGAGGAGGTTTATTTCTTTCCGTTTTTTTCTGAACAGGCATTGTTCAAGATAAAACCATCCGGAAAAATTTATTTTCTTCTCTTCCAATGTTTGTTCTCCATTCTCATTATTACTATACAAGCTATTATGTATAGCAAAACCACTAGAATACAAGCCATGATAAGTTCGGTTTTGTTGGTAAGAAAGTTCTGATATATTAAAAATTCCTTCCTGCGATGGGCAGATAGAAAACACGTTTTTTCCTTTCTCAAATACTTTGTGAGCCACTCCGTTATAAAGACTGCACTGTAACTGCCAGTGATTATTTATTTTATAATCCAGATGTATACACATTGCCGACAATGGATAATTTCCTAACGGATAATTGGCCGAAAGGGTAGGGAAGATACCACAGGAACTATTGGTAAACAGAGTAGTACAGGGGGATACGAAATAATCTTCATTGACATTACGAATCCCGGTAAACAATAATATATCTCTGATTTTTTGTGTATATCCTAAAATAGCTAATCCGTAAGCCATATTGGTCTCTTCTATATTAGAGTATATCTGCCAGTCGCTGGCAATGGGCCGGGCACTGGTTTTAAATATATGGATTGAAGCGTAATTAAATCTACCATTCTTTCCTATATCTACTGAAGTTTCAAATCTCAGAAGATTGACCCAGTTTGCCGAACTTTTGAAATTATATTGTACCTCTGTGGTATATGTAGCATCAATTGTTTGTGCAGATATACAGGGTATTATCCCTGTATATCCGGCAAATAACAGAAGAAATTTTTTCATGGTTTTAGGATGAGTTTTTAGAGCCAGCGTACAAATCGTTTAATATACCACACTTTTACAACCTGTGTTAATGCACAATAACTGAGCAAAATACCTATCAGCCAGGGAAAGTAGCTCAATGGCAGTGGCATAAGTCCTATTGAAGCACCAAACCTGGTGAAGGGTATCACGATGCCTACGGCCATGATAAAGAAAGTGAGCCCCATTACCGGCCATGTTGCCCTGCTTTGGATAAAGGGAATTTTTCTTGTTCGTATCATGTGTACAATAAGGGTTTGTGAGAGTAATCCTTCAATAAACCAGCCGGACTGAAATAGGGTCTGGTGCTCAGGGCTATTGCATCCAAAAGCATACCACATAACCAGATATGTGATAATATCAAATATGGAGCTGATAGGCCCTATACATATCATAAAACGACTTAGGTCGGAAGCATCCCATTTGCGTGGCTTACGCAGGTATTCCGGGTCCATACGATCAAACGGAATCGTTGTTTGTGATATATCGTACAGCAAATTCTGTATCAGTAAGTGAATAGGTAACATGGGTAGAAAAGGCAGGAAAGCGCTTGCTGCCAATACACTAAACATGTTTCCGAAGTTAGAACTTGCTGTCATTTTGATATATTTGGTAATATTGCCAAAAGTCTTCCGTCCTTCGATTACTCCATCTTCCAGTACCATTAAATCCTTTTCGAGCAGGATGATATCAGCACTTTCTTTTGCTATATCTACAGCTGTATCTACGGATATACCGACATCCGATTGTCTTAGCCCTGCCGCATCATTAATTCCGTCTCCCAGAAATCCCACTGTATTGTCTTGCTCCTGTAATAGCTGGATGATTCTTGTTTTCTGTAGCGGTGTGAGTTTAGAAAATAGAGTTGTATCTGGTAAATGTTGTTTAAGTTCATCGTCCGTCATTTTCTCAATATCCATTCCTGTCAGTGAATGAGAGGTATCGATTCCTACTTGTCTTCCTATGGTCTTTACGATAGCTTCATTGTCACCCGACAGAACTTTAACTTCTACTCCATGTTCGTGCAGCTGCCTGATAGCGTTGGCGGCAGATGCTTTGGGAGGGTCCAGAAAAGCCAGGTATCCGATAAGAACCATTTCCGTCTCATCCCCGACCGCAAAGTCATGTTCTTTCTCGATAAAACTTTTTTGAGCCACTGCCAGTACCCGCATTCCTTCTTTATTCATCTGTTCGCTGATGGTGATTGCCTTTTGTTTGATTTCGTCCGTCATCCGGTGTACGGTTCCATCAAATTCGGCATATGAGCAGATGGCCAGTACTTCTTCCATGGCTCCTTTGGTTATGATCTGTCGTTTCTGCTGATTATCTTCAATTACTACAGACATACGGCGACGGGTGAAGTCGAAAGGTATTTCATCTACTTTCTTGTAGGAGTCTTTCAAATGCTCCATTTGTAACTCTTTTACGTGTGACAATATGGCTTTGTCCATCAGGTTCTTCAACCCTGTTTGGAAGTAACTGTTGAAGTAGGCGTGCCTCAAAATACGTTTTTTTTCATCACTACTGCCATCGGCATTGATGTATTTCTCCAATACAATGTTGTCACAGGTGAGTGTACCTGTCTTATCTGTACACAGAATATTCATTGCTCCGAAATTCTGGATGGCATTCAGGTTCTTTACAATTGTTTTCTTTTTGGACATAGCAACTGCACCCTTAGACAGGTTGGCAGAGATAATCATAGGAAGCATTTCCGGTGTTAGCCCTACTGCTACTGACACGGCAAAAATGAATGCACTAAACCAGTCTCCTTTTGTCACTCCGTTTATCAGAAAAACGAAAGGAACCATGACCAGCATAAAGCGGATCAGCAGGAAACTCACTTTACTGACTCCTTTGTCAAAAGCGGTTTGTGCTCGTACTCCTGCAATACTTTTGGCGATAGTACCCAAATAGGTGTTTATTCCCGTTTGGAAAACAATCCCTTTAGCCGATCCACTTATTACAGTAGATCCCATATAGCAGATGTTATCCAGTTCCACCACACTTCCTTTGCGATATTTATTGTCTTTTGCTTCGGGATATTTTTCTACCGGTTCCGATTCTCCCGTTAGAGAAGACTGGCTGATGAAGAGATCTTTGGATGCGATGATGCGTATATCTGCCGGAATCATATCTCCGGCTGCCAGGTATACGATATCTCCGGGCACCAGTTCTGTGATATCTATTTCTTCTTCATCCGGTATACCTATTCGTTTCACACTACAGGAATTTTTTACCATTTTCATCAGTGCACTGGTTGCCTCTCCGGCTTTCCATTCTTGCCAGAAACGTAGTACTGCACTGCATATTACCATAGAGGAAATGATAATAATGCCTGTCCATTCTTGCTCTCCTGGTTCTGCCATCCATACATCAATTACCAGTGAGATAACTACTAAGGCCGTTAATACTCCAATAAACGGATTAATGAATGCTTTGCAGAATACAATAACAGGACGTTTTTTCTGTTCATGAATCACTTCATTTTTACCATACAGTTGTTGCCGTTCTTTTACTTCATCATCTGTTAAACCATACTTTGTGGTCTGGAAGTATGAATATGCCAACTTTAACGGTTGGGTAGCAGCCAGAAATACCTTCTCGGCATTAAACTGCAAATTCTGATTGTTCTTTTTCTTTCTCCGGATCATAATACCTACTCTGTTTTATACGGTTCATATTAAAGTTTTGACGGTACAAAAGTAGAAACGACTCCGTAAAGGAGCCGTTAGAGTATTATTAGAGTGGAATTAGAAAACTATTAGAGTTTTTCTCAGATGTGTGGTAGTTCTACCGTATAAGTGGTGCCTTCTCCTAACTGGGAGTTTACTTCAATCTTGCCATGATGTAGTGTTATTATTTTCAGAGTCAGTGACATACCAATACCGTGTCCATCAGTATAACTGCAGTTTTCTCCTCTGTAAAACGGAGTGAACAGGTGGGTTTTATCTTCATCAGATATACCTATACCATTGTCTGAAAAGCGGATAATAGAACTTGTTTGCCAGAAAGATATCTGGATGAAAGAAGTTTGATTTTTGGAGAACTTACAGTTATTCTCTATCAGGTTAACAAAAGCAGTAGTTAACAGATAACTGTTTCCAAGGACGGTAATCACTGAATCATCTTCAGCTTCCTGTTCAAAGATTAGTTCTACTTTATAGTTGGGGTTAGCTTTCATAACCAACTCCCGTGCATCCAGCAATAGCTCATCAAGACGGTTGTTCTCCATTCTGATCTGTTCGGGCAGATAGTCCGCTTTAGCCAGGTTTAGTAATCCTTCTATGAGTTTCACTACACGATGAGAGTCTTGTATGGCGTTATTTATAGCTGTTTCGTATTCTTGTGACGTACGTTCTTTCAATAGGGCAAGTTCCAGTTCGGTTATCAGTGCTGCCATTGGTGTCCGGAGTTCGTGAGAGACATTGCTGACAAACATTTTCTGAGAGCGAAAAGCCTTTTCCAGCCTGTCGAGCATTTGATTGAATGTGAGGCTTAGCTCTCCCAATTCATCTCTTTTTTTTTCAACCGGCAATCTTTTGTTGATCTGTTGTGCTGATATACTTTCAACCTCCTTTACAATATTGGATACCGGAGTCAACGCACTGCGTGCCAGTAGATAACCTGCTATTATGAGTATGCTAAGTCCCATTACCGAAAGAATAATCAGAATATCTTTTAGTGCTTTTTGATTTTCGTATCCGTAGCCATCATAGGCAGCGGCTGTAATAATATAGGTTTGACCCTGAAAAATATACACCATTCCTATCGCTTGAAATTCATCTTGGTAAAACTCTATTGACTTCTTTTCCAGAATTTGCTTTATCATTTCAGGCGTTTCCTTTACGATGTCATTTTGGTAGGCATCATGATATATCATCTCGAAAGAAGGACTATAAACAGCTACCTCCACTTCATTAATAAATGCTGTGTTATTAATATAGATAGATTGCATCGTCTTGGCATCCACTTGATTTCTTAGAAACAGGTGTGCTTTGGTTATACCTTCTTGCCTTAAATCACGAAAAAAGGTTATACTGCGGCTATGTTCGCTGAAAAAGTAAATGGCCAACATTGACAACAGAAAGATAGCTGCTGTCACACTGGTATATCGTAAGGTTAGTTTGGTTCTGATTTTCATGTTTTATCAGTAAATATGAAACCCATCCCTGCTTTGGTCTGAATTAACTTTATTTCAAAATCACGGTCTATCTTTTTACGCAAATAGTTGATGTACACATCTATAAAGTTGGTACCTGTATCAAAATGAGTGTTCCATACCTTGTCTGCTATTTCTACACGGCTTAATACGCGTTCTGCATTTTCTACCATATAGACCAGTAAATTATACTCTTTAGGAGAGAGTTTTATTTCATGCTCGTTTCTGTATACGGTTTTACTTTTAAGATTGATCTTTAAATCGGCATAATTCAACTCTTCCGGTACTTGCCGGATATTTTCGAAAGAGCGTTTTAGTAGTACATTGATACGTGCGTTCAGTTCTCTGAAATCGAAAGGTTTCACCATATAGTCATCTGCCCCGGCATCAAATCCTTCCAACTTGTCGTCCGTAGAGCCCAAAGCAGTAAGCATGAGAATAGGAATTGCCGGGTTGATTTTTCTAATTTCTTTGGATAGTTCAAAACCATCCAGCTTAGGTAAGATTACATCCGAAATGACCAGATGAAATGTGTTTGACTTGAATATCCGTAGCCCCATCATCCCATCAAAAGCAACAACAACTTGATAGCCTGATTCTTCAAGTCCTCTTTTTAAGAGTTCGGCAACTCTCTGTTCGTCTTCAATAATCAATATCTGATACATAACTTCATGGATATTATTTAGAGTATGCAAAGTTAATTCATACTTTAATGAACCACGCATAACTTATTCATAATTTAACGCTCAGGAGCCGATAACTTTCTTAGAAAAAAGAAATGCTCCATGAGTATATACCCATGGAGCATTTCTTTTTCTTTGTTTTTTTTATTTCACTCTTACGATGTCATAGTTCAGATCGCTAACAGCTTCTTGCAGACTATCGTTTGATAATGTCAGAGTCGTATCATTAGCAATGACAAAATATACAGGTTCGCTACCATCGCTTGGAGTTAATTTCAGAGCGGCTTTCTTTTTATTTTTAACCGTTTTCTGAATTATCTGTGGCTTACCTTTCGAACTGAATGTTTTATCTTTGCCCTGACCTTCCGCATCCAGATAAGTCATATCCAGTGTATAGGTAGTATCATTTGCATCGGCAAGCATATTCAGAGTCAATACGTAGCGAATACCCGGACCGTCAGCAGCAGGAAGGGTACCTTCATAAACTTCGGTTGCTTCTACTATGGGTGACATTGCCTCAATGGCAAGACTGTCTGCTTCAGCCTCTGCGGCTTTGTTTGCTTTTGATTGGCATGATGCCAAAGCAGCTACAACGGCTGCCAACATAATTACTTTTTTCATTGTTAAGTGCTTTAAGTTAATATAAAAAGTGAGTTGCTTAATTACTCTTCTTCTTTTCGTATGACAAGCAGCTTATCAACTCGTCCGCGGTCCATATCTACTACTTCAAACAACAGATTTTTGTAAGCAAAGGTATCTCCCGCCTTTGGAATACGTCCTATGAGGAACATTGCCAGTCCACCTAATGTAGTGAAATCTTCCGAATCTATATCGTCATAAGAGAGGATACCCATCTCTTCCATAAAATCACCAATATTCATCGAGGCTTCTACCAGCATAGAGCCATCCTGTCTTCGCACAATCTCTTCTTCTTCCGTATCATCTTCTTCAAGGATATCTCCAAAGATACTTTCGGTGAGGTCGTGCAGGGTTATAATACCTTCTGTGCTGCCATACTCGTTAACAACAACTGCGAACTTGTTTTTGTTCTTCTTGAATAGCTCTAAAACTTTTTTAGCATACAAACTTTCGGGAATGAATAGTGCCGGGCGGGCAATTTTACGCAGATCGAATTCCTGATGGCTTCCTATCATAAGTATGATATCTTTCACAGAAACAACACCTATGATATCATCTTTATTTTCATTTACCAACAGATATTTACTGAAATGCTCGTTGTCAATGATGCGCAGCACCTCTTCTTTAGTTTCGTTGGCGGACAATACAACGAGGTCACGGCGATGTGTCATTAATTCATTGGCCCGTTTGTCCGAGAAGCGAAACACATCTTTCAACATTTCCGTTTCATCTTTATCAATTACACCTTGTTCAGAACTTTGATGAAGAATCATTTTCAGCTCTTCTTGTGTCATCATGCGTTCTTCACTTTTCAGTCCGATGAGTTTATTGAGAAGGCGGGTTGAAATACTCAATAGCCACACAAAAGGGTAGGAGACTTTGGTGAGTAAAATCATGATGGGGCTTAGCATTGTTGCATATCTTTCCGGGTTACTCAGAGCGATAGATTTGGGTACCAGCTCGCCGACAATTAATGAAAGATAAGTGATGACGGCTACGGTAGTAATCATGGCCAGGTTTTTGGCATAAGCTTCTGCTCCCGGAATCATAGCGAAAAGCGGTGCTACATCATCGGCGATGGCTACGCCACCGAAGGCACCGGATACAATGCCGATTAATGTAATGCCGATCTGAATAGTAGAAAGGAACTTTTCGGGTTCTCCCAATTGTTTCAAAACTCCGCGAGCAGATTTGTTACCTTTTCCGGCAAGGGTTTCGAGACGTGCTTTACTTGAAGATACTAAGGCGATTTCGTACATGGCGAAGACACCATTTAAGAGAAGTAAAAGAATAATAATTATAAATTCCATATAATATATGAATGATTTCTGTTCCGAAAATTACAAGAATCTATTGAATAAGTTTAGATATGGAATGTATATTAATGAATATTTAACGTTTACGAAGATATTCATCTAATTAAACAAAAAGAGTAGCCTTTGCGACTACTCTTTTAACTTTTTTATTTCTTTAAATATTCATCAGCTTTAGCCTTCATACGTGCCACTCGTTTCTCTGTTTCAGGATGTGAAGAGAATAGCTGGCGGAATTTAGAAGACTTAGGCGCATCTTCAGAAAGTTTCAGTAACTTGCTCAAAGCATTGTGCATAGCATATGGATCAATGTTGTTCTTGATACAGAACTCAAAACCATAATCATCAGCTTCATTTTCCTGTTTTTGTGAGAATTGTGCTCCTGCCAATGATTCGGCAAGTGCACCTAAATCGGAATCTGTCATTTTTGCTACTGTTTCACTGGCGGCACCCGCAGCATTTTTAGCTGCTGAACGTAAATAGGCGCTTTTCATAGCATCTTTTGAGTCAGTGTGGATGACGTGTCCTATTTCATGACCAATTACAGACATTACTTCGTCATCTGTCATCAGGTCCATCAATCCGGCACAGATACGTACACTACCATCTCCACAGGCAAATGCGTTTACATCTATTACCTCATAAACACCGAAGTTTACTTTCAGTCCGTCTACCTCTTTAATATTACCTACCAGCTTCTCCAGTCTTTTGCCATATTCACTGTCCGGTGCAGCCAGTGGGTTGTGAGTATCCATCCATTGCATGTATTCCTTGCTCATAGCGGCTACGTCAGCATCCGACAGAGTTATGGCTTTGGCTGCATCTGTTCCGGCTTGTACAACTTTGCCTACATTGATCTTTTTCCCTCCGATTTTAAACTGAGCCGAAGCACTAAAACTTATTCCACAAATTAGTGCAGCTATTAATACAAATCTTTTTTTCATATAAATTTTTGGTTTTTAATTTAATTATAGTTGATTTTCGTGTTAATATTCAAATGTAATGCCAAGCGTAGGCATCAGTGTACCGCTTTTTTGTTCGATATATTTCATTTTATATCGCTGTTCGGATGTGGGTGCTCCCGGGTTTTCAATAACTCCGGTACTCATATATATATCCGGTTGCTTGAAAGTACTCTTTGTTACATTTTGCAGATCGATGTAGAATCCCAGCATACAACGTTTGAGGTAGAACGTTTTATCTACCCGTACATCTATTTGTCCGAAAGCCGGTAAACGTCCCGTATTATATTTACTGTAATCATAGTAGGGTCTGCCTTGTGCATTCCATGCAGTGACTAAAGAAGATTTATCCGTATCATAAGGTGTATAGGGGGCACCTCCGATGCAGCTTACTTTCATTCCAAAGCTCCAGTGGTGCGGGAAGTTGTATGTTCCGCTCAGGTTGAAGATGTAGCGGTTGTCCCATGCTGAGGCGATGTATTCGCTTTCTTTATTGTTCCGGTATTCACTTTTGAAAAGCGTAAAGGAGGATGCCAGATTTAACTTTTTGGCTATGAGCCATCTTAACAAGATTTCTACACCATACGAGCGTCCTTGCGCAGTCGAAGTTAGTTCTTCGTTGCCTATTACTCCATAGTCATTACCTTTACAAGCAAGCGGGATACCATCTGCCACGGAGTAGGGGATGTGGTCGTATTCCTTATAAAAACCTTCGGCAGATAGTTCAAAATTACTACTTGTCTGCCAACTGAGTCCCAGGCTTCCCTGACTGACGCTCATATAGCGAAGTCGTTTATTAATTAACTCTCCACTGTTATTTTTGAAGCCGAGGCCGGTGTAAGGCGGCAACTGGTAGTATAAACCGGCGCTACCACTGGCATACAATCCGTCTATAAGGCGATAGGAGAGAGACAAACGGGGCGAAAGTTGCTCGGAAAGCTTATTCATTCGCGACGAATAATTATTGGCATCCGTACGTACACCCAGCGATGCAGTGAATCGTTCGTTCGGTGATGCATAACTCATTGTTCCAAATATCCCCCAACGTACAAGACCCAGTGCCGTGCGATAGTCGAATGTTTCTCCCTTTTGAATGTAGACGCGTTGAAAACTGGTATTGGTGTACTGGCTATAATCCAGATTCAGACCCAGATTCACTTTCCATGCTCCGAAAGTGGAGTTGTTTTCCAGTCTTAACTTTGTCTCCTGCTCTACAGAACGAAGCCGAAGGGTAAGATTCTCTTCTGTGGATTCGTCATTGTGGAGATATTTGGTATTACGGTTGTTCAAATAGCTGTGGCTGATAACTACTGATTGTACGTGTGCTCCTGCATAGTGGCGATAGACAGCTCCCAATGTAAACGTTTCCTGTTGTATTTTGGGGAGATAACTTAGTATATATTCTGCTTTCTCACCATCTAGACTGGTATTGAGTTTCATGTTGTCAATGCCGGCAAGCCCCAGCACTGTCAATTCATTGTGTTCATCAAAACGGGTTTTCAGTTTAAATTGTGCATCGGTAAAAGTAGGGAGAAGAGGCAACCCCAGCATATCGAATAAAAATTGCAGGTAGGATTGACGAACGGAAACCAGATAAGAGGTCTTACTGCCCAGATGTCCGTTGGAGGCAAGTGACACTTCCGAAGCGCCGAGGGTCGCTTTCAGAGAGTTCCGTTCCATATTTCCGTCGCGAAGTTTGAAGTCGAGTACCGAACTGAGCGAGTTACCCCGGTCGGCAGGGAAAGCCCCTGTATAGAAATTTACTTCCCTTATAAAATCGGCATTGATAATACCTACAGGCCCCCCCGAAGCACCTTGTGTACTGAAATGATTGATATTCGGTATCTCAATTCCATCCAGATAAAAACGATTTTCCGAAGGTGAACCGCCCCGGACAATGAGATCGTTACGGTATCCGGCAGGTGAGAAAGCTACACCGGGATAAGACTGTACCACACGCGAGATGTCACGATTGGCACCCGGGCTTTTCTCAATCTCCTGCAACCCGATAATACGTAGTCCTACCGGACTCTCCAGATCACGCCGGAAGGGAGAGGCAGTAATAGTAACACCCTCCAGTTCGGTCGGGTTTTCTTCTATCTCTATATCAATGTTAAGGTTTCTTGTAGAAAGGATGTATTCGGAAGTTAGTGTGGTTTTATATCCTACCGCAGATGCCTGCAAACGATAGATACCGGGGGGGACATCTTCGATGATGAAATGCCCGATGGAATCTGTTACACCTCCCATACTTGTTCCTGTAATTAATACATTGATAAACTCCAACGGCTTACGACTGGTTTTATCAATGACTGTTCCCTTGATTTGATGAACAGGTTGTGCTGTTATTGTAGCGAGAAGGCAGAAACAGAATAAGATAAATAGGTATCGCTTTTTCATTAGCCTGGGTTTGTTTTTTTCTGATTTAAATGCAAAATTATATAAAAAAGAGTTTGCTTCTTGTTTTTATCTGGTATTTTTGTTTCCTCTTAACTATTAAAGTCGGGTATAATAATGAAGACAGTCCGGTTAATCACATGTAATGATGCCATGCAAGCACATATTTTGCAGGGAGCTCTAGAGAATGAAGGAATATATTCGTTGTTGCATAATGAACACTTTTCGTCGTTGCTGAAGAGCTATATAAGCAATATTTCCGGTGTTGATATATTTGTTAATGAAGAAGATTATGACCATGCCATTCAGGTATTGCGTGTCAATCAGAGTCTTCCTGAAGATCTGAAATATTGTCCGTATTGCGGTTCGGTGGATATTACATTTAAGTTAAGAAAGGATGGATATGTGAAAGCGGCTTGCGCTGTTGTTTTGTCTTTGCTGGCTACCGTTCCTCCCGGAGACAATCATTGGACGTATAAATGCAGGCAGTGCAAAGCTTTTTTTGAGAGACCTGTTTCGGCTATGTATAAACAAGATGAGGAATCATAACTCCAATTTAAATACAGAAATTTTAATACGATGAAAAGAAAAAGTTTATTGTTTGCCTGCCTGCTGTTACTGGCACTTCCATTTTATGCAGCACAGGTAGACACGCTGATGGTGAAAAGTACTTCTATGAATAAGGAGGTACAAATAGTAGTAATCACCCCCGACGTTGCTTTGGGAAAGAAAGCAGTAACATGTCCGGTGGTTTATCTGCTTCATGGTTTTGGCGGCAATGCCAAGACGTGGATTAATACGAAGCCGGAGCTTCCGCAGATTGCCGATGAAAAAGGAATCATTTTTGTTTGCCCTGATGGTAAGAACAGTTGGTATTGGGATAGCCCGAAGAATAAAGACTATCGTTATGAAACATTTATCTCCTCAGAGTTGGTCAATTATATAGACGGGCATTATAAGACGGTAGCCTCACCTCGTGGACGGGCCATTACCGGACTTAGTATGGGTGGACACGGTGCACTTTGGAATGCCATACGCCATACAGATGTATTTGGTGCTGCCGGAAGTACCAGTGGTGGAGTAGATATTCGTCCCTTTCCAAAGAACTGGATGATGCCCGAACAATTGGGTGAAATGGAAACGAATAAGGAAGTGTGGGATCAACATACGGTTATCAATCAGGTTGATAAACTACAGAAGGATGATTTGGCAATGATAATAGATTGTGGAGAAGCCGATTTCTTTTTAGATGTGAATAAGAATTTGCACAAGCGTCTGTTGGAGCTGAAGATTGATCATGACTTTATCACTCGTCCGGGAGGACACAACGGGCAATACTGGAATAATTCTATTGATTATCAGATTCTCTTCTTTAGTAAATTCTTTAAGAAACAACTACCGGCAGGGAAGAAATAATCACTGAAAAGCTTGGCTTTTACATTTTAAAGCAGTATCTTTATAGACGTAATCATAAAGTAGATTCAGGTAAATTGGATGTAAAGGAGGAAGCGAGGGCTTTCTCCTTTCTTTTTTTATATACGCCTGTCAAACGGTGTGAGTAGGGCTGTTGACAAGGTTTTCCCCGATATTTATGTAATTTTTCCAGTATGTTATGGTTCATGACATACTATGTTATGATGCATATCATAGTATGTTGCGATGCATTTCATACTATGTTGTGACGTAACAGGTATTTTGTTGAGAAATAGCTGCTTTTTAGTTAAGAATCAATAAATTTGCTCTTGACAAGAATTCTAATAAGACGTATATGCGTATTGAACGTAGCGGCTCCAACTACGACCGGATGATACGCTTGTTCTTCCTGTACAGTCAGTAATGTATCCATTCTTGTCTGCACTATAGCTGTACGTTGTGATTTCGTCACTATCCTCTATGTCCAAACGTCCCGGAAGTATAGGAAGAGGTGCTCCGAGAATATTGGCGTATAAAGCTTCTGTGTGAAGAGATAGCGGATAACGTTCTGTTAAAAACAACCAGGGAAGCCGACTCATTGTATTGGAGATACCGGGATAAGCACTATTAGTACTGGCGATAAATGTATTCTGATAATTGTTGGTATTTTCTGAGATGCTGATTGTTCCCTCCTGTAGGAATGTAATTGCGATCTCAGAATATGGTTTTCCATTGATATTTTCTTTAATTCCGGTGAGAACACCGTCTTCCGAGGTAGAATAACTAAATGTATAGGTACGGATATTTCCCCCGGGTTCGTTGCGGGTACAGCTCGTAGCGCGTCCTTCATCATCCATAATGTAAGTTGATTCGTTTCCTACTTCATCTGTAATGATTACTTTTCCGGCTTCATAACTAAGTTGTGTAGCTACAGTGTGTGTGTATTTTGCTTCCAACCACAAGTCTGTATAGGTTTGTGTGGTAGTGTGTTTCTGCAAGAGTTCGTTGCTAAAGGCAAATTCTTGTTTCGTGGTTACTTTTTCTGAACCACTGCCAGTGGTTTCCGTTACAGTGAGAAGTTTTGTTCTATTTTCAGTCTCTTCTTCGTCTTTATTGCAGGCAGCTACTAAAGATAGGAGAAACAATATAGACAAGTAGAGTCGTGTTTGTTTCATGGATTATTGGGTTCTGATTTCATTTTAGTTTTATTCCTCCTTTTACTCTGTATCCTTGTGAGTGATATACATGTTTAACTGTACGGGTTTCGGGTTTTTCTTCCGTTCCTTCGTCCGGTTTTTCTTCTTCTTTAGGAGGGTAAGTGCCGTCAATAATGCCAAGGGCCATACTGAATAAGGTCTCTTCTTTATCTCCTAAAGGCAAAAAAGTGACCAGATTCGTTAGGGAAGTTTCATCCACAGTATACTTAGCTGGGAAACTAACTCCACCATGCGATTCTCCGGCAATATTATAAACATCACATACTACCGGATTCAATGACCAACCATGCTTCGGATTAATAAAACTTTCTGTTGCTACTCCTGTGGAAGGTAAGGCTGCACCGAGAATCTCCCAATTGGCAACCGGATACAAACAGTCGTAGAATGTTCCTACAACTCCGGTAGTAGTACTGCTGGTCAGTATATATCCTCCTTCAATATTCATATTTACGCCATTACCTATTAAGTCCGGATCGAAAAGCAGACTAAAGTCTTTATAAGATTGTTTGTCGTTATACTTTAGTTCGGCAAAAATGTGGCCTACCGCCTCCTTTGGGGCCAGTAAAGAAGCCAGCAACTGGGCACATTCCAATGAGCCTCCGGTATTATAACGCAGGTCGAGCACTACTTTGGTTACCCCTGCACTGGCAAATACGTGAGATATTTCGCGAAGTTTATCATTGTATTTCTCTTTATCAGTAGCAGTGCCTGCTGTGAAATGGTTGTAGACCATATAGCCTACTGTTACCCCTGTAGCACTGGTCATTATTCTGTAGACAGGAATCGGGTCGTCTTCTACCATTCGTTCGGCTCCCATGTTTATGGTTCTGGTTTCTACCACTACTCCCTTATCCTTTTTAGTCTCGCTGTCTTTTTGTAATTCATACTTGCCTAAAGTGAGTTTCAAAGCATTACCCGATTGCAGGAGCTGGCTCTCATTTTTTTTGGTAATGTATTTATTGTCTACTTTTATAATCCATTCACCACGTTGTAGGTTGGCATCTGCAGCTGGAGATCCGGGAAGAACATTTGTAACTAATGCGTTGTAGAGCGTGTCTACATTTGAATTTTTTATCAGTGTATAGTCAAATCCATAATTGGGCGACTCCACTTTGTTCAATGTATCTATATAGGAATAATTCTTATCGAGAGTGGTATAAATTAATTCCTTTAAGAATTGTGCAGGGGCAAGGAAGTATTTGCTGGGAGTTACTGTTGGTATTTCTTCGTACCAAAGATACTCTTGGCGCATCACGCTGTCTATCCAGGTATCCAGTTCTGTTTCGGCTGCATATTCCGGCCAGCGGTCTACTCCGCATGAGAACAGGGCAGAAGTCATTACTATGAACAGGGTAGGGGTGAACAGTATGTTTCTTATCTTCATATCTTTATCATCTTTAGAAACTGCAAATGTAGGAAATACTTCGCTTATCTACCACATTTGTGGTATAAAAATGCCTTTAATGTGTGATAGCCTGTAAATGTTTTCGTACCTATCTTTGCACGTATGAAGAATATAGCAGCTTTATTATCTGGTGGTGTAGACAGTTCGGTGGTTGTACACCTTCTTTGTGAGCAGGGTTACAAGCCGACTCTTTTTTATATTAAGATAGGTATGGACGGTGCAGAGTATATGGATTGTTCTGCCGAGGAGGATATTGAACTTGCCACTGTCACTGCCCGTAAGTATGGTTTGCCTTTAGTAATAGTAGATCTGCATCGCGAGTATTGGGATAATGTGGCTGCCTATGCCATTGATAAAATAAAGAAAGGACAGACCCCCAATCCGGATGTGATGTGTAATAAACTGATTAAGTTTGGTTGCTTTGAGCAGCGCGTAGGTAAAGATTTTGATTTTACCGCTACCGGGCATTACGCTACAATCTTGCAAAAGGATGATAAAATCTGGCTGGGTACAGCCAAAGATCCGGTAAAAGATCAGACCGATTTTCTTGCACAAATAGATTACTTGCAAGTGTCTAAGTTGATGTTTCCCATTGGGCATCTGATGAAAAATGAAGTTCGAGAGATAGCTCTGAAAGCGGGGCTTCCCAGTGCCCGTCGGAAAGATAGCCAGGGTATTTGCTTTTTGGGAAAGATAAATTACAATGATTTTGTGCGTCGCTTTCTCGGAGAGAAGGAGGGAGCTATTATAGAATTGGAAACAGGTAAAAAGATTGGTACTCACCGAGGGTATTGGTTTCATACCATTGGGCAACGCAAGGGACTGGGATTGAGTGGAGGTCCCTGGTTTGTGATAAAGAAAGATATACAGGATAATATTGTTTATGTGTCTCATGGTTATGGAGTGGAGACACAATTTGGTAATGAGTTTTCTTTAGGTGATTTTCATTATATAACCGATAATCCATGGCGGGAGAGTGAAGCCGAAGGAGTGGATATCACTTTCAAAATACGCCATACTCCGGAGTTTATTAAGGGAAAGCTTTTCAGGGAAGAAAATCATTATCGTATCCTTTCTTCAGAAAAGTTACAAGGTATTGCTCCCGGACAATTTGGAGTTGTATATGATGAATCGGCTGGAATATGTATTGGGAGTGGAGAGATTATTTAGTTGAAAGTTGAGAGTTACTATGCAGCATGATAACAGCGCAGCTAACTTTCAACTTTCAACTAAATATAGTATTCTGCTAAGTCCACAATCCCTGCCCGCATGGCATATTTTGTAGCTTCGTGTACATTGTTCACTCCGAGTTTCCGGAATATATTCTTACGGTGACTATTGATGGTATGAAAACTCAGGTTCTTTTCGGTGGCAATCTCTTTGGTTGTTTTGCCTGACGCTATTTCTTTAAGGATATTTTTTTCTGTAGTTGTCAGCAGATGATCTTCCTGTGTGTGAGTTCCGGGGGAGGGGTGCTGGTTATTACCCGAAAGTAACAGATTGCTGACATGATTGCAGATGAAGCGTTCTTTGCGCGAAGCACATTGCAGGGCAGTGAGTATTTCTTCTTTAGAATTATCCTTCATCACGACACCGAATGCCATGCTACTAAATAGTATCTGACGAAGGAAACCGATACTTAATTCATCAGAGAACAATAACCAATCTACCTCTTTGAAGCGTTCGCGGAGTACAATCAATTCATCTGCTCCGGCAAAATCAAATAAGGTATAATCCAGAATTACTACAGCCTGTGGATGCAGACGTAATTCTCTGATTAATTCTGCTTTATTATCTGCTGTCAGTAGCAGAGATACATCTTTCTGCTTGCTGAGCAAAAACATCATTCCTGCTTTGGTAATGTCTTGATTATCTGCAATGATATACTCTCTCATACTTCATTCCTTTTTATAAAGGTAGCCATCGGTTGATATTTCTTTCGGTAGCACTAAACTCTACACCTATTTTTGTCAGTTCACGTCCGTCTGCCTGGTATGGAATCAGATATCCTTTATCATCTATTTGCTGTAAAGCTTCTTCGGCTGTACCGTTGAGCTTGAATTCAAAAATATAGATGTATTTGGGCGTTTTCACTATAGCGTCTGCCCGCCCACGTGCACTGCGTATTTCAACGTCAGTAAACTGTCCCATTAGTTTAAAGACAAGGTAGAACACTACTTGGTAATGACGCTCGGTTTTATCGTTCAATTCATAAGGGAAATCAGCAAAGAAGGCTTGCAGGCGGGTGAGGAAGGAGTTATAATCACCGGCACGTAACTCTTGGATAAATTTTCCGATGTAGAAACTTTGGTCATTGTTTGCCATAGAGGTGTAGAAGGGTACTAAGAAATTGATGAAGCCATATCGTACCTCATCATTCGGAAACTCCAATAGATAGTTCCCAAATTCTTTATCATAGTCTTTTATCGTCAGATAGCCACTCAGGTAAATCAATGGAATCGGGTTATTAGCATCTACTCTGTATTCTGTAAATGAAGAGGCAGAGGCTTCTACTCCGTCAATCAATGTACGCAGATCGTACTCACTTCTTTGCAACAGTTCCACAAGGAAGGTCGGAGTACCTGTCTGAAACCAGTAATTACTGAATTTATATCCGTCAAAAACGTTGAGAACGCTAAATGGGTTGAATACTCCTTCTGTAAATTCGCAGAAATGATAGCCGTCATACAAAGCTTTCATCTTATGAAGTGTCTCTTCTGGAGTCAATTGATTCGTTTCTGCCAGTTTCTGTAGTTCTGGAGTGAAAGTATCGATTAATTCTTGCTTAGTAATACCACATACTGTAGCATACTGAGGCTTCATACTAATATCATTTAGTTGGTTCAGATCACTAAATACACTTACTTGTGCAAACTTCGTCACTCCGGTGAGGAAAACAAAACGCAAATAACGGTCGTAACTTTTTAGTACACCATAAAAGGCTTTTAGCGTCTGGCGATAATTATCCAGCAAAGACATATTGTCCAATGCTTGTAGTAAAGGCTTGTCATATTCGTCTACGAGTACCACTACGCTACCTCCCGTTTGCTCGCTGGCACGACTAATGACATAACCAAATCGTTCTTCGGGGCTACGATCTTTTTTCTCATTACCATACAGGCATTCCCATTTCTCCAAATGTTGGTTGAGTATGGCAATTAAATCGTCGGGTGTTTCATATTTCTTGGCATTTAAGTCCAGATGAAGTACCGGGTATTGTTTCCATTCTGTCTCTATTTGTTCAATAGCAAGCCCTTCAAACAATTCCTTTTTCCCTTTGAAGTAAGACTCAAAGGTAGAAAGCAACAAGCTTTTACCAAAGCGGCGGGGGCGGCTCAGAAAATAGGGCTTTCCTGTATTCGCTATTCTCCACACAAAAGCAGTCTTATCTACATATAGGTAATCATCTCTACGAATATCTTCAAAAGTCTGTATCCCGATAGGGAGTTTACGCAATACACTGTTCATGGTTATTTTTTTATTTATTGACCATTCAAAGATACTCATTATTTCCATAAACCATTTCCTGCTTGGGCTAAATTTGAAATAGAATGGTAAGCATACAAAATTGGTTTATTGATAATCTGTGTTTTTAAATAGTGAATGGATTGAGGTAATGTATTGATAATCAGTGTTTATGAAAGTGTACACTCTTGTATAACTAAAGTGTACATTCTTGTAGTGTAAGGTTGTACACTTTTGCATAATATGATTGTACATTTTTGTAATCTCTCTTCATTTAATGAATGCAGATAGCTTAAATACACAGATTTTAATAAAACAGAATAGGGTGATAAATAGAAACTATTCATTATCACCCTATAGTATTATTACTCTATAACTTTATGTTACATCATCTTCTTACCAAGAACGTCCCTTGAATACATCTGACTGATCCAATGGTACAATGTTACCGCTCAGTGTAATTGTATTGTTGTTGAAGTTCGGGTTTACAGTTACAGTGGCGTTATTACCGCCATTAGTCAGTGAAATGAATATCTGAGCCGAAATTCCGATACCCTGTACACTGAATGAACAGTTAACATTGCCTTTCTTGTCTGTTGTAATTTTCATATCCGATGCGTTACCGTCTACTGTTACACCGCCAATTCCGTTAGGACCGGGGTATGGAGTATTGAAAGCAACCTGTACAGTAGATTTCTGACCATTCATCATCACAAAGTTTGTAGTTGTTGATACAAAAGCACTCTGTCCGTTACGGAAGATCACCTGATCGGCTTCGAGCACGAACTGCTTGTTTTTCAGTGCTTGTACAGCCTGCTGATAAGCTACTGCGTCGGCTACTTGTTCTTCTGCTTTCAGTCTTGCTCTTTCTGCGTCTCTTTGTGCTTTACGGTCAGCGCGACGTACGGCTCTTTCTGATTCCTGTGCATACATCATGGTAGATGCACTTACCAATACTAATGCTAATAATGCAATAAACTTTTTCATAACTTTTTTTTGTTTAGGTTTAATAACGTTGTTCGTTATTGCAAAAACAACATATATCAAAGAATGTTCATGAACGTTTCACAATTTTGATTTGACTTATGCATCAATGCCCGTAAATGTTTTCAGGGCATATCCTATAAGAAAGCTTATTCCGGCTACACTAAAGCTGAGTACGGCCATTTCCATAAAACGTTTTCGGAAACTTTCACCTCGCGCCACAGAATAGTAATAGTTGAACAATGCTATAATGATAAGTGCCATAGCCAACATTACTCCCAATGCTATCAGTACATTGTTTATTAAAATGAATGGAGCTACCAGTGCAATTACCGTAATGATATAAGCAATACCTGTGTAGATGGCTGCTTTTGCCGGATGTTTACTCTTATCACCTTCCGATTTGGTAGACAGGTATTCTGATGATGCCATAGACAGTGCAGCAGCAATGCCGGTAATACTTCCTGTCAGTGCTATTAGTTTATGGTCACTCAGTGCCAGAGTAAAACCGGCTAATGCTCCGGTAAATTCTACCAGAGCATCGTTTAATCCCAACACCACAGAACCCATGTATTCCAACCGTTCTTCGTTTATCAGCCCGATGAGTTTTTCCTCGTGCACCTCTTCTTCGCGTGACAGGCGCTGCAAATCCTCACATTCAGTATACCGGGCATAATCCTGATGGGCGCTATTCTCGCTGGATTCCATTAGTTTTATAGCAAATGTGATACCTAGGATACGCGCTAACCAGTAATATTTGGTAATGCGCCAGCGGTTGGGGGTAGCTTCAACGTTCGTATACTTTTTGAGTGTATAGTAATGGGCTTTCTCTTCGGCAGAGATCAGGCGTAGAACCTTACTGTTGGATGTGTTTTTTTCAATAGAGGCCAGACGGTCATACACAATACTTTCGGTATACTCATTTCTCTGGAAGCGAATAAACTTTTCGAGATCTTTTGAGGTTAAATTCATGTTATCTTATTTTTAAGTAGCAAAGATAATGTAAATCGAGAGCAGAACTAAAATGAACTTGTTCATTTTTTGTGGCGGGGTACAGTTTATCTTAGCTTTCGGGCAAAGATACTACAAATAGACTAAGAACCTGTTTAATTTTTCTTCAAATAGGACTTCTCAGCTTCTTTTGAGTTTATTTCCGGTCTGTTTTCCAGTTTTTAGTTGTCACATAGCCCGCTATGCTCCTCATAAAAACGAAAAAATATTCTCAAAAATAACTCTCAAAAGAATGCCGAACAAAATTCAAACAGGGACTAATGTGTTCTCTATCTGTTAGTACAGCAATAAAATTTATTAAAAGTTTGTGCCCTGTTGGATTTTTGATAGTACATTTGATCATTAATTGAAATTATTGATATCATGAAGAAGATAGTAACTTTCGGAGAGGTACTTTTGCGTCTTACCACTCCCGGCAATCTGCGTTTCTCTCAATCCCGTGACTATGTAGCTACCTTTGGTGGCAGTGAAACCAATGTCGCGGTTTCTCTTGCCAACTTTGGGATACCAACCGAATTTGTAACTCGTTTGCCCGATAATGATATAGCCCGTGCCTGTGTTAGTGACCTTCGTTCGCATGGACTCCGTATGGATGGCATTATTTATGGTGGCGATCGTATGGGTATTTATTTTCTTGAAAACGGAGCTTCTTTTCGTAACTCAAAGGTGGTATATGACCGTGCGGGTTCTTCTTTCTCTACCCTTCGTCCGGGTATGATAGACTGGGAGGCCATTTTCGCTGATGCCGGATGGTTTCATTGGTCGGGAGTAGCTGCCGCTTTGTCACAAGATAGTGCCGATACCTGCCTTGAAGCCCTTCAGGCGGCAGACCGGATGGGATTAACTATCTCCTGCGACTTAAATTACCGCAAGAATCTGTGGAAATATGGACGTACGGCAGCTGATGTGATGAAACCATTAGTACAGTATAGTGACGTGATATTTGGTGCGGAACCTGAATATAAAGAGATATTAGGTATTGTTCCTGTCGGTTTTAAGGCTGTAAATACAGATTATCGACTCAATCTTGAAGGTTTTGAAGAAGTAGGAAAACAAGTGGAAAAACTGGTTCCCCGTTGCAGGAAGATGTTTCTCGAATTACGCAATTCTTTGTCTGCTAATCATAACTTGCTTGCCGCTGTGCTTTATTCCAATGGCTCATTAAAGCATACAGGTGTTTATGATATTACTCACGAAGTAGATCGTGTAGGTACAGGAGATGCCTTTGTCGGCGGACTTATTTATGGCTTGCTTACCTGTCCTGATAATGATCAGAAGGTGTTGGATTTTGCGTTGGCAGCTTCCTGTTTGAAGAATACTTTCTATGGTGACTTCAACCTGGCAACTGTTGCTGAAGTGGAGGCGCTAATGAATGGTGATTCTTCCGGCAGATACAGCGCTGATTTTGGAGCAAGTATTGATGTTTGTTTCTGAGTCATTTTTAGTATCTCCGATGAGCATATTCTTGTGTAGAGGATAACCAATATTCAGTTTATGTCTGATTGGCAATAATCTGTTCTTAGCTCGATTTTACGTAATATATCTGTGAGGAATTTTTGGTTTTAAACCAACACAGCCTTCCTCACCGACCAACGGTGCCTTGGTTCTAAACCAAAGTACCGTTGGTTTAAAACCCAAAAAATCCCAAAGAATTAGGTAGGACTGTGTGTCTCCAATGAACAGAATCCGAGCCTGATCGCCCTGGCATATGCCGGAGGAAATTATGGGTTTTCTTCTTTTGTAGTATGTATTTTTTACAAAAAAAGATTTTCACTTGATTCCTGATTTTGGAGTAAGTGGCGTCTTTGCCACCAGTAACGAATGAATAGTACTCCGGTTACTATCAGTGCCAATGACAGTCCGGTGTAGAATACAGATATGAAACAGGTAGGTAACAGGTGCAGGCTTCGTATGCTGATACCTAATGAAATCATGAAGATCATGATAATCCAGCTCTTGACATCGAAGAAAGAGAAGGGACAATTCTTTTCCTGTTTCTTTTGGGTGATACGTTCGGTATGTTTGTAATACAGTCTTCTGAATATAAGAATGAAGAATAGGAGAAAGACTATAGTGGCTTCACCTATTTTGAATAGCCAGTATTGTGAATCATTAAGCCATGTTACGATTCCTATTCGCAAGATATTTGCTCCCGCCACTATCCATACAATACCGGCGGTAATAAGTAAAACTTGTCTGTTGACCCCGTATTTCATATATTAAATTTGTAGATTGATGCACTAAACAACAAATGAAACTACCCTTTAGGTTCATTTACGCGAGAAAAAAGTGATAAATAATGAACAACTGGTCAATAAAATGCCGGTTCCTATGACTCCGTACCAACCAAATGCCTGCCAGAAAGTACCTGCCAGAAAGGTACCGGTTGAACCACCAACGAAGTAAGTAGTCATGAAAATCGTGTTGATACGATTGGAGGCATTGGGACAAAGTTCAAAAATACTGGTCTGATTACTCAATTGAATGCACTGCATACCAATATCGATAATAATGATACCTGCTACGATGCCGAAATAGGTGTTTTCTCCTGCAAAAAGCAAAAACCATGCAAAAAGTATCAAGCCGCAACCGATAAAATTGAATCGGCGCACACCTACTCTTTTTACATACTTGCCAACCAATGATGCTGATAATGCTCCGGCTATTCCACAAAGCCCTAACATACCGATAACATTGCTCCCGGCATGAAAAGGAGCTTGTCCCATTTTGAATGCCAGACATGACCACATGGCAAGAAAAGAACCGAATGCCAGTGCAGCCCGTATGGAGTAAATTCGTAGTTGTGGGTATTCTTTCAGTAATAGAAACAGTGATTTCATCAGTCCACTGTATTTTCCTTTGAAGGTGGGTTTGATATCCGGTAGTACTTTTACGACTACAATTCCGCATATCAACATCAGGGCAGCGGCAATGTGATACATTTCTCTCCATCCGAAGAGTTCGCCGATGAATCCACTGATTACACGGGAAGCGAGAATACCGGTCAACAGACCTGAAACTACAAGACCTACATTACGTCCTTTATTTTCAGGTCTGGAGAATTGCGAAGCTATCGGGATAAATATCTGTGGTATCACCGAACAAATACCCGTAAAAAGGGAGGCTATTAATATAACATGTATGTTCGGTGCCAGTGCAATAGTCAATAGCGAAACGATTAGTATCGCAAAGTTGATGATGATGATTTTCTTTCGTTGATAAAGATCACCTAACGGAATGATAAATAAGAGCCCCAGCGCATATCCGATCTGTGTAATCATAGAGATCAGGTTTGTCTTAAACTCTGACACACCCATGTCGTGGCGTATCATGTTCAGTAAAGGCTGGTTGTAATAAAGGTTGGCTACTGATATGCCGGCAACAATTGCCAGTGTCCAAAGTATGGATGCCCGTAACCCTCCGTTTTCTTTTAAAGTTTGTTTCATAAGCGCAAAGATAGAGAATTGAACCTACTCTACAAAGAAAGTCACCGAAACAGTATTTCCTTCATTGTCTACTGCCGTCATAGTATGCTTCCCCGGTGAGGGGAGTAGGGATATCTTATGGAAATCCTGTGTGTCGCCCAGATAGTTATTGTCTAAATGCCAGTATACGGTAGCTTTGTGAATGCTGTGTACCAGTTCAAAGGTCAGTTGTCCTTTGCTTCCATCCATTTGTTTAGGCAGAAATATGCGGGCATTCATAGTGGGATAGACAAATTGCATCGGACGTAGAATGTCTTCTCCGCATCCGGGCTTGAAGGGAGGTAGCGGATTGTATTCCGGGTGGCGTTGTTTGTAGTACCATTCCCATACAGGAGGCAGGGTAAACCAATTCTTTTGAATGGTGGCTTCTGTATTGATACAATTTTCGTAGATGCGTTGAGTACCGTCTGCCGACAGATTGATACGGTGATGATAGGGGCAAGCTTCGGTTTTGAGTCCGGCAGGAAGTATCAGTATTGTGTCTGTTTCTTCACAGAAGCGTCCTTTCAGATGTCCGGAAAGGTGACAGACCTCTGCATCGACAAATCCTTTGGAAGGTCTGACAAACCAAGACGACGATGGTAACAGATTGAATACATCGAACATGACCGGACCCGCAGTACGTGCCCCGACAAGTCCTGGTTTACCTTCTCCGGTGGCATTACCTACCCATACCCCTACGGCATAACGGGGAGTGACTCCTACTGCCCATGCATCGCGGAAACCATAGCTGGTTCCGGTTTTCCAGGCAATAGTCTGCATGGAGGGAATGGTTCGCCAATCAATCTCTTCCGGTCGGTTTACTTCTTTTATGGCATCAAAAGTTTGCCACACAGCACCGGGAGCAAACGGTGAAGAGTGGGCTACAGATGGTGCATTGTGAACAGAATCGGAAAGTAATAAGGAGCAGGCTGTTTTATCCAATCCTTTCAGGCTGCGTGCCATATCTGTGTAAATACAGGTGATATCCCATAAGGTTCCCTCGGCACCTCCCAGAATAAGGGAAAGTCCATAATGAGAAGCAGGGCGGGTGAGAGTGCTCATTCCTGTTTGTTTCAGGAGGTTGTAAAATTTGGGGACACCGTAGCGTTGCAACATTGTTACGGTAGGGATGTTGAGCGAACGCGCCAGTGCTTCGGAGGCAGGTACAGCTCCCTCAAACTGCCGGCTGAAATTCTGTGGAGCGAAACCATTGATATTGATCGGGATATCGGGCAGCAAGGTCTGTGGAAGTATGCTACCTTCCTGTAGCATAGCATAATAAAGGAAAGGTTTGAGAATACTTCCTGTACTACGAGGGGAGCGGATGATGTCTACTTGATTGCCGTTACTTTCTTTATTGAAATGTACATTGCCACAATAGGCTATGGGTTGATTTTTTTGAATATCAATGACCAGTATAGCCATGTTGCGGATATCACTCCGGACGAACTCACCATTCCAGCGTTCTACTAATTCCTCTATTTGCAATTGTATTCCCCGGTCAATGGTGCTTACAGAATAGTCGCTGCCTCGTGTGCGGTAGAAGTAATCGGTGAGGTGCGGAGCAATCTGGGGCAGTGGTTTGGGTTCTTGGGGTAATGGCTCACTGAGGGCAAGTTCGTAGCTCGAATCATTCAGTGTTCCTTTTTTGTGCAGCCGCGTGAGGAGGCGGTTACGTTTGTCGAGCAATGCCTGCCGGCTTTTGGAAAGATGAATCATGGCAGGAGAGTTGGGGAGAACGGCAAGCATGGCTGCTTCTGCCCATGACAGATCTTCTGCCGAATGGCCAAAGTAGCGCCAGGCAGCGGCATCCAATCCTACTACATTTCCTCCAAACGGAGCATGGGAGACATATAAAGAGAGTATTTTTTCTTTTGAATAACGAAATTCCAACCGGGTAGCCCATATCATTTCGATGAATTTCTCGCTGAAGGTACGAGGATTGTTGCGGGCAAGACGGATGGTCTGCATCGTAATTGTACTGCCTCCACTAATAACTCGTCCGGCTTTTAGATTCTGATAAGCAGCTCTTCCTATTGACACAGGATTTACCCCCCAATGGTGAAAGAAATGGTTGTCTTCAAATTCAATGAGGCAGGCTTGTATTTTTGCCGGAGTAGTAGTACGGGGAGGGAAGCGCCATTGACCGTCCGAGGCAATACGTGCTCCGAGTAGTTCATTATTCCGGTCGGCCACTACGGTGGAGTAGGGCACATGGAATAATTGCCGGGGAAGGCAAAAGATATACCAGATTAATAGGAGGGTAATAATCCCTCCTATTGTCACTTTAACTTTTCCCCATCTCCATTCTCCCATCTCCATGTCTCTCTTTCTTTATTCAACCACTACTTTTCCCGCCTGCGTCCTTGCCTGTGCTTCGGAATCGTACATTGCTTCGCACTGGATGGCAGGTAATATGAAGGTTCCCACATAGGTTGCCTGCAGACGTATGGTGAAAGTTTTAGACTGTCCCCGTCTTAGGTTGAAATAAGTAAATACACGGTCATCGCGGATATCCCGATAGGTATAACTGTTGCTTGTATCAGTACTTGTTGCTTGTTCCGGATTGACTATCATACGTTCGTTGTATATCTCCCAGCCCGATGGTATGATATGTGTCAATGCCAGGTCGTTGTAGTCGGAAGTACCACTGATATTGGCTACCGTAACTACTGCCATAATGTCTGTACCTTGCTTGATCGGATTAATGGAAATTGCTGTACCATTCATATCAGTATATCTTACATCCAAACGTAAATTATTTGCCATCGCAGGCAGAGTATCGTTTAATAATTGCGTCCGGGTGATAAGATCTACATTTAATGCTCCTTTTCCATTATTTTTCACTGTAACCTTACCTCCACCGGGAACAGTGGCAAGTGTTTTCTCAAACACGGCTTTGGCTGACTTAACAGCAGGTTGTTGCTTGCCATGCAGCGTCCATGAGAAGTCGAGTGTACCCGACAGTTTTTCAGCTAGTCTGCCCATTGACATTAGAGCAAATGCTGTGGATTGTGTACTGAACCACTCTTCACGGGATAAATTTTGTGATACTCGTTGTGCCTGTGCAAACGCTTCCCGTTCGCGTCCCATTAATAACAGTGTTTCCAGTATCATAGATTCATCGCGGTCATAAGATCCGTATACGTAGCTTCCTGCAGAAGAGGAATAGGGCTCAACTGTAGTCTTGGCATTGAATACCAACTCATTGGCTGCTTTCATTTTTCCATTCAAAGCATATGCTGCCGCCAATCTCCATTTGGCCTGCAAGGAGAGTGTTTGTTGCATCTCTTTCAGGCGGTTCATGGCTCCGTGTTCCGGTGCTCCTGCCAATGCCAGTGTGTATAGCCGGAACGCCTGTTGCAAGTCCGATTGCCAGTAATATCCGGTATCCTGTTGAGGGGTACGCCAGTTTTGTGCGGCCGAACGTTGGAAACGCTTCCATTTGTTCAGTACATTGGCATTTACGGCATATCCTTTTTCTTGTGCCATTACCAGAAACATTCCGGCGTAAGAGGTTATCCATTCATTGGCAGAAGCATTCCCCGGCCAGTAAATAAATCCTCCGTTGGGTAACTGGCGGGCATACAGTTGCTTGATTGCTTCCTGTATATTTGCCTTTATTCTCTGGGATTCGGTTTCATCTACTGTTTTGAACTGACTGACAAATAGAAGTGGGAGAGCCTTGGAGGTTAGTTGTTCTGTACAGTAATGCTGATAGTTGTACAGAAAGTCGAACCTGCGACTGATATCTACCGACGGGATACGGGATACTTCCAGTTTGACACTGTTTTCCGGCGAACGGCTGCCTAATCTATAAGAAAGTTCACAGTTTTGCCCGTTTTCTATCCATTTACTTTCGCGTAGAGTTACTGCCGGATTAGGGTTACGTACTTCTATCTCAATTGTTTCCGAGACTTTCTTGCCGTCTCCTTCCGCTGTAACGCGAATGGTTGCCTTGCCGGATTTGGTACCGGTCTTTAGTCTGAAGAAAACTAACTGGTCACCCGGTTTTACAAATGAAACCGATTGTTGAGAAGCACCGCTGATTTGTGCGCCACCCGACGCAAAAACAGATACTTTTACATTCTTCACTTCTTTTTCCATGGCAAATACATTGACTGGAAGTGATATTTCTTCTTGTGTACTGAGAACCCGGGGTAATGTTGAAAGAAGCATGAGCGGGGTACGTACCGGAGTTGTCTTTTCTATCCGTCCGTATGCTCCGTTTTCTCCTGCCACTACCATGGTACGTACTGATCCTACGTACATTGGAAGCGTGATTCGGTGCGTCTGGCTTTTACCCTTACCAATGCTGAACGGACCGATAAAACGTACTACCGGTTTGAAACGGTTTGCTTTCGTATCTGCCGGTTTCAGTGTCTCATCGCCTCCGGTACTGAACAGTGAACTGTAACTACCCGTATAAGCTCCCAGTACATCGTCATACATGTCCCACGTGCGAATTCCCAGTGCTTCCCGTGCATAAAATTCATTCCACGGATCAGGTGTTTTGAAGTTGGTGAGGTCGAGTAGTCCATCGTCCACGATAGCCAGTGTATAAGTCATTGGCTTACCTGCTTTCTCGCTTACCGTCACACTGAATTCCATTTCGGGGCGAAGTACATTAGGCATCTGTATTTGTGGTTGGAGTACGGTTTCCTTATTTGTCACAAATACCGGCATTACTCCGTACATACGGATAGGCAAATCATTTACTGTTTGTGCATGTGGCTGCAACAGGCTGATATGTATATAAACATTAGGTGCCATTTCCGGGGTCACTTTGAACTGATATTTAGTATCTTCCTTACCGGAAACATCCAACCATTCACGTTGTAATACCTCTGAACCGTTTTCCAGAGCGATAAGTGCTCTACCTCCTGCTGAGGCTGGGATAATGGCAGTTACTGTTTCACCTGTTTCGTAGGACTCTTTGTCTAGAGAGAAAGCCAGCATCTTGACACCGCTCGGATCAGTCTTACTGGAACGTCCACGCCATTCGGGCCAGTCTACGTAGACTGTACCTCCGGTAGCATGTCCGCTTTCCATATCTTTTACATATACCAGATAGCGCCCCCAGCCGGGATAGTTGATACGGAATCTGAAACTGCCTTTTCCATTTACGGTATTCAGTTTTCCACTGGCTACAGGGGTATAGGAACTGCTGTTGACATAAGTCTCGAACGATTCTCCGGAGTTTTCCCACCACCAGCTCCAGTTGATGCGGTAAATCTTATATTCAAGTCCCGAACGGTTCACTGGCTTTCCTTCCGGATTTACGGTAACGATGTCAAATACATGATCCTTATCTGTTTCGATATATTTACCTTTGGGCTGATTGAGGTTGATACCTACATACGAATTGAAGGGAGAGAACGGGACACTTGTTGTGTTGATGCTTGCATCTCCGCCCGGTTCGAAAACCCGGGTGGTGATATTGGCTTGTAGTATACCCGGTGCATTTCCCGATTCGGGCAGTTTGAGGGTGAACGATACATTGCCATTTGCATCCAGCATTCCGCTGAATACATCCATGCGTGAAGAGGTAAACTCTGTTGCCGGATTGTTAAAGATATATTGCCCGTAGTTCTTGAATTGTGTATTGACTTTAGAGAGTGACATTTCGACCTTTGTTTTCAGTCTTGAAGCCTGGGCACCTGTCAGCCACGCTGATGACAAGGTAGTACGTACTTCTCCATCCGAAGCTTTGAGTATATCTTCCGGAAGCTGCAAATTAATTTTCAGGCGATTGGGCTTTATGGTCTCTACTCGCAGTGATTTGTGAAAGGCTGTTCCTCCCACTTTTACATAAGCATTCCATAGTCCGGTAGGATCTTCTGTCCTTGTCGGTACGGTGAAAGTATATAGTCCGTTTACTCCGTTAGTAGAAATTAGTTTGTTATAGAACTGCCCTCTTGGATTATAAATTTCCAATGCTACGGGGTGCTTGTCCGGTATCCTGTTACTACGGTCTTCGAGCATGAACGAAATATGTAGTGTATCACCGGGACGCCATACACCTCTTTCGCCATATACAAATCCTTTCAATCCTTTTTGTATATCTTTGCCGCCTACATCAAAACGGCTGACGGACTGTTCTTCTCCATCTGCCACCCGCACATATACTTTCTGCTTGCCGGCTTCTGCTACAATGATGAAAGGAGTTCCTTTACTCTCAATGACGGTGAATCCGTTTTTATCGGTTTCGGCTTTGCCTACCGGCTGTAGCTGGAAGTTGTAAGCTGTTACTATAGCTTTTTCTACCGGAGCAGTATCTAATATATTGTTCACTGTAATCCACAGTTTGTTGACCGAGTTTCGCTTTACAATCATACCAAGATTAGATGCCAATACATTGCATGCAGCCGTTCGGTCTGCTCCCATATAGTAAGATATATGGCAGGGGTTATCCCGCTCTTTCCAAAGGTATTGCCTCCAGTCCATTCCTTCGGAACCGTTGTAGTAATAGTATGCCTGCGGAGTATCCCACACTGCTTCGTCCTCTTCTGAGAGTTGTTCGGAGGATAGTTTGGTCAGTTGGTCCGAACTCTCGGAGAACTGTAGTTCTTTATCGTCTTCTCCGCATGGATAGGCCGAGTAAGCTTGTTTGAACGAAAGGATAATCCGGTAGATAGCTCCCGGTTCCTGATTGATCAGTCCGGAGAGGTCAATAGAATAATCTTCCCATTTGCGGATGTCTTTAGACGGATTTTTATCCAGATGTAGTGTTTTTTTGTAAATTAATCGTCCGGACCGTCTTAATTCGTTGGAAGATGAAAGAGTATTTGTCTGCATAAACATCAGTACGTTGCTTTCAAATATCCGGATCACACTCAGGTCAACAGCATGCAGGCTGACTGCTCTGAAAGGGATAATCAGATTTTTGGAGTCGGGTAAAATAGCAGCATCTGTACGCAATTCTACTTGTGGTTTCAGGCTGGGCTGACTGAAGGAGATAGAATGGGAGGTACCAAGTCTTTTTCCTTGCATATTTTTTATACCTTCATAGATTCTCAGTGTGAGTTTATCGGAACGATTTGGTTCGAAGTATATATTTACTTTGTCATTGATAACCTGAAATGTATACGAAGAGAGTTCTGGGATTTCAATCAACCCCTTTAGATCTTGTGTGGAAGAAACAGGATCTGAAAACGAAATTTGTATTCCGTTTTCCGGCTGCTCTATGCGTTGTGCAGACATAAAGCGGAAGACATCTTTTGCCGGAATGATAACCTTCTCAACGATTTTCCGATCCATATCTGCAGCTTTTCCGTTCAGTGTTATTTCCAGATCGTAATCTTCCTGTGTTCTCGGTATGCGGTTGATGATAAGACTGTATCGCATCGGATTTCCGGTACCTCCTATGGAAATGGCATAATCAGAAGAATTATTCCCGGTTACCGATATCATTTTTTCTACTTGTGCGTTGTCAATCTTGTCGCTGAAACGTATTTCTCCTTTAACAGAAGCGTAGTCGGGGGTAGCAGCTGTTATATCAAGTGGTTCCATTACCAATGAGAAATCTTTTTCCTGCACCTGGAATGAGAAATTAAATTCTTTCAGCCGTTTGTCTACTTTTACAAAGTCTCCCAATTGAAACGAAGCTTCATACATTGTTCCCGGTTTAAGTGCTCCTTCTTCAGGGAGGAATTCTATAGTGTTGTTACTTACCCAGTATGTTTTTCCTTTTAGTGAAGGTGAAAAACGAAATGGATTTTCTTTGAGTTCATTATTAAGATCTACTACGAGCTGGTCTTGTGTCAGTTCTATTCGTATGGGTGAGGATTGCGATATTACCCCGCCTGTATAGGCATTTACATAAGGTGTAAACTCCGAAGAAGGAACAAGTTCTTTCTGACTGCCTGCACATGAACTCAGGCTTATGATGATGAACAGAAGAACAGAAAATGCGACTGGAATCATTGTTGTTCGTTTCATGGTAAAGGTATTAAAAGTTTAGTGACCAAAGATAGTCAAAATATGTTTTTTACTATATTGATTCATATTAAAAAAATAGAACTGCTTTTGATTGGCAGATATTGTTTACCGATGAAAAAAAACGAGGTCTGCATTACCTTTAACTTATGCCTGTTCTACATGCTGTAAAGGCGTAGTCTGTAAGAGCTACCTGTTGCGCCTCAAAACAGATAAATAACTGTGGGGCTTTATTGTGGTAAGAATAAAACAAAATATTGATTTTCAAAAACTATCTTATAGTTATTCTTTTCTATAAATTCATTTATCACACGGCTCTTTTTATTGCTTTTGAAAGTACCAGCTTCCACTCCGCAATCAATCAGATAGTTTTCATCCGGTGCTCCAAATTCTTTTCCTATACTATCAAATTTTTGTCTTAATATAGCCGGGAGCGGTCCATTGTAATTGTTTAACTTCTGTTTTAGTAGGGGGACACTCAACAATTCCGGCCACGAACATCCGATGAATGGCTTAGTTCGTGTCATATAATTAATAGCGGGTATACTGCCGTAAGCAAACAGACAATCATTCTCTTTGATATACGGCTTTATCCCTGCTAACAAGTCATTGATTATTATGGCTCTTTCATGGGAGGTATAAACATGTCTCGTTCTTTTGTTCCGGATAGAGAACCGCTTTTCGAAAAGTGGACCTCCGTCAAAATATACCCCCTCGGCTATAGTTTTTACTCCGCATATAAAAATGTATATAGCCAGAGTAAGCAATAACGTTTTCCTTACTGTTTGTACAGATACAGCGGGAGGGAGGATTTTGTTTTTTATAGAAAAGTAAAACGAGATAGCCATTGGTAATCCCAACCAATAGATTATACTTCCGTTATTGTACATTCCCCCGTCACTGCCAAGTGGTATTATCAGGATCATAGAAAGCCCTGCCCATGATAACATCTTGATTGCTTTATTAGTGCTTAAAAATATATTTCCTATTAAACCTGTTATACTGAAAGTACATAAGATAATTACCACATTTTCTCTGTAGAAAAGAATACCCAGCACTGTGAAAATAGCTATTCGGACAAGAAGTTGAAGTAGGATACCTCTTATGTATTTGAGCGACAATAGTAGGATAGTATAGAGCAGGAATATTTTTATTCCGAACTTGAAAACCATATAGTATATTCTCACTTGAGCAAATATCATATTGGTAACGGTATGAGAACTTGTACCGCTATCGTCTTCTGCAACAGAGGTCAGTTCGCGCAGGTTATTAATGAAATATTCATAATGTCCCAGAAACTTCATTAGTAAAATAACACCTATAATTCCTGTGATGAACGAAAGTGTGAAAACCAGGCATTTGCCCACACAACGGCGAACTGTTTCCCCGTAATAGAGTTTATGCAGAATAATAAGCAGAATAATGCCATAATCGAGTACATTCGGAATACGTGTAAAGGTATTTAACGCAACTATAATTCCACTGATAATAAACCATAGATTGCTATTGCTTCTTAGCCCTTTGAATAAATAGAATACAGCAAGTACATATAAAAGACATGTCATCAAGTCGTTATAGAAAGCCATTGGAAGAGCCACATAAGAAATAATAATCAGTAAAACTCCGATGATTATTGCCGATACATGGATATGTTTACCGAACAGTATATATACCAAATAGACGGTAATCATATTGTTTGCTACCCCCAGCAGGCGTATATCGAATATTCCTGCATCAGGAAATAAAGCGATGAAAGCACCTCCCACAACTCCGCTTAGATAATACATGAAGTTGTACTCCACACTTTCGGGAGCTTTGAAAATATTATCGTAAAAAGTCATATAGAATCCTGAATCGCATAATTCAAAACCCCAAAATACGGATATTAATTGATAGGCTATAAGAAAAAGGCAAGTAAGTCCGAAAGCTTTTCCCGGATTGTTTTCAATAAGATGATATAATTGAGAAAATATTTTCATTCGAGAGAAGTTTATTGTCTATCCCTGATACAATGAAATATCAAATTTAATTTTATACTTCTTTAATAAGAATTATGTGCAAATATAGTCATTGTTGTTAACATGACAACACTATGGAGGATAGATTATAATTGTATTTTTAATGTAGCCATGTATTATTGAGAAAGAAATAGCAGACTTGATATTTGTGAACTTAAACTTGAAGAACCAGACAATGTGTTAAATAATAAACTATCCTAATTGCACTTCCTAATGGTTTTATTGTTAATAAATTAGAGTTATATACCTTTGCCTATTTTAGATTTTATCTTTTTTTAATCATATGCTATGTTTATATTTGGTATATTTAAAGTGAGAATGAAATGATAAGATACATCTTTATGTTCAAATATTTCGGGAGAAAGAAACTCTCTTATCAGATGTCATTGAGACAAAAACCAGTATATAGAAGAATTAAAACCAAAGATTATATGTTTATTAATAGACAAAGAATTTATTTGCCTCTATCTATTCTATTTGTGTTTTTATTATTAACTTCTTGCTTTGACGAGAAGTTTGAAACGAATACAAAAGAGGGGTCTGTGACAATTACAGGCATTAATACCCGTAGTTATGAGGGTTCGATACAGGGAGACGGTATTGATGATAAAGTTGAGACGTTCCGTGTATTGGCATTTAATAAAGCTAATAATGTATGTGAAAGTAATGTTTTTTATTATGGAGCTGCATTGACTGGAACTACATTACAACATCCTATCAAGCAAGGAGAATACAATTTTATTTTTCTCTGTAATGAACCTCTTCGTCAAGATATCAAAGCATTACTTGATGGAATCAATCACTACGATGATGTAAAGTCAATTGCATATCCGGCAGAGTTTTTTAATTCGGAGTACAGTATTCCTATGATAGCAGAAAATGGAAATGTGAAAGTAGTGGCCGGAGGAAAAGTCGAAATAAATGGTGTTGTAAGTACGGAACTGGTTGTCAAATTAAGACGACTTGCTGCACGTATTGATGTTGTCTTAAAATCGAAAATAGATTTAGGAGGTGTGAATTCTATAATATTTGAAGGAGTTACTTTCTCAAACCTGCCGGACCGTGTACCGTTGGTGCATGGTTTGCCCAGTAATCCTGTATCTGGTTGGATATATGATGATCCGGCTTTAACTTATAATGGAACAGCGATAGTGAGAAATGTAATCCGTAAATTTACACTTAATGATAATGCCGATTATTTTGAAATAAATCCGGCTTTTTTAACCTCTGCAGATAAAGCGAATGATTTGGTTTGGGCAGCCAGGGTAAAAAGGATAATCGTACCTTCCAGCTATTTTGCGACGAAGACTGCAGAAGCAAATGCTGTTGATTTTACGGTTAATATGATAAAAGATTATAGTCCTTCGTGTAAACTGGAAATTTTATCTGATCCGGATTACAGATTACCAGCGAATGCCAGACTTGATTTAACTGCTATAATGAGAGAACCTTTAGAAGTGAACATAAAACCTTCTGAATGGATTCCTAATGATAATAATTGGGAAATAGTGGGCAACCGTATTTTAAATGTATCTCATAAGGAAGTTAAAATGACAGACTTGAACGGAGTCCGGATTTCCTTTTGGTCGAATATGCCGGTGGTGAGAGTACTGGATACCGTACAGAAGGAAGGCGAGACTGCCGAACGTCCTACAAATGAGGTCTTCAACTGCTTAGCAATAGATAAGACCAATAACCCGAATCCTTACCGGTTTTATTTTGATTCGTCAACTGGTAGTGGCTATATGGATCTGCTGATCGATGGTACGAGTACTGTTGTAGGATCTCCGCATATCAGAACCGAAAATATGACTGGTACGTATACTTTGACTTTATCTGCGGAGGAGCAAGATGGGAAAAATGCTTTGCAGCGGAAAATAAAAGTAGTGGTAACACAAGAAGGTTTGCGGTTTGTCAATGACCCCACTAAAAATGGACAAGGTTTATTTAATGGAGTCTTTTTCAAACACAATCAGAAGGGTGAACGTATTATTACCGGGCAACATGGTGTGAACTGGGATTGGTCAGTAGAGGTCCCTGCTGAATTTCGGGATTGGCTATTTGTGAGTGCGACTCCCAGCTTTGATCCGGGGGTAGGAACAGAATCACCTGGAGATGCTGAAAATTACCGCGTATCACTAAATGAGTATAAAGGAGAAACAGGTTATAATATCACTGGCCTTAAAGGACGCATTTATTTTCGCATTGGTGTGAAGGAAAGCGCTAATTTTGTGGCAGATAAAGATGCAACTCCAAAGTTTGGACATATTAATTTGAAATATCGCCTTTCTGATACATGGGCACCAACTATGATTATTTATGTACGACAAGGAGAAGCACCTCATTATATATACGGACCGGATGATCCGATTCCGGGAGAAGTGTATAATGGTTGGAGTGGTGGAACTTTGATAAGTTCAGAAGTCAGAGAGGATATGCGCCTTTTAGCTTCGGATTCACGCAACCTTGGTGCAGCAGAGTTTTCGCCTCTCAATTTGACAACAGATGGATTGGCTGGAAATGGAAATCCTGCCTATGAGAATGTGGGTGTAAGAGGGGCTCGTTTTGTTGATTTCCCTTCGCAGGCAGGTGCCTTTTTTCAGTGGGCGGTAGATATGGGTTCTACTACTGATTATAGTAGTTATTATCGCAGGGCTTATAATCCGAGCAAGTCGTTGAATAGTACCGCTTTCCCGTGGGGCTATGAAGAATTTCCAATTATGTGGGACGGAACTACTGGCATATCTGTATATAAGAGTCAGTTTGAAGTTTGTCCTCCGGGATATCGTCGTCCTACAGATGGATATACAAATAAAATATCTATTAATGGATATTATCCTTATTTGCCGGATGTCGGTTCTTCGGCTACTGATTTTGAAGATCACAAAGCAGATATAAAGTATTCTGAATTAAGAACTTCTTTATTCTTAGTTCCTTTTGGAGGGAATGCTTCTTCAAACGCTGATTATAAAACAGTTTATAACAATGTTGTATCTACGAATACAGGACCTGGAACATATCCTTATGGTAAAAGTGGAACAGCTCGTAAACAACTAAAAAACACATCTTTTACTTTTTATTCGGATGGTTTTTTTGACCGGAGGCCTATAAAGGAAGCTTCTTCTGGTAACTATGGTGTATCATTAGGAAATAGCAAAGCTGCTTATCAGGGAGTGCTGTACTATAATTTTGATACTTCAAAGAAGACATATCGTTCTGTCTTTTTTCCGGCTACGGGTCGTCTGAATAATAAAAACGGTAATCTGGAAGGTGCAGGTAGTACCGGTTACTATTGGTCGTCAAGTGTAGGGCCTGGATACAATCGGAGTGAATTGATATCAGGAACAAATGACAGAAGAATGCGTTATGGGGCCTGGGCACTTGAATCGGCCTATAATGGTCATAACATGAGGCTCACATATCAGGGATTTGCTCAGGCTATCCGTTGTGTGAGAGAGTAGAGTCTTTTTGCAATAAAGCGTTTGAATAATATTCTTAGGGGAGAAGGCATAGTTGTTAGTTAAGTCTTCTCCTTTAAATAAAGAACCGTTTATCTCTTTTGCCTGTTCTGAGAGATTTCAATCGCACATCTGTGTGTGAATGCATGTAGCGGCAAGGAATACAGGTCTTTGCGGTAGCATATGCGAATACTGCCAAATCTTTAGCGGCCTACCTGACGCTGCTGTTCAGCATTGTACCGATCTCCGACAACGGGAATGGCGCTTACGGCATTTTCCAGTTCTTTCCATTCTTCGGGCGAAAGAGTAAATTCCAATGTACGCAGGTTCTCTTCCAGATGCGCAAGTTTCGTTGTGCCGGGGATAGGGACGATCCAAGGTGCTCTCTGGAGCAACCAACCGAGTGCCACTTGTGCCGAAGTCATACCTCGTGTACGGCCGAAGGCTTGCAGCACATTCACAATACGGGTGTTTGCCCGCATCGCTTCCGGTTGAAAGCGCGGTAGGGTTTGGCGGTTGTCGTTGTTCGTATCGAAAACTGTGTATTCGTTGATGCAACCACCCAAGAAACCGCGATTCAGCGGGCTGTACGGAACAAAACCGATTCCTAACTCCCGACAGATGTCGAGCACTCCGTTTTCCTCTACCAGACGATGCATCAGATGATACTCACTTTGGATAGCTGTCAGCGGGCAAACAGCGTGAGCTTTACGGATGGTCTCGGCACTGACTTCGCACATACCCCAGTGTTGTACCTTGCCCTCTTTCATCAGGTCGGCAATGGTCGATGCCACTTCTTCCACCGGAGTATTTGGATCAGCACGGTGCTGGTAGAACATGGGAAGTGAATCGAGCCGCAAGCGACGAAGCGACTCTTCGCAATAGCGACGAATAGTCTCTGGCCTGCTATTTTGACGGCCCGTGGCTTTCCCGTCGATTACTTCATGTCCGAATTTGGTCGTTACGTTGATTCTTTCCTTGAACTCGTACAGTGCTTCTCCGGCCAAATTCTCATTGGTAAGCGGCCCGTAGACGATGGCCGTGTCGAAGAGTGTTACACCCCGATCTACCGCTTCATGCAACAATCGGATACACTGTTTTTTATTCGGATGCTGGCTGCGATTGTAGGTCATACCCATCACGCCAAAGCCGAGTGCTGATACCTTGAAAGCTGTCTTTCCCGTACCCAATACACGATGTCCCGTAGTATGAATGGTATCACTATCGTTGTCGGACGCTACTGTCTGTTTCGTTTCCGCTGCAAAGACTTTATCCAATCCGGTGGGTAAGGTCAATGATACTCCTGCCAAGGCTGCCGTCTTGAGAAATCCGCGACGGCTGATATTCATTTTATTGTTCTCTTCCATAATTTTATGTATTTATGATTTAATGAATAGAAAATGTACCGTCCATTAAAAGGGCGTGCCCATTTACGAAACTTGCCTGCGGTGAGCAAAGCCATAGTACGGTGTTAGCAATCTCTTCCGGTTTGCCGAGTCGTCCGGCAGGAATATCACGTATCAATTCCTTTTCCAAATCAGGATTGCATCGTATCAGTTCTTCTGCCATAGGCGTTCGGATTACCCCCGGACAGGTGGCATTGATGCGAATTCCTTTTGCCGCGTAGTCAATGGCTGCGCAATCGATTATCTCTTTTACGGATTGAGTGTCGGATACATCGCAATGATACGCCACGGCTTTATAACCTTTTGAAATTAACTTCTCAATTTGTTCTTTCGGCTCATTGATATCTAACGATACTACGGTTGTACCTGCTTTTTCAAATGCTTCGGTCGAGGCCGATCCGATACCTGCCGCTGCACCTGTTACCATTGCTACTTTTCCATTCATTGTTTCCATGATTTTTTTTGTTTTAATATTCTGTTGGCAAAGGTAAAAAGAGAGCCTCGCAGCGACTTTGCTGCGAGGCTCAAATGACTTTGCTATAAAGTTCACTTTATTAAAGTGATTATATATCTATATATTCGTCGGATTAGTTTGGCGGGATTTCCCACGACAATAGTATTGGGCTCGACATCATGCGTAACGACACTACCAGCTCCAACTACCGCATTCTCTCCGAGATTCGGAAAAACCTTGTGCAATAATTCGCCATACTCCTCCGTATCGGGCAGCGTATGGTTTAGTCGGAAGATATATACCGGCTACTCGATTACTTGTTTCGCCCAATCTCCGGCTTGCTTTACACTTCCATTAAACAGTCGCCCCTCTCTCCATTCTATTTTAGGATAGAGCTTCTTGAACAGCTTTACGCTGTTGGTTATCGAGCTGCTACCGGAAGTGGCGAATGGGATGACGGCTTTACCGGAGAAGTCATATTTCTCAAGGAATGTATTGACCGGACGCGGGCATAAATTCCACCATATCGGATAACCAAGAAATACCACATCGTAATCTTTCAGGTCGAGTTCTTCTCCGCCCAATGCGGGGCGTGAATTTTCATCTGCCATCTCCACTGAACTGCGGCTTGTCTTGTTATTCCAGTCAAGATCTGCCGAAGTGTAGGCCACAGCCGGAGTTATACGATAAAGTTTCCCGCCAACCGTCTGAGCAATGGTATTGGCAACTTTTTCCGTAGTTCCGGTACAGGAGAAATAGGCCACGAGGATTTTCTTGTTGGATTGCCTATCGGCATCTGTTGGCTGTTTTTGGGCCTTCGATGAACTGCTGAAAGTGAGCAGACTTATAAGTATTAATACTATTTGTTTCATATTATTTTAGGTTTTGAATTTACAATAAATACTAAATCTCGACAGAGATTGGGTGAGCTCATCTCTGTTCTCGACTTGCAATTTATTTTAATTTATAATATTCTTCATTACTTACAGGTTCCAACCATTCGTTACTATTGTCTTTACCAGGAACCTCGATGGCAAGGTGCGAGAACCAACTGTTAGGTGCGGCTCCGTGCCAATGTTTCACGCCTGCCGGAATATAGACCGAATCACCGGGGCGTAGCTCCATCGGTTCTTTGCCCCATTCTTGATAGTAGCCGCGACCACCTACGCATACGAGCGTCTGGCCACCTCCTTTGGTTGCCTTGTGCACGTGCCAGTTGTTGCGACAGCCCGGTTCAAAAGTTACGTTGGCAATATGAACTCCTTCTGCCACAATAGGGGCAAGATAGCTTTGCCCTACGAAATATTTGGCATAAGCGTCATTAGGCTTGCCTACCGGAAAGATGATGGTTTGTGCATACGCTTCAAGCGAATCGATAGCGATGCTGTCTGCGTTATTGGTCCACACTTCCTTTGCCATACGGAAAGCTGCCCATGCTTTGGACCAGCCTGCATAAAATGCGGCATGAGTGAGGATTTCGGCTATTTCGGTTTGGGTTATTCCGTTCTTCTTCGCCGATTCGAGATGATACTTGAACGAAGAATCGGTCAACCCCTGCGACATGAGGGCAACTACTGTCACGATGGAACGGTCACGTAACGAAAGCAGGTCGTTACGGCTCCACACTTCCCCGAAAAGAATATCATCATTCAGATGTGCAAATTCGGGGGCAAACTCTCCGAGAGCATCACGCCCGGCTGTCTGTTGGATTTTTACTTGTGATTTTGCCATAATCGGAAAAATTAAAGTTAATAATAGAACGAATAAATTTGCTCTTGTTTTCATACGATATGATTTTTAATTCGACTTTACTGCAAGGCCCTATTTACTTTGTCCTGAAGTTCATGTTACCCATGACGGAGCGACACCATATGCCTCCTTGTATATTTTGGAGAAGTGCGACAAATTCTTGAAGCCCACATCGAAGCAGGCTTCCGTTACTTTTTTCCTGCCTGATTTTATCAAATCATGAGCAGCCTCCAAACGACGTTTGATAATCCATTTCTGCGGTGTCAGGTCGCTAACCTTCGCGAAATCACGTTTGAAGGTTGCCAGGCTGCGTCCCGTATAACTTGCAATCTCATCCATCGAAAGATCGCACATATAATTTTCATTCAGATAGTCAAGAATATCTATTTTCCACGGTTCCATGAAATCGAACAATGAGGCATAAAGGTTTCTGTCGGTATTGAGCAGTACATACACCCCCTCGATCATTTTCAATTTTAGTACGTTTTCAGACGGTTTTTCACCCGCATCGAAATAGGGAATGACCGATTCAAACAGTGATCGGATGTCCGCTCTGTTACTTGGCAATACACGCAGACTTACTTTTTCGCGTTTAGAGTCGGTCGGAATCTGTTGCCGATTAAGGGTCTGATAAAATTCTCTCAGAAAAGGTCTTGAGAATTTCAACACAACGGAACGATACGGTTTCCCGTTCTCGACTTTTTTCTGCAACCACATCCGGTTATCGCGTCGCATGAAAGCACACTCACCCGGATGCAGAACGGTTTTCTTCTCACGTTCCTCTATTTCCAGTTCACCCGAACATAGATAAATAAGCGTATGTTCCCTATTTTCATGGGCACATCCCCGGTCATCAGTGAAATAACTCGCTATGAGTACATTCGAACAATCGAATACATCTAATCGTTCCATATTATCAGTCTTTTATTTGTTGCAAAGTTAGCGAGTTATATTCATAGAATGTTTGTTGTACGGCTCAACTTTACAGGTGAATAATATTTTTTTGATTCTTGCTGTTATATGATGATGTTCGATCCATCAAATGTTGAAACAATGTATTACGGTTTCAGCGGACCATAAAAATAAGAGGCTGTGGCACCACCGTCAATCAGAAAATCGGCTCCTATGATGAATGCGCCCCGGTCGCTCATCAACAACTCTGCAACATTGGCTATTTCATCTGCTATTCCCGGACGTCCTGCCGGACATTTGGCGAACATATTCTTGTAAAAATCTCCTCTCGGTCCGTTAAATTCATCGATAGCCAGTGGCGTTACGACGATACCCGGGGAGATGGAGTTGATCCGGGCACCTCGTTCACCCCATTTCACGGCTTCTGCCATTACACGCTTCACGTTACAACGTTTGGCCATTTGGTAAGCATGTAACGTATCCCGGATATTTTGAGGTTGCAGGATGTCGAGCAAGAGCAATTCCTCAGTGGGAGTTGTGGCAAGTTGTTCATCTTCTTCGACTGTCAGTGCAGGCATCCGATGTCCCGACTGACTGGAGATTGTCACCCCGACACCACCCTCTTTGATAATTTTCCCGACTTCTTCGAGTAAAACGGCTGTTCCGTATAGATCCACCTTCAAAATGCTTTCCACGGAAGCCTGTGATGGCGATACTCCTGCCGCATTGACAAGCATCGAAATCTCACCGTATTTCCGGGCCTTGGCAATCAGGTTCAAGATGGATTCCCTCGATGAGAGATCCATTTCGATGGGTACTGCATCGAATCCGGCATTGTTCATAATTCGGACAAATTCTTCCGCGTTCTCCATTCTTTTATCACCTACAACTATTTTCTTCCCATAGCCCACTCTGCGGGTTATCGCCATACCTATCTGACCGGCTCCGGTCAATATTATTACATCTTGTTTCATAAAAATATCGTTTTATTCAATGATTTTGATTCTGCGAAGCCAAGCTTCCGTACCGTTAGCACTGCCCGGCATATCGATACCTGCATCATCGGGAGGGCCGGGAGTAGTAATGTCATCCGGTTGGAGGTCTTCAGGAAGTGTTTCCGGAATATGCTTCGAATCGGGTGTTACCTTGTAAATCTTCTGCATCGACTCGTTCAGGTAGGTTGTGGCCCCGTAAGTGAAGAACGGAATAATAACCTTGTCTTTCAGGTCGTATGCTTCAAGAAAAGTGCAAACTACCATAGCAGGCTGATGCCACCAGCATGGAGAACCGACGAAAATCGTATCGTATTTTGCTATCATTTCCTTGTCTGGCAAATTCGCTACTCCGGGGCGTAAGTCATTGTAAGCCTCATTCTGTATACGGTTACTGTCGTCATATGGATTTTCGGCATACGGATGGGTTGCCTCGATGCGGTACATATCTGCACCGATAAGTTTTACGATTCGTTCGGCCACGGCTTGTGTGTGTCCCTCGGCAGAGAAATAGGCCACGAGTGTTTTGCTGTTGCCGGACGGTCTGTCGGGAGATAGCGGTCGCTCCGTTTCCGGTGTCGGAGCAGTTTTTTCCGAGCAGGCGGCTATAGCCGTCAGTGAAAGGAATAAAAGTGGAATAAAAAATAACTTTTTCATAAATGTAATTATTTGTCTAACATATTATTTCGTATCCATTCTATAAGCAGATCGGCGATTTCGACATTATTAAGATCGGACATCAGGAAATGAGTATTGCCTCGGATACCGATCTTTGGAAGTTCTATCAATGTGGCATTCCCACCGTAATGGTTGATTGCCTCTACGAATTTGCGTCCCATCTGCAATCGTACCCGCCAATTTTCACCACCGAGTTTATCGGTGTTTTCTTCGGGAATATAATCACCGAAATAGAGCACAATCGGAATCTGCGTCAGTTTCAGAAATTCATCCATCGGTACACCCGTCCCCGAGAGTGTTCCCGTCAGACTTGACATCGGATCGGGAATCTCTCCTTCCGGAAAGAGATACCCTCCGGGTTCCAAAGAGACGACTGCCCGGATATTCGGGTTTTCAATGGCTGCCAGCCATCCGGGAAATCCGCCTGCCGAATGTGTTACGAGAATACCCTCTCCGATACGGTCGAACAGTGCATTGAGTGCTGTAAGATCGGTTTTCATATCATGATTGCCAATGTCAGGCGTCATTTGGCGGAAGAACTGGTCGAGCGATATGGAATCGGTTGAGAATTGTACTCCGGGGTTGAAAAACGGCCACTCACCGATACGCCAGATGTCAAACCACAGTTGCTCGTCGGCCTTCGGAACCAATTTTGTTTCAGCCGACGTGCGCCCCGCATCTCCACGGCCGGGCATATCGACAACATAAGTGCTGAAACCGCGTCGCAGTATCAAGGTCTGAAATCCTTCGCGACCGTCGGGAGTCGTTTGCCAGCAGCGGCCGGACTGTCCATATCCGTGGACAAAGATCAGTGGCATCCGACAGGCATTGACCGGAATCTGGAAATCGACGACAGCATGGTCGGCATGATAACTCTGTCCTTGCTCAACGGGTGTAGTCCAGTCTATAAAGCGGCTGTTATCGTATTTTCCGGGTCGTTGTAATACTGTCCCACCAACCGCGAAGTTGCCTTGGCGGGTTATTGTGATCGGAGTTTCGTTCGGAGGAGCCTCTTGTCCATATCCTGCTATACTCAACAATGTCGCAAGCAATATTAATATATTTCTATTCATCTCTTTACTATTTATTCTTCGTTCGTTATGGGGGCGTACCATTGGGTAACTCCCAGATGTGCTTTTGTATTGATAGCTATATGTGTGAATCTGCTGTCGGGGGCCGCTCTATGCCAATGCACTATCTCAGCCGGGATGGCTACTACATCGAATGTTTCACTGTCGGCTATCAACCGTTGAAGATATGTCGTGCCGTTAAAATTAGCACCTTCAATGGCAATCCCTTTAGGAAAGGTGGAGGCAGATGCAACAGGTTATGTTGTTTCAACCTTGTTTGCCGGTTTCGGGGTGCAGGCACCAAGTGTAGCAGTCAATAAAAATAAGCAAATTATCTTTTTCATGTCGAATAGTTATTTTAGATATTGTTTGAAGAAAGTGTCTAATTTCGGGAGTGTAATTTTTAGGTATTCCGGTTGGTCGTACAAATCCACATGCGTTGCTCCGGGGACTACAAACAGCTCTTTCGGCTCTGTGGCTTTCGAATATGCATCTTCCGAAAAATATTTTGATACGGCATTTTCTCCCACGATGAAGAGTAGCGGACGTGGCGATATGGTCTCGATCTGCGCAAATGGGAAAAAGTTCATCATCGGCGCAAGGCTTGTATAGGAATAATAGCCTGTAGAGTTGGGATGCTGGCCACGCTCCGGATTGTCGTAATAATCAAGGAAGTCAATGGCATACTTCGGTGTATTCTCATCTACCTTTTCGGGCAGGGCACGGATATCCTTACGTGCAGTTCCGCTGTATTCCGCTGTGCGTTGGCGACCGATTTCATCAAGAATTGCCATACGTTGCTTATACGTCTGTGAATTGCCCACACCTTGACGACGGGCACGTCCCATGTCGTACATGCTGATGGTTGCCAACGCCTTGATGCGATGGTCTATTTGCATTGCGCTGACAGAGTAACATCCTCCACCACAGATGCCGATGACACCGATTTTGCTGGTATCGACAGCCGGATAGTTCGTAAGGAAATCGACCGCCGCGCTGAAATCTTCCACCCGCACTTCGGGCGATTCGATACGGCGCGGATAACCGCCGCTCTCACCGTAATAGGAGGCATCGAAGGCCAGTGTCACATAGCCGAGTTCCGCCAACTTACGAGCATGAAGTCCCGAAGTCTGTTCCTTGATACCACCGAAAGGATGGCCGACGATAATAGCAGCATATCTCTTTGAAGGGTCATAGTTGGCAGGGAAATAAAGGTCGCCGACCATATCGATCAGGAAACGGTTGTGAAACGTCACCTTCTGTTGCTTCACTCCATTTTCCAAGGGCACGACCGGAGTTCCTGGATCAGCTATCAATCCTTTGCTTTGCAGCAGTTCGTTCAATATCAGTTTGCCGCCATCGGCTTCATCGCGACCGATATTTTTTTCGACAATGGCCAGCACGCCACGTAACTCGTCTGGTGTCACTCCCACATTTAGTGCGATACCCATATGGCCTTTCAGCATCGGTTCCACGCCTTTGCCCAAAGAGGTGATTATGGCAACAGTCGACAGTTCCCGTTCGGCGTATGTCAGAACATCCCGCTCGAAAAGATCGGCGAAGAGATGTTCTTTGAGGAATACTTCAATCTCCGGAGCCAGTATGGCATAATCGGTTTTCGGTGCATTTGCCGGAACACCCGAAATTTCTGCAAGAATGTCGCGTCCGCGTTCGTATTTGCTGCGGGTATCCGTTATTGGCGACGTTTCACGTCCCCGGTCATCCTCGATACCATTCACTTTACGTTCGTTGAGTACTGTAACGAGGGTTTGCAGCCCGCGCAGGGTACGCGGGAAACCGCAATAAGCGTAGGCGTGTACCATTACTTCCTTGAGTTCACTGACGGTCATCCCGTCATTCAATCCGTCGATAAGGACGGTTTTCAATTTGTCGAGGTCTCCCTTGCCCGTAAGAGCCGCGACCTCTGCGATGTGTTGCCGTTTACTGTTCATAACTTGTTCCGTTTTGGGCGTTTGGGCCGTTGCAATTCCGCATCCTAAGAAGGTACAGAACAGCGTTGTCATAATTCTCAATTTTATTCTCATAATCTCTATCATTTTATTTATTACAAAAGCGTACGCAGTAATTGAGCAGCAACTCAATATGCGAGGCGATGATCGATGCACTATGGCGGTCGATGGCATGGTGTAACTCTTCTCCGATTTCCCGCAGGTTATCACTTATGATTCGTCTCTCATGCTCCGACAACGCGCCTCGACAGCGACAGCATTTCGGATAGGTTTCGATACGGTTTTCAAGAGATGTGTCATGTAAAAGATCGGGATGGAACAATACACCCGAATAGCAGTCGGCATGCTGGTGTTGCTTCGAGTGTATCTCGATTGTTTCACCGGGATAAATTAATCGTAACCATTCCTTTTCCAATACTTTGTCCTGCTCCGGAGCGTTGTAATACAGGAGGCCGTAAAAATTACATATTATCTGAATATCCTCACTCAAATTCGTTTTCGACAGATCGACCATACAAATCAATGGATGCAGCGTTTCATGGCCCGTCAATTTATTGAACAGGTCAATAGTCATGAGTCCTAAATTATTCATTTGTACTATTGTTCTTTCTTTTATTTATTTTTCCACAATGCAAAATTACGGACTGTCCGGACGCTTCTTAGGGTATGAATTACGGTTTTGAGTATAATTATTACAGATTAAAACAGATAACCCGAAGATATTTTCTACATTTGCGTAGAAACAATGAAATGAGCTGTTATGGAGAAGATTATAAAGCTGAATACGATCAAAGATTACAATGATTTTTTGGGTATAGAAACTCCTCATCCATTGGTAAGTGTGATTAATGCTTCCAAGATCAAATCATTGCACCATGTCCGCAAAAACATCGGATTCTATGTCATTTATCTGAAAGACATCAAGTGTGCGGACCTGATAAAGTACGGTCGTAAATTCTACGACTTTCAGGAAGAGACGTTGGTATTTGCTGCTCCGGGACAAGTCATCGGCAACGACGACACGGGAGAATCGTTCCAGCCCAAAGGTTGGTGGCTGACATTTAAGCCTGAATTATTGCATGGTACATCGCTCGGACGCCACATGCATGATTATACATTCTTTTCCTATGCCGTCAATGAAGCATTACATCTCTCAAAGCAGGAAAGGCAGACGGTGATAGACTGCATGATGAAAATTGATGAGGAGATCAAAGGGGCGACGGACAAACACAGCAACCTGATCATTGCTTCGGCTATCGAGTTATTGTTAAACTATTGCGTCCGTTTCTATGACCGGCAGTTCATTACCCGTAAAAAGGAGAATAAAGATACGCTCGGTTCTTTTGAAGCGTTGTTGAACGATTATTTCACATCGGACAAGCCCTTGGAATTCGGTACACCGACCGTGGCATATTGTGCCGAACAATTGCATTTGTCTGCGAACTATTTCGGAGATCTTATTAAAAAGGAGACAGGTTCTTCCGCGCAGGAATATATTTTAGCAAAAACCATGAATACGGCAAAAGAGTTGCTTGCCGATCCGGCCAACTCAGTCAGCGACGTCGCCTATGCCTTGGGATATCAATACCCACAGTATTTCAGCAGAGCATTCAAACGTGTAGTAGGATGTTCGCCGAATGAATACAGGATTTCCACTTCCACACATGAATCCCAAATTGGATAAATTTTTTATCTTATTTGAGTTTAATTGTATTTTAGAATTACAATTTGCAATATATCAAAAATGGGGGATAAAAAAATCAGATAAATAAAATTTCATATCTTTATCTTTAGATAAAGTATGCTCTGGATTCAATATAAAGAAACTGAGAATGAATGGTATGCTTATACAGAAGATTCGTTTTATATGGGTAAATACTAACTATAGTTATCACTGAATAGGTAGTAGATTAGGTTGAAAACCGTCACAGTAAATTGGGTGGTGATATAATGGGAATATAAATGTATGTGGGATGGAAGAAGGAGTAAAAATGAAGAGCCTTCCCGCATAGAAAAGCTCTTCATATATAATCTGTATATCAGATAATTACTTGCCCAAAGCCTGCGCTACATCCACAGCACAAGCCACAGTACAACCTACCATCGGGTTGTTACCAATTCCCAGGAATCCCATCATTTCTA
>DXWV01000015.1 GCA_019416685.1 Bacteroides sp.
CCTTTCTTATACTCATAACATCCGGATGTTGTCACCAAAAACACCCGGATGTTTCAATGCACAACACCCGGATGTTTTTGGTAAGAACATCCGGGTGTTGTGGTTTCTTTATCTTTGAGTTATTCTCACATTAAAGCTATTGCTTACATATACAAAGGCATACTGATTAGGATAAGAGCATTGTACAAGTTGGATATTCTCTATAAAAATAGAAAAAACCTTTCCTCTGCGGTAAAACTATATAAGATATAGAATAATACCGATGGAAAGGCTTCAATTAAAGAAATTTATCTAATTACTTATTGAACTAAAAATAAGTTCTCAGAATCTCTAATTAAAGTAATATAAGAATATAGCAATCCCTTCGAGCGCCTTCTTAGGCTGATCTTTAATCTCAATAACAAATTTGATTTCAGCTTTTGCCACACCGCGCAGATTGGTCAGAGAATGAAGGCTTGCCACCATACGAACACTTTGTCCAGGCAATACAGCCTGACCGAACTTCATCTTATCCATACCATAATTTATCATCATCTTCAAGTTGTTCACTTCAATAATCTGGTTCCACATATAAGGAAGCAGTGATAAAGTAAGATAACCATGAACAATGGTACTATGATACGGGCTTTCTACTTTGGCACGCTCTGTATCGACATGAATCCACTGATGATCCAAAGTAGCATCAGCAAAAAGATTAATACGTTCCTGCGAAACTTCCAAATAATCCGAAACTCCGATTTGCTGACCTACTAACTTTTCAAATTCCTCATACGAATTGATAATAACCTTCTCCATATTTCTTATATTAAATTGATATTTTACAAAAAAGCATTTTAGTACGCACTGTCACATACGTACTAAAATGCCACAAAGATATAATTTTTTTGGATTAAGCAGGAGTTTTTATATGACAGACGTTTCGTATGCACTGGTCAGCATTTCATAATCGGCATCTGTATACTCTCCTTTTTCCCGTACTTTCTGTGCTTGCTTAATGAAAGTTTCAACTTGTGCCAAGAATGCCTGATAAGCTTTCATATCGTTTTCGTGTCCAGCTACGACAGGAAGTTTTCTGGCTGCCTCCAATTGCCTGGTAAGTTCGGCTATTTTCAGGTCAATGCGTGCAGTTTCCATCACCACATGCTTACGGGCATACAAATTAATAATACTCTGCATCGTGGATGCCATTTTACGAACAGACATAATTTGCTCTTTCAACGGGCTGTCTGCCAGAAGCACTTGTTCAGCCTGTTCGGTAAAAGGACTCAGAATATCAAAAACATTCATTTTATACTCGGCCATCTCTATGCTCAGCCGATAACTCGCTTCGAGAAGCTGGTTCGCTTTAGTATAATCCTTTGTTTTCAAATAAGACAAATAGGTATTGAAATTGGAATAGAACTGAGCTCTTGAACGAAACAGACCTGCATAGTTCTGTTTCAGGTTCTGACGAGTCTCTTCATTAAAGCAAGTACCCGGATTCATCAGCATCACAGTATCTTTCTCAGAAATGGCAGGAGGTGCAATGGGCGTAAGAGCAGGAGCTTTACCTTTCTGTTCCATATATCCCAGAACGGCATTCACATCTTTCTCATTCACTACATTTTTCAATACACTAAGAGAAGTATTGTAATACTCAACTACTTCCATTGCATTTTCTACATCTTCCGTACTCGCAGAAGTAGTTGATTGACTCTTATTTCCTCCCGAACAAGAGGCCAGCAAAAAGGCACCGATCAGTGCTCCAAATAATAATAAATTCTTTCTCATAATTCTTTTCTTTAATAATTTTATAAACAAGATAAGCCAAAAGACAGGCGACATTGCACTAATAACAATATAAATGACGTTTTGCTTTCGGATATTTTATAAATTAAAAAAAGAAGCAGATATTTATCATAAAAACAAAAAAAGGCTACGCATCACGCGCAGCCAATCCTTGTTAACCTTAAATCTAATACTTATGAAAAAAACACTGTACAAAGATACCGATTCTCAGGAAATCAGCAAATTTCAGAGCCTTTAAAGGCCATATTATAACATGGTTTAATGGTAAAGAGATCGCATTAACACTTTAGACTTATTACGTTAACAATTAACATATACATTCACAATCCGGAGAGGCAACATATGGGCATAAAAAAAGGCTATCTATCCCAGACAGCCAATCTTTGTTAACCTTAAATCTAATACTATGAAAAACACAATGCAAAGGTACGTATTTTCGGGAAACCTCCAAATATCCGGGCCATAACGGGGCGTATTATAACATGGTTTAATAGAATCGACCTGCCGTTAACACATTCAACGTATTCCGTTAACATTTAACAGATTTATAAACAAATGAGCCGATAAAAGAATGGCAGATGCAAAAGTCACTAATGAAAACGGAAATCGTATTAAACCAAGATATAGAAAAATAACCTTTTCTTATAGCTGATTGTTTTAAAACAGAAGAACCCACATAAACCATTCTATCATGAACAGATTTGAAAATAAAGTAGCCATCATTACCGGTGCAGCCAGCGGTATTGGAGAGGCAACCACCCGTCGTATCGTATCCGAAGGAGGGAAAGTAATAATCGCTGATTATTCTAAAGAAAAAGCTGACAAGTTGGCTGCCGAACTAACTCAGTCAGGAGCAGATGTGCGTGCCACTTATTTCTCGGCAACCGTACTTCAAAGTAGTAAAGAACTGGCAGAATTTGCTATGAAAGAATATGGACAGGTAGATGTACTGGTAAATAATGTGGGCGGAACCGATCCCAAACGAGATGGCAATATCGAAAAATTGGACATAGACTATTTTGACGAAGCATTCCATCTTAATCTATCTTGTACAATGTATCTTTCACAACTCATTATACCTATAATGAAGGCACACGGTGGAGGTAATATTGTTAATGTGGCTTCCATCAGTGGAATTACTGCTGATGCAAGCGGTACACTTTATGGCGCAAGTAAAGCCGGGGTAATTAACTTGACCAGATACATCGCCACACAAGTAGGCAAAAAGAACATCCGCTGCAACGCCGTAGCTCCCGGACTTGTACTCACTCCTGCTGCTGTAAACAACATGAATGAAGATGTACGTAATATTTTCTTAGGACAGTGCGCTACTCCTTATCTGGGAGAACCGCAGGACATCGCAGCTACTATTGCCTTTCTGGCCTCAGAAGATGCACGATACATCACCGGACAAACCATAGTAGCAGATGGAGGACTGACCATACATAACCCAACAGTAGAATTGGCATAAGCTCCTTCAACATATCATATACTATATTTTTCTTAAAACTAACCACTTAGCCTGTTTAAACTTTCCTCTTAAAAGCTCTCTTCAGCTTATCCCAAGGAAATTTTAAACAGGCTTTTTAAATTTATTTTCTTTTTCCTTTTGATGTTACCGATAGGAAACATACTTTTGTGACCAAGTAGTAACAACAATAGAATAATGGAAAAAGAAGTAATTAAAAACAGGCAAACCACAGAAATGAATCTTATCAAAGCCGTTGACGAACTTATCGAAGAAAACGGATTCGAAGGATTGGGCATAAATGCTGTAGCGGCTAAAGCCGGAGTTTCCAAAATGCTAATTTATCGCTATTTCAATTCATTGGATGGATTAATAGCAGCTTACATCCAGCAACATGATTACTGGATAAACTTCGATGAACAACTGCCGGACGAAGAGCACATAGGCGAATTTATCAAAGAAATATTCAAAAGACAAATTGCTATGCTAAGACAAAGCTACACACTCCGAAGGTTATACCGATGGGAATTGACATCCAACAATACTTTTATAAAAGAACTACGGGAAAAGAGGGAAGCAAAGGGAGTATGGCTGGTGGATGCTGTCAGCAAACTATCTAAACATCCTCAGAAAGAAACCGCAGCGATGGCAAGTATTCTCACTGCTGCAATCAGCTATCTTAGTTTGCTGGAAGAAAACTGTCCGGTTTTTAACGGGATTAACATTCAGACCGAGGACGGCTGGAAAGAATTGGAAGAAGGTATTAATATACTGATAGATATTTGGTTAGAAAAACGAGAAAAAAGAAAATGAACAAGATGACAATAATAGGAATCTGCATTTTGGCCCTGTTATCGGGTGGATGCAACAAAGATCTGGTGGAGTATCACAGCAACGACATCAGGATATCAATTGAAAAGGGAGATGAATGGTTACATAATTTCCCACTGTTTTTAGGAATCAACAAAAAGAACCCGCCACAAATTGCAATATGGACAGAAGATACAGAAGGACATTATCTCTCTACAATCTATGTAACACACAAAATAGCTACACAAACCTGGCAGGCAGCAGGAGGAAACCGAAGAAAAGAAGCACTTCCGCACTGGTGTTATTCCAGAGGTATAAAGTATGAAGACGAACTATACCTGCCAACAAAGCAATCACCTTTGACAGATGCTGTCACCGGAGCAACTCCTAAAGGAAGTTTTGATGTAAAACTAACCCCAACGGGAAAGATAAAGAAATTCATTGTAAAAGTGGAAATAAATCACTCAACCGATTGGAATGATACCTATCCGAAATCGGCTCAGCAAGGAGATTCCAACTACTCAGGGGGAAAAGAAGGAAGTGGGCAACCGGCACTGGTCTACGCAGCGGAAGTGAATCTGACGTCAGGAGAAAAAGAGTTTCAGTTAAACCTCATTGGACATAGTAGTCCGGACGGAAGTGACGGAGACATCACAACGGACATCTCCTCAATAACAACCGCACTGAACATTGTAAAAAGCATAACTATAAACCTGAAATAATGAAACGATTTATCCTCCCGCTACTTGTATTATTTAGCTCAACGATAACTGTTTTAGGACAAACCGATACAAAAAAGATTTCCTATACTACCAATTGGGGGACAGGACTTCCGATGAGTTCTCCGGCCCATACACCGTTCACATGGGAGGTCATGGGACATTATCACCTTAATCAACGATTTGCAATAGGTGCCGGTACAGGGCTTTCAGTGTACGAAAGAGTACTTATACCCCTTTATGCAAACGTGCAATTCTTCGTCACCAAACAAAAAAAGCTAACTCCATATCTTGCATGTAATGCCGGCGGTGCATTTGCTCCTGGCAAAGAAGCCAATGGAGGTCTACACCTCTCTCCTTCCGTCGGAATGCAACTGAAGATATCACATAAACTAAAAGTAAATTTGGCTATAGGATACGAATTGCAGAAACTGAAACGAGTTAAAAAAGACTCAAACGAATATTTCACAACGGAGTTTGAAGAACAATTATCCCACAATTCAATAACCTTCAAAATAGGATTGACGCTATGAAAGAAAAAAGAGCAGACTATCAATTATATCTGAGTAGAGTAGCGTTTCTTCTCAACAAATACTAACTCTACAGTGTTTTCTTTAAAAAAGACCTACAGATGATGATTCATACCATACTCGATACGGACCTCTACAAGTTTACCACTTCGTATGCTTATATAAAGTTGTTTCCCTATGCAATGGGGACTTTCAGCTTCAAAGACAGAGATGAAACCGTATACACAGAAGCATTTCTGAGTAAGCTGAAAGCAGAAGTGGCCAATCTGGCAAACGTGGCATTGACTGATAAAGAACTGGAATATATGACTCGTAATTGTAGATTCCTGCCACGGGTATATTGGGAATGGCTCTCTGCTTTCCGGTTCCAACCGGAGAAAATAGACATCTATCTGGATAAAAAACATCACCTGAATATCGAAATAACGGATTACCTCTATAAATCGACACTTTACGAAGTACCCTTGCTCGCTATTGTTTCAGAAATAAAAAACCAGACACAGGGAAACGTAGCCAACCTGAAAGAGATAATCTGCAAACTATCCGAAAAAGTGGTACTATCAAATGAACATCAGTTGTCATTCTCTGAGTTTGGTACACGAAGGCGGTTTTCTTTTGATGTACAGGACAGAGTGATAGACTATTTAAAGAAGTCTGCGAACTACTGTACGGGCACATCAAATTGCTACTTTGCTATGAAGTATGGAATGAAGATGATGGGAACACATCCACATGAATGGTTCATGTTTCATGGAGCACAGTTCGGCTACAAACATGCCAACTACATGGCATTGGAAAACTGGGTAAATGTGTATGACGGCGATCTGGGCATCGCACTATCCGACACTTATACCTCTAATATCTTCCTGAATAATCTCAGCCGCAAACAAGCAAAACTATTTGACGGTGTACGATGTGATTCGGGAAATGAATTAGAATTTATTGATAAACTGACTGCACGTTACAAAGAACTTGGTATCGATTCAACAACTAAAACGATTGTGTTCAGCAATGCACTCGACTTTGGCAAAGCACTGGAAATACAAAAATATTGCCGTGGAAAAATAAGATGCGCTTTCGGTATCGGTACCAATCTGACGAATGACACCGGATTTAAACCTTCTAACATTGTAATGAAGCTGACCCAATGTAAAATGAATGCCAATCAGGAATGGCGCGAATGTGTAAAACTGTCTGATGATATAGGAAAACATATCGGTAGCCCGGAAGAAGTGCGGGCATGTTTATACGATTTACGACTGGGATAACCGGTACTCCAGTGGAGCCATTCCTGCATAACGCTTAAAATAGCGGGCAAAAAAAGAAGAGTTAGGAAAATTAAACCGTTCTGAGATTTGGGTAACAGTAAGCGTAGTAGACTTTAGTAACGTCTTTGCCTCACGTACGGTAAAGTCTGCTATCCAGTATGACGGAGTATGCCCGGTGACTTGTTGTATCACCCGTGCCAGATATTTGGAAGTAATGCAAAGCCGGTCGGCATAGCAAGATGTCTCCCTATGCATAGGAAGATGTTCATGCAAAAGACTAAAGAATCCGTCTGTCAATTCTTCCCGATGAGTGGCAGTAGTCTTTATCGGATGATTGGCATAAATAGCACTCACCTCAGCAGTAAAAATGAATGTTAGCGAACGAAGTATTTCCTTATAAGAGGGATGTGTTTTAAATGTATAATGAGTATTTATGGCTGCATGCCACTTCTCCAGCCGCTCTTGCTCTATAGCAGTAAGAAGGAGAAACGGGGTATGCTCTATCTTTTCCGAAATAAGTGTGGGAAGCACATACGGAAAATCAGTCATCGAATCGAAACGAAAAGCAAACGTAAGACAACGGAAATCATCAGTACACATCACTGAGCACAGTAAGCGTGAAGGCAACAGTGTGAGCAATGCCCCAGCCGACAATGTATAAGAACGATTGTCTATCTCTACCGTAGCCTGTCCGGCCGTAGTAAGTACAAACACAAGCCCAACCATCGCATTACGTTGTGGCACTCCAATCGGAAAAAAACGAAAAAGAGCACCTGCCTCATCAGATATAAAGAAAGAAGTTTCCATTTTTAATACTTTTCCAATGTGTATATTCTGGAATGTGCAAATGTTCTACTTTTACATACATAAATGACTATCAATAAATTACACATTACATTAGTTCATATTTATCCTAATAAACTTGTCACAAATATACCTATTCTTGATGATACAATTTAGACACTTACATCCAACTTGACAGCAAATAACTTGTTATAACAAAAAATAATAACTCATAGAAACACAAACTTTTATTATAATATTAAAAGCTTTATTATTATAGAAAAGAAAAAAATGAATTTGAGTAATGAAAGATTATTAACATTACGATTACACAAGTAATAAATAGATTCGATATTACAATAATAAATGAAGAAAAGTATCCCTCTGCCCTAACAAGTAGAACAGAAAAGATACTAAAATAGATGACTACTAATTAATCAAGATAAGAATATCTTTGGTATTATCCTGTATATTCTCTATTATATCTCCATTCGTTAGCATAATCATGGTAAATTTACTTCGGATATATTCTTAAAAAAATTACTAAAGAACAACAACTGATACTCTATAGAATTACTCCAGTATTGAAAAGTATGCCCTCCCGGACGAACAATATAATCATGTGCAATTTTTTGTTTAAGAAGTTTTTGATGAAGATTATTATTTACCTGAAAAAAGAAATCATTATATCCACAATCTATTATCAAACACAAACTCCCATTTTTTAATTTATCAATTTGGTTTATAACAGTATAATGTTCCCAGATCTGTTTACTAGATGACTGTTCACCTAAGTGTTTTTTTATTTCCCATTTATCAGGAAACAAAGTTATATCAACTCCTCCACTCATACTTCCGGCAGCACCAAATATATCTTGATGCCGAATAGACAACCATAAAGCTCCATGTCCGCCCATACTTGCACCTGTTATAGCCCGCCCTCTTCTGTCCGATACTGTGACATAATTTTCATCAATATATTCTACCAACTCCTTAGTAATAAAAGTTTCAAACTGAGACTTTGGTTCTTCAAGACTATCCCAATACCAACTATTTTCGGCATTAGGGCAAACGATCATAATTCCATATTGATCAGCAAGTATAGGTAAATCCGATTTAATCTTATCAATCCACACTTTATGACTATCATGATATCCTTTATTACTGTAGCCATGTAACAAATATAAAACCGGGAAACGCGATTCACCTTTTTTTGTGTCGGGCACAATAACAATACAAGGTATATCCCGATTCATTTTTTCACTTTTCACTTTAATAGTATCAACAACAGAGGAGTTAACCGGAATACATATCCATAAGCAAATCAATAATAATAACGACTTCAATACCATAATAAAATATTTTATATGAACTTCCTTATCGATTAGTTTGATTTTATCTAATTACAAGAATCGCTATTAACCAGTCTGTTTAAATACTCGTCCATAAAAAGTAGTGTTTTCACAGATTTGTAAGTACAGTTCATCCAAAAACTTTTTCCAGGTCTCACCATCCATAATGTAGCCAGAAAACCAGAAGAAGCATCTTGCCAGATTGTTATTGTATTGGTCAGGCTTATTGCTTTTGCCAACAATAACGGATCTTTAGTCCTATCATAAGCCGCCATAAGAGCATTAATCACATTACACGCACTGTCATCTACCGGAGTTTGATAATGATATTGTTCAAAGACACAAGGAGTTCCTATCGGATAAATACCATTTTTATCCGCTTCGACATTCCAAATGGTAAACTGATCTTCACAAAAACGTATCAAATCCAACGCATCCTTAATATCCTGAGCTGTAGATTCTTCATCTTTCAACAATAATTCCGCGTACGGGGCGACCGTGCAGTTTGTCATATTCTCATAACGATGAATAAAAACCGTCATATCCTCAAACTGACCATGCCAGTCATAAGCCGGATATATATCTTTTTTTATATAATTATAAGCTCTTTCTCGAGCTGCCTCGAATTCAGTATAACCACATATTCTCAACCGGTCAAAAAGAGAAATCAATGAAGTTGGTATCGCTTTAGCATCATTAACAGGAATCCCACTTTCATAATCAACTTTTACCGGCCACGAACCATCATCCGCTTGATTTTTCAAATACGTTCTAGCAATTCCAAGTGCATGGTCAAGATATTTTTTATCATGAATCAAATCATATAAATCCAAAAAAGCATCAGCAACAAAAACTGCCTCCATCATCATTGCCTTGCCTATATTTTCCTCCCTCCTTGCAGTCAGCTCCTTTCCATAATAAGTTGGAGGAAAAAAAGCCAACGGAGCATCTACCGGAAGACTATTGTCAATCAAAAATTGCGCAGCATTTTTTGCTATTTCTATAGCACTCTCTTTGTACTCAGAATTTAATTTAGCAATCATTACAGCAACAGAAATAGTAGTCCCGACGATTTTACAGGGATAAGCATTATGAACATAACTCATATCCGGTTCCGATGACGTCAACCAATGTTTAAAATACGGCTGGTGACAGAAATAGAACAAACCTTTCATAGCAGCTTCTTTATAAGAACGTACACTTGGAACATAAGGACCGATAAAAGGATACTTTTTTTCAAAGCTACGTCGTCCTGCCTCACCTATGTATCGATCTTTTTTATCAAAAGATGCCACAACTAATTCATTCTTTCCTACCGGAACTTTATTCCAAACAGTAGATAATGGAGATAATATCGAATTTGTCCTGAAACTTATAGTATCGTTAATAGTGAAAATGTAATACGACGCCTTTTTCTGCGGAGTAAACTCAAAAACCGGTGCATAAGTAAAGGCCTTTGCATATTTATTCCAAAACGGAATACTTATTCCATCTCCTGGTCTGACCGGAGTTAAATATTCCACAAGCGCCTGCTTGTTCAACCGTTCGAAATCCAGCCCCAATAAACTCTCATATGATTCAAACTTTTGAGCATTCAAACTAGAAACTGTAATAATAGAAACAAATATTGCAACTATTTTTTTTATATTTATCTGTAACATAATTCACATAATTTATACATATTAAAAAATACTTTCGCAATCATAAATCTATTGATTATCTATAATATCGAAATAAAATATACCACTTCCGGCAGTTGCCGTGTGTATTCTCTGTTTTTTTGCATCAGCAACTACAGAGATCCAACGTAAGCAGCCAAGTGAAGAATCATAAATATCCGTCCACTCATTCCCCTCATCGGTACTGATAAGAAGCTGTACCGGAGTATCTCCCAACGGATGATTCGAACAGGCTAAAACCATCAAACTCCGTCCGTTCTCGTCCCTGCTTATCGACATGGAACTTGCATTATATTTTTTCTTCCCAAAAGGTTTTATCTTAGACCATGAGAGCCCATAATTTTCACTTTTCCATAATCCACCATTCCAAAAACCCGCATATATCACTCCACTTCGATACGGATCGGCATATACCAATGACAAGACACTGTTTCTCTTTTTATCGAATGGTAGTTTATCACTTATTTTAACCCAGCTTTTACCTGCATTATCACTTCTAAAAACACCTTCGGTCCATTCTCCCACATAGATCACATCCTTTTTAAAAGGATCGAGAGCTATCATCTGCCCGGTTCCACACCCATTCTTACGCTGATGATTCACAATAGGAGTCAGATCTTTATCGATCTGAAATTCTTCAGCCGGTAATGTATCTATATTTCCCCAACAAGGATTACAAACTTTTTTCCAATTTTCTCCGTAATCATTACTCATATAGATACCGGCAGAAGTTTCATCTTCAGCCTTTGCAATTATATTACCCTCCATATAAGCCCAAAAGCGACCTGGTACCAACGGATCTTCTTTTATATCCTGTATAAAATTATCCCCTTTCCTATCCCAAACGACACGACCGGTCTTCCCCAAATCGTCACTTTTATATAATTTCATATATTGTCCTTTACGTTGAGAAGCAAATAACATAAGATCCGGCTCGCGCATAGAAAAACTTACCGTTCTTCCAGGACCAACCGTTATGGGAGCCATCGTATACGATTCACTATCGTCAAACGATAATGCCGGAGCATGGTCACATACTCCACATGCCCAAACGCCCTCACGAACAGGATGTTTTACTAATGTCTCACAACAGATTATTCCTATTCCTTTAAATTGATGACCATAATAATTTTTACCTCCGTCATAAGTCGTGGTTACTCCCCACCAATTAGCAATAAATAATTTATCCTGCTTTTCACAATCCGGCAAAATATGAGATATGGCACTTCCTATTTTACCAGGATTACGCCCATGCCATTCTTCTGGAAATTCAAACATATTTTCTGGTTTGCAATCGGGACTAAGAGGATACCACGAATTCCCTCTATCATCAGATTTATAAATTGTCACCGGATATTTTGTTGGAAATTCTTCAGCTGCATAAAAAACATCCGGATTTTGAACTGATTGTACTAATGTACGGTATTTTGATTCCTGCGGTAAATCTTCTATTTTTGCAAATGTCCTTCCTCCGTCACGACTACGATATACCCCTTGTTGGGAAGCAAACAACACTATATCCCCATTACCTGCAATCACCAATTCATATAAAGCTATATCATTCCCTTCAAAAAGTACCTGCCAATGCTTTCCTCCATCCTCCGACATATATAACCTACCGGGTTTATTTCGTGGGAAATCTTGAAGTTCGCCAAGTTTATATTTTATTTGTGCTTTTACAAGTTCCCCCTTAAACATTGCTTGATCAGAAATAGTTCCTACATAGATCCGGTTATTATAATACTTCACGCATGAAATACGATCGCCCGACAATCCCGAATATTTCCAAGATTCTCCGCTATCTCTACTAATCCAAATCCCTTTTGAATAGGTACCCGCTGCAACTTCTCCTTTTCTATCAGTATTATAACATATCAATTCCCCAAATTGGCGCGTAGGTCCGTTTCCATAATAATCCAATCCATCTTTTACTAAATACCAACTTTTACCACCATCTGTAGAACGATGTATTCTTCCTACAAAACAAAAATCCCGAACATCTCCAGATGCACGTAATAAAGATTGATTATTAAAAGGATCCAAAGCCAAAGAATGACAATAATGGTCAGACATTTTATCAAGACCAGCATTACAAGGCATCCAGGATTTTCCACCGTTCACACTCTTAAAAACACCGGCAACATCCGAACGGGCATAAAGTACTTCTGGGTTAATAATATCCTGTATAATACCAACGATATATCCTCCTCCGCCCATATCAGTTTGATAAGCCTGTACGGAATAATTCTCTTTAACAGTAGACCGCATATCTATTTTTAAAGGTTGTCCTACGGTAGAGATATTCACACACAGAACAATAACTATTACAATAAAAAAAATATTTTTCATGTTGCTTTTTTATAATATTAAATTTCACTCTCTGATTAATGATCAGAATATAAACTTTATAGCTTTCATTTTACCATCACGCACTACTCGAATAATATTCACACCTCTTAGAAATGATGAATTTGGTATGAAATATTCCAAGGTTTCTCCAGAAAACAAAGAATCAAATAACACTCTACCATCCATTGATATTATTTTAACATTGGTCTGCGAACGTACCCGATTATTAAATATGAGCTGAACTCCACCAAGAACCTTTTTTACCCTAACATTATCTTCCCAACTGTCACGCTCTTCCAATCCTGTATCATCTGGAGTTTTCAATTCGAAATAAATAGGTGCTCCGTCATTCATAGTTACGCTGATCAGTGTTTCTGCCTGCGAATTACTACAAATCGTAACTCCATCGACTGGCTCAACCAACTCCCAATTTCCATTTACTGTCAATGTTGTAGAGCTGGACGTAGAATGCCATCCATAACTAACATCGTCTTCTGGGCACAAATCAGGATTACAGACTGCAAATTTATAACGATTCTTAACGGCATCCTGATGTACCATCAACAAATGCCTGAAGGTCGTTGCCTTTACGATTCCAAAGTCCAAACCATCCACTGCATCAAAAAACGCATAGGCAGTAGTGTTACCCGGTAAATACGTAAGAGCGTGTAAATTGGCAGATTGTACCTCAACCCGAAATAGTTCTCCCCCATTATTCTGTAGCTGTTGAGAAAGAGCAATCATCTTCGGCACTGTAACCGACGGAATAACGACAAAGATATCTTTCGCCCCGGTTGGCTTCACGCCGTGATCAATATACGCTTTTGCTGCCATTGCTGTTCCTGTTGGACTAAAATAATCTGCACCTGTTTGGCTTGGAGTAGTCTGTTCTCCGTATGTTAAGACAATTGGATCATTCCCTTTAGGAACAAAATAACCAGTACCCGCAGGCGTAATAAACCAGTTATCATTATCACCTATGATCCGAGACTCTCCCTGGATTGCCATTTCTCCATTCACAACCAGATCTCCGACATAATCTGTCACAATATTCTGGAACAGATTAGTCGCTGTAACCATATCATCACTATACATACCTGAAGAAGTAATATCACTCCCCATACAAATAATCATATCTCCGAACGCAAACATACTTTTCTTAAATTCCAGATTAGTAGGAAAATAACACTCCGTATTTCCCCATTTATCTATCTGTGAAAAATCAGTGGCAAAGATTCCATTTGAATCCATAGCCAAAGCACCCGAAAAATTCTTTTCTTTACTGTATTGGTCAAAGCGCTGGGTCGTTGACTGGGCCGGCATCATATCCAACCATGAAGTATAATGTACCGTTGTCGTACCAGGCACTACATTCCAATCCCAACCGCCTACGGCATTATTTGTCGGATAGCCATTAGCAGCTAAACTCCCATCATAAAGTACATCCAAACTACCATGACTTTGATAACGTCCGAAGCGATTTTGCCCGCTATATATTTCTGCTCCCCAGAACTTAGAAGTAATTGAACGCATTGACACGACCCAATTTTTTTTTCTAAAGATAGCTGCCGGACTATAATTAAAAGCATAAAAGCCCGCATAATCTACCGCATCTACGGTATAATCACTATTTTCAAAAAAATAATTATATGCAGCTTTCAATTCTTCGTCATTTCCCTTTATATCATCACCCGTTTCTATCAACTGCTTAAAATGTTCTTTACTGTACTCTAATGAGATTCCTCCTCCAAAACAATTACGCCCGGCAAACGTATTAGAAAAGAAATGATTCCCATCTAAAAAGCTTTTTGTAGCCATTATATACACAGAAAGTACAGCTTTTTTAAAACGTTCATAAGCATCCTCCGCTATACAGAAAGAAGTTCCTCTCAATCCCCACATACATTGAGTCCAAGGCATATAGGAGTACATATAATTATTATAATGAGTATTATGATGAAATCCCGTACCGTCAGGCTTCAATATCCCTTTACTACCGGGAGTATATTCTGTATTACGTTCGATATAACGTTTCACTGCTTTCAACTCCCTTACGGCAACAGCGTCATCTGTCTGTAAAGCTGCTATAGCCAGAAAATGAGGCAGATATAAATACACATAATCCGATACAAGATTCACTTTATATGTTTCTGCCGGACGATACGCTTCATTATAATAGCAAAACCATTGTACAAAATCGAGAAGACGTTGTCTTAAATCACCCTCACAAGCATACGCAACATCTAACACAGCAGCGGGAATTTCTTTCCCTGCAGTATAAAAATTCATTGTCGAGGACATCTCATAATTACATCCTTCCCCTATTCCCTGATCAAGAATATAACGTACCGCCCTCAAAAATATTTCCTGATAAATACCGGCTTTCGACAAATTGGCCAAATGTACGAATATACTTTGTATATAAGAGTCATTTAACGCGCCATAAGTAGTATCAATAGTTTTTCCACACAACGTTCCATCCATATTCTCAACAATATTCAGAGCATTTACAAAATCCAACGCTCTCCTGACCTGCAATGTAGTAGGAGTTGTTAGTATTCTATGCTGCCTCTCTCGAATTAACGCCAAACCGGTTAGTTCCTCAAACGAAGGTTGGGATATTGGAATATCCCGTTCAAATGCATAAAGCTCAAGATAAGAAGTTCTTCCTTTTAGATATTCTCTATCGAGAACCATGTGAGGACCATGTATTTTCATCTCAAGGTTCGTTAAGTTATTAAACTCCATGTTATCAAACAATATCCTCCGACTTCCCGCTACATTTTTATTCAACTTCAACGTAATCTCCACTTGAGTTATATTCGTAGCTGTTTTGGTCTTATATTCCATATAAGTACGGTTAAACTCTCTCCAACCCACGAAATTACACAAGACGTTAGCCCTTCGTTTAACCGTATTTCCATTTATGAACGAGATGGTTATCGTATCATTTGTAACTCTTGGAGAATAGATGTAGAAAAACGTTCCATTCGTAGATAACGCTTTAAAAGCCAAAGGAAAAGAAATATTCGAGTCTGTATTAGCTATCCATTCTAATGAACTTTTCCCTTCCTTGTATGTAACTGCTGTCAAAGCGAGTTGTCCTCCAGTCACCGTCCAATCTGACGGTATAACGTCTTCAAATGTAAAAAGAGTTTGAGACTTCATTGAAACGGTGACAAGTGTACCAAACAAAATAACTATTATTTTTTTCATACCCAATAATCTCTCAATAGGGGGTTAGTTACATTCCAAAATATCAATATCCCGAATTTTGAGTAAATTTGCATAATTCTACCTGTTTGGGAGGAAGAGGCATAAGATAGTTTTCCTTATTCCTGTTTATATTTCCCGCCGCAACAACACGTTCATTATACAAGTTACACTCTTCTACTTTTTCCCGGCGTACTAGCTGAAACCATCTCTTATATTCCGCAAAGAACTCCCATCCTCGCTCATCAAAAACATATCTATCGAAAAACTCACAAGAGAGACCTTCCGGAACATTGTTGGCCGTTCCACCAATAGCTCTCTTTCGTATCCGATTTATACACTCATATGCCAAGTCATCCGGTCCGTTATTAGCCAGATTCTGAGCTTCAGCGTAAATAAGTAATACATCCGCATATCGGTATATGGGAATAATTCCATCTGACTGTGCTGCAGTAATTCCATAATCACGATACTTCTTTATAAAAGGAGATTTCATGGCCGACTGCAAATAGGAATTTGGTTGGGGTCTTCCTGGAACCGTATAAGTAGTCTGATAGTTCCACTCTTTCCGTTCATCATCCGGATATTTCAAATAAAACTCCGCATCTGCCAGATAGTCACTCCATCCCTTTTCCTCTTGAGCAAGAAAAGAGATTCCATACTGACTCGCCATATTCGTAGTCCGAGAACAGTTCACAGCAAATATATGTTCCGTGTTATCATTCTTCGTAACCTCTTTCCACAAATCGGCATAATGATCCACCAAGTCATGATGATTATATGGAGCCTCTATTATTTCCCTGGCTTTCTGTGCCGCTTTCGCATAATATTCAGTCCTGTGCAACGGCCATCCGGCCATTGTCAAATAAACCTCTGCAAGACAGGTTTGCGCAGCAATTTTCCCAACAGAAGAGTTATCTTTTGTACGAGGTGTTTCCGGCAGATAGGTTTCGGCCAGAATCAAATCGGGAACGATAATCTTATCATATATATCCGCCACTTTATTGCGTCCGATATTCTCGTTACCCAATATATCCTGAGTCGATTTGGAATCGACTATACCCGGCACATCTCCGAATAACCGTACTAAGTTATAATAAGCAAAAGCCCGCATAAAATAAGCCTCACCCAAATAGGCTTGCTTTTCATTCTCCGATACTCCATCTTCATTACTACCACAAATACCTTCAATCATTAAGTTAGAATTTAATATCAGATCATACATATTCTTCCAAAACCAATGAACATCCAACTCACTAATTGTAGCATCCGCACGTAGTTCATCAATGACAATAGTACGTGATTTACTCAACATTCCGGAAATTACGTCATCAGCTCCCAATGTTAAGGTAAACAATCGGCAGCAATAACCATAATTCCAATGCCAAAGAGTGCGATATAGCCCATTCGCCGTATTAGTTAAATTTGCTTCATCATATATAATATTTTCCGGAGTCAGGAAACTGAGAGGCTCTTGCTTCAGATCCACACACCCTGATAAAAACAAAACGCTAAAAAATATTCCTATAATTTTTTTCATCTTTTCATCTTTTAAAATGAGAAATTCAATCCTAACATGTAATTACGTCCATTTGGATAATATCCCCAATCAATACCCGAAGCCAACGGAGTTTTCAAAGTTACTTCCGGGTCTATTCCGGTATATCCGGTAAATAAAAATGGATTCTGAACGGATACATAACACCTCAAAGATGACACTCGCAGCTTTTGCAAAACTTTCTGCGGCAAGGTGTATCCAACTGTTATACTCTTCACTTTCACAAAATCTCCCTTCTCTACAAATAAAGAAGATATCCGTCCCCCCGTCGGTGTCTTGATAAATCCTTCAAGATATCCACTCTCATCATCCGGACGCCAACGTTTATACATTTCGGGATTAGGAGTCAAACCAATAGTTCGCACCTGACGGGTATAATTATAGATATCAAATCCATGATACCCGATCATAAACAAGTTAAAATCAAAATTCTTCCAATTAATAGTATTACTCCATCCCCAATTAAATTTCGGTTGCCCATTTCCAATAACACATTGGTCATCTATTGTAATCAAAGGATTATCATCGAGATTTTTAAACTTATAGGAACCGGCTTCCGGACGGTTTTCCGATTCCGACAATCCAGACACTTCGGCCATTTTCCAGATACCCTCGTATTGGTATCCCCATATCGTACCTATCCGTCCTCCCTTTATATAACGGAAATAGTCATTTTCATATCCTCCTGAAGGCATGATCATATCAATATCGTCCGAAAACTTCTTAAAAGTTCCTTGGTTGTGCGATAAGGTGAGCACGCTGTTCCATGTAATGTTTTTTACAGCTACAGGCGTCATGTTAACAGTAACTTCAACACCCTTATTCAAAATATGGGCGACATTAGCCAACTTCGTTTCCTGTCCGGTATGAAGAGGTACATTGATATTAATCAGCACATCTTTACTCAACTTATGGTAAAGGTCAACATTAAACACCAACCTGTTATTAAAAAGACCAAAATCAAGACCAATGTTGTACTGCTCGGTACGTTCCCATCCCAAATTAGGGTTTCCGATCCGTTTCAAGGAAAGTACCAAGTCATTATTAGCATTCCGATTAGTTGTATATTCGTTAAATGCCGAATACGCTACTACCGCCTGATTTCCAGTTTGACCGTAACCTAAGCGTAATTTTAATTGGTCAAAAGGTACCCGATCCATAAATCTTTCCTGTTTGATATCCCAAGCCAAAGCAAGAGATGGGAAATTATCCCAACGTTTACCATACGCCAATCGAGAAGAACCGTCCCAACGATATGATGCAGTCAGCATATATCGATTCATAAAGACATAATTCACACGTGCCAAAGCCGACATCATCGCCGTTTTTATTCGAGAAGACTCACCACCGGTCACTTTTCCCAAAGATGTATTATTCGCTCCAATTTCAATAGAAGCGAGTCCAGATGCCGAAGAGGTATTGATAAAGTCATCGCTATAGCTTTGTTCAAAAACAAACGTTGTATTCAACCGATGATTACTATTTATCTCTTTCACGTAGCTCAATATATTAGAATTTATCCAACTGTATGAATGGCTACTCTGCGCCCTTGACGAAGTAAGAGAAGTTCCTGCCCAAGTTTCATAACAATCCTCATTAAAAGTAGACCGATAAATACTCGATCCAAAATTGAAGCTTTGATTCATCCGTAAGGACAAACCTGGCAGTAATTTTAAATCGACATACCCTTGTAAGCGTATTTTATGAGAATAATCGTCTTTATCCTGTTCCCAAATATGTCCCATTGGGTTATACTGTGCACTACCCAATAAATTAAGATTGTTATATTTCCCATTTTCATCTTTGGGAGATATTGTATTTGGGAAAATCAAGCTTTCTATTAATACCCCCCTGTACTGAGAGAATCTCGGACCTTGTGAAGTAGTATACTCTCCCCATAAGTTTACTCCCGTCTTTAGCCATGATTTTATTTCGCTGTCAACTTTTACACGATAGTTTACTTTCTCATTAGAAGATGTCTCTACAATACCTTCATTAGAAGAGTAACGACCTGAAATAAGATATTGAGTCTTATTTTCACCGCCAGAAATCGATACTTCATGGGCATGTTCCACCGCACATTTTCTGAATATATTGTCGACATAATCATATCCGATACTACCATTATCAAAAGCAGCTATCTCATCCGCAGTATAAAATTCTCTTACCTCAGTACCCGAAGCTGTATAAAATTCTTTACCATAATCATTTGCCAGCCGTGCAAACTCACCCGGGGTCATCATGTCCGGCAAAGAATAAGGAGATTTAAAATTGATATATCCATTATATTGTACCGTAATCTTTCCTTTTTCAATATTTTTCGTAGTTACCAAAATAACACCATTTGCACCTTGCGAACCGTATATAGCCGTTGCTGAAGCGTCTTTAAGTACCTCAATCGATTCTATATCAGCAGGATTCAAAGAGGAAAGGCTTCCTCCAATAAAACCGTCAATCACTACCAGGGGGCCTGTATCAGCTTGTATTGAGTTAACACCACGTACTCGTATTGTAGCTTCCGAGCCCGGTTGTCCAGAAGCAGATATGATACTCACCCCCGAGAGCCTTCCCTGCAAAGCATCAGTAATATTCGATACCGGCATCTGTTTCAAGGCTTCATCAGCCTTCACCGAAGCGACTGATCCTGTCAGATCCGATTTACGCATAACGCCATATCCCACTACTACCACTTCATCCAGATCATAGTTATCTTCTTCTAAAACTATTTTTATCGTACTTCTCCCGTTCACAGATACCTGTCTGGTTTTATACCCAACATACGAAACCTGTAATACAGTTTTCGAATCGCATTGTAAGGTAAAAATCCCTTCTTCATCTGTTATCGTACCTTTTTGGGTATCTTTCGCGAAAATAGAGGCTCCGAGAATTTTTTCTCCAGACCTACTCTCCACACTTCCTCTTAACACTATATTCTGAGCCACCCCCTCCATTCCCAATAATAGAAGGGCTAAGAACAGTATTTGTCGTTTAATCATAATACTCTTCACATTAAATTTAAATTATTATCTACTGACGTTGTATATTATCAATAACCTCAATACGCACAATATAAATATCCGATTATCCAACAGTTACTACAATATACATGGGCACGTACATAAGACTTTCGCCGACTATCCTGATTTCATCTCCTGTTACAGCACTTAAAATCAGAAGCCAGTTCATATCCACCTATCCTCGATGTAAAACCACCCGAAATCAGATATATATCTTGTTATCAGCTGAATACCGCTGATAACAAGACAAGTACCTATAACAATCTTTTTATCACTGAATACCTTATAACATAATCATCTTTGTCATCGAGTGTCCATTCTTCTCTATTTTCACAATATAGGTTCCTTTCTCCAATGTTGTCGATTTGGAAAAATCACCTGTATAGAAAGATTTCACACACTTTCCTGCAATATCAAACACCGTTACATTGCTATTTGCCACATTTACATATAAGCTACCCGAACTAACGTAGATTTCCTTTCCGTCAAAGACTGGCTGTATAGAGACAATATCACCTGCGGGGTCCACTTCATATACTCCCAAGTCAACAGGATCCTCATCAGTCATGGCTCGCTTTTTTCCAACAATATCACAATCAAATTCAACTAACGCATCATAATAACTGTTACCCTTATTAATCAGAAACGATGTTTCATTCATTTTCCAGTCAGCATTTCTAATCTCTGTAAGTGCGTCAATATCCGTAGAAGATACAGCTCCCACAAATGATGTCGGTTTAATAAACTTCGCGTAATTCACTTCCACATCCTCTCCCATATTATCATCTGATATTCGGTATAGAGGATAAAACGACCAATCCGAATTTTCGGCTTTAGTTATTATATCTTCAGATCCCCTGTTAGAGGCTACGCAATCGAAATAACTAACCGTCGAACCGGCTTGTGTATACATATAAGCCTTACTACCAGAAGTAGTCATATTGTTCCAGACAACACTATTTGCCAATGTGCCACCACCATCAGCATCAAAAAAAACTGAATAGCTACCTTGATCACCGGTCAGGTTATTACACACAGTCATATTAATAAACATAGCCCCCCTGTCCGTATAAATTGGATAACCTGTATTATTATAAACCAAACAATTCAAAATCGTATTAGAAGGCCAATTAGCTGCAATAGCCGAACCTTTACCATATCCATCAGTAGCACTCCCGGATGTATTGTTATAAAAGATACAATTAGTTATCATACCTCCTGCTGCAGCACGCAAACCACCACCACATATACTCCCCCATTTCAATCCTCGGTTACTATCAAATACACAATGATCAACATAGTTTACATCTTCAACTGATGTACTGGAAAGATATAATCCCGCACCGCCATTTTTATCATTCGCGGCAGACGAATTATTGAAAAAATAACAATATTGCACTTTACCACCCATATACATTTGTACACCGCCGCCGCCCCAAGTCGACACATTCTCACGAAAAATACAGTTCTGTACAACTCCACCTTTTCTTACAGTAACAGCCGAACCTTTACTCTTCTCAAAAGTAATACCGTCAATAAACGTTTCGTTCGGGAATTGAGTCTTCTGATTTGTAATATTAGAGGCTGTGGCCGCAGCGTCAATCGAAAGTATCGTCTGGTTAACAAAGTCCCACGGCTGCCCCCTTTCGACCTTTATCCGATCTTCCAACTTACTCTCAGTTCCGGCGAAGCCACCGTACAAAGAAGTACCGGATTTCATGGTTAAATACACTTTAGAGGCATCCAGTTCCTCATTTTTAATCATATAAATACCTGCAGCTATCCACACCTGATCTCCCGGAGCAGCAGCCTCATAAGCCATCTTTATATCCGTATAAACCAGTCCCGGATTTTTATCACTCCAAGCCGTAGATTCAACATTCGGCTTCACATAATACACTGTAGCGTTTGCCAAAACCGCCATACACATTAATGATAAAAAGAGATACAATTTTCTCATGGCATTTCAATTTAATAGTTTAACTTTTATTTTTAATACGCCACAAAAATAGGGTTAAAAACAAGGGAAGATTGGATAAAATTGTACGTAAAACGACCCAATATTTTCCGTCTCAGAATATAGGAATGCTCTATTTATCAAGAATATATATTGGAGAGAAAATATTTATTTCCCCTCCAAATCTCTATTAACCAACTTTTAAAATGGAGTACCCTTACGATAAGCGGTAGGAGATATTCCAAATTGTTCTTTAAAACATTTCCCGAAATACTTTGGAGATCCAAATCCTAATGTATATGCAATATCAGCAACCGACATTTCCATATTATCACGAAGAAAAACAGAAGCTTTTTTCAATTTCACATTCATAATAAAATCATTCGGTGTCTGACCGGTAACTCCTTTTAATTTAGCAAATAACTTCGTGCGACACATATTGAGTTCGGCACATAATACCGGAATGTCAAAATCCGAATCATCAATATGTTTCTCTATAACCTCACAAACTTTTTCTATAAAAGTAAGATCTTGTTCATTAGTTGCCAAAACTTTAGCTGAAACATCCGGGTGGCAGCTAAATTTTTTCTGAAGTATCCTTCTGTTATTAACCAGATTATTACAACGAATTATAAGAGTTTCTATATTAAAAGGTTTAGTAATATAGTCATCCGCCCCATTTTTTAATCCTTCTATATTACTCTCTATCGTGGTACGAGCTGTCAATAATACAACTGGAATATGGCAAAGCTCCAAACTTTCTTTTATTTTTCGGCATAACTCCGAACCTGATAAAAAAGGCATCATTATATCACTCAAAACAATATCCGGCTGCAATTCTATCGCTTTCCGATAACCTTCCTTTCCATCAGCTGCCAAAGTAACATTATATACCGGAGAAAAAACATCTTTCAACATAAGCCGGAGTTCCATATTATCTTCAACAATCAATATTTGTGGCCTATCGCCATCTTCATTTTCAGATTCACGAACAATTTCAGAAACTATATCTGTTTCAGCCTCCAATATTTTCTTTATGCAAACCTGATCTGCATTTTCTATCTCTGATATTTCTGATTGTTTGAAATGCGATTTCCCTTTTCGTATAGAAACAACAAAACAACTCTCCACACCCGGAACACTCGATACAGAAATATCTCCAGAATGAGACTCTACAATCAACTTTGACAAAGCTAATCCAATTCCAGTTCCAGGTGTCATACTACTCACCTGTACATTATTATCCACCTGATAAAAACATTGAAATATTTTATCAATATATTCTTCTGAAATACCTATGCCGTTATCCGTTACAGAAACTAAGACTCTATCTTTCATTTCCTTCATTCCAATCACAATACATCCCTGTTCAGGTGTAAACTTAAAAGCATTGGAAATAAGATTATAAAATACTTTCTGCATTTGTATAGGATCAATCCATACAAAAATATCATCTTCGCCCTTCTCCAACCGGAATGTTATATTTCTCAAACGAGCCAATTCTGTAAAAGACACATATATCTCATCCAGAAAATCTCCCATATTCACCTGCGAAACTTTCAATAACAAATATCCCTGTTCATATTTTCGGAATTCGAGCAGTTCGGTTATAAGATTCTGCATATGGTAAGCATTTCTTTTAATTGCAAGAATCTTTTTATAAACCGCAGGAGAAACACGAGAAGTCTGCAGTAACATTTCAACTTGGCCCAAAATAAGAGTTAAAGGTGTCCTAAACTCATGCGATATATTTGTAAAAAAACATAACTTTGACTGATTAGTCTGTTCTATACGATCTTTTTCCTTTTTTTCATACTCAAGCGATGTCCTTAACAGCAACTTCGATTTGATCGAAGACAAATAAATATAAATTAAAGAAATAACGATGAATACATATATCAGATACGCCCACCATGATCTGTAAAATGGAGGGGAAACATGAATCAATAACTGTTTTTCACAAGCTATTTGCTGAGTACCCTCCCATTTCCCCCGAATTTTAAGTACATAATCCCCTTCTGCAAGGTGCATAAAATTCAGACTATATACATGTGGAGGCATCTTAACCCATTGATTTGCCAATCCGGACATCTGATATTCATAAACACAACGGTTAGATGGAATATAATTATCTGAAATAAATGAAATTGAAAGTATTGTTTGATCATACTTCAAATCTATTTTATTTGCAAATGCCAACGTGGATTTTAATATCCCCGTAGAATCACCGGGAATAATTTTGTGATTGTTAACTAAAAGTTCCTGAAATTCAATTTTAAAGGGAGTATATTCCTGCTTCAGATCTTTTTCCGTGAAGGAAATAATACCATCTATCCCCGAAAGGTAAATCTGTCCGTCAGAAGTGACACAAACATCTCCACCATAAGCAGAAGAAAGTGGGAATCCATTTTCCATCCCATAATTATACACTCTCTTATTCCGAGGATCAAGCAAAGAAATTCCTTCAGTATGTAAAAGAATTAAATATCCATTCTTGGATTCGGCAATATTACCGATATAATTATTCTTCAATCCACAACTACGTTGATCAAACCGATGGAAGCAATCATTTTTTGCGTCATACAAATTTAGACCTCCTCCCCCCGTCGTTATCCATAATCTATTCTGCGAATCCAGAAAAAGTTTCTCCATATTATTACTGCTTAAAGAAGTTTCATCTTTCGGATCATACAGATATTCTTTTAGCTTTTGTTTTTTGATATCAAAGCATAACAATCCTTTACCTGCAACCCAAAGATTCTGTTCTTTATCAAATAATATATCCACAACAAAGGGATTGTGCTTATGCAGGCATTCGGAAAAAAGAGAAAATTTATTCGTCCGCATATCAAACAGGTATAATCCGGAATGAGTCCCGACCAATAACGAATCTTTCCCGTATGGTTTAATAACCCGTATCGATACCGCATCTCCAACTGCATCTTGGGAATTGTGGTATTCATCAAAGATTATATATTCCCGCGTAGACATATTAAATTTACACAATCCTCCGAAATGTAGTCCTAACCACAATATACGGTTATTCTTATCATAATACGCCGTTTTTATATTCGATTTAAATATATATTGGCCACGAGACCTTTCAATAGAATATTGTTTGCATTGTTTTTTTTCTACATCATAATAAATAACTCCTTCACCTTCTGTACACAAAAAAAGATTTTCATACTCATCCTTAATAATATTTCCGACAATAGGGCCGGAAATATTTATTTTTCCGGGATATTGCAAATCAAGATAAGCATATGATTTAATTTCGGGATTAAAGTAATTTACTCCGCCATAATATGTACCAATCCAGATAGTCCCTTGTACATCTTTATACAGCGACCAAACAGAACAATCAGACAATTTCCACGAATCACGTTCTCCTTCATCGAAAAATGCTAAATTCTGCTTATCTTCATCCAAACGATTAATTCCGAGCGATGTACCGATCCAAATCCCCCCCTTATTATCTTCACAAATATCCCTTACAAAATCTGACGACAACCGACACTTTTTCCTCGAAGCTACCGTACAATAGTGCTCTACCAAACGAGTATCCTGAAAACAATACAACCCCGTGGTATAAGAACCTATCCAAACATCATTTTTCGAATCTTCATATACAACAGAAACTCGTCCTATATCCGGTAATAATTGCATAACTTGCTTGTTTTTATCCAAGTAGTATACTCCCGAAGAAAATGTTCCAACAATAAGATTTCCATTTTTCAGTTCTTTTACTGCTGATATATTTACCTGATATGGAAATTGAAGAAAACTTTCAATGGCCCCACCTTTATAGATATACAAGTGGTTATATTCTGCAATCCAAAGGTGACCATAACCATAGGAAATAGCTGTACATACATTCTCTTTTAAAGTCAAGAAATTGTTTGTCTTTAAATCGTATTCTGAAACGCCCCGGTTTGTAAGAATAAATACTTTCCCGTTCCGGTCCCCACATATTTGTCTAATTCGCTCACCACACAACGAATTTGGATTACCAGGTTCAGGAGTAAAAACCCGCATTCCACTCTGGTCATAACGGTTTAACCCCTCACGAGTTCCAAACCAAAAAGAGCCTAATTCATCCTGATAAATACTCATAACTGAAGGCTGAGACAATCCCTGCTTCATACCCAATTTGGAAAAATAAATACCATTTGCATAAAGCACATTACAACAGAGCACGAAACAAGTAATAATCAATCCTACAACAAATTCTTTTTTCATAATATTAGTATATACACAATTACAAATACATTCTTTCGACAAATTTATAAAAATAAAAACTCCATTTTTAACTTTTAAATATAAAAATATACTTGTTATTATCCATACGATAGTCTACAGTAAACATTCGGTTATCCTCGTATTCTATCCGTATCTTTGTATACCAAACAATGATATATGTACAATATTCTGTTCTTTTTATAATACCAATAACCTTTATTAGCGACAATCAGACCGAACAAGGTGCCGGACAGAGCGAAAACATCTGGTACATTGTAGCGTACTTTGCCACCGAAAATCAAAAACAAGATCATTATGAAAGAAAAGACCGGCAATTCTGCCCTTTATATCCTTTTGTTAGTAGGAACAATTTCAGCTTTCGGTCCATTCGTTACCGACTTTTATCTACCCGCACTTCCGGCATTGGGTATCTATTTTGACACCTCTGCCTCTATGGTGGCGCTTACCCTCACCGTCAGCATGGTAGGATTGGCTATAGGACAACTCTTCATCGGTCCTCTCTCCGATCGCTATGGACGGAAATTCCCGCTCTTGGCATCGCTCATTCTGTTTATCCTTTCTACCCAGGCTTGTCTGGTGTCCACTACTATTTATGAGTTCCTTATCTTCCGATTTATACAGGGGGTAGCAGGAGCAGGCGGAGTGGTCATTTCCAAATCCATCGCTACGGATCTGTATGAGGGAAAACGCCTGGCACACTTCTTCTCCATGCTGAGCTGTGTACAAGGTCTGGCTCCTATCTGCGCTCCCGTTCTGGGAGGATTATTACTCATGGTAACAGACTGGCAGGGTATCTTTCTCACTTTACTGGTCATAGGGTTCCTTCTGCTATTTTTCACCACTTACTTTCACGAATCTCTATCAATACGTAGTCAAGGTAGAGTGAGAGACACCTTTAAAGCTTATCTGCCCGTATTGCGTAATCATCACTTTATGCGATATGTACTGATACAAGCTATGGCAATGGGAGTCATGTTTGCCTATATCGCTGCATCACCTTTTATCTTTCAAGAGCACTACGGGCTATCACCATTCATGTATAGCCTCTGTTTCGGTATCAATGCACTGGGTATTATGGGAGGAAGTCTGCTCGTCATCCGCTTCCGGCAAGTGGAGACAGCACTACAAACCGGTGTACGGGGATTCCTGCTACTGAGTATTGTAGTAGCTGTAACATTGACTTGTAACTTCTCTGTTTATTGTGTAGAAACAGCTCTTTTCATTCTGTTAGTATTTCTGGGTATGATACTTCCTACCTCTACTACTCTGGCCCTGGAACCAGTACGTGAGAGTTCCGGTAATGCATCGGCTATTCTTGGTTTCCTTACCTTTTTTGTAGGTGGTATTTGCTCTCCTCTGGCAGGATTGGGCAATATGTTGATTTCTACCTCAATACTGATTGTGTTTTGTGCACTTTGTACACTCCTATTGTCAAGGGGGAAAAACAGAAATATGGAATTTCAATGCAAATAAGTAGAGATCTGCCAGAACAAAGTGGAAAATCTATGTAGACACAGACTTTTCGGGCAACTTCCTTAAAAGAGTTGCCTGATTTTCTCCCGTTCTCCGACAAACCATACCAAATCACCTAACAGAAAAGTAGTATCCTTATCCAGAGGAACCAGCTCACCATTCCGCTCAATAGCTACAACAATACTATCATACTTTTCGCCCATGCGGGACTGAGTAATACTTTTATTCAGAAAATGAAAGGCCTCATTCACTGTGAAAGAGTGTAGATTCATCTCTTGATGCATCTCCTCTGTATCCGATGCTCCCTGCGGACTTTCAATTTCGTCACGAAATTTTTGCAATTGCCGGTCCGTACCAACCACCGCGAGTTTATCCTGCGGATAAATTCGCTCGGAGCTCTTGGGAATATATATTTTAAGATCACCACGAACAATGGCTACCACATTCACACCAAATTCCTGCCGGAACGGAAGTTCGCCCAAAGACTTGCCTATATAACGCGAATAAGGAGAGACAAGAATAGAGGCAAGTTCAATGTCTTTATTATTGAACTCACTGTTGAAACTCGTTTTCAACGGATGATGTTTCTTAGCAACCTCTTCACGCAAATTAAGATTGGTCAGAAAATGAGTTTCCAGACGCGAATATTGAGTAAGATCTTCCCGAAGGATAAGAATCAGAGCCACCACAGCTACAGCAATAACCACCCCTATCCCAATATTCAGATGAAAATAGCTGATTACTACAGCTGAAATAAAGAAAATAGCAACAGACACCCGGAACAACACTAAAGCAACAAGGCGACCGTGATTGTAGTTCTCATCTTCCCACAGTTTCAGAAAAATTGCAGAAGAATTGTACTTATTGGAGATAAGTGCCCACAAAAAAGGAGTCATAAGTAAAAGAGTAGCCAGGCACATCGCCAGATTAACCCATATCGTCACAGGAGTAAACAGTTCACTGACAGCAGGATATATTGTTTTCACAGATAGTAGCCAAATAGCAGTGAGCAGTACACTATAAATAATGACTCTGCCAACAATGTTTTTTAATAGCTTCTTCCAGTCACTATCATGGTTCACCGTTTTTTTACCGGAGGCATAACGAGCCAGTATTTCCTGAACTTTGGGTGGTAATACCTTATAAAGCCATTCGGCAAAAGGATTTGCCAAGCGAATAAAATAGGGAGTAGTAAAAGTTGTAATAACAGATACCGCTACAATAATCGGAGATATAAACGGATCAAGCACTTTGAGCGAGACCCCTAACCCGGCAATGATAAAAGCAAACTCTCCGATTTGTGCCAAACTAAACCCGGACTTGATGGAAATATTCAGTGACTCTCCGGACAGAAGAACACCAAACGAAGAGAATATGGCTTTGCCAATAATGGTGACCAGTGTAATAATAATGACCGGCCAGGCATATTCAACCAATACAGCCGGATTGACCAACATACCGACAGACACAAAGAAAATTGCTCCGAAAAGGTCTTTTACCGGCTGTATGATATGCTCAATATGTTCTGCCTCAACCGTTTCGGCAAGGATAGAACCCATAATAAATGCACCCAAAGCAGCCGAAAATCCGGTATAGGTAGCCAGTACTACCATTCCCAGACAAAGGCCGAGAGAAACAATCAGAAGCGTTTCATTATTCATCAGCTTCTTTGCTTTTTTCAGAAAAGCCGGAAGGATAAAAATACCGATAAGAAACCACAGTATCAGGAAGAAAACAACTTTCAGTACACTTACCAGCAACTCTTCGCCCATAAAATCTTTGCTCACTGCCATGGTAGAAAGAAGGACCATCATCAGAATAGCAATCAAATCCTCCACAACCAGTGTACCGAATACAATGCCTGTAAACCGCTGGCTACGTAGTCCCAAATCATCAAATGCTTTAATGATAATGGTAGTAGATGACATAGACAGCATTCCACCCAGAAAAATAGAATTCATGGTACCCCACCCCAGCAAATATCCCACCATATAACCAATCAGCAACATACTGATGACTTCGGTAGTGGCCGTGATAAAAGCTGTTGAACCCACATTGATAAGTTTCTTGAAGCTAAATTCCAGACCGAGAGCAAAAAGCAAAAATACTACTCCTATTTCGGCCCAGATATTAATATTTGCTATATCTCCTACAGTAGGGAAAATATGAACATAAGGACCAGCCAGTAATCCGGCAACAATATAGCCTAAAACTAAAGGTTGTTTTAACCATTTGAACAATAAAGTTATAATACTTGCGGATATTAATATCAGTGCAAGGTCAGCAATCAAAGTTGGCAAATGCGACATGAAATGTATTTTTATAGGTTTTTATTTTGCATAAGGCTACATACCTCATTTAAGGTAACAAAAAAAAAGGGCATTGTGTTTCAACTGTCAAGCTTTTACACCTGCTTTTTTATTCAGACTGCACAAAAAGTAAACTTTCGTGCAAAAAAGGTTCGTCCTATTCAATAATTCTCTATATTTGCGCCCGATTTGGTTCGGAATCCGTGGTCAACGGATGAAGATTAAAAGGGAATCGGGTGTAACTCCCGGACAGTCCCGCTGCTGTGAAACTCTGTACAACATCTTATAAATTAACCAGATTCGCGCCACTGACGGAAGTAAAAAATCCATTGGGAAGGCCCGTAAGATGAGAGTCAGTCAGAAGACCTGCCAGTCAAAGTTTATACTTTCTCACCTCGTGGGTTAGGAAAGAAAGTATCGCTGTTTAGCCCCAAATCTTAGAAATACTGTGTTTTCACCGGGTGGAGTGTGTCTGCAGGGTGGAAAAGCACGAATATGTATATGCATTTAATTGAAAAATGAATATGATAAAAAGAATCTTAGTTGCCAATCGCGGAGAAATAGCCGTGAGGGTAATGCGCTCCTGCCGGGAGATGGAAATAGCAAGCATCGCTGTTTTCTCAGAGGCTGACCGCACCGCAAAGCATGTGCTCTATGCCGATGAAGCTTACTGCATCGGTCCGGCCGCATCCAAAGAGAGTTATCTGAATATAGAAAAGATCCTTGAAGTGGCAAAAATGTGCCACGCAGATGCCATACATCCGGGATATGGCTTCTTATCAGAAAATGCCACATTTGCCCGTCGTTGCCAGGAAGAAGGGATCATCTTTATCGGTCCGGATCCGGAAACGATGGAGGCAATGGGAGACAAAATTGCTGCCCGTATCAAAATGATTGAAGCGGGGGTTCCGGTAGTTCCGGGCACACAGGAAAATCTGAAAAGTGTGGAAGAAGCCGTAGAACAGTGCAACCAGATAGGCTATCCGGTAATGCTGAAAGCTTCTATGGGCGGTGGCGGAAAAGGAATGCGACTGATCCACAATGCCAGTGAAGTAGAAGAAGCCTATACTACAGCCAAAAGCGAATCGCTCTCCTCATTTGGCGACGACACCGTATATCTGGAGAAGTTCGTAGAAGAACCACATCACATTGAATTTCAGATTCTGGGTGATAAACACGGCAACGTAATTCACCTATGCGAACGTGAATGCTCCGTACAACGACGTAATCAGAAAATCGTAGAAGAAAGCCCTTCGGTTTTTGTAACGCCCGAATTACGCAAAGATATGGGTGAAAAGGCAGTAGCTGCTGCCAAAGCCGTCAACTATATCGGTGCGGGAACAATTGAGTTTCTGGTAGACAAACACCGCAACTACTACTTCCTGGAAATGAATACCCGTTTACAGGTAGAACATCCAATTACAGAGGAAGTTGTGGGGGTAGATCTGGTAAAAGAGCAAATCAAAGTAGCAGATAACCAGGTGTTAAAGTTAAAACAAGAGGATATCAAACAACGTGGACACGCTATTGAATGCCGTATCTGTGCAGAAGATACCGAAATGAACTTCATGCCCAGTCCGGGAGTGATCAAGCAAATTACCGAACCAAACGGCATCGGTGTACGCATTGACAGCTACGTATACGAAGGATATGAAATACCTATCTACTATGACCCGATGATCGGTAAACTGATAGTATGGGCTACCACCCGTGAATACGCCATTGAACGCATGCGCCGCGTACTGCACGAATACAAATTAACAGGAGTGAAAAACAACATCAGTTACCTGCGTTGTATTATGGATACTACCGACTTTGTAGAAGGGCATTATGATACAGGCTTTATTGCAAAGAACGGTGAAGCATTACAAAAGTGCATCACTCACACCAGTGAACGTTCTGAAAAGATAGCCTTGATTGCCGCCTATATGGACTATCTGATGAATCTTGAAGAAAATAGCGGATCGGTTACCGATAACCGTCCGATCAGTAAGTGGAAAGAATTCGGACTGCATAAAGGGGTATTAAGAATATAATGATGTGTCAATTGGACGCGCATATGCCACATAGTAATTGGCACATTAGCACATTGGCACATTATCCAATTATCAAATGATTAATTATGGAAATTCATATAGGAAACCGTGTGGCCGAGATAGAATTGGTCAGCAAGGAAGATAATAAAGTAGTGCTTACCATAGACGGACAAACGTTTGAAGCAGATGTAGTAATGGCAGAAAACGGAACCTGTAACATCCTGATGGATGGACACAGTTCCAACGCACAGCTGATTCGTGGCGAAAACGGAAAGAGTTATAAGGTAAATACACACTATAACAGTTACAATGTAGAAATTGTAGACAGTCAGGCAAAATACCTGCGCATGCGCAAAAAGGGAGATGAAGAACAAAATGACCGTATCACCTCTCCAATGCCGGGCAAAGTTGTGAAAATTCCCGTTAGTGTGGGTCAGGAAGTAAAAGCCGGAGACACTGCCATTGTTATTGAAGCAATGAAAATGCAAAGTAACTATAAAGTAACTTCGGACTGTCGCATAAAAGAAATACTGGTACAAGAAGGAGACAACATCACCGGTGACCAGACATTAATAACTCTTGAAACCATAGAAGAAAATGGAAGAAATAAATAAAGCATATGCCGCGTTTGAAGAACGTGACCGCATCGCTTCCCTTGGTGGAGGTATCGACAAGATAGACAAGCAACACGAAAGTGGAAAAATGACTGCCCGCGAGCGTATTGACATGCTGCTGGACAAAGGTACTTTCGTAGAACTGGATAAGTTGATGGTGCACCGGTGTACCAACTATGGCATGGACAAAAACAAGATTCCCGGAGACGGCATTGTATCCGGTTACGGAAAAATTGACGGACGTCAAGTATTTGTTTATGCTTATGACTTCACTGTGTATGGCGGTTCACTCTCGGCATCCAATGCAAAGAAGATTGTGAAAGTACAGCAACTGGCACTAAAAAACGGAGCTCCCATCATTGCATTGAATGATTCGGGCGGTGCCCGTATCCAGGAAGGTATCGAAAGCCTTTCCGGCTATGCTGATATCTTCTATCAGAACACAATGGCTAGTGGGGTAATTCCTCAGATTTCAGCCATTCTGGGCCCATGTGCCGGTGGTGCCTGTTACTCTCCCGCACTGACGGACTTCATCTTTATGGTAAAAGAAAAGAGCCACATGTTTGTGACAGGGCCGGATGTAGTAAAAACGGTAATCCACGAAGAGGTGAGTAAGGAGGAATTGGGTGGTGCAATGACACATAGCAGCAAAAGCGGTGTGACTCATTTCATGGCCAACAGCGAAGAAGAGTTGCTGATGAGTATCCGCGAGTTACTTTCTTTCCTGCCACAAAACAATATGGACGAGGCTAAGAAGCAAAACAGTACCGATGATATCAACCGTGAAGATGCATCACTGGATACGATTGTCCCGGCTGACCCGAACGTACCTTATGATATGAAAGATATCATTGAGCGCGTGGTAGACAATGGTTATTTCTTTGAAGTAATGCCCAACTTTGCCAAGAACATCCTTATCGGTTTTGCACGTTTGGGCGGACGCTCGGTAGGTATCGTAGCCAATCAGCCGGCTTATCTGGCAGGTGTGCTTGATATTGATGCCAGTGACAAGGCAAGTCGCTTTATTCGTTTCTGTGATTGTTTTAATATTCCGTTGATTACCTTTGAAGATGTCCCGGGATTCCTGCCGGGATATACGCAAGAGAACAACGGCATCATACGCCACGGGGCAAAGATTGTATATGCATTTGCAGAGGCAACCGTACCTAAGATTACGGTAATCACCCGTAAAGCATATGGTGGTGCTTACATCGTAATGAACTCCAAGCAAACCGGAGCAGACGTGAACTTTGCTTATCCGAGTGCTGAAATTGCGGTAATGGGTGCTGATGGTGCGGTAAATATTCTGTTCCGTAAAGCGGATACAGAAACAAAAGCTAAAGAACTGGAAGCTTATAAAGAAAAGTTTGCGAATCCTTATCAGGCTGCCGAATTGGGCTTTATTGATGAAATAATCCTGCCGAAGCAAACCCGTAAGCGCTTGATCCAAGCTCTGGAAATGACAGAAAATAAAATGCAGACCAATCCACCCAAGAAACACGGAAATATGCCGCTATAGAGTATTAATTTAGTTGAAAATTAGCTGCGCTGTTACGCTACATAGTACTTCTTTATTTAGTTGAAAGTTATGGAGTTGTAAAGTTATAGAGTTGGGAGCTCTTCACTGACCATTGTCAACTCCCAACTAAATAAGACTTTCAATTAAGAAGTATTATGTAGTGTAATAACGCAGCTAATTTTCAACTTTCAACTAAATAAGCTCTTTTTTCGGGAATAATAGCCAGCTAAACAGGTAATATAGCCATTTCCTCAAATACTGTAACACTCTATCTTTGCATCATGAAATCAAAAACAAAAAGAAAACTGAATGCGTTATGAGAAAGAGTTTACTAATTATAATCATCCTGCTGATTTCTAACACGATATTGGCACAAAATGGAGGGAGAGTTATGAATAAGTCTTATAAAAGCCAGTTCGGCGTATCCGAAACAATGATGCGTACAGAACAGATATTAAAAACAATGGATATCCCTGTATTTGCCAAATTCGATCATAAGAAGAATGCAGAAGAAGCAGGACTGCAACTCCTCCCAAATCAGGTCATTGTTTTCGGTTCACCCAAAGTAGGTACTGTACTCATGCAGGAAAATCCGGCTATATCAATCGAATTACCACTAAAGATATCAGTATGGGAAGATAAGGATAGAAACGTATGGCTCAGCTTTCCACTAATAAAGCAAATAGCAGCCGGCTACGGAATGGAGGACCACCCCGTAATTGGTAAAATGCAGGAATTACTGGAGAAGATAGCCTTCCAGTCAGTAAATGCCCACTAAAAAGAGAAAGAAGATGTTAGCGCTATAAAAATCAGCGCCGGGTCAGAATTTCTGCAAAGCTATTGAGGTGCCGTTCGTCCGTGCCACAACAGCCTCCGCAAATTTTTAACGGGAAATCCCAGAGTAATGTCATCAATCTGTCGGCCAACTCTTCCGGAGAAGAAGATTCCGTATTGGTACGTCCCTCCAGTTCTTCGGGAGTTAATGCAGAAGCATTAGCCTGAAGCCCTTGAAAGCGTTCGCGAACCAAAGGAGTATCATTGTGCGAATGTGATAATGCCTGGTGCAACACATCGGGATGTACACAGTTTGCCATATAGCAAAGTGGACGGGTGGTTGCCTCCTTATCTATTGTATCAATAGCATCATGGATAAAACTTCCATCCAGTAAGCGACCATCGCGACGAATCATAAAGCTGATGATATAGGGCAATCCGGTTGCTGCCATCGCATTGGCCATACCAATGGTCTCGGTGAGTTGAGGCATAATGCCTGCAAACAAATAGTCGGCTCCCGCCTCAGCCAGTGCACGAACAGTGGGATAATGAATTTGTGTAGCTTCCTCTACCGAAAGATAAAATCGTCCATCGTAGGCATCGCCCCGGCAACCGGCCAGACCACCAATATAGACAGGAGCAGAAGCGGTAGCACGAAGTTCCGAAAGAAAGGCAACATTATCCCGCAATATATCCCGGTTTCGGTAAACAGAACCGGATATTCTTTCAACACTGGCTCTACGGGTAGGTGTCATCAGCATCAAGGGTAACTGATACCGGGTAGCAATGTCAATGTATTGCTTGTAAATATCTGCCAGGACTCCACGGTAAGAATCGTTATAGATCAAAGCAGCATGGATAAGATCTTCATCCAAAGGGATATGAAATTCACGCCGCAAACGCTCTACAACAGCTCCCTCGGTAAGAATATAAGGAGAAGTCCGGTAAGTGCCGACAAAAGATAATTGATTCATATGAGCTAAGTTTTAGGTTTTACTTTGTATTTGCCGGCAAATATAGGGTTTATTCTCACAATCCGGTTGTCCGTTCTTGCTAAATTCACATCCCTTTATAATCTTTCAGAAAACCCTCCATCAGCCATTTTGCCAACGCCTGCCGGTTGGAAGGAATTACCAGTCGTCTCTGATCAAATGTATTCTGGATATTACCCAGTTCTACAAATACAGACACAGGGGTTGTATGGGCTAATACGTACAGATTTCGTCCGCTCACTGTTCCTGAAAAACCACGGTTGGGCTGATGCTTACCATACTTTGACTCAAAAGTATCCTTCATATTATTCGCCAAACGTTTGCTATCAGCTTTGCGATTAGAGTGATAGAAAAACACATCAGTTTGTGCACCTTTACTGCGACTATCTATATGGATAAAAATAGCTCGACAATACTTATAGTTTTTACGATCATTGCGATACAGAGCATTAATCTTGTCACAACGTTGTTGGAGGCGCTGTACCTGATTCAAAGGAATGGGATCTCCCATGCAGGTTTCCCGTTTACTATTAGAGAGATAAGCATCGTCGCGAATACCATCCTTGGCGTCCTGAATAATGATATGTACTTCTGCTCCCTCTTGCATCAGGTTGCGTGCCAGACGTAAAGCAATGTCATAAGCGTATTCATCTTCATGAAGTTCATGCTTCCCTACCCTGCCAATGGCTCCGGGATCAGGTCCGCCATGCCCGCTGACTACATAAAAACAGGTACCAGCCAGACGATTGGAGGTGACTTTTGTGTTTGCCAGCAATTTACCGAAGAGAGGTTCATTGATATCTGTCCGGCGTGCAGGTTTGGCCTTCTCCTGCTTCTCAGCGTTTTTACCGGCTGGAACAGCCTTAACCGTGGTGGCAGATACAGAACTTTTAACAGGAGGAATCAGATAAGTAACTCCCATTTTAAGTGTTTTATCTTTTCCCAGCTTAGCCTTATTCAACTCAACAAAATCATCATAGTACTTCTTGGGGGCACGGTTATGACGAAGGAGGAAAGACGAAATTCCTTCACCGGATTTCGGAGTAGCTTTCTGCTGCGCCCACACATCCGGGGTGGCGAACAGGAAAGAGACAAACAGAAAAAGACAGAGGAGACGATTCATATTTAATTGACAGTTATTTAATTGACAGTTGACAATTGACAGTTATCCAGTTGACAATTGTTCAACGAACGGTTACCTATTGACATTGAACACATAACTCTGTATCCGCGCAGCCCACTGTCAATTGTCAATTGTCAACTGTCAATTGAATAACTCCGCAAAGATAGCCTTTTAAACCAATTATTTTCTCTACTTTTGCGTCGATATAACTTTTTTAAGGCAATAAATCCGAAAACCCAATAACAATTATGGCAAAACAATTCAAGCCCGAAACCCTGTGTGTACAAGCAGGATGGACTCCTAAAAAGGGTGAGCCGCGCGTGCTACCCATCTATCAGAGTACTACTTTCAAATATGAAACCAGTGAGCAGATGGCCCGTTTGTTTGATCTTGAGGACAGTGGTTATTTCTATACCCGCCTGCAAAATCCTACTAACGATGCCGTAGCTGCCAAAATTGCGGCACTCGAAGGGGGTGTAGCTGCTATGCTGACTTCCAGTGGTCAGGCAGCAAACTTTTATGCCATATTCAACATTTGCCAGGCAGGCGATCATTTTGTTTGTTCATCGGCCATCTACGGTGGTACATTCAACCTGTTCGGAGTGACGATGAAGAAGCTGGGCATTGAGGTTACTTTTGTCAACCCCGACGCCAGTGAAGAAGAAATCTCCGCAGCTTTCCGCCCCAACACCAAAGCACTATTTGGCGAAACAATCTCCAATCCGTCTCTCGAAGTACTGGACATCGAAAAATTTGCCCGCATTGCCCACAGCAAGGGTGTTCCGTTGATTGTAGACAATACGTTCCCTACTCCTATCAACTGCCGGCCGTTTGAATGGGGAGCAGACATCGTGGTACACTCTACTACCAAATACATGGATGGACATGCTACCAGTGTAGGTGGCTGTATCGTAGACAGTGGAAATTTCGATTGGGATGCCCATGCCGATAAGTTCCCCGGACTCTGTACACCGGATGAGTCTTATCATGGACTGACCTACACCACCTCTTTTGGTAAAATGGCGTATATAACCAAAGCCACTGCCCAACTGATGCGTGACTTAGGTAGTATCCAAAGCCCGCAGAATGCTTTTCTGCTGAATCTGGGACTGGAAACATTGCACCTCCGTATGCCCCAGCATTGTGGCAACGCACAGAAGGTGGCCGAATATCTTTCTGAAAATGACAAAGTAGCCTGGGTGAACTATTGCGGTCTTCCGGGAAACAAATACTACGAACTGGCTCAGAAATATATGCCTAACGGTTCATGCGGCGTTATTTCTTTCGGACTGAAAGGCGGACGCGAAGTATCTATCAAATTCATGGATTCACTGCAACTGGCTGCTATCGTTACTCACGTGGCAGATGCCCGTACATGTGTACTGCATCCTGCCAGCCACACGCACCGTCAGCTGACAGATGAACAACTAATGGAAGCAGGTGTACGCCCTGACTTGATCCGCTTCTCGGTGGGTATAGAAAGCGCTGAAGACATTATTGCAGATATTGAGCAGGCGCTGAACGCATAAGCCTATACATTATACTATATAAAAGGAAGAGACACGAAGCAGATTGACTTCGTGTCTCTTCCTTTTATAATAGCAATCATTCACCAAAGTGGTATCTTTGTAAAGAGTAAAGTAATATTACCACAGTAATAGAATAAAGAAGAGAAAAAAACCATTCTTTAACAAATTGATAATCAAAGACTTTACAAGTACATTTTCTCCCCGGAGCCGAACAGCCTCTTCCCCGGAGCCGAGCAACGTCCTCCCCGGAGCCGAGGGACCTTCTCCCCGGAGCCGGACAATGCGCATGGCTTAGGGAAGGAAGGACATGTAAAACAATCTAACTCTTCATTCCGAGTAGTTGGTTATTGAGTTCAAAGCCGTACAGAAATGAGCAAAACTCACCACAGAGTAGCACAGAGTTCCACTGAGTATTATTTATCTGATAAAACGCGGATTAACACAGATTAAAAGACTGTACTTCTTTATCTTAGATTTGTTTCCCTTTGCGAAAATCTGCGTTCATCTGCGTTTCAAGAAAGATTTAAAACTCCGTGCCCTCTGCGCACTCTGTGGTGAAATGCCGTACAGAAATAAACACCTCATCCTTCCTGCGTTATCGGCAAGCACTTATCAATATAGAGGATATCATCCACTTTAAAGAATCCACGCAGCAACGAATAAGCAAGCAACCGTTGCGTGGCATAGGAAGCGCCACGCAAACAGCTCTCATAAAGAATAGTGAGTATTTCTATCGCCAAACGGTCGGGATTGACATCAGCTACCAGCACCCCGCAAGCCTTACAAAGATTCAGTGCGTCGGCCAGTTGCTGCAACCAGAAAGTCTTTTCACGTTCCAGCATAGGTTGATAATCGGGATCTCCTGCCAGATCAGACAACAATGTACTGCCCTGACAATGTATCAGCGATGTGTAAGCATCCATTGTACGGAAAAGAATCTCAGTACAAGAATACTCTTCTTGTTTTTGTCCGCTAAGCAATCGGTTGTGCTTCTCGGCAGCAAATTCTGCCAGGCAGATACGCACCAGGCAGACTTTGCTGGGAAAAAGCTGATAAAGCGTCCGTTTGGACATACCCATCCCCTGAGCAATAAGATCCATTGTCAAACGACTGACACCGTGAAGAGTCATCTCCCTCTTGGTATAATCAATTATTCGGCGACGAGCAGTTTCGGGTTTCATTTCATTCCTCCTCTTCTTACATTCTTCCGCCACCAAGAGCCTGATACAATGTAATAACTCCCTGGATTTCAGTAAAACGATTGGCTACCTGAGAAAGTTGTGCATTAAGTAATGTCTGCTGGGCAGTCAATACTTCCAGATACGTGGTACTACCATGCTTCATCAACAAACGGGTGCTTCGGGCAGCATTTTCCAGTGAGGCAACCTGTTTAGTGAAATACTCCGATTTATCACGGGCTGTCTGATATTGTACCAGCGCATTGTTAACCTCGCTGCCTGCATTGAGCAATGTCTGTTCAAAGCTGAGACGTGCCTCTTCCTGCTGTGCCTTTGCTATCCTGAGCTGGGCAATATTCTGCCCCCGGTTGAACAATGGTTGCGTCAATGACGCAACTGCTGTAGCAATGAACTTGCCGGGATTAACAATCAGAGCACCTGCCGAGTTAGTCCATCCGGCACTACCACTCAGCGTGATAGAGGGGTAGAAAGCAGAGCGCGCACTATTGGTTGTATAAAAAGCCTGTGCCAAAGCCTGTTCTGCACTACGTACATCGGGACGGTTGGCAAGTATCTGAAGAGGTACACCAATAAAGAGTTCCTCGGGCAATTGCTGCCCTTCAAGCTTGCCACGCCGAATATTCTGAGGAACATCAAACAGCAACAAGGAAAGAGCATTCTCCGCTTGATTGATCTGCTCTTTCAAATCGAGCAGTGACGTACGGATATTATAATAGGTAGCTTCGGTCTGTGCCAGTCCGGCTTCGGTCACCATACCGGCTGCTTTCATGGCCCGGGTAGCAGTCACACTCTCTGCCCAGGCAGCCTCAGTGGCTGTAGATATTTCAAGCTGTGCATCGAGCATCAACAATGTATAATAATTGTTGGCTACGGCCGACACCAATTGGGTCCGCACAGCTTGTTCATACTCCCGGCTCTGAGCAAGAATTGCCTTTGCCCGACGTTTGGCATTGGTAATACGCCCAAAGAGATCAATCTCCCAGCTTGCAGAAACAGGCAACGTATACGTTTGCGTAGCTTTCGCTCCGTCAAAACTACTCACCGTGCCTTGCGGAGAAAGAGAGAAAGAAGGCAGATAGGACAGACGTGCAGAAAGTAACGTAGCTTCGGCCTCTTTCACACGCAAATGGGCGGTTTGCAAATCAGTATTGCGCACAAGGGCAGAGTCAATGAGCATCTGCAAGTGCGGGTCTGTAAAGACCTCACGCCAGGAGAGATTTCCCAGATTAGCGGTATCGGTAGCAGACACAAGCGTATCAGTAGCACCATAAAGCCCTTTGGGAACCTCGGTAGCAGGTTTGTATTTGGAATAAATGCCGCAACTACTCAGTATAAAAGTGGTTGCCACAAATAACAGAATTATCTTCTTCATATTTCTTTTCTTTTTAATAAATTGGTTAAGGTTATTCCTTACCGGCTTCTTGTTTTTCCAGGTTGCTCTTTACAATCTCTTCCTCAATCTGCCAGTCGTGGGTAGCCTGAGGTTGCACCGGACGTAAACGTTCCTGTAACCACTGGAATGCTATAAAGAGTGAAGGAACAATAAAAAGCAGTGCCAGTGTACCAACCACCATACCTCCTACCGTACCGGTTCCGAGTGAACGGTTACCATTGGCTCCTACTCCGGAAGCTACCATCAAAGGCAACAGACCGAAAACCATCGTAAGGACTGTCATCAGGATAGGACGGAAACGGGCTTTGGCTGCACTCAGTGCCGAAGCAATCAGCCCCATACCTGCCTTACGGCGCTCGCTTGCATATTCCGTCAGCAAGATCGCTGTCTTTGCCAACAGACCAATCAGCATGATAAGCCCCGTTTGCAAATAGATATTGTTCTCGAGTCCGAACATACGGGCAAAAAGGAAACTTCCCATGAGTCCGCAGGGCACACTCAGCAGTACGGCAAAAGGTACAATGAAACTCTCATAGAGCGCACTCAGAATGAGGTAAATCATGAGGAAACAGATAGCAAATATGATAATCGTAGTACCACTCTGCTGATTCTCTTCACGGGTGATACCTCCATAATCATAACCATAGCCTTTGGGCAATGAAGTGGCAGCAGTTTCCTGCACGGCACGAATCGCGTCACCGGTACTGTAACCTTCGGCAGGCATCGCATTTACCGCAATAGAGTTGTACATATTGAAGCGGCTCAGTGATTCGGCACCATATACACGTGCCAGTGTTACAAACTGACTCAGCGGAGCCATTTCTCCATTCGCCATACGCACAAAAGTATTGTTCAGTGAAGTCTCATCCAGACGATATTCAGGATCGGCCTGTATCATTACCTTATATACTTTTGAGAACCGGTTGAAGTTGGACACATATTGCCCGCCATAATATCCCGACAAAGTGCTGAGCACCTGATCCGGCGTAATACCTGCACGCTTACATCTGGAAGCATCTACTTCTACCGACCATTGCGGATAACGTACATCAAATGTAGAATACGCCATTGCTATTTCGGGACGCTGGTTCAGAGCACCCAGATATTGCTGCGTGGTCTGGAAGAAAGTGTTTATATCGCCTCCCTGTTTGTCCTGCATATGCAGTTCGAGTGCATTACCCATACCGTATCCCGGAATCATACCCGGAGAAATAGCAAATACAGTAGCATCCTTGATATCTGCCGTAGAGCCATATACCCGGCCGATAACCGCCTGTACATTGTCTTCCTTGCCGGGGCGTTCGTCCCAGGGTTTCAATTTCAGAATCAACATACCGAACGAACTTCCCTGTCCGGACAACAATCCGTAACCTGCCACTTTCTGCACATGTGCCACCTGCGGAATATCTTCCAGACGCTTCTCGATGCGTTCGATGATCGTATTCGTAGTCTTGAGTGAGCTACCGGCAGCAGTACTGACATTCACAAACACCACTCCCTGGTCTTCATCCGGTACCAACCCTGTCTTCGTGGTATTCATAAAGAACAGAAGCAAAGCTATCGAACAAGCCAGCAAAGACCATGTAAGCCATCTGCGCTTGATGAAAAACAATACGATGCTTTTGTACTTATCTACCACCACATCAAAAGCTGCATTAAATGCACGGCGGAAACGGGAAGCAAAATTATTCTTCTGCGTTCCGTCCTCATTAATATAAGGTTTCAGCAACAGTGCACAAAGCGCCGGACTCAGCGTAAGGGCGTTGATAGCAGAGATACCCACGGCAACTGCCATTGTCAATCCGAATTGCGTATAGAAGGTTCCGGAGGTACCTCCCATAAAAGATACCGGAATAAATACCGCCATAAATACCAGTGAAGAGGTAATAACCGCATTACTGATGCCTTTCATAGCATCGATACTCGCCATATAAGAGGATTTATATCCTACATCGAACCGGGCTTGTACCGCCTCGACCACCACAATGGCATCATCTACCACCGTACCGATGACCAGGACCAAAGCAAACAGCGTGATCAGGTTAATACTGAAGCCCGCCAGTGCCATAAAGGCAAACGTACCAATCAAAGAAACAATAATACCTACCAACGGAATCAGCGTGGAACGGATGTCCTGTAAGAAGACATAAACCACCAGGATTACCAGAATAATAGCCTCAATCAACGTCTTGACCACCTCGTAAATAGAAGCATACAAGAAGTCATTAGAACTCATCAGCTGTGTAAGCTCTACCCCTTTCGGTAAATCTTTCCGAGCTTCTTCCAGAAATTTATCAATGTTATTGTTTACTTCGGTAGCATTAGAGCCGGCTGTCTGGAATATCATGCAGGAAATACCGTTATGCCCATCCGTAGTACCTTTGTAGGCATAGCTTTCCTGTCCCAGTTCCAGGTCGGCAATATCTTTTAGTTTCAGCACTTCGCCATTGTCGGTAGAACGGATTACAATCTCACCAAACTCCTCGGGAGTTATAAGACGGCCCTTATACTTCATGGTGTACTGGTAGGTTTCATCGGAGTTCTCACCAAACGATCCGGTAGCCGATTCAATGTTCTGTTCGGCAAGTACAGAAGTTACATCACTCGGAATAAGTTTGTATTGCGCCATTACATCGGGCTTCATCCATACACGCAAGCTATATTCGCCACCCATGATCATCATATCACCTACTCCGGAGATACGGAGAATTTCCGGTTTCAGGTTGATACTGATATAATTGGAAAGAAAAGTCTCATCGTAAGAATCGTCGGGACTATACAAAGCGAACATCTGCAAGATACTGGTCTGTCGCTTGGAAGTAGTAACTCCCACCTGGGTCACTTCCGCCGGAAGCTGGCCTGTAGCCTTGGAAACACGGTTTTGCACATTTACCGCCGCCATATCAGGATCGGTTCCCTGTTTGAAGTAAACAGTGATGGAAACCGTACCGGCATTGGTGGCCGAAGAGGTCATATAGGTCATATCTTCCACACCATTAATTGCTTCTTCCAGCGGAGAAATCACACTCTTTTGCAAAGTCTCTGCGCTGGCACCAAAATAACTGGTACTCACCATTATGGTGGGAGGAGCAATATCAGGATATTGTTCAACGGGCAACGTGAACAGTCCGATAATCCCGACAACGACAATCGTTATAGAGATGACAGCCGATAGCACCGGCCGTTCAATGAAAGTTCTTAAGTTCATTATTTTGTCTTTATTTCATTAATTACTTTGATGTGCCATGCAATGCGTTTTTCGGTTGAATCGGTGTCCCCTCACGGAGCAATCCCACTCCTTCTGCCACAATCACCTCACCGGATTCCAACCCGCTATCGACAATATATTCTTTCCCGCCGTTCACACGAGTCACCTGTACAGGAGTCGATTGCGCCTTGCCGTCTACCACCTTATACACAAATACCTTATCCTGGATTTCAAATGTAGCTGCCTGAGGAATAACAATAGCTCCTGCTTTCTGCACAGGTACAATCACATTACCGGCACCACCACTGTGAAGCAACCCTCCCTCATTCGGGAATACGGCACGCAGACTAACAGTTCCTGTACTACGATCAATCACTCCACTAATTGTCTCAATTCTTCCCTTTTCCGAATAAGCGGATTTGTCGTTCAGCAATAAGTCAATAGCCGGCATCTGCTTCAATGCTTCCTCTTTTGAACCATACTGCCTGATCAGTCCTAACAACTGATTTTCGGTCATGGAAAAGTAAACATACATATCCGAATTGTCGGAAACGGTAGTCAACGCTTCCGGCAGGCTGGCACTGACCAACGCTCCTACACGATAAGGCAAAGTTCCCACAACTCCATCGGCAGGACTTTTCACTACCGTATAAGAAAGGTTATTGCGGGCATTCACCTCCTGGGCCTTTACCTGTGCCAGTTGTGCTTTGGCTGCCAACAATGAGTTCTTTGCCGTGCTAAGATCGAATTCGGAAACTACATTCTGCCTGTAGAGTTCCTGCTTGCTGTCATACGTCAATTGTGCTGTTGCCAGTGTAGCCTTTGCCGCTTCCACATTGGCCAAAGCTGTCTGTAAAGCCGCTTCATAAGGCACCTGGTCAATAATAAACAACGCCTGCCCATTCTTTACCCGCTGCCCTTCAGTGACACATACTTTGGTCAACGTACCACTCACCTGCGGATAAATCTCAATATCCTGCCGACCACGAATTGTCGCCGAATACGTACTGGACAATACCCGGTCAGACGGTGATGCCGTCAGCACCTCATATCCGCTTTCCATTTGTACTTGTGGTGCCTGCTTGCATCCTGCAACGCCCAAACAACATGATAGCATCACAATGTGCTTCATTCTACATACCTTCTTACTCATAATACCCATTTAATTAATGTTCTCTACTATACAGTTAATCATTCAATTGATTAACTTATCTATTTTGTCGCGGCAAAGGTAGAATGTTTTCCTCATAGAAAACTTTTCATACCGTTCACAGTTTTGTTCATTTTCGGAACAACAGATCTCTACTTTCAGTTAAAACTCCTATATTTGCCAGTGAAATAAAGAACAATATATGGAATACAAAAACCCGCTCACAGTTTCTCTGGAAAGATCTTTCATAGCCGGCACCGGTGACCTTGCTGCTTTTCACAATCGCTTGAACAAACTTGATTGTGCCGTCATTTTATTCTGTCGTAGTGGTTGGGCACAAATTACTATCGACCTTCGGAAATATGAAATAGCCCAAAACACCCAAGTTGTCTTATTACCCGGAACCGTAATCAGCCTGGACGGAAAAAGTGACGACTTCAACCTTTCTTTTTTCGCTTCCTATGGCGAAATGTTTCGGGAAGCCTGTCTGCGACTCGACCCGCCCTTTTTTCATTACCTGAAAGAGAACCCTTGCTACACGCTCCCCGAAAATGCAACCAGAGGCATAAACGGACTTATGGATGCTACTTCTGCGATCTACATCGACTACGAAAACCGCTTTCGTAATCAGATAGCCCGTAATCATCTGCAAAATTTTCTACTTGATATTTACGATAAGACATACCGCTACTTTACTAAAAGTGAAATTGAAGGCAGCAATCGCCAAGATGAGATCTTTGGTAAATTCGTGGCTCTGGTACACGAACACTGCTGTTCACAGCGCGATGTAACTTTCTATGCCAACAAACTTTGTATCTCCACCAAATACCTGACAGGAATCTGCCGGAGTGTGACAGGTAACTCAGCTAAAAAAATAATTGATGACTTTGCCATACTGGAAATAAAAGTATTACTCCAGTCTTCTAAATTGAACATCCAGGAAATAGCCGATAAATTGGGATTCCCGGATCAGTCCTATCTGGGCAGGTACTTCAAACGGCATGAGGGAATGTCTCCGGCGGAATACCGGAATGGGAAAGAAAAATAAAGAGTTAGATAAATAGCTTCCATTCTAAACGGATAGTAGTTTCCATTTAGAATGGAAACTATTTTGCATTTACAATGGAAACCTTTATATTTGCCTGTATCTAAATGCAATATGTTATGATACAAAAAGACTTTCTACAGGAGATAATCCGCCAACAAAAAGAGATGCTGCAAATTAAAGAGAAAGGAATGCTTCGGAATGAGTTAAAGACTTTACCGGATATTGACAACTATGCTCTCATTGTATCTGGTGTTCGAAGATGTGGAAAGAGTACCCTTCTACATCAATTATTAAAACAGAAACACACAGAAGCTTTATATATTAACTTTGACGATCCACGATTATATGATTTTGAAATATCTGATTTCCAGAAGTTGGATATGATCATATCAGATGCAGGAAATCAAGTCTTGATGTTTGATGAGATACAAGTAGTTACAGGTTGGGAACGTTATGTCCGCCAAAAGTTAGACGAAAGTTTTAAGGTTTTCGTTACTGGTTCCAATGCATCTTTATTAAGTAAAGAGCTGGGAACCAGTTTAACAGGAAGACACTTAACTATAGAACTATTCCCTTTCTCATATGACGAATTTTGTCGTTTTAAAGATTTTGATCATAACGAAGATTCTATTAAAGAGTATATGCGTTTAGGTGGATTTCCTGAATACTTAAAAGCTCCTTTTGAAGAAATATTGGCAAATCTACTTGATGATATACTCATACGGGACATTTCTGTGCGATATGGTATAAAAGATACACGCGGATTAAAACGTTTAATGGTTTATCTGCTTTCAAACATAGGTAATCTGACATCTGCAAACAAGCTGAAGGAGCCTTCCGGCATTAGCTCTACTACTACAATCCTGGAATATATTTCTCATCTGGAACAAAGTTATTTAATAAATTTAGTCCCCATGTTTGATTATTCATTAAAGAAACAAACGGTCAATCCTAAAAAAATCTATGCAATCGACATGGGGTTAGTAGCAGCTAACGTCAATAAAATAAAAGGAGAAGAAGGGCATAAGTTAGAAAACATGGTTTATAACGCTTTACGATTAAAATATAAAGAAATATATTATCATAAAGGAAAAGGTGAATGTGACTTTATCACCATAGAAAAAGGAGCCATTACACAAGCTATTCAGGTTTGCCTGAAACTTGACATAGATAATCAGACACGTGAATTCAATGGACTAATAGATGCCATGAAAACATATCACCTCAATGAGGGTTACATCGTAACATTAAATCAGGAAGACGTTTTTCAAATAGAAGACCTGACTATTAAAGTCGTTTCAAGTTACAAGTTTTTATAAGAATAAAACGCAGATTAACCATCGTTTGGCATATCTCCCCGTGCGGGAAGCACTCTTAGCTAAACAAAAAGCAGCACTGAGTGTTAGTAGCAAAAATATCCACCTAACTAAACACTTTGACTATGATTAAATTAAAACTTGGTGTATTGCTTGCTATGCTGATAGCCTCTACCACCGCCTTTGCCGGCTATGCCCCTGCCAAAGTACAGGCAGCCTTAAAAAAAATGTATCCCACCGCCAAAGACATTGCCTGGTCACAGGATGATGGTTATTATTGTGCCGACTTCATGATGAACGGCCTTGAAAAGAATGTATGGTTCAATGCCCAGGCACAATGGGCCATGACCCAGACAGAACTGGTAAGTGTAGACCGCCTCTCTCCTGCCGTATACAATGCTTTCGCCGCCAGCGACTATGCTGACGGAATTGTTCAGGATGTCACCTACGTTGAATTCCCCAAATGGGAACCCATTATTGTTATTAAAGTAGGAAAAGCCAATATAGATATGAAATACCAGCTGTTTTATACCCCCAACGGTCAATTGTTACGTACCCGGAATGTGAGCAATATGTATGATATACTGGGGCCGGGAACTTTCCTGTAAATTAAAGAACGAAGAATAAAAAATAAAAGACAGAGTATGAAGGACGGAAAATGAATCAGAATATATATACGTAAAAGGCACAAAAAGAGGTACTATTTCTCTCATTTTGTGCCTTTTTGTTATTAATTTAATAGAATTTATAACAGATAGACTACAGTTTCTAACTTTTATTCCTACATTTGCAGACAAATGATAACCTTTATAAAAACGTAGTATCATGGCTAAAATAACAAAAGAAGCCGCTTTGCTCTATCATTCACAGGGCAAACCCGGTAAGATTGAGGTAG
>DXWV01000016.1 GCA_019416685.1 Bacteroides sp.
AACGGGAGCGGACTTTAAATCCGCAACTGCTGATGACAACAAGAAGTTGTTTATTGAAACCTACGGCTGTCAGATGAATGTGGCCGACAGTGAAGTGATTGCCTCTGTGATGCAGATGGCCGGGTATTCTGTTGCTGACTCTTTGGACGAAGCAGATGCTGTGTTTATGAACACTTGTTCTATTCGTGACAATGCCGAACAAAAAATTCTGAATCGTCTGGAGTTTTTTCATTCGATGAAAAAAAAGAAGAAACATCTGATAGTAGGTGTACTGGGATGTATGGCAGAGCGTGTGAAAGATGATTTGATTAAGCATCATCATGTTGACCTCGTAGTTGGTCCTGATGCTTATCTTACTTTGCCCGAATTGATAGCTTCGGTAGAGGCCGGGGAGAAGGCGATTAATGTGGAACTGTCTACAACGGAAACGTACCGGGAGGTCATTCCTTCCCGTATTTGTGGAAATCACATTTCCGGGTTTGTATCTATTATGCGTGGATGCAATAACTTCTGTACATATTGTATTGTCCCTTATACCCGTGGACGTGAGCGTAGCCGGGATGTGGAAAGTATCCTTAATGAAGTAGCCGATCTGGTGGCAAAAGGGTATAAAGAAATCACGCTGTTAGGGCAAAATGTAAATTCTTATCGTTTTGAAAGAGATAATGGAGAGAGGATTACTTTCCCGATGCTTTTGCGTACTGTGGCCGAAGCGGCACCTGATGTGAGAATTCGTTTTACTACTTCGCACCCCAAAGATATGAGTGACGAAACGCTGGAAATAATAGCACAAGTGCCTAATGTATGTAAACACATTCATTTGCCGGTGCAAAGCGGTAGTTCGCGTATTCTGAAGTTAATGAATCGGAAATATACGCGTGAGTGGTATTTGGATCGTGTAGCTGCCATCAAGCGTATCGTCCCTGATTGCGGATTGACTACTGATATTTTTTCCGGTTTCCACTCTGAGACGGAAGAAGACCATCAGGAATCTCTTTCACTGATGGAAACTTGCGGTTATGATGCTGCTTTTATGTTTAAATATTCTGAACGTCCCGGTACGTATGCTTCCAAGCATTTGGAGGATAATGTTCCGGAAGATGTTAAAGTGCGTCGTCTTAATGAGATTATTGCCTTGCAAAATCGGCTTTCTGCTGAATCTAATGCACGTTGTATCGGAAAAACTTATGAGGTTCTGGTAGAGGGAGTTTCCAAACGTTCGCGTGAACAACTTTTTGGCCGTACGGAACAGAATCGTGTCGTGGTATTTGACCGGGGTACGCATAAGATTGGTGATTTTGTAAAAGTGAGAATTACTGAAGCCAGTTCGGCAACGTTGAAGGGTGAAGAGGTAATGGCCTGATTTACAACAAGAATATAAGAAATCCTATATATCCGACACTGTTTTTAAATCATCTGTGTTTAAGGGTGTGTAGGATTTTTGTGTACCTGTTTTCTGTTATAAAAACACAGAATATGAGTGGTTCTTTATTTTTTATTCAGGAAAGGTTTATCTTTGCTCTAAAGCGAAGATAAGCTGCATCTTGGCATAAAAAAGAAACGAGTTCATTTTATTCTGCTCTCGGTTTGCATTATCTTTGCCGTATAAACACTAAATGATTGTACTACTATGAACAGATTTTTTCTTTTGACACTCTCTCTCTTGTTCTCATTATCGATGATGGGACAGTTACCATTTCAAAAGACAGACGTAAAGGATGTTATGAAAAAAGTGGCTGATTGGCAGATCGCTCATCAAAAGGATGTGAAACACGGAGCACTGGACTGGACAAATGCCGCACTTTACATGGGAATGCTTGATTGGGCTGAACTGGCTGAGACAGAGATGGGAGATTCCTCTTATTATGATTGGTTAGTAAAATTGGGCCGACGCTATGGTTGGCAGCCTGATAAGCGAATGTATCATGCTGATGATATTGCTGTGGGGCAGGTTTTTATAGACCTATATAATAAGTATAAAGATAAGAATATGCTATATCCTACCCAGGCACGTGCAGAATGGGTGGTAAATCATCCTTCGGATGGGCCGATGGATCTTGATTATAAAAAGCGGGAGACACTGGAACGCTGGACTTGGTGTGATGCACTCTATATGGCTCCTCCCGTATATGTGAAGCTCTATATGCTGACCGGAGATAAACGATTTATCAAATTTATGAATAAAGAGTATAAGGCGACCTATGATCTTTTGTTTGATAAAGATGAACGTCTGTTTTACCGTGATTCAAGATATCTCACTCAAAAAGAGGCGAATGGATCAAAAGTATTCTGGGGACGTGGCAATGGCTGGGTACTTGGCGGATTGGCAGAAATGCTTCAGGACTTTCCAACGAATGATAAGAATCGTAAGTTTTATGAAAATCTTTTTATAACTCTTTCTGCCCGTGTGGCCGAGTTGCAGAGTACTGATGGCTTCTGGCATGCAAGTATGCTTGATCCGGCTTCTTATCCTTCGCCAGAGACCAGTGCTACCGGATTTATCGTATATGCTCTGGCATATGGGGTAAATGAAGGTTTGTTAGATCGGGATACTTATCTCCCTATTGTTGAAAAAGGATGGAAGGCATTGGTTTCTGCTGTTGAAACAGATGGTAAGTTGGGATATGTACAACCCATTGGAGCTGATCCTAAAAAAGTGACCCGTGATATGACTGAAGTGTATGGAGTCGGAGCTTTTCTATTAGCTGGCAATCAGGTTTATAAGATGTCTCGTTAATAAAGCGTATATAAATATAATGAAGGTGTGTCAAAACTCACCACAGAGGACGCAGCGTAACACAGAGATGATTTTAAATTGTTGATTATTAATAAAAACACTCTGTGCTACTCTGTGTTACTCCTTTAGATTTGCATTACAAATATTAGTGGTAAAATATTACC
>DXWV01000017.1 GCA_019416685.1 Bacteroides sp.
AAGGTGCTATGAAAATATGACAGAGAAAACGGGTACTTTATCGGATGCTTACTATTTTATAATCTTTTAGTTATCAACATACTACAAGTAGTATAGAAAACCATAAATAAAAGTAGCCAGGCTTTTCCATAAACAGGAAAGCCTGGCCAGCTAACAACTACATTTGAGATGAAAAGAATGTAGTATCTTATTAAAAAAGGATACATTGAATTCTAAATAAAAGCCCTCCTCTATTTTATAAGCCACGCCAGGCCTTATAAAGGAGGGCTACACAAACAAACAATAATATTAAGCTGAATTATCATGATTCACATCAGAATAATCCGGCATTCCTTACTCCATCTTATTAGAGTAAGGAAGAAAGCATTGGACGAATCCAATGTTTGGGGTTATACAATCGTCTTCTGTTTCCAGATAAAATAGGGAATACAAAAGAACAAGAAAAGTCCCTTTAACAAGCTAAAAAAACATATGAGCCATACAACACGTATTAATTGGGACGCCTACAAATCAATTCAGATAAACTTCCGCATTTTCTCTATCCAGTTTCTCATACACAGAATTATTCGACTTAAACTCAGGCACCACCTGTTTCATCAGTCTCACCGTATCTTCAATCCTCACCGCGAGTGCCAACTCCGCCAGTTTATCATAAGAGGCAAGTATCTCATCCCGTTTGTATTCCCTCACTTTGGCTATACGTATTTTGTAATGATCCGTCGGAATCGTATTCTCCTCATTACTCAAAACCTCTTCATAAAGCTTTTCGCCGGGACGCAAACCGGTAAACTTAATTTTAATATCTTCACCCGGAACGTATCCTGCAAGACGGATCATTTTCTCGGCCAAGTCTACAATCTTCACAGGTTCACCCATATCGAAAACAAATATCTGATTGCCGGTACTCATTGTGGCTGCCTCCATCACCAAACGGCAGGCCTCGGGAATAGTCATAAAGAAACGGGTAATCCCGGGATCGGTGACGGTCACGGGGCCGCCTTCCAGTATCTGTTTTCTGAAATATGGAATCACACTGCCATTACTGCCAAGTACATTGCCAAAACGGGTAGTCACAAACTTCGTTTTTCCTTTCACCTGCCCATGTTCCATAGCAAGACCCAGACTTTGTACATAAATCTCAGCCAGGCGTTTGGAGGCTCCCATTACATTGGTTGGATTGACGGCCTTATCGGTGGAAATCATCACCATCTTCTCAACGCAATATTGTACACAGAAGTCGGCAACCAGCCGGGAACCAACCACATTGACCCGGACCGCTTCACAAGGATTCTCTTCCATCAAAGGAACATGCTTGTAGGCGGCCGCATGAAATACGACCTGTGGATGGAACCTCTCAAAAGCCATCTGAAGACGTTCTTTCTGACGGACATCGCCAATGAAAGGAACAAATGTCAGTTCGGGGAAAAAGCGTTCCAATTCCAGACGGAGTTCGTGCATGGGAGTTTCAGCATTATCAAACAGAATCAATTGTTTAATCCCGAAGGTAGCCAGCTGGCGGCATAATTCACTGCCAATACTACCGGCAGCTCCTGTAACCAGAATTGTTTTACCCGTAAAATTCTTGATAATTTCCAGCATGTTGATCTCGATCTCATCACGCCCCAATAAATCCTCTATCCGAATTTCTCTGATGACAGTTTTCTTCAAACCATCCCCCAAAACATCAATAGGAGGAGAAACATAGTTTTTCACATTATTATCCTGACAGAATTTCACCAAATGCCCCTGCTCCTTCTGAGCATCTTCATACGAAGGAAAAATAATGCCGTTAATATTGTGCTTTTCTACAAAGCATACAAAATTGGATTCATCTGCAAAATAATAAACCGGTGATTCTGATACTGAATACGCCTTAAGATTTTCATTTGGATTCACAAAGCCGACTACTTGAAAATGCTTACTTGTATACATACGCTTCTTGAGTGCAACACTTTTATCACCGGTGCCATATACCAACACTCTGGCTTTTCTGGAAGTGAACTGTGATACAACAACATCATAAATCAAAATGAGCATAACACGAATACCCACCAGAATAGCTGTCGTTGTCAGCAGGTCAATAAAACAGCATACATACAAATATTTTGTCGGTAACCATGAGCCAATCATCATGGCAATAATTAATAGAGATAGCTCCTTCAACATTATTGCCATTTCAATTTTACCTACACTTTTTATCGATGCATGACGTATAATGTTTCTACTTACTTTCAAAAAGTGAAAAGTAAGAAAACTGATAATGCCCGAACAAACTGCAATAGTTGTGATGACATTTTTCTCTACACTAATAATGAAACCATTGACAAAAAGCAGAGTAATGCATGTACCTGTAACAGACAATATTACATCGATGAATAAAACAGCCCGATAATTTACAAATTTCTTCCTTTCAAACAGATTGTCGAAAATCTTACAAATAATACTTCTCACAATATTTTTTTTAATGTTAGCGTCCAATTTTGACATATCCCATTAAGGAAAGCTGCCAGAAGTCAGTTGTCCATTAAGTAGATTCAAAAAAGGAGTTGGTTTTTAAAGTTTATTATTACCCAATCCGATAGTCATTGGAAGAAGATTCTCATAATCTCTACGTCCGTTAACTATTGCTTGGAAAAACATTTTAAAGTATTGCAATACAGAAACACCCTGCATCTTGCAAGTAGCTATGATCGTATGGTAGGCTGCCGATATTCTCGCCATCTTGCCGCTGCCAAAGAACAAGGAGTTCTTACGCTCCCCCGACAGGGGGCGTATGGATCGTTCGGCAATGGAGTTGTCGATCGTATAACAACCATCTTTGGTGTAAGCAAAGAGTTGGGTCCGGAAGGTATTCAAGTAATTCAGAGCCTTCTCCATCAAGTCACCTCTTGGCAAAAGCATCCAAAAAGAAATCAGCATCTTTATCTCCACCCTGCTCTGAAGCATACTTGAATTTTGCCCAGGCATGAGTCAGACAGCAAAATGTTCGGTATCTATCAGTTTGTCATCCAAATACATATAGACATTGTACCCACCGGGCTGTAGTACCTTGAGTTGGCTTTCTCCAAGGATATGGCGTAAAACGTCCCTGCTTCTTGAACCATCCTCATAACACCAGGTTTCATCACAGTTTACTATTGAATCTTTCTCAAGACAGTTCTCTTTCAGTATCTTTATCAGTCCGTGATATACCTGGAGCTTTTCTCAAGCCAGTTGGTCTGCGTCATACGGCTGACCTGCATCCGTTCATCCATCATACGTACCAGTTCACGATAAAGAGGAGTGTCAAGTACATACTTGTTGGAAACAAGATAAGCCAGGAAGGAACTGGAAGCATACGTTCCGGGCACTACATCAATAATCTCGAGTACCCCATCACAAGGGAAATAACCATCTACGATTAATCATCATCAATCGCCCATCACTATATTTATTATCGTACAATCGCCTCCTTGATGCTCTCCACGATGTACCTCACATCATCGTCCGTCACATACGGACCTGTTGGCAGACAGAAACCTACCTTAAAGAGTTCTTCCTCTATACCATTGGTATATACAGGAGCACCTGCATATACTGGCTGCTTGTGCATTGGTTTCCATACAGGACGGCACTCAACCTTCTTGCTGAGCATGAATACACGCATAGCCTCGACGTTGTCGTTTGGCTGACAATCGGTTGTTGGTGAATCTACAGCGTGGATGACACCAGCAGCACCACCGACTGCAGTCTTAATAACCTCCTTATAAGCGTTCTCCTGATCAACGACCTTCACCTCTGGATCGAGTACCATCGTGCAGAGCCAGTAGTTAGAATCATACTTAGGATCATTTGGCTGCCTGTTGATCTTTATACCTGGGATATCCTTCATCAAATCCTCATAGAGAGCTTGAACATGCTTGTGGTGGGCGATGTGCTGATTGAGAACTGTCATCTGACCACGTCCGATACCAGCGCATACATTACTCATACGGTAGTTGAAACCGATAGCTGTGTGCTGATAGTATGGATATGCATCACGAGCTTGGGTTGCATACCACATGATAGTGTTAGCATCTTCTGCATTGCGACAAATCAAAGCACCACCACCAGAAGTGGTGATCATCTTGTTACCATTGAATGAGAGTACACCATACTTACCAAAAGTACCAAGCACCTGACCATTGAAACGTGAGCCTATACCCTCAGCAGCATCCTCAATAACAGGAATATCATACTTATCTGCGATAGCCAAGATCTTGTCAATTTGGTAAGGCATACCATAGAGAGCAACAGGGATAATTGCTTTAGGATACTTACCCGTCTTTTCTTTACGGTCAATGATGGCCTTTTCAAGAAGTTCTGGATCCATATTCCATGTATCCTTCTCAGAACCGATGAACACCGGCTTAGCACCCAGATATGTAATAGGGTGACTTGATGCACAGAATGTGAAACTCTGTACACATACCTCATCACCAGCCTGAACACCTGCTGCAATCAGTGCTAAGTGAACAGCACCTGTACCTGCGCTAAGACATACAACTGCTGTGTCTTTCAATTTCGGGTTTAAATGCCAAGAAGCAGGATTTGCTTCAGACCAACGAGAGTCTCCATAAACAGCACTCTCTGCATTACTTGTAACGAACCTACACAAGTCTTTTTCAAACGCATTGACATTAGGACCCATTGGAACAACCCAATTGGTATCAAAAGCCTCCTTTACATACTTTTGCTCCCATCCCTCCTCACTCATATGGGCAAGACAGAGATAAATTGTTTTTCTTTCTTCCATTGAAAATACCCTTATATTAAATATCTTTAATAATCTAACCTGTATTAAATCTTCTCTCCAGCATACATCATATTCTTGCCCAAAACTGTACAAAAAATCATCTGTATGTCTTTGATGAATGAATAGTGATGATAATAATAGCAATTCAAACGTGTTTTGTCCTTATACAGAACATTATCATTGTACTCGATAGCTATCTCTTGAGCTTCACGTTTATCACCTTCTGCCTGTTTTTTCGTCACATATTCGGAAATCATCTCATCCTCAAGACGATACTTTAATGTAGCTGGACCAGTTATTCCAGGACGAAGTTTCAACACATCACGATCATCACCTTCAAGCTTATCTGCATAACCTGGAACATCAGGACGAGGACCTACAAAGGACATGTTACCTATAAGAACATCCCATAATCCTGGTAGCTCATCTAGCTTATAATGGCGTAGTGTAGCACCGAATGGAGTGATACGACTATCACCAGCGACTGACACAGAACTACCATTATGCTTCACTGTCATGGAGCGAAACTTATGGCAGTTAAATAACTTACCACCTTTTCCCACACGTTTCTGAACAAAGAATGCAGGACCACCAGGCATCTTCACCTTAACCATGATGGCAACAATTAGTAATAGTGGCCAAAGGAAGAATAGACCAATAAAAGCGACCAGTCGGTCGAATAACCATTTTAATGTCATAACAAACTATTATTCTGGCAATATTTCCAAATACAATTCATTGCGGTCCATCTCTTTCACCACCTTCACATTGCTGGCAGAAAGAGCAGAACGATATGATGCAACGTTATCTTTGGATACTGTCTCAAATAATCTCAAACCAATGCCAAAGCCAATATCGTTCATCATCTTATTCATGAGGGTGCCAAGACCACTTCCTCGATGGGCTATGTCTACCATTCTACCACGGAATCCCTTTCCATGGAAAAAACTGCGGATGAAGCAATATGCTGCTACAGTCTCTCCGTCCAAGAAAATGTATGCCAAGAAGGATTTATTCTTCTGAAGTTTCTTGATACTCTTTGAATCAAAACTATGTGGTTTGAAAAATGTATATGTTTCCTTTGGTTGCTTTGCAAAGAACTGAACTAAATCCTCAGTCGGAATGTTTACCATTGGTACTATCTTCATTCCACTCTCATTCTCGTATGTAGAATGAACAACACTCTCCAACGCCTTCAAGTTACCTTTAAATCTTAATGAGAATAAAATTGAATTCAATATATCAACAAGACCCCACAACCATGGCATCTTATCACGTAAAAAATGTGCTATTCTGTATAACATGTTATTTTCTATTATATTCTTCAAGTGCTTTCTCAAGTAAATGTAATACACGCTTAAGATCATGTTTGCATAAGATATAAGCTAATCTACCTAATTGAGGATTGGAATAGAAACCTGCAGCCAGTGCCATCATAACGCTTTTACTAATGCAGTGCATTTCTGGCTCCAATTCAGTTTTTGTAGAAACAGGAATGCATTCATTTTGATATACAAATTCCTTTAAGCACCAAGCACAAAATTTCTCAGCATCATCAACGGGTAATTTTGCTACCGTATAAAATGCTCCCATTGGAATTAGGGTATAACATCCAGAAATCCTGTTTACACCATCAATTAATGTCTTTCTTCTTTCAGTGTACTCCTCATAAACCTCACGTGAATAGACCTCTGTGCCCTCAATTGATTCCTCTGCAATAATTTGACCAATTAATGGTGGACTTAAACGAGCCTAACAGAACTTCATTACTGTATTCTTAACAGCTTCGTTTTTTATTATCAAAGCACCTATTCTTATTCCACATTCGGAGTGACGCTTCGATACCGAGTCAGTTAGCAAAACATTCTGCTCAATATCCTCTAAGTGAGTACAGCTCCTGCCAGTTAACATCCTGTGGAATCTCAATCTTAGTATCAGGATGTAATTCAGATTTTATTAGATCTATAAAAACCTTCTGATTAGTGTTCACCATTTAAATTATCTCATCATAGAAATCAAGAAGGCAAGATCTCACAAAGCCCTGCTCAAATCTGGATTCTATCATCAGACGGGCATTTGCAGACATCCTTGCATAAGCCAAGTTATCGTCAAGCATACTTTTCATTGCTTCATATAGGGCATCGGAATTCTTTGAAGGTATGATTATTCCATTCTTACCATTCTCAATAATTTCACGACTTCCATTAATATCTGTTACTATCGATGGTAACCCCATTGCTCCAGCCTCCATTACTGTATTAGGGAATCCTTCACGATAGCTTGGAAATACGAAACAATCACTAGCTGCATAATATAGCAACAAAGTATCATCAAAGATAGGACCGACTGCTTCTATCTGAGGAGTGTTATTAATTCGTTCCTTTGTCAATATCGATACAGGATCAAGGTTATCTTCATAAGGACCCACCAATATCAAACGAACATTAGGACTATCTTTTAATAAGTGAATAAAAGCTTCAACAAGTTCATTAATTCCCTTATCGCCTACTATACGCCCGACAAAAACAAATGTAAACACACCTTCTTTTTTTATTTTTAGAGCAGCCTCGACTACTTCTGAACGTCGTGAAAATTTTTCCATATCCACCCCCCTAACATTACCATAACCAAGAACCTTCATCGGTTTCTTAGTAATGTAAGTTTGCAAATCATCCATTACCCCTTTACCTTCGGGTATTACATGTGTCGCACATGCACATGTAAGCCAATCCGTACCCATAAGAACTCTTCTTTTCAGTCCCACAGTGGTAGGCCATACTAAACCTGTAAATGTATGAATTCTTCTTGGAACACGTGCGATCCATGCTGCAACCATACAGAGCATGCCTGCTTTTGGAGTCATAGAGTGCACTATAAATGGCTTCTCTTTACGAAATACTTTAATGAGTTGAAGTAGTGATTTAAAATCATTCCAAAGGGAAATGTGCCTTTCCATTGGAACTTCAATGTACTTTACACCCATTTTCGCTAATTCCGTTAATTCTGGACCAGGTGAAGTTAAAGAAATCACTTCATATCCTTTTGCCTGCAAATCTTTAACAATAGGTTTGAAAAATATTATAGACATCGATACAGTTGCAGCACGAATAATTTTCTTCTTATCTTGCATATCAATTAGTTCGAGACTCCTAATTTCTACTAGCTCTATGTTTGTTGTACAACTTCAAAAGTTTAATGGTAAGAGGTAAACCTATTAGATTCTTCATCAGCTTAACCTGATGAACTTTAGGATTCAAATCGTAGTTCAAAAGCCATTTCAAAGATTTTAGACGCTCCATGTCCTTGTCTTTGATATTACTGTTTGTAAAGAGTATACTCAGTTCATAAGCTAAAAACGAATAGATACCATTCTTTGCTTCCTCAGTTAGCGATCTCTTGGTTAACTTTTCAGTTTCGGTCTCAACAATATTCAACAAACTTTGAAAACTTCTATTTCCTGCAGAATTAGTAATAGATCCTGCAACATTCTGGCGATAAGCATAAACATACTGATTAATAAACATACATTTATTTGACTTGTCTAGTACATTGATAAACCAAGGAATATCTTCTGCTATTTGTCCTTTCACGAAGAAAAGTTGATTATCCATCAAGAACTGTCTCTTTAAGAATTTCAGACAAGCACTCATTGGAAAAGTTCCCGATTTCACAAGCTCGCATGTTGCAATGTTTTTATTTGTTGTTTTTGAGAGTACCTCTGCATATTCCACCCAAGGAGAAAAGCGATTGGTATCCGGATAATAGTAATCACAATTAAATCCAATAAAATCCACTTCTGGATTTACTTTAGCCACTTTTACTAATTTCTCAAGGTCATCTTTATGCTGCCAGAAGTCATCACCATCTATAAATACGACATAATCACCCTGAGCGTGCTTAAGACCATAGTTTCGAGCATCAGACAATCCACCATTAGGCTTATGAAGCGCTTTTACTCGAACATCTTTCTTCGCCCATTCATCACACAATACCGGACTACCATCTGGTGATCCATCATCTACCAATAATATTTCAAAATCTGTATATGTTTGAGCCAATACACTTTCGACACATTGCGATAAATATTGTTCTACTTTATATACAGGCACTATATATGATACTTTCATTATCTAAACGAATTAATAGTTTGCTTCAAAAGCCTGAAATAATCACGTAAATGTGCTTGAATACCATACTTCGCACTCAATACATCAACAGGCATATTTAAGGAATCCTCATAATAGGTATCTCTTCCAACAGGTCTTCCTGATACATGAGAGAGATTATGGTTTCCTTCTACAGCTTCCTCAAGCAGACGTTCTTCATACTCAAGATCGGGGCAATTATTAAGCAGGTCCAAAGCTTTCTCGTTGTTGACTAAAAGGCAAGAAATACCTTTATAAGTTGGATGGGTGAATGGAGACTTGTCACCTAATCCCCAATAGTCCGCTAACGTAATATCACTAACTCTCTCTAGATGAGCGTAAGCACACGAATAACAGGTCTCGCTAAACATTAAGCCCCTGGTAAAAGCACGTAGATAGTAAGCTTTTGGGGGCGAAATGAGTCTTTTGGGGGAATTCCCATTCTTTGGAGATTCCAACTGACTAGACAGTTGGAATCCCCATCCCTTAGTGAAGCGGAAGTTGAAATACTTGCATTTGCCAGTCAATCCTATCTTATCAATGTAGGCATCGAAAGCTTTCTGAGATGGGACCCCATGACAAACCACATCAATAGTATAGAGGTTGTCGTATGTTTTATGTAAGAAGTTGTACAAACCTGCTACTTGACATGGTGTACCTGAAAAGAGGACTTTTCGGCCATTTACCAATTCCTTTCGGATTTGCTTATACGAATCACCCAAATAAGACTGAACATACTTCGAACCTTGAAGTAGAACTATATCGTCAGCCTTTTCCACTCCAAGATGACGTACTTTAAGATCCTCGCACATACTTGCACCATAGATAACACCTCCGTCTGCAATAATCTTTCTGGCAATTACAGAAAAGGCACCGCCTGATGAACTTCGCTCCCGATCTGTTAGATTCTTTGTCCAACAAGCGTATGTCTTGATAGGTTTCTGGTACGTAAACCGTGGCGTGATCCTATGACATGCCTTCATACATGCACCACACTCGACACAGTTATTTCTATCGATTTCTGGAACTACAAAACCGTCTTTTGCGGAAACCATTGAAATACATCCCTTAGGGCATGTCGTCTGACAAGCATAACATTGGGTACAAACGTCAAATTTACAAAGTTCTATCTTACTCATCTTTTAGCGCATTAATAAGGTATTGCTTGGAATTCTGGCGAAGAGTCTCCAATCGTTTCTGCTCATCATTCACATTATAAGTAAAACGAGACTTATCAGGGAACTCGTCAACAATAGAAAGTACTTGGTCCTCTAATCCCAAATTCTGCATTAAACTGATCTGGCGACTATCACTGGCATTTCTATCCTTTACAACAGTAAACACGGGTTTGCCATAATTTACAGCAAAGGCTGTTCCATGGAACGAGGTAGTGAGTACCATTTCTGCGTCACGAACCAGAGCAAGGAATTCTTCAGGAGAAGCACCAACTCTATAATGTGTGTGAGGCATGAACATATGATGAGGTGGACGTGCCACTCTTACTATCTCATATCCTGTCTGTTTCTGCATATAAGCTGCTAACTTATCCACGTAGGGAAAAGCATTGAATGTATAATTGAGGAAGTAACAAAGTATGTATTTCTTCTTGAACTGCCGTTCTGGAGCAGCTATCTGATTCCATTCTTTATTATTAAGAAGTAAGGTTGGATCTAAGACTACAGTGACATCCTTACCTGTTAACCTGTTGATAAGAGCAGCACCTGAATTTTCACGAACAGATATATGTTTATACCTGTTTAAAAGTTCTTTATACAAAGACTGGAGTTCTGAAGGAATCTCATTAGAACCGATACTAGCAGCATATGATATTTTCAAGGAATTATCTGAAGCAAAATGAAGCATAAATGCAGGATCTCCATTACAATGACGAGGACTCCAAAGTTGATCACTGCCTGTAATATATGTATCATATAAAGGACTGTTTTGTTTTAATGACTCGGGGGAAGAAAAGACCATCGAAGACAAATTTTGATGATTCTGTACAAATGATGTAATCCCCCTGTGCTGGCGAATTAATGCTTTAGCAAAAAACACTTTAATCCATTTGGGTTCGTTAGGCTGAGAATCACTTACTGAAGAATATGGATTATTTTGGTGATGAACATTAGGGAAATCATAATCAATGATTTCCACATAATACCCTATCTCCTCGCACACATTCTGCAGTGCATATGCTTGAAGCACTGAACCATAATTATTTATTTTATGAATTGTTATAATTCCTATTGATTTCATGCAGTATGACTATAGTATCTGTAAAAGCCAAAGGTGACTCTTGTAGAAACAGTACCACAAATTGGTAATAACATGGAAAAGCTTTTTGACTTGGTATCACCAGAACAATTGGAGAATTTTAACCCATTGACAACTCCATCGTTTTGAAACTTACCAACATGAGACTTCTTCACAATAATATCCTTAGTATGATGCACATTTAAAAATGAAATATTTGTTTTCTGAATAGTGATTCTGTTAGTATTAAAAATACGCATTCTACCTACAACACTATTGGAAACAACTATATTATTAACCAGTTTATAATAATTATCCTTTTTAAGCCAATTGGGAAGACACACAATATCACTCCCTTTATTATCATGTATATTACATTCATCAATTACAACATTCCATATTTTATCTCTGTTATTACACCAGGGCTCAATAACTAATCCCGAACCTGGAGCGGTATATGAAATAGAACCAGTATATGCAAATTCACTATTTCGTATTTTTATATTAGAGCCTGCTTCAAGACTCAATCCTTGCCTTCTATTATAAAGACATTTCACATGATCAATTACTATCTTATTGCAATTAATAGTTGCCTCACTACTATCATCTATTCCTTCAATTATATCAATACCGTCTCCCCAAAATTTTAAGCAAGTGATATTTTTTAATGTTACATTAGTAGCGCCACCAAGTTTGATACCATGTCCCCATTCGCCAATATCACTTTTATGTCCTTCAATATCACCAAGGAAAATGCCACCATCAATTTTGACATTATTAACTTTACTAACCAAGACTAGGCTGTATTTTGAAAAGTTACAAGGTAACAATTGGATAGTAGCATCATTATGCCAATACGTGTTGGAAGGAAGAATGATCGGTGCAGATCCATCGACCGCAGAAGTAGCAAACGTACCACTCCCAATGTAAAGATGTGTGAGTTTTGGGCCTTTGCATAATGCAGTAAGTGCTCTAAACTCTTGTAGATTATCAACGTTTATCTCTTTGAGACCAACCCAATCACCATATACAAATTTATGACACCAAGAACCTTGGATTTTAATATTTTGAAAAATACATTTCCTTTGAGCAATTACAGCTGTGAGGTTACCTGAGATTGTACCGTTTAATAGGCAACCCTTCCCTTTAAAAATCAAGTTCGAATTAACAGGAATATCAATTATTTGTCCATTTAGATTGATGGAATCAGAGATAACATACTTGCTCTTGGTAAAGACAAATTGGTCTTCAAGTTTTGCATTATTACTAACAATGATCGTCTTAGCTTGTGCAGAATAAGAAAAAAGAAATACTAACAAGGGAATCAAGTCCCTGCAACTAATAATTGAATGTAAATATCGCATTCTTGTTGGATGCTTGAAGGTTTACAATTAATGAATCTTACTAATTATCTTTAATGCGACAAGCCTAACAAAATAATAAGAAATAAACTTTAGTTTACTTATGGGTGATTTGCTGAATTTTACTGCTCTTAACAAGCAATCGTGCATGTTCTTTTTAAAAGGGAATTGATTAGAAATACCACCGTTAGTCATATTTGTCAATATGATATCAGGAAATACAACAGGAACATTATTTTCAAAAGTTCTTAAACAGAAATCTATGTCAGCAGAAATATAATATCTATCATCGTACAAGCCCAGAGTGTCATAAATCGCTTTAGGCACCACTGTCGCTGGGTGGCAAATGCCCATCTTTAATTTCTTACATGCTTTTTCGTATATCTCAAATGAACTACCAGGAGGACTACTTATTACAGAACCACTATTAGCATCAACTATATTCATTCTGGCAGAAATAATACACTTTTTAAATTCAATAGATTTACAAAAGTTATACAAATCCTGCAATGCACTGCCCGTAATATAATCATCAGAATTTACCAACCAAACATAATCACCCTTAGCTTTTTGAATTCCCCGATTCATCGCGTCATATATTCCTTTATCCTTTTCTGAATATATACGTAACCTTCCATTGAATTTTTTCTCATACGATTTTGCAATACCTACTGTATTATCACTAGAGCAACCATCTTGTATTATATATTCGTAATCGTCAAACTGCTGATTCAAAATGGACTGCAAAGTACGTTCAATCGTCTTTTCTCCATTAAACACAACAGTTACAATAGAAATAAACATACTAAATAATACTTCTAAATTTGTTTATTATTGAATTTTCAAAGAACTCAGATGCCACATTACTATCAACAGTAGGAAGATTATTATTTTTAAAGTCCAGCAACATCTGTTCTATACCTTCTTCTATTGAAACAACAGATGTGTTATCAGAATAATAACCTACATTATGCAAAGATACCATATCCCGCAACGTACCACTAGGTGGACTTACACAGAATACAGGCTTATGAGTTTGCATCGCATCTACAAATTTGGTGGGCAAATAAATACCTTCTTCGCACTGAGCTTCAATTATTAAAGAGACATCACATTGTGATATGTAACTGAGACTATCAGAGTAACTCATAGGTGGAATCAAACTTACTACATCCTCAAGCCCAAAGTGATTAATAATTTGATCCAAATTCTCATCATATCGTCCTACAAAAGAGCAGTGAATCTGCCCTCCATCAAATGTTCTTTTAATTAATACACGAGAAAGAGCCTCCAAAAAAAGGCGTGGGTCTCTAGGTTTTCCAACACTGCCACAATGAACAAGTTGCAAGACGGATGAATCCAACTTAGGCTTCTGGATAATTGGCAACAACTCAGAATAGGCCATATGAGGTATTACCATGGTTTTATCAGTCTTCACCAATGGGAAACATTTTAGTTGATATTTACGCAACCTCTCACTGGGGAAAGTATGAATATCAACCATTTTCTGAATTACCTTAAAGATTCTGTTCTCAAAAAATGGCAACTTTGTATTATAGCCTCTACCGTATGGTTCTGGAAACTTTTTATCGGGAAATGGATCGTTCCAGTTAGCATTCCATATGATGTTGTACTTACGCTTTAATAAAATAGCTGCTAAATCACAATATGTTGCTCGTGTTATCATAAAGTCATAATCAAAGTCTCCTTCTTTATGAACATTATCTTCTACAGACTTATAAATACTATATGGAATAGATATACCATTGTACCAGAATCCGGTCTTTAACAAAATCCCCAAATTAAATATAAGATTTTTAAAATTACTCTTAAAATCATTGGATCTTGAGAGCAGTACCTTGGAATTTCTTACAGGAAAAATTCTTAGATTCTTATGACTTCTCAAATAAGCGTCAATTAGATTATCCTTCGGATATGTATCACGATCGTCACATGTATAAACATCTACTTTGTAACCAGCAGAAGCAAGGACATACGCCACTTTAGAGTTACAAATAGACTCGGATGACATAACAGGGAATGACTCTGGAGCTATAAACAAAATTCGTTTCATTTACTATTAAGTATTGTATCCATCATATCAAGATACTGATTATACATTATTGATGCATTTCTTTGACATTTTGTCTTGTCAAAATCAGCAATACGCTCTACAACATAGGCTGGATTAGGCAACTCTCTATTGTCTTTTACACTATAATAATTATCTAACAATCCGAATCTCTTAACTATCTGGTATGTTTTGCTTGACTCCGTAATAAGTCTTCCATCCTTTCTAAATCCATACAAATCAAGAGCAAAAACAGGAACTGCGTTGTGCAAAGACACCAAAATTGGATGCATTAACTCTCCAATATATCCAACCGAATTCTTTATAAACAGGTACCAGTCTAATGGATCAATAGGAAATGGCATATTATGCTCAAGGATGTTTTTAAATTGCGTGTTTGTTTGAGGTAATCCGATAAGAATAATACCAGCCTCAGAAAAATATTTCTCCAAGTCTTTTATCCATGTTTCTTCCTTAACAGAACTTGTAACAGAAAGAATTGCATATTTATTAGTTATGCCTAGGTATTTTTGAACGATATTCCGATTATTTGGACTTACATTATTCTCAAAAGCAAATACAGGGTCTGGTGTAATAGGTACATCAACGTCCTTACCTATTAAGTAAGAGAGCATCTGTTTTGTCCAAATATCACGGACAGAAACATAAGAGAATTGCTCCAAAGCTTTTACAAAATGTTTCTTCTCAAAGCCTAAGATAATTTTCTTATAATTCGTATTCTGAGCGGATGCCGACATTGCAACAAGCTTCACCTTTCGTTTTAATAACGGATAGAAGTCCCCCCAGAAAGGATTAGGACAATCGAAATCAGATATCGGTTTGAAGTACCAAAGCCCTCTTCTACATATGCGAATTCTTTCTAAAATTGGAGTATAAGAAAAAACAGCATCACTTCCAATGATAACAATATCTATCTGTTTCTCGTCAACAACTCGTGCAATATCATATTTATCTTTACATACATCTGTTATATTATGGTAATTTGAAATAGCAAATTGTCGATGAGTACATAATTGTTCTTTACTTACCTTTCTTTCATAAACCTTCATTAGATCATCTGGAATCCAGTTTATGATTATGGGAGTATGACCAGCATTTTCCACATATTTATAGGTCGACAAGGTCTGCAAATTTGCACCAAAATTTGCAACCCAATGGTATGTTAAAATTCCTATTTTCATACATGCTCAGTATTTGATGATGAATAAATTACAAAAGAAATAAATGCCATAAACAGCAGAAGATAATATGGGTATATTAGTATATGAGACACCATCGTATTAAGCATAAAGATAGTGCAACTTGCAGCAAAAGGAGCAGCATATATGCTATGGTTTGCAATTAATGATTTCAAATATCTATATGCAGCAAATAGAACTCTTAATAGTAATATAAAACCGATAATACCAAAGTCATACAAACATTCAATAAAATCGTTATGAGCAGAAATACCGAACTTTGAGGTTTGCTCAACCATATTCCATCCATGCCCAAACAGCATACTAATCACATCTGAATTTGTAAACTGTAATAATGCTTCACTAATAGCTTCAGATCGTCCGCTTCCATTATCATCTTTGATATTTATAAAGCGTTCTGACAAGTGTTCAATTATTAAATTATCCGTTGAATCAAGAAAAGATACCACTATAAATACTGTAAACAATAATAGTAGTAGATATAGCATCTTTGAAGAGCCACCAGTAAGTTTGATATTATTTACATAATAATAGACTAAAAGAGAAGCAAATACTGCAATAGTTCCACCTCTTTTGAATGAAGAAAGTACTGCAACGACTACTATGGAAATAAGCATCCATTTCAAATATTTTTTTTCAATACATAACAAAAAAGGTAAGAGATACAACAAAAAATAGGATGAATTGTTTGAACTAGTATTCGATGCTGCAGTATGGACAATGTTGTAATTAATTAGGTATTGATAACTTAGTAAGAAAAATAATACTACTATTCCATACAAAATATTTATTGCCCTATGAACTCTAAGGAACCTCTGAACTACCATGAATGAAAGTAGAGGTAGCCCTATGACAAAGTATAGAATTCTTGATTGAAATGGTACAAATAAAGAAACAGATACCGACAATATATATACATATACCCAAAATGTAACTAATGAGTTCTTTAGTCTTCTTCCTTCTTCAGAAACGGCCATAATCCCTCTCATAAAAAAAGTGCTAATACACATCAATACAAATAGTATAATGACAATAGTGGACGAAATTACTTCTTCTTCACCATAGAATACCGATGTAATTGCAACATTGGCTAGAGTACTCTTTTCATAGATATATAGAAAAATTAGAGTACAGATCGGCAATATATATTTGCACAGAGATTTCATATGTTATATAAAGAAAATTATTTCAATACTTCTACAATTCTACCACAAGCCAAACCATCACCATATGGGTTAACAGCCTTACTCATTTTCTCATAAGCAACTTCATCCTCAAGCAATGTGCTAACTTCTCTCATGATCTTGTCGTAATCGGTTCCTACAAGACGAACAGTGCCAGATGTAAGAGCCTCTGGGCGTTCTGTTGTATCACGCATTACGAGCACCGGTTTGCCAAGACCTGGAGCTTCTTCCTGAATACCGCCTGAGTCGGTGAGGACAATGGTGGCTTTGCTCATGAGGTGTACGAACTCGAGGTACTGGAGGGGCTCTATGAAGAAGAAATTAGGACGGATGAGATCTTCCCCAAACACCTCGTGAATTGGCTTGCGCACGTTAGGATTGAGATGCATTGGGTAAACGAAATCTACCTTAGGATACTTCTCTGAGAGATCCTTCATAGCGGTTACCATACGGATGAAACCATCGCCAAAGTTCTCACGGCGGTGACCGGTAATGAGTACAAGCTTACGACCACCAGCAAGGCGAGTTACGGCATAACCTGCCTGAGCAAGTACGTTGTCCTGTTCCTGTGCAAGGGTAGCATCGGTCTCGAGCTTATCGACCACCATATGAAGGGCATCGATGACAGTATTGCCAGTAACGTAGATGTTGCCATGTACCTTTTCATCGAGGAGGTTCTTCTCTGAAAGTGGGGTTGGAGAGAAGTTGTAAGTAGCGATACGACCAGTGATCTGACGATTCACCTCCTCTGGCCATGGGCTGTAGATGTTATGAGTGCGGAGGCCTGCCTCTACATGACCAACAGGAATCTGTGCGTAGAATGCAGCAAGAGCCCCTGCGGTAGAGGTGGTGGTGTCGCCGTGAACAAGCACTATATCAGGTCGGCACTCTTTGAACACGTCACGCAGACCAGTAAGGACGCCTGCAGTTACGTCAGTGAGGTCCTGACCTTGCTTCATGATGTTGAGGTCGTAATCGGGCTTCACATCGAAGATCTGGAGTACTTGGTCAAGCATTTCGCGATGTTGCCCGGTAACACATACCACTGTATTAAAATCCTCTGCATGTTTCTGGAATTCTTTTACAAGAGGACACATTTTAATAGCTTCGGGACGAGTACCAAAGACGAGCATGATAGTTTTCATATTATTTTTTTTTGATCATTTTTTTTATTTTCGATATTAAAAATTGTTTTTCGTTCATATCCAAACCAGTAAGGAAAATTACAATACCAGTAACTACAACAGTTAGAATTAAAAGAAGAATTGTAGAGATAATAGAAATAGTATATCCCCTCAAAATATATGGTATTGGAAATGATAAAACAGTAACAATAACACATGGGAGTACTACCTTCTTAAGATAGTCACCCAAATGATACGGTACATATTTCTTAATATAAAGTAACCTATATAAATAGGCAAAAACACTCACAGTAAAATTAATTACAAATGCCGCTATAGGAGACATTCCTAACTTAAATGCCATATATACAAGAGGTACATTTAAAAATATAATTAAACTAACTAATAGCTGATACTTCTGAACTTTTCCTGTAGCTCCAACAGCCGTCCATAAAGGTGCTGATAATGCCTCTGTGAAGGATGTGATAATAACAAGTTGTGTAATGACCACGGCATAATCAGGAACATTCACTAACCAAATAGAAAGGATTTCCTTACAGAACAATACTATAGGGAACGAGATAATAAATAGCAAATAATACGAGAACTTTGACGACCTGTATATTAATAATAATAGTTGATCTTTTTCTTTTAAAGCGTATAATTTTACTATCTGAGGATTGAATGCAGTTTGAAAGCTTGATACAAACCCAAAAACTGCACTTCGGACCTGATTTGCTACACCTACAGCTGCATTTACTATCACATTAAAGAAAATATTAATAAGTATATTTGTTCCCTGATTTGCGCCTACCATAGCCATACCGCCAAATAGGTACCATACTGAGAAGGACATCATCTCCTTGTATTGCTTCTTATCCCATACAAAATGAAACTTTGTGAAAGATAGTTTCATTCGACATTCAATGTGATAAATAAAGAACGTTAACAATGTGACAAGCATAAGAAGAATTGAGTACAAGACAAGACTATCCTGTGTTAAGTACGGCAGTATAAGTACGACACCTAGTCTTAATACGACTTCCAAAACTGACACATAGGTAAAAATAGACATCTCCTCTGCAGCAATAATAGAGGCTCTATACGGAATCAACATGACATTTATCAGAGTTGTAATTACAGACATCTGATAAACCCACATTGTGGCATTTTCTCTATCTACAGGAATATTAAGTTGAGTTTTAACAAACCATAATCCTATGGTTTCTGACAAGAAAAGCACTAATAGAAAAATAGTAAAGTGGGTTAGCATAGATATATTAAATATACGACACACTTTCCCCTCGTCTTTCAAACCAAGATTATAATTAAGGAATCGCTGAGTAGAGGATGTCATTGCATTCGTCAAGAACGAAAACAAGACAACAACACCCCCTACAACATTATAGATTCCAAAATCATCAGCTCCCAAAATCTGTAATATCACCCTCGATGTATAGAGTGATATCACCATTACGAAAAGCATTCGTATATACAGCAGAATAGTATTTACTGCTATTCGTTTGTTATTTGAAGTGTTATCTGACATTATTTATTTTATATGTTTTTATCTTATTTTTTTCTGAATCACCAAACAAAGCCTTAGATACTCTTTGGGGCATTGTAAGGAACTCCATCATAGTAAACCCTGCAAGAAAAAAACTACAAGATAGGTATTTAAACCTTTAGTGGTAAATAAAGAAGAGAACATTGAGGTGCTGAAAGTAACTAAAAAGAATGCTGCTATAGGGCAACTTGTCACAGGACGAAAGATATTCTATGCCCACCAATCCTGTTAGTGTCCAATTTTGATGTATAGCTCAAGGAAAGCCACCAACAAGGTGGTTCCCTAATAAATAACGTCAAAAATGATATTGATTTTTAATGGTACCTTGTTAGATATACAAAATTTCTCTATTGAGACTCCTAAGGGAACGCCTTCCTGTTTATAGTGGAAAAACAAGCGTTCAAACTATACATAAACTTGCTGTTGATTTAACAAGCGCAAAGTTCTGATTTTATTATCGTATCCGAAATACGTCATTTTTGGATGCTAACAGGAAGTATGAAAGGTGCAAACGTTCAGTTCTCATGAACATTTCAAAAGACGGGAGAACAGCTTCTTCAAACTTTCATACTTTTTGTGTTTATGACCGTGGCTTTCGTTTCCGTAGCCATAGCCATAACCGTAGCCGTAACCGTAACCGTAGCCATACCCCTTATGTTCCAAAGGAACTCCATTCAATATCACAGACATATTACGAAGCTGCTCCTGACGATACATGTTCTCCAATTCGGGTAATTGACGGCGATCCATCATCCCCGAACGGACTACGAAAATAGTAAGGTCGACAACACGGTTCACGATGGAAGCATCCGCAACCATACCCGCAGGAACATTGTCTACAATGATATAATCATAACGTTTACGAAGTTCGGCTATCAGACGATCAAAGCGTTCGCTAAGCAATAATTCGGCAGGATTTGGGGGAACAGGACCGGAAAAGATGACATCCAATTTATCATACTCTTCACTCGTGCCCACAATATCGTCCACCTTATCCGTACTTCCCGAGAGGTAATGTGTTACCCCCATACGGTTGGAAGAATTAGAAAAAATACCGCTCAAGGTACCTTTACGGATATCGACGTCAACCAAAACAACTTTTTTGTTCGTCTGGGCAATACTCATAGCGAGGTTACTCGATACAAACGTTTTACCGGCACCCGGATTGGCAGAAGTAAACATGACCACCTGCAATTTATCAGACTTCACACGCATAAAGTCCATGTTCGTACGAATGATACGGAAAGCTTCGGAAACGGAATCACGACTGTTTTCACGGACAACAATACCATCCGAATCCTCGCTTTTATTATTGCCATGTCGAGGAATATTACCCAGGAAAGGAATGGTAAGTACTTCATCCAACTCCTTACGGCTACGGACTTTGGTATCAGTGACGTTTAATAACCAGAATACTCCCATGGGGATACCCAAACCCAAAACAACTGAGACCATAAGGATCATCATCGTCTTAGGAGCTACCGGAGTACTACTACCCGAAGCGGAATCTATAATACGTGCATTACTTTCGGTAATAGCCTGTGTCAAGGCATTCTCTTCGCGTTTATTCAGTAAATACAGATAAAGTTCCTCCTTGATCTTCTGCTGGCGCTCTACTGTAAGTACATATTTCTGTTGGGCAGGCACAGCCTCGATACGTTTCGAGGTCTGTTCTTCCTGCTCACGGATATTCTTTAACTGAATATTCAAACCGACAATCAGATTATCCACCGAACGGATAATCGTCTGCTTCATCGCACCCAAAGAATTATTCAGATCTATCACAATCGGATTCTTACTGCTACTGCCTACCACCAATTTATCACGCTTCAAAAGGATATCATTGTATTCCTTGATCTGGGATTCGACACTGTTATCAGATATACCGGTATTGGCAGGAATCAAATCCGAATTCTTCTGAGGATCTGTCAGATATTCCTTGATGTATCTGGCAATACTCAACTGGTTCTCCAGACTAAGCCCCTCCTGCTGATAACGGCTCGTATTGGCAAGATACATACCCGTCTCGGAAGTAATGTCCGTCAACTGGTTCTCACGCTTAAAGCTCTCGATATTGGCATCCACACTACCCAATTCACGTTCAATGATAATCAAACGTTCATTAATAAACTTAGAAGTATTCACGGCTATCTGATTCTTATCATTGATCACATCTTCATTATAGACCGCGATAAGCATGTTCAAGATATCTTCTGCGCGGGCAGTAGAAACATCATCCAAAACCAAGTTAATAATAGTAGCCGTCTTGCTGGCAAGAGAGACTTTCAGCTTATTACGGTAACTTTCAATAACGCTCTCCATGTTGGACTTGACAACATTTACAGGCTTGCCATAAAATACATCTGTATAATATAATGTAGGGGTAATCACCATCGGACCGATCGGTGTAAAAACCGTATCATTCAGATGCATATCTAAAACTTCCTCCGAATGAATTTCCCCCTCGCCTACTGCTAAAGAAAAGTCGGAAAGACGCACCGTAACGGAATCGACAGGAGTAACCACTACTTTTATAACCTGACGTTCTTCCGCCTCCGGAAAAGAAACCGTGACCGGCGCATGGGTGTAAAGCTCATCATTGCGTAGACCATTCTTCACTTTATAGCTCATATCCAAATGCAAACGGCGGGCAACTTCTTCCATCAGATGACGGGACTGGAAAACAAGTACTTCATTGTCCACATTACGTTTACCACCGAAAAGAGACAGGTCAGAGAAAGCCGCCGATTCACTCATTCCGCCACCTTTGGAATCGTCACGAATCAGAACAGATGCCATACGGCTGTATACTTTGGAAGAAGATTTCAAATAAAAGAAAGCTACCCCACCACAGATCAGGACAGAAAGTACAAACCAGTACCAATTAACCACTACAAGATGAAAGATATCGGTAAGATTAATCTCCGGTTCCTGCTTACGAGCATCATTGTTTTTGTATTCAGTATTCATTATTCTTTCTTATATCCGGATTATTTAAACATAGTTACCATTAAAGAAGTGATAGAAGCCAATACCGAGACAGCAGACAACCAAACGCCCACAGAGTTATTGGAGTTGATACGGCTCTGCCCGGTCTTCGCCTTATTGGGCTCTACATATACAATATCATTTTGCTGTAAATAGTAGCACGGAGACTGAAAAATATCGGAAGAACGAAGGTCATGATACAGAATGAGACGTTTACCGTCCTTTTCGCGAATAACAGCTACACGGTCACGGCGTCCGTAAATTGTCAAATCGCCTGCCATACTCAAAGCTTCCAACAGAGTTATCCGGTCACCCGAAATATCGAACGTACCGGGACGGGCCACTTCACCCATCACAGATACTTTAAAATTCAAAAACTGAACAGTAACAATAGGATCTTTTATCAAATCTTCTTCCATTAATTTCCGCTTAATAAGTTCTGTCACTTGCATACGAGTCAGCCCTTCTACATGAAGCTTACTTAAAATAGGAAAATCAATATCACCATTCTGATCGACAAGGTACCCCAAAAGACGTTGTTGACCGGGATTTTGACTTCCGATCTGATAAGTTACTAAAGGCATATTAAAGGGCAAAGCCAATTCAGGATCTTTACTATTCACAAGGATAGCCAACAAATCATCCTTATGAATGATAACTTCATAGTTCTTATCAATAACCTCCTCCTTCAGAGAAGTAATGTCCTGTAAGTAAAGCACCTCTTTGGGAGCAGAACAGGATGCCAAAAGCGCCAACAGACACAGCAAACAATTATTCAGAAATTTTATTCTCATAAATTAGCTATTAAACAATTCCATAAAATTACAATATGACTCATTCTACAATTTCCCAATCAGGCCAAGGATTAGTTTCCAGACTATCCAAGTAATCGGAAACTTCACATTCCGCCTTAGTCCATTCACGGCCGGTCCAACTATTCATAATAGCATGTGCTTCCTGAGCTA
>DXWV01000018.1:0-592 GCA_019416685.1 Bacteroides sp.
GTTATTTGCAATTGTTGCTGTGATGGGAGTCTTAACATTTGGCTCAACTCAACTTGCTCAGGCTCAAGATGCTCCTGCTGCTGAACAAACTGAACAGGCTGCACCTGCTGCAGTAGAACCAGCTGCTGCTGATGCTTCTGTTGCCGGCGTTGAAGAAGGTGGTATTCACAAAGAAATTAAAGTAAAATTCATTGAAGGTACTGCATCTTTCATGAGTTTGGTAGCTATTGCATTGGTTATCGGTTTGGCATTCTGTATTGAACGTATCATTTATTTGAGCTTGGCTGAAATCAATACTAAGAAATTTATGGCTTCTATCGAGGCTGCTTTGGAAAAAGGTGATGTTGAAGCTGCAAAAGACATCGCTCGTAATACCAGAGGTCCTATTGCATCTATTTACTATCAAGGTTTGATGAGAATTGATCAAGGTATTGATGTAGTAGAAAAATCAGTTGTATCTTATGGTGGTGTACAAGCAGGTTACCTTGAAAAAGGATGTTCTTGGATTACATTGTTTATCGCAATGGCTCCGTCTTTAGGATTCTTGGGTACTGTAATCGGTATGGTGCAGGCATTTGATAAGATCCAGCAG
>DXWV01000018.1:682-24166 GCA_019416685.1 Bacteroides sp.
ATGGTAATCAAATATAACTTGAAATACAAAAAATAATCTGAGATGAGTAAGTTATCATATAAACTATCGTACTACGTACTGTACGCAATGTTTGCTCTTATCCTGGTGGTATTAGGTCTCTTCTATTTCGGAGGAGATGCTCAGGGAACAGCTGCATTGGCAGGCGTTGATCCGGAAATGTGGCAACCTGCAAATACAGATGCATTGCTGTATTTGATGTATGCACTCTTCGGACTTGCAGTAGCTGCAACTATTATTGCTGCTATATTCCAGTTTGGTTCAGCGTTGAAAGATAATCCGGTAAGCGCAATTAAATCATTAATTGGTCTTATTCTTTTAGTTCTTGTATTGGTTGTTTCTTGGGCTATGGGTAGCGAAGAGACTTTGAGAATACCAGGATATGATGGAACGGACAATGTGCCTTTCTGGTTGAAGTTGACTGATATGTTCCTTTATTCAATCTACTTCCTTTTGGGAGCGACAGTTGTTGCTATCATTTTGAGTAGCATTAAGAAGAAATTATCATAATCCAATTGAGTTTGCTCAATTAAATATAGTAATACTATGGCAAAAGGAAAAAGAAAAGTTCCTGATATAAATTCAAGTTCTACGGCTGATATCGCTTTCTTGTTGCTGATCTTCTTCTTGATTACAACTTCTATGGATACGGACCGTGGTTTGGCAAGACGTTTGCCGCCACCGCCTGAAAACATAGAAAAGCCAGATGATCAGAAAGTGAAGCAGCGTAACGTTCTGCAGATCTACCTGAATATGTATGACCAGTTGATGGTTAACGGTGAAATCATGAATGTTCAGCAGTTGAGAGCGAAGACTAAAGAGTTTGTTGCTAATAAATATAATGATGAATCACTGCCGGAAAGGGTATCTAAGGATATTGATTTTTTTGGTCCGACGATGGTCACTGAAAAGCATGTAGTCTCTTTACAGAACGACCGTTCTTCTTCATATCAGGCATATATTGACGTACAAAATGAATTGGTTGCTGCTTACAATGAACTGAGAGATGAACTATCTCAGGAAAAGTGGGGAAAGAATTATTCAGAGTTGAATGAAGATCAGCAGAAAGCTGTTCGTGAAATTTATCCTCAGAAGATTTCTGAAGCTGAACCTAAAAAATATGGAGAAAAGAAGTAATGGGAAAATTTAATAAAACAGGTAAACGTGAAATGCCTGCGTTGAATACTTCTTCTCTGCCTGACCTTATCTTTACGCTGTTATTCTTCTTTATGATTGTAACAACGATGCGTGAGGTAACGTTGAAGGTTGAATTTAAGATTCCGCAAGCAACAGAATTAGAAAAGCTTGAAAAGAAATCATTGGTTACGTTTGTGTATGTAGGAAAACCAATGAGAGAGTTTCGTCAGAAGATGGGTTCTGAGAGCCGTATCCAATTGAATGATGCTTTCGCTGAAGTTTCGGAAATTCAGGATTATATTATTGCAGAAAGATCGAGCATGAAAGAGTCTGATCAGGCAATGATGACTGTATCTCTGAAGATCGATAAGGATACGAAGATGGGTATCGTAACTGATATCAAGAATGCGCTTCGTCAAGCTTATGCTCTGAAAATTAACTACTCTTCGCAACATCGCGAATAAGGTTGATTGAATATATTTGAAAAGGGTGCTTAACTATTTATTTTTAGTTAAGCACCCTTTTCCTTTGGAATGAAATGAAGAGAATGTTTAGGAATTCATTTTCACATTATAGACTTCCTTATGAATTATTTTCTTTACTGTGTCAAAATCCTGCTCGCATTGTAAATTACCATATACCATCAGGTGCATAGGCAAGAAGTCATCTCCGGTTTTGTAAGGAGGTTGTTGGTATTCTTTCTCCCAAAGAACAAATCCTTGTCGCTTGTAGAAATTAATGCGGCGTTGTGCCATTTCTTCCAGAGGTATTTCAACTTCGAGAACGATGGGAAGGTTTAATTCTTTACATAAGAAATCTAATACCTTTTTGCCATAACCACCGTTTCGTAATGCGGGGTTGATAGCAAAGTGTTCTACATAATAAAAATGATCGAAGTCCCAGTAGGTAATGAACCCCACAGGAGTATCGTCATCGAAAATAATATTATTATGAAAGTTACCAATGCGGTTGGTATATTCACGCAAGTCTTTCAGTTCGCGGTATTCTTCTGGAGGAAAGGCTGCAATAAGCAGATTCTCCATAAATTGGTAATGTTGTACGTCAGACGTACTGATAGGTTGGAGTCTAATCATAAAGGTCTGGGTTTTGGTTATTACTTTATTTGTTGTTAGTATAAAATTCGATAATTCTACGAATAGAACGTTGGCATACCGGACAGAATGTTGGATATTCATTGGTTCGCATGCGGCAATCAAAAGAGGGACGGTAGATACCTTTTGCTGAATATCCACCACCTTCATAAACACCTACCGGATACTGCTTATTCATTTGCGGAGGAGTAGGAACAGGAACTCCTGCCGGAAGCATATCTTCCCATTTGGAGGAGAAGTCTACACGGGTAGATATATTCGACTCCCAAGGCTCCACATTGAGCGGATAAGTGTCTGTCATTACATCTTCTTCATAGAAGTATTCGTCGCCTAAACCTCCAAAGCTATGCCCGAATTCGTGTACTACTACAGGCTTGAAGGTAGGATGGTGAGCAGCAGTCAGTGTGTAGGAGTTATAGATACCTCCACCACCGTATTCTTCGGTATTGACGATGATGATAATATGCTCGTAAGGAATACCTGATAACGCGTTGTGTATGGATTTTACATGACTGGTAGTCAGATAGCGGTCGGAATAGAAAGTATCAAAATGAGAGTTAAATGCCGTTTGTTTCCAATCGTTTTTTCGTGGTACACTGACACCACTATCTTTTGACGGGCTGGCAACAGCAACAATATTGAAACGGCTTTTCATTGATTTGAATGGTTCGTAAAAAAAAAGACTTTCGCATGTTTTTTCAGCATCTTTGTAGAATAGCTCCATCTCAGCTTCAGTATACCCTTCAGCCAGGATGGCTACATCGATGCAATCTGCTTCACTACCGCTTTTCAGAAGGTATTTATGTGGCGTTATATGCGAGATACCCCGTTCATGAATCAGTATATCATCGGGCTGTACAATATGCTTTAAACGAGCCATTACTTTTCGTGACGAGTTGAGCAGTGTGATCTCTATCTCTACCGGGTGTTGCGGATAAGGAAGCAGAAAGGTATTTTCAAATCCTTTTGCTGTTTTCTGAGCCTCGTCTGTAGAAAGCCACTCTTGAAAAAGGGAGGAAAAGGAGGTTTTATAGATACATTTTTGAGTGGTGAGATCCGTCATTGTGATCTGGCCATTACCCTCTAAAGGGAGCTCGGAAAGATGATGTCTACGCCCTGCCCATGAAGGCAGGTGCGAAAGTTCATCCAGATAGATCGATTGTTGTTTGGCATCACCGGTGAAAATATAATCGATTCGTAATGTTTTGTCCTTGAAGAATTCTGTAAACTCCTGTGCGTGTATGTTTATTACTATCAAAAGGTATAGTATGAGGGTAGTATTTCGTTTCATATTTAGCGTATATTTATGTTTTTACAAAGGTACGAACAATTGCTGACTTATCCCATATTTAGAAATAAAAGTAATAAATCATAGTATTTATTGCCAAAAAATTATCTAACTTTGCAATAACATTCATGTATTAAAACAAATTGATCTAAAATGGGACATCATCAATTGGATACTTTAGATGAGCAGATTCTGAAGCTGATAGCAGATAATGCGCGTATTCCTTTTCTGGAAGTGGCACGGGCGTGTAATGTTTCGGGTGCAGCTATCCACCAGCGTATACAGAAGCTGACTAATCTGGGGATATTGAAGGGTTCGGAGTTTGTCATCGACCCCGAAAAAATCGGGTATGAGACGTGTGCTTACATTGGAATTTACCTGAAGGATCCGGAATCATTTGATTCTGTGACAAAAGCTTTAGAAGCTATACCAGAGGTGGTGGAATGTCATTTCACTACAGGTAAATATGATATGTTCATCAAGATTTACGCAAAAAATAATCACCATCTGTTGAGTGTTATTCATGATAAGTTACAACCGCTGGGGTTGGCACGTACTGAGACGCTTATCTCTTTCCATGAAGCTATTAAACGGCAAATGCCGATTATAGTGGATACAGATGATCAGGAGTGATTCGTTTTATCCGTAATTTAACTATCTGGTATAATCAACGAACGCATAGGAGCAGAGATGTTTTTCATCCGCAGGATGGACTTCTCTGTTTTTTTCGTGCCATATTGTAAGGTCTACTGAAGGGAAGAAAGCGTCAGTTTCCAGGGCTTCATCATCTATTTCTGTAAGGCAAAGTTCGTCAGCCAAGACGATAGCCTGGCGGTATACAGTTTCTCCACCAATGATGTAAACATGTTCGTCTTTGCGACAACTTTGCAAAGCGGCTTCCAGAGAAGTGAAAACCTCGGCACCGGGAAAGCTATTTGCCGGATTGGAAGAAAGAACAATATTACGGCGGTTGGGAAGCGCACCTTTGGGGAGTGACTCGAATGTTTTTCGCCCCATTACAATTGTATTTCCTGTGGTGAGCGCTTTAAAACGTTTGAGGTCATTGGGTAACCAGAACAAAAGCTTATTTTTGAAGCCGATAGCCATATGGCGATCTACAGCGGCTATAATGCTGATTTTACTCATAATTAGTAGTTGGAATTTAGTAGTTGGCAGCTGGAATTAGTAGTTAAAAGTTAGAATTTGGGAGTTAGAATATTCCAATACAATGAAAATATTACTACTAAGCTGCTACATAGATTCTAACTCCCAACTTCTAACTTCTGATTTATACCGAAACTTTTCCTGCAATATGTGGATGCGGATCATAGTTTATTAATTCAAAATCTTCAAATTTGAAGTCGAAGATACTTTTTATGTCCGGGTTTATTTTCATTTGTGGTAGCGGACGTGGTTCGCGGGTTAATTGCAATTTTACCTGTTCCAGATGGTTCAGATAAATATGTGCATCTCCCAATGTATGTACGAAATCTCCGGCTTTCAATCCGGTCACTTGCGCCATCATCTGCAATAACAGGGCATAAGAGGCGATATTGAACGGAACCCCCAGAAAAATATCTGCGCTTCGTTGATAGAGTTGCAGGCTTAGACGTCCGTTGGCTACGTAAAACTGAAAGAAAGCATGGCATGGAGGCAGGTTCATATTATCGAGATCTCCTACGTTCCAAGCACTTACGATGATTCGCCGGGAGTCAGGGTTGTGTTTGATTGTATCTACCACTTCACTGATCTGATCAATAAAACCGCCTTTATAGTTGGGCCATGAACGCCACTGATAGCCATAGATATGTCCCAGTTCTCCTTTTTCATCTGCCCATTCATTCCAGATACGAACACCGTTATCTTGTAGATATTTTACATTTGTATCCCCCTGCAAGAACCATAATAGTTCATATATGATAGATTTCAAGTGCAGTTTCTTTGTCGTCAGGCAAGGGAATCCCTCGTCGAGATTGAAACGCATCTGATGTCCGAAAACACTGATTGTACCAGTACCGGTGCGGTCATTCTTTTCAGCACCTTCGGTAAGTACACGGCTGAGTAAATCTAAATACTGTTTCATACTGCAAAGGTAGAAAAAAGTAGTTAGAATCCAGTAGTAAGTAGTTAGAATCTATGCAGATTATAAAAAGGGCGTAAATAAGTTGGCAAACCATCCGACGAACTTCTTCCAGGGTGATCGCTTTTTCCATATTTCGGGGGTGAGCTTTGTACAATGTTGGGTATCAGCTTCAAATACACTGTCAAGTTGTGCTGTAAACTCCTTGTCAAAGATAAAGGCATTTGTCTCATAGTCATAACGCAGGCTTCGGCTGTTAAGATTGGCGGTACCTACCGTACAAAAGGTCTCGTCCACCATCATGATCTTCGAGTGATGAAATCCGCCGTTGTACAGATATATATCCGCGCCACGTTTCATTAGCTTGTGTACTTTATAGAGCGATGCATCCGGCGTGAAAGGTATATCTGCTTTGGAGGAGATCATAATTTCTACTTTTGTACCTTTCTCAAGTGCGTAGTTTAACGCTTTCCGGATCGAAGAGGTGGGTACGAAGTAAGGATTTACTATTCGTACATTTTCTTTTGCCGCATAGATAGACATGGCATAAGTATGGCTTAACATACGGGTATTCTTTTTCGGTGTACGGTCGACGATGGCAACGGTAATTCCGCCAATACTATCTGCAGGAGCCGGAAGTTCGGGGAAGTAAGCTTCTCCTGTGATATCCTGCTTGGTTGTTTTGTTCCATATTGTGAGGAAAATTTCTTGCAGAATGTCTACCGCCGGACCTTCAATACGGATGTGCATATCACGCCATGTACCGATCTTGGGGAGTCCGTTGATGTAATAATCTGCAATATTCATTCCCCCGGTATAACCTGTTTTTCCATCGATAACAACTATTTTCCGATGATCCCGGTGTGCTGCATGGTTGATATAGGGAAATTTAAACGGATCGAACTTGACTATTTCGATACCTCGTTCGCGGATTGCTTTGAGATGGCGCTTCTTTAGTGGCTTATTGTTGGACCAGTTGCCGAAAGCATCGAATAAGGCGCGTACTTCTACTCCCTCCTTTACTTTTTCGGCCAACAGATCGAAAAGTGCGTTGGCAATAGAATCATTCCGGAAGTTAAAGTATTCCAAATGTATATGGTGTTTAGCACTGCGGATAGCTTCAAAGAGATCCTCAAATTTCTCGCGTCCGCTTTTAAGTAACTTGACTTTATTTCCATGCGTAATAGGGATACCCGATTCCTGAAGGAAATTGAGTACCATCTGGTCGCTGGGTAATTCGGTTGTGTCTTGTCGTTGTACCCATAAGCTATCTATTTCATCTGCTTTAATGTTGCTTATCGTCAAAAGCAACAAAATAAAAAATATATGTAGTCTCAAAACTTGCAGTCTTTATTTAGTTCACTAAAGAAACAAAGATACAACTTCTCTGTTCGGAGCTCTTTTCTGTCAAGAGCAATTTTATCATACTTTAACAAGCTGGGGCATTTCTCCTATCATTTGATGTTCTGCTTCAGCAGACTAAGAGATAAAATATTATCTACTGATGAAAAAAGAGTTTGCCGGTATTAAACGGACTGTTTACAACCGGGATATTGTTGATTAAAATTTCTTTGCTTGTATAAACAAAAAAGAGGAAAGCACGAGCTTCCCTCTTTTATCTCATATTAAATTGAATGTATGATTGTTTACAACAATATTACATAACAAAACAAAAAGCAAACTTTTTGGTCTGTTTTTTATGCCATAGACCATGCCTTGCGCAGTCCCAAAAACATGAGTACTACCGCAATGATAATCAGTGATTTGAAATCAATGCCTGTTGCGGCTCCGCTTTGTACCATCGATACGAATATATCTCGTGCAGTACCTACTATTGCCTGAAATCCGTCGAAAGCAAAAAACAGTACTACAGCCACAAGTGTAATAAATATACTCCATATTTTCACCAGCAGTCCTGTACGGTAGGGCAGATGGCGCATTACACGGCGACTAAAGCCGTTATCGGGTATTTCTTGTTTTTGTTTTGCAAAGAATTCCCGTATTAGTTTATCATCTGTTTCCATCATAACCGTTTTGTTTTAAATACATTGCCAATTTCTCTTTACCACGCGCCAGGTGACTTTTTACTGTTCCTGCCGGTATACCTACAATTCCTGCAATTTTGTCTATACTTACGTCCTCCATATAAAACAAAGTGATACAGGTCCGTTCCATTTCTTTTAGCTTTTCAAGTGATTGGTAGATGTCCATGTGCTGCCCCACATTTTCCTGTTCTACACTGTTGGTAGCATCCACCTCTCTGGAATCCAGTTCGGTTGTTTCCTTCCGACTGCGAATATAATCATAAAATACATTATAAGCAATACGATAAAGCCACGTTGAGAAATTTGAAAGATTTTTAAAGGTTGCTATGTTTGTATATGCTTTGATGAATGTATCTTGTGCCAGGTCATCGCTCAAATCGCTGTCGCCGCATGTCAGGTTGAGAAAGAAGCGCCGGATAGGCGCCTGATACTTCTGTACTAACTGGTCGAAGGCCTTGGTGTTTTTGAACACCACGACTTGTGCGACTAACGATATGTCGTTGATCTGACTCATTTTTGCTCGTCAGTAGGATGTTGATTACGGGCAATCAACCATTGTCCGAGGCCGGTGAACATTATTAGCAGACCTATACACCCCAGAGCAAAACTATCTGTTATGGCCCAAAGGAAGATGAACAATCCGGCACCAAGGCACATGTTTTTAATCCCTTTAGCGCGTGTGTCTGTATTCAGGCTTTCTTTGAGAATGCCTTCCGGAATGGGCTGTCCGGCAGCAATGGCTTTTTCTACCAGTTTGTAACGTTCACGTCGGTTTTTGTAACGGAAGTAAAATGCAATGAAGATAACAAAAATGGGAAATCCAAAAACCAGTATCAGGATGAAGAATGCAAGTGCAATACCTTTGGAAGCCATTCCACTAAAGTCTTTGACTAAAGAGAAATCTTCATCATTAAAGCCTGTGTAACTATATGTGCTGTCGTAAGAATCAGTTGATTCGCTTTCTACGGTCACTCCATCTTCTGCTGTATCTTTGTATTTAGGAGTATAGACCGAATCATCATTGGTTTGGCTAACTGTAATCGTTACCTGTCCGGTGCTGTCTTTGTAGACGGTTTTTTGCTTTTGTGCAAATGAAATGGAGCAGTAGAGGATTGCCACCATCAGAGCAATTAAAATTCTTTTCATATCTTGTAATTTTTTTGTTTCTTTGATTGTTAGACGTAGTTAGCTTGCCGGAAAGTTGCAAAGAGACAAAATATTTTTGATATTTGCAGGAATTAACAGAAGAAAATCGATGGAGTTACAGATTATTCAGGGCAAGATATATGAGATACGCGTATGCGGGTAGAATTGAAAAATCAGACTTTTGCAGAGTTACAGACCCAAGAGAAAGATACCAGTAATCTCCGTAATCCAATCGTTTTAATACATATAAAAAGTAAATCCAATGAATTTGCCAGTCTCTTTTATCGACTATACCCGTGCCTTGTTGGGCAATGAAGAATATGAAAAGTTATCTGTCGCCCTGGGGCAGGAACCTCCGGTCAGTATCCGGCTTAATCAATTGAAAATTGAAAGTGGAAAGCTGAAAGTGGCTATACAGCCTGATAGCACAGCTAACTCTCAACTTTCAACTCTCAACTCTCAACTAAAACAAGTTCCTTGGTGCAAAGAGGGTTATTATCTCGATCAGCGTTTGACGTTTACTTTTGATCCTCTTTTTCATGCCGGTTGCTACTATGTGCAGGAAGCTTCGTCTATGTTTGTCGGGCAGGTGTTGCAGCAGTATTTATCCAAAGATCCTGTTGTGATGCTTGATCTTTGTGCTGCTCCCGGTGGAAAATCTACTCATGCATGTAGTCTTTTACCGGTAGGAAGTTTGTTGGTTGCGAATGAAGTGATCCGCAACCGTTCGCAGGTACTTGCTGAGAACCTGACGAAGTGGGGTTATCCCGCGGTTGTAGTAACGAACAATGATCCGGCGGATTTTTCACGTCTTGGTAGTTTTTTTGATGTAATACTCACCGATGTGCCATGTTCCGGTGAAGGTATGTTTCGCAAAGATCCGCGTGCCATTGAAGAGTGGAGTCCCCATAACGTTGAAATATGCTGGCAGCGCCAACGTCGTATTATCGCTGACATTTGGCAGTGCCTTAAACCAGGCGGTATTCTTATATACAGTACATGTACTTATAATACAAAGGAGGACGAAGAAAATGTGCGGTGGATTTGTGATGAACTCGGAGCAGAAGCTCTTCCGCTGGCTATCCCTTCGGAGTGGAATATCATAGGGAGTCTTCTGGCTGGAACTGATTTTCCGGTTTACCGTTTCTTACCTCATAAAATAAAAGGAGAAGGGTTCTTTCTTGCTGCGCTTCGTAAACCGAAAGCAGGGAAAGAAATGTGTGGTGCTGCCAGTTCGGAGTCATTTGCTAATGGAAAGGCTGCCCGCAAAAAAGCTTCTGCAATGCGGGGCAAGGTAGCTCCTGTGCCCATTGGTAAAGAACAATTAGCGATGGCAAAAAGCTGGCTTGCAGTTCCTGAAGCGTATGAACTGTCAGTGAATGGAAACACGATAGCTGCATTTCCTAAAGATTACGCAGATGAACTTGCCACTCTACAGCAATTTCTTCGCATAGTACAAGCGGGTATCACAGTGGGAGAGGTGAAAGGGAAAGATCTTATTCCCGATCACGCACTTGCCATGAGCCGGGCATTGCAAGCGGGCGTTTTCTTTACAGAAGAAATCGATTATGAACAAGCCATTGCCTACTTACGCAAAGAGGCCATCTCTTTATCAGAGACAGCCCCTCGTGGTTATGTATTGCTTACTTATAGATCGACTCCCCTCGGTTTTGTGAAGAATATAGGCAATCGTGCCAATAATCTTTATCCGCAGGAGTGGCGTATTCGTAGCGGATACTTGCCGGAGGAGATACGCGTCCTGTGATGGCGAACCCGAACATCAGAGTCGGTTGTTTTCTTCCCGGTTAAGGCAGTATTCCTTCCGGCATTTCCAGTCCGCTGAATGAAAAACTCAACTGCTTCCCAGTTCCTTCTTCTTCCAGAATGTAAGAAGGAGGAGGTTCGGGCGATGTCCGTGTATCCCCTATCGGGGGAGTATCCCAATTCAGATTTAGGTTCTTGTCCAACCGGTGGAGTATGTACGGATTACCGTGAAGGATGAACTTATGTGAACCGGTCAAGGCTTCTGCATGCTCCATACTCTCTGTAAAAGTGAGTGTCATATTGGCCTGGTTATCCGTTCCCGGTTCGAGTGCATAATTTCCTTTTGCTACCAGTACCAGACCGGATGAAAAGGCCGTTTGAAGCCCCTGCTTGAAGAAATAAGCATCCCGTTTACGGTTATTGATAAGAAATAGATCCGAAATACCGGGCAGCATGTCCGCTGTTCCATTCTCAGACAGTGAAGGCTCATATCTTCGGGATAGCCGTATCGTTTCGTAATTATCGACTACTTTAATATTCAAAAGACAACTTTCCAGCGTTGCATAGTCTGTGACTTTCAAGGTAGTCTTTCCCGTAAGGATTCCCCGGACATAGATAGAGCTGCCGCCTGGTGTCGACCATCCCTGTTCCACTTGTGCACTGATAAGGCGCTGATCTTTAACTTCCAGTGAGTAATCACCGTTTCCGCTTTCCAGTCCCAGGTAGCGTATACCTCCCATAGGAACTTCGTATGTGTCATTATAAAAGCGGAGTGGACTGTCGTTGTCGTCCTTACATGCACTCAATAGAGTAAGGATGCAGCATAAAGCTGTCTGATAGAGATGTTTAGGTTTCATAATCAGTATTTTATGTTTGCTGCAAATATAATGTATTCTTCTGCCTTAGTCAACAAAATGTTTCAAATAATCTCAGGCAAAAGTGAAATAGATTCTATAATTGATTCTTATATATCTTTGCCATTGCCTTCTGATACTGGTTTTCCAGTTGCAGATAGTTTTGTTTGCTTTGATATACTACCGAAACTTCTACAAAGTACTCAATCATGCTGATCTGTCCACCGGTTAGCGCTTGTTTCAACATCTCGAGATCCTGCTGCGCCTGAAAGGTTTTTTCGTATTCGTCCATTGAGCTGCGCAAAGTCTGCGCTTCCTGATAAAGTTGCGCTACTTGTGATTCTGCCTGTAGCATAGCACTTTCTTTCAGGAAATCAGTATTCATGGCTTGTGCTTTTGCTATCTTTACTTTGCTCTTATTTTCAAAGATAGGGAAGGAGAAGCCTACCACTACACCATTGAAGGGAGTACCCGATTCGGTATTTCGGCGGTATCCCAGTTCCAGTTTCGGCAACCAGCCCTGTTTGTTGACACCAATCTGCTTACGAGCAGCCGCACTCTCGCTGGCAAGGGTCTGCAAGGTCGGATCTGCGGCAAGTACTTCTGTTTTAAGCATCTGATAGTCCGAAGGGAAAACAACAGCCGGATATGTTTTCTCTTCAAATACTACTGGGATATTTCCATTCAGAGCATTTAGTTCCTGAAGCTTGTTGCGCAGGGTTGTCTCGTTTAGCGACGCCTCTGTCTTGACATTCAGCAGTTCCAGGTTGATCTTGTTCGTTTCAATAATGTTAGCATCGCCTGTTTGCAGACGTTTCTTGTACATTGCCGAAAGTTCCTCCGCATTGCGTAAACGTTCTTGTAGGATCTGTTTTTGTTGGCGAAGCATGATAATGTCCAGACATACTTCTTTTGCCTGTAACAAAATACCTTGCCGGAAGATGCTCGCCTGGCCGTCGAAAGAGTTTGTTTTCAGGCGGTTCAGTTTTGCACGGCTGGCGTAGAGGCTGGGAAAGTCGAAACTTTGGGAAACGACAAGTTCACCAATTGTCTCATTTTTGTCTTTTGCACCCCAAAGGTGGGCATAAGAGAGGCTGGGATCGGCAAGGTTATTATCAGTCTTTGCTTCCAGCTTTTGTGAAGAGATAAGCTGGGCATTTGCCTGCAGCTCCTTATTGTTAGCTTCGATGTTCCGAAGCACCTGTTCTATGTTACTTTGTGCCTGCACCCCTGCAATGGCAAGGAGTGCGGCAATAAATATCGTTGTTCTTTTCATTTCACTTCATTCTGTTATTCATTCGTTTCATTAGGGATATTCCCACCGTTCATCTCTTGACGTACCTCCTTCTGCGGGAATCGGCGATGCATCATCAAATAAACAATGGGAATGATAAATCCGTTCAGGAAAGTCGATGTTAAAAGACCGCCCAGAATTACTTTCGCCATTGGACTCTGTATCTCATTGCCCGGCAGATCACCACTCAGAGCCAGTGGTATCAGTGCCAGAGCGCTGGAGAGTGCTGTCATCAGAATAGGATTCAACCGGTCCAGTGAACCTTGGATTACACTGTCGTATACTCCCATACCCTCTTCTTGTTGCAGGTGATTGTAATGGCTGATAAGTAACATACCATTGCGTGTGGCAATACCAAACAGAGAGATAAATCCGATGATGGCCGGGATACTGACTTCACCTGTAGTGATGAGTAGCGCAAATACGCCACCAATCAATGCTAGAGGTAGGTTCAGCAGAATCACCCCGGACTCTTTTATACTTCGGAATTCATGATACAATAGTAAGAATATTATAACGATACTCATGAAAGAGGTCAGGGCCAGTGTGCGGCTTGCTGCCTGTTCGCTTTCAAACTGACCGCCATATTCTATGTGGTATCCTTCCGGAAGTTTTACGGAGCTATTTATTTCTTTCTGTATATCGTTCACCACGCTGCGGAGATCGCGGTCTGCTACGTTTGCGGAAATCACAATCTTGCGTTTCACATTCTCACGGTTAATGGTGTTGGGACCCATAGCTGAGGTAATATCAGCTACATAGCTTAGTGGAACTTTCTTTCCGTCCGATGTATCTACCATCAGATTGCGTATTTTCACAGCCTCGTTACGGAAGTTGTCTTTTACTTTAACAATGAGGTCGAATGCCTTACCTTTCTCATAAACCTGTGAGATGACTTCTCCTGCCAGTGCTATATTAATATATTCCGAGAATTCCGGCAGAGTGATACCATATTTGGCAAGCATTTCGCGTTTCGGAGTGATTTTCAGCTGCGGGCGTTCAATCTGTTGTTCCACGTTTAGATCGGCAATTCCGGGAATACCTTCAATAGCCCCTTTTATCTCATTACCCAGAGAGAACATTTTGTTTAAGTCATCTCCAAAGAGCTTAATGGCGATATTCGCTTTTGTCCCGGACAACATTGCATCGATACGGTGGCTGATAGGCTGTCCGATTTCGATATTTGCTCCGGTGATTGTGCCCAGTTTCTCACGTACGTCTGCTACGAGTTCACTGCGCGAGCGGTCTTTCAGTTCAAATGGTGCTTCTATTTCCGAAGTATTTACCCCCAGAGCATGCTCATCCAGTTCGGCACGTCCGGTCTTGCGGGCTACGGTTTGTATTTCGGGAATAGTCAATAATAACATTTCCGCACGGTGCCCCATTTTGTTACTCTCTTCCAGAGAGATACCCGGCAGCGAAGATATATTGATGGTAAATGAACCTTCGTTGAAAGGTGGCAGGAATGAACGACCTAACGTGAAGAAACATCCCAGAGCCACAATAAACAAAGCAACGGTACTTCCCAGCGTGATTCGCTTATGATTGAGTACCCATCTCAATGCTTTTTCATAAACACCTTTCAACCAGCGTGCTACAAATGCTTCTTTGGGTAACTTATCACTTTTGTTTCTGCCCAGCAGGTAAGAACATAGTACCGGAGTCAGTGTCAGTGCCACTATTGTAGAAGCGAACAGTGCTACAATAAAAGCAACGCCCAGCGGTACCAACATGCGCCCTTCCATACCAGTAAGGAAGAAGAGAGGAACGAAACTCACTACAATAATCAGCGTAGAGTTCAGAATAGGCATACGTACCTCTTTTGAGGCGTTGAATACCACATCGAGTACCGAAAGGCGTTCACCTTCCGGCTTCATCCGGTTCTCACGAAGTCGTTTATATACATTTTCTACATCTACAATAGCATCGTCCACCAGCGAACCGATGGCAATTGCCATACCGCCAAGACTCATTGTATTAATAGTCATCCCCATATAATGAAGGGTGAGGATGGAAACAATCAGTGAAATAGGTAGTGTTACCAATGAAATAATGGTAGTCCGCACATTTGCCAGAAACAGGAAGAGTACGATAACAACGAAGATACCTCCTTCCAGCAGAGACTTCTTCACGTTTCCGATAGAACTTTCGATAAAACGGCTTTGGCGGAAAATGTCAGTGGAAACCTTCACATCTGCAGGAAGGTTCTTCTGCAAATCTTTCAAAGAAGTTTCCAGTTTATCTGTCAGTTCAAGTGTACTGGTAGATGGTTGTTTGGTAACTGTCAGTAGTACAGCCGGTTTTCCTCGTTCCGAGGCTGTTCCTAATTTCGGAGCTTTCGGTCCGATAGCTACATCTGCTATATCTTCCAGCAATACAGGTACACTGTTGATACTCTTCACCACGGCTTTTCCCAGCTGATCTGCTTTATCTGTAGAGAGTACTCCGCGTACTATATACTCGTTTCCATACTCATAGAGTACTCCACCATTGGCGTTGAGGTTCATATCCCGGGTGGTGTTCATAACTTCGCTCATAGATACTCCATAGTGGCGCATCCGTTCCGGGTCGAGTTGTATTTGATACTCTTTCAGCTCACCACCCAATACAGCCACCTGTGCCACACCTCCTGTTGAAAGTAGACGCGGACGAATTGTCCAGTCGGCAATAGTACGCAGGTCGAGCATAGATGTTGAATCTGCCGTAAGGCCAATGATCAGCATCTCACCCAGTATGGAAGACTGTGGACCAAGTGTCGGTTTACCTACATTAGCGGGTAGTGACTCGTTGACTACCGCCAGTTTTTCACTTACAATCTGCCGGGCCAGATAAATATCTGTTCCCCAGTCAAATTCTACCCAGACTACAGAAAATCCATTCGTTGAAGACGAGCGCACACGACGCACGCCTGTTGCACCATTCACAGAAGTTTCTACGGGAAAGGTGACGAGTTGTTCCACTTCCTCGGCTGCCATACCATTGGCTTCGGTCATGATGACCACCGTTGGCGCATTGAGGTCCGGAAATACGTCCACTTCTGTATGCATAGCGGTATATGTACCACCAATTAGCAACAGCACCGAGGCTACGAGCACCAGGATACGGTTCTGAAGAGAGAAATGTATAATTTTGTTTAACATGAAATTATTTACAATTAGGCGATTTACAATTTACGATTGAAATTACTTTGATTTGCGATTAGACGATTTACAATTCTATATCCGGACAATATTGATTTACAATCTCTTTCATCAATTGTAAATCGTAAATTGTCCAATTGTAAATCATTGTGAATTGTCCAATCGTAAATCTTTTTAGTGTTCATGACTATGTGCCGGTATCGCATTACTTGCCGAAGCCAGTTTCACCTGGTAGGCACCGCTGACAACAACAGGATCGCCGGCTTTGACGCCTGTAAGTATCTGTACACTTTGCCCATTATCTGCACCTAAGGTCACTTCCTGCTTTTTATAGCCTTCTTCATCCAGTTGCAAATAGACAAAGAATAATCCTTGTTCTTCTGTCAGTGCAGTGCGGGGGAGCGAGATAACGTTTTCCATCGGGGTTGATAGTAGATATACCTCTACAAACGAACCGGGAATAATATCTCCTTTGTTGTCAAACTCAAATGTTACCGGAACATAGAATGAATTATCTCCGGCAGACTTGCCAAACGAAAGGAGGCGTCCGCTTAATTCTTTCAGTGCATACACCTTATTATCATACGGCGTTTTGAAGTTAGCCGAACCAATAGTGCGCAGATATGGGTAGTATTTCTCTGAAACTTCTGCGCGCAGGAAAAGACGACGGTTTTGTGTTACGCTGACCAACGGTTGTCCGATGGTAACATAATCTCCCTCTTTTACCAAGATGTTTTTCACATATCCACCAATGGGAGAAGATATGGCCTGTCCCCCTTTTGTATTTCCTTTGGCGAGTGCTTCATAACTGATACGGGCATTCTCATAATTCTGTTCGGCTTGTGCGAAATCTTTGTCGGATACGATTTTGTTTTTAACCAACGCTTTCATACGCTCGTATTCTTTCTTTGATATTTCGTAGGCGATACGGGCACGTTGTACTGGGTCGCCATCTGCTATATTACTGGATGAGATAGTCAATAGAGTACTACCTTTACTTATACTCATTCCTTCGGTAACTTTACCATGAAAGCTGACAACACCGGCTACCGTAGCTACGGCTACGCTTTCGTCTCCCTGTGCGGCAAGTACTTGTCCGCTGGTCTTTATCACTTGTTCAAAAGTTCCCGGTTCGATGGTACTCACCTTCACGCCGGCAGCTTCTGCCTTAGCTTTGGGCAGAATGATTTCATCACTATGTTCGCTTTCGGAAGCCTCGCTACCGTGGTCATGCCCCTCGCACTTTTTGATGGCGTTGTGTCCTTCATTTTCGTGGTCGTGTCCTTCGTGGTCATGGTCATGAGCCTCGGTGCCATGATTGTGTTCTTCGGGATTATTCCCCGGTTTGTTGTTGCAGGAGCCCAGAATAAACAATCCCAGAACTCCCATAAAGATAAGTTTCTTCGTGATTATATAAAATACATTCTTAATGATTTCGTTTTTGTAAATTCGTCACAATTCACCCTGCAAAAGTAGAGGTTTGCGGGTGCAACAGTCTTGCAAACAATGTAATAGCTACATTGTTTAGTTAGATGAATGTAGAGGGAGGGGCACGAAGTCCGAAGGCACGAGTGATATTCGTGCCGTGTAAAGACTCTCGGTAGACATATTCGTTAGTGAATTGTTTTTCCTGAGGTCGGAGTAGATTTTCAATTATAAAGTCGGTGAATAAGATAGCAACAAACATGTGTTGTGGTCCCAAATCTACCTGCGCACTGGGTGCAGGAGATGAAAAACGCGCCAGACATTCGTCATTGCAGCAGGAGTCATTTTCCCGGTGGTGATTGTGTATAGGGCATTGTTCTTCGGGTGTTACATCATGTTTCATACAAATCATCCCATTGGCATGGTGATGATGGGGAACAAGAGGTACTGCCAGCATAATGATGCTGATGACAAATAGAATATAGAATATGTACCTTTTGTTCTTCAAATTTAAATCTTTAATCGGTTGGCAAAGATAGGATTTACCTTATCGAATAGCAAATTATAGTGCTTAAAATATTAAAAAGGAAATATCTGTTTGAGGACTGACATTGATTTTATGCCACATTCCTATAGTATTTTTATTATAGTTGCTATTTCTCGTTTGTCGCTGTCGAATGATTTTGCTTCTTTTCGTATTTTTTTAAGTTACTGTTTCACTTTACCTAAAGTAAGAATAGCATTTCTGTGTTTTTAAACACACGTGAATATATGTTAATTGATACAGGTAATGCTATATTTGTAAAATGTTTAACCTAAAAGAATATGAATATGGGAAATTTGAAAATTAATTATGTATGTTTCGCTCTTAGCATTCTGTGTTTATTATTGATGTCATGTAAAAATGATGAGGAATATCCATATCCTATTGGAAAAGAGCTTGTAGACTATGAATTAACACTCTTCCGATTGCAAAATGGTGATAAAGAACCAACCACACTACCGGAGGATTATATAATCTATTATGATAGTCAGGAAGTTTATGATGATTTTATTATTACTTTTTTTTTCTATGAAGGGAAGTCGTATGGAATCGGACAGTTACCTATTTCAGAAATTAGAAGCTGGAATATAAATGAGCCATCGGTAAAGGTACTTCTCAGCGGAAAATTCATTCCTTCAGAGAATACAGAGATGCCTGCCGATAGAAATGAGAAAGACGATTGTATAGCTATATTTCTTGTGAGTTCATTAACCCTTAAATAGAGATAGTATGAGAAAATGTACAGTACTTTTATTTACGTTTTTTTATTTCTGCAATTTGTTCGCTCAGAAACAACTATTTTACTTGAATCAGAATAAGAAAGAGGTTAACTTTGAAACAATTGACACTCTTTCTTATATCCTTTTTAAAACCGGGGTTACTGATGTACAAAAGAGAACAGCATTTAAGAATAGTCGTAAAGCTATTCCATTGGACGGTCGGTCGATGTTTCTAAACATTAACTCTGAAGATGACATTGCACAATTAAAGAACAATAATAATATTGAGTCCGTATATTCTGTAATTCGTTCTTCACAAAGTGGAGACATGCAGGTTCTGACAGATGATATTCTTGTCAAAGTGAATTCCGGAGAAAGCATAGAGTCTGTGTTCAGTCAGTTGAATATTCCATATATTTCAGAGTCGCAAATCGAGGGATTGGAAAATGTTTCTTTAGTTCGAGTCCCATCCTCTGATAATTCATTGAATGTTGTAAATAAATTGGTGTCTTCTAACTTGGTGATCTATGCCGAGCCGGATTTTATAAGATTTACAGATGTTCCCACTGTTAATACCACAGTAGATAATTATTCTCCCCAACAATGGGCGATAAAAAACACATCTACCGGTTTTGATGTAAACGCATTACTTGCTTGGAGAATTTCTAAAGGAAAAGATATAAAAGTTGCAGTTATAGATGAAGGGGTGGACCTGAATCATCCGGATTTAAAGGCCAATTTGCTTTCTGGATATGATGGAACCGATTGGGGAGCTTTGGGACAGAACGGAGCTGCGGCTCCAGGTGACTATCATGGAACTGCATGTGCAGGTATTATAGCCGCTGTTGAAAATAATATAGGCATGACCGGAGTTGCTCCTCAATGTAAAGTGATACCTGTTCGAATAGCAACTGTGGTGATAATTGGAGGTAAAAGAAGATGGAAGTCAACAGTTTCTTCTATAGCAAGGGGAATTACTCAAGCATATTTACGTGGAGCTGATGTGCTAAGTTGCTCGTTTGGTAAATCTCCATTCGAAACTGTTAATGCTACTATAAAAGACGCTATAATATCAGCGACTACACAAGGAAGGAATGGACGTGGCTCTATTATTGTTTTTGCAACAGCGAATGATAGTTTGGGTAATGTCAGTCCTTATTGCCTTTTGGATAATGTAATTTCTGTCGGAGCTATAAACTCAACAGGAAGTCGTACTGCTTTTTCAAATTATGGTAATGGTTTGAAGGTAGTTGCTCCCGGTTCAAGTATATATACTACAGATATTAGCGGTGCTTCCGGCTCCTCTTCAGGTGATTATTTCTATTTTAGTGGTACTTCAGCTGCTTGCCCTTATGTTGCCGGCATCGCTGCATTACTGTTGTCTGTTAAGCCGAATGCGCAAGCCAGTTCAATAACCTCCTGGATTTATACCTCTTGTACAAAATTACCTATATATCAATATTCAGGTAGTGGCAGCAATGGTACTTGGAATAATGAAACAGGCTATGGATTAGTCGATGCATACGAAGCTATTATAGCCAGTAAACCATTTAGTATGGTAGTTCCGGAACTGTTATGTGAGTGTGAAACTCATACTTTTTCCATATCAGGTCCTACCGATAGATGTGATTCTGTCGTTTGGAACCTTCATTTTGATAAAGAAATTATATCTGGCAGTGGTACAACTTCAGTAGAAATGCGTATACTTGAAGCTCCCGGATATGCAGTACCTTTCGTGGCATCTATCTACTATGGTTAGGTTAGAAGGGCAGACTCATGCAGGTGTTCCTGAGACTTATGACATAATAGGCGGTGACGAAGCCACGGAGATGGAATTAATGTATGCTGAAGTAATTATGGAAAGTGCGACCTCTTACACTTGGGAGTTGAAACAAGGTAGATGCGGAATATGGCCCAATAATAACAAAGCCGATTTGATGCCTTACGATACCAATCGGGTTATAATTATTGTTACCGGGTACAATAGGTGCGGTTCTTATGCCGAATGGCTTAATTTTACTCCCAACCGTAGAATATCTAAACAGAATCTCCGTCAGGCTGGTATGAAATCCGTTACAATATACAATCTCTCATATGAATTGGTTTACTCTAATAAAAACTTGATTACTCCATTTGATATTAATGCAGTAAATCTGCCATCAGGATTTTATGTAATTGAGAATCAGTTAGAAAATGGCATTATCACAAGAGAAAAAGTATACGTTCCTTAATGTAGCTTCTAAGGTACTATCTATGTTTATTTTACAGTTAGTTTATCTGTCATTTTTAATGGACATTAATGAAGGCAAATATATTACTGTTCAATCAAACGCTGATTAATACGAATCGATATGGATTTAAGAAACTTTTATCTCATGTTTACTCCATTTGTGAAAATCCGTGGTAATCTGTGTTTTTAATCAAATATCGCTTGACGTACCTCCCCGTGCGGGATGCACGGAACACGAAGCACCACTATTTCTTTTCTAACTCCTGCAGAGAGTCCATCTTTTTCTTTTCAAGAAATTCGTAGATACCGCACAAGTGTTCTTTTACTTTCTTATTGCCGAATTCGTATACTTTTGTTACCAGTCCGTCCAGGAAGTCACGGTCATGTGAAACGACAATCAACGTACCATCAAAATCAATTAAAGCTTGTTTCAGGATATCCTTTGTTTTGAGGTCAAGGTGATTGGTCGGTTCATCCAGAATCAGCAGGTTTACCGGTTCGAGCAATAGCTTAATCATTGCTAAACGTGTACGCTCGCCTCCCGACAGTACTTTCACCTTCTTCATTGATTCTTCCGGTCCGCCAAACATGAAAGCTCCTAACAGGTCGCGTATCTTATTACGGATTTCTCCTTTAGCCACATCGTCGATGGTCTGGAATACGGTTAGGTTCTCGTCTAACAGTGAGGCCTGGTTCTGTGCAAAGTATCCTATCTGTACGTTGTGTCCCAGAGTCAATGTACCCTCATGCTCGATTTCTTTCATGATGCATTTCACTAATGTGGATTTACCTTCACCGTTTTTTCCGACAAATGCTACCTTATCTCCGCGTTCTATAGTGAGTGAAGCATTTTTGAATACTGTATGTTCGCCATAGGTTTTACCTACATTGTCCATAATTACCGGATAACTACCCGAGCGGGGAGAAGGCGGAAATTTCAGGCGTAAAGCCGATGTATCTTCTTCGTCCACTTCCAGCAATACCAGTTTCTCGAGCATCTTCACACGGCTTTGTACTTGCAGGGTTTTGGAGTATGTTCCTTTGAACCGTTCTATGAATTCGGTGGTTTCGGCAATGAATTTCTGTTGTTCGTCATACTGTTTTTGCTGCTGCACACGACGCTCTGCGCGTAATTGCAGATATTGGGAGTAGTTAACTTTATAGTCATAGATACGTCCCATCGTCACCTCGATGGTACGGGTGGTGATGTTGTCAACAAACTTACGGTCATGGCTGATTACGATTACTGCTTTACCATTGTTGATGAGGAAATCTTCGAGCCATTGTATAGACTCAATATCCAAGTGATTAGTCGGCTCATCCAGTAACAGTACGTCAGGCTTCTTCAATAACAGTTTTGCCAGTTCGATACGCATACGCCAGCCACCACTGAAGTCACTTGTTTGCCGATGGAAGTCCTCACGTACGAAACCGAGTCCTAATAATGCTTTTTCTACATCCTCTTCATAGTTGGTTGCATCGATCGAATAGAATTTTTCACTCAGTGACGAAACCTTTTCAATCAGTTCCATATAACTGTCACTTTCATAATCTGTACGAGTCTCCAGTTCTTTATTTAATTGTTCTATCTCGGCTTCCATCTCGTGCAGGTGAGCGAATGCCTGCGCTGTTTCCTCAAATACAGTACGTCCGTCTTCGGTCATTAAATGTTGTGGAAGATAGGCAATAACACATTCTTTTGGAGCTGAAATATTGCCTCGGGTCGGTTGGCGGGCTCCTGCTAATATTTTAAGCAGTGTGCTTTTTCCTGCCCCATTTTTACCCATCAGGGCAATACGGTCTTTTTCGTTAATTACAAAAGAAATATCACTAAATAAGGTGGTTCCGCCGAATTCTACGGCAACTCCGTCTACTGAAATCATATATGTTCGTTAAAATGAGGTGCAAAGATAATGCAAACTGAGAGTAGAATAAAATGAACGGGTTCATTTTTTATGCCAAGGTGCAGCTTATCTTCGCTTTTTTGGCAAAGATAATCATTTATATTATTTTTTTTTATAACTTGCGCGCTGAATGCGTATGATATATACGATATACTAAATGTGCACGCGAATATAACAATCATTATAATGGAAAATGAATCAACAACAGACTTCCGTCCGCTAATACTGGTGGCAGAAGACGATGACAGTAATTTCAAATTGATAAAGGCGATCATAGGAAAGAAATGTGATATCTTATGGGCTAAAAACGGAGAGGAAATAGTGAAGTTGTTCAATGAGAATCGTGGCAAAGCTGCAGCGATACTTATGGATATTAAAATGCCGATAATGACTGGTTTGGACGCAACAGTGATTATACGTAAAGAGGATCAGAATATACCTATTATAATGCAGACTGCATATGCATTCAGTTCCGATAAAGAAAATGCAATGAAATGTGGAGCTACAGAGGTATTGGTGAAACCCATTACATTGAGTATTTTGAGGAATTGTCTGACTAGTTATTTTCCGGATTTGAAGTGGTAAATGAAATAGGTTGCCTTATATAGGGCAGCTGGATTTTATAACTTGCATTGTAAATATGAGCTACAAGTAGAATGGTATGTATTCACTTGTAGCTCATGTTTTATAAGATTGTACACTTATGCATGACAATATTGTACACTTTAGTATAACAAGAATGGTTCTTCTTCAATTTAGTTGAAAAAGACATGTTCCATCACCA
>DXWV01000019.1 GCA_019416685.1 Bacteroides sp.
CACTTCGCCTGTCTTTCTTATTTTTGCTTTCATATTTTTGTTCCTTTCTTACTTGATTTACGTTAAATTCAATCATGTTTATCTTTCATTGGTTTCTTCACCGGAATACGTATTTCCTTCTCTGTGAATTTACTCGACATATACCTTTCCGCCTCGCCCCAATCCGCGAAACATAATGCAGGATCAGTATAAAGCGAAACGATAGTTTCGTTAAGCTTATCCATTGCGCCGAATCCGCTCGAATTTATGTTACCACTTAGTCTCATAAATTTCTTACTAAGGCATTTATAATTCTCTGATACAAACCGATCTATATAGCCCCGGTTCTGTTCATTTACTACAAGATGATCTACAGGAACATCATGTAAATAATTTGCGTTTGTTAATTTTCTCATTCTTTAAAATTTAATTTTTGTTGCCCGTTTATCTCGTCTATTTGATACTGAGGTAGGTTTTTCTTTGGTTTCACATACTCGAATCGTCGCTCCGCGTTTGAATAATCACAAAACATAGCTTCGATTTCATCTGGTACAGGATCGGTATTCTCTTCATGTTCTGGATCGGCTACTCGAAGAAATGAAGCCCATAAATATTGATTGATTTCATATACACTTTTAAAACCGTATTTTTCTTTTATCGCATTGGCTCTTTTATATTGTTCAGGATTGAGCCGGGAAACGATCTTTACGGGCTCTCCGATCCACTTCCGCGCACTTCTGTTTTTTCTATTTGAACACATGGCATAAATTTGTTAGAGTTATCTTCTACTCGCTCCGTCTAATCTTATCACGTTAAACATCTCATTTATTCGATCAGCTATATACGCTCCATATTTGTCTTGTATCTCTTCGACTGTAAGATTCGTTGTAACATGAGTTAATGCTTCACGTCTAAGCTCATACCGACATTGAAAGATATATTGCATGACGTTTAACTCCGTACCAAAATATTTAGCCGGACGTGGTTCTCGCCCCAATTCATCAAAACAGATTGTACGAGGATTGCCATTGTTATACGTATACAAATCAAGAGCATCTTTACCTCTCATAGAAAAGTTATTTGCAACATATGAAGCTGACTCTATCCGAAACCCACCTATCGGGTAATCTCCTAGATTTCTGCCTCTGGTAAAGTAGCTATAACGATTCAATATCTGTATAATCGTCGATTTACCTGTCCCAATAGTCCCACATAACATGATCCCTTTTTGCGAATCAAGCTTTTTTGATCGGTTCTCTGTATATAAAAAAAGCTGATTCATAATATTTCGATTCATGTTATCAATGACAAAACCGGGGCAAATGAACTTACAACACTCTTTGAACCATTCCGGCCGATCCTCTTCCGGTACGGGATTATCATAAATCGGCCGTCCGTATGATAGTATCTGCCCTATCGTTACTGTTTTTCTGCTCCTTGTTTCCATCCGTTATATTATTTTTTAATTCAAAAAAGCCCGCCCAATTACGTTCTATCGATTGATTCACTATTTCAAGGGCGTTGTTTGCATTCGCATGACTAAGTTTAATCAGCTTGTCATAACATAGCTTAAGCGACTTATTAGACTTATACTTCTCTTTTCGCTCCTTCTTGTATTCCAGCCACAGCAAAAAGACATCTAAAAAATCAGAAGAAACAAAGCTCAAATCATCGAGAGATATAGAGAGTAGTTTTAGTTTAGTTTCTATTTTAGTTTTATAAGAGTCTGGCGCATTGGCTGGCTGATCTACTGGCTGATTGGCTGGCTGATCTACTGGCGTATCGATTGGCATTTGGGCTGTCTTTTTGACTGGTATAACTACCGTATTTTTTCCGGTAGTTGATTCTTTGAAGGGCTTAATAAATGAATAAAGTCCTACAATCCTCTTACTTTTTCCAGACTTATAAAAAACCAATCCCGAGTTGATTAATGATAACCGAGCGCGAACAAGTGTCTTTTCGTCTATATTCAGCGAGCCGCACAGTTCTATATTTGAGCAACTAAATACGTCCTCCCAACCCTCGCTATTACAAACGGCAACTAACTCATAGAATAGTGCTTGTTCGGTAGCGGTAAGCCTATTACGCCTTCGTGCTTTCCTCATTTTCTCAGTTAAAGTATATCCATCCATCATCGAGCGACATAATAACTGCACGGCCTTATGCCTACCGATCTAAAAACACTTAGAGCGGAGCAGTAACACATATAATTCTTTTCTTTATCTCCATTCTTACACGTCCGGCAATCCGGTTTACTTTGTAATTGAATGACTTTCTTTGCCATATCTACACCTCCTTTATTTTAATCCCATGCATATAAAGCATGAGTTTTCGTTTAATTATATAATCCTTAGTCCTCATTCCCTTTGAATCTTCTACTACCAATTCACCATCACGGAAATACACGAAGTCGGCACGGTATGATAAAGCTCGCTCGATTAGTTCTTTCTTTTGCAGTACCTTTCGTTTCCCTTGCACTTCATAATATTTGTATTGGGCCGGAATAAGCTCGTATTTGACCTGTTCTAACAGACCGGATATAATTCCTCTATTTTGCAACAAATTAAGCTCTTGTGCACGATTATATTCACGTATAGAATCATATCCTTTATACTTTACATTGTTATACTTTGCCATGATTAAATTGATTTATAAATAAGTGGATAACCCCGGACTCGAACCAGGATGAAAATTGCCCAAATTTCTCTGCTTAGCTTGCTATTTTTTGCGTGGACTCACAAGCGCGTTAACGTCTACCAATTCCGCCAATTATCCGTTTGCCAGGGCTTTCACCTGGCACGCTGTTATTATTTCGTCGTGTACGGGTAAACATCAACTATAGTCGTTTCTTTCAGTGCTATTGACTGATAATCTGCCATAGTACCCTTCATTCCTTCATCGACTTTTTTCATTGCATCGCGAAGATCAGCGGCCTGCACAAGCACATTTGTATAGGTACGCTTTTCTCTTCCGGTCCTTTCATCCAGTGTGACAAAGGCAAGACGTCCAGCATACCATTTATCCGCAGGCTCTTCGTTACTCGGGAATAGTTCGCTGTAATGAGCACGTGAAATATCTACTACGGTAAATTCACCAGAAATAAAAGGAGTTACCTCTTCAATTACCCGTGCTTCTGCTTCTGTAAAGCTGAGTGCATCTACCAAATAAGGTTCGGTTACTTTTTTATTCATTCCGTTCTCCATTACTTTCTCGTAACGAATTTTGCATAAAAACCAGTCGTGCATCATAATTTTGTGTTGTTAAAATGTTAATAATATGTATTAGTGTTGTGACGATACTTTCAATTTACGTAGTTCTTTTCTCAGCTTATATATCTGATTCTGAATAGGTATATTCTTCTTTGATTTTGGTTTAAGTTCTTCAATCTGTAGTTTTAAGGATAGAACTTCCTTTGCCTTGTTGATACAATCAATGAAATCACTCTTAGAGCGTAACGACTCGTCTATCATCTCATTCGATAATCGAATACGATCATACAGTTTTTTAATGTTGCCAACATGGTCCGCTCTTTTCATTTCAAGTATGCGCCCTGTATTGGTATATCCATCATAGATCACATAATAAAGCGTGTCAACGTCCGGACGGCCGAGGAAGTGGCCGAGAAATTGCCAATAATACTCGTCTTTTTCGTTTATCTCAGATAATAGTTGCAACGACTCAATCTTTCCTTGTGACATCGGGCATTTAATCTCACCTAATGCAATAACTTTCCCGGTAACGTCATACAGATAAAAATCAGGAGAATCGCCAAAGCCTTCAAACGGTTCATTAAATACTATGTCTTTGAAATCGTTTGTACATGATTTGATTTCATTGAGTAACTGAGTACGTACCCATTCTACGGCAAGCGGTTCGTTTTCATGCCCCCACTCAAATGCCTTATTATTTCCGTTTTCCCGGATTAGTCCTGTTCGCCGCTCGTAGCGAATCGCGTACATCACATCAAGAGCAGTTTTACCAAACGGGCAGCCCATACCCTCTTTCATTAAATCAGGAAGAGTCGAAGCAGTAATTTTTCCACGCCTTTTTTCTTTCCACTCAAATTCTTTTTGTTCAGGAGATTTCATGTTTCTGTAGTTCTTTTATTTGTTCTTTAGTAAGCTGATACTTAGTTATTACAGTGGCGACAGTATAACCGCCTGCAATAGCATCGAGAATATTTTTCCAGACAGGCGATCCCGTTTCAACAGTCACACGATCATCGGCCAATTTAGGAGCAAACGGACGAATGCGAAGTGCGTCCATTTTATCGCCAAATGCATCAACGCGAGTAGCACCTACTTGTATTTGTTTGTTACTCCATTCTTCGATCATTGGAGTTTTAAACAGTTTTTCCAATACCTTACAATTTGTCTTATTGACAATCATCGGCTTTGCATTTTCATGAAAATAAGCGATCAAACAGAGTTCTTTTTTTCCGCTATTTCCGATTACCTCTTCGCGTTTCATTTCGCGGATAGTGAGAATTATATCTTTGCCATCCGGCAGGCTATACGCGCCTAACCATTGATAATTGAATTGAGTTTTCCAGTGTGTCATAATCTTATATTTAAAAATTATCTTCAATCATTTCATTTTGATAAAGCGCTTCATAACATCCCACACAAACCGTTATCATTTTCGTTCCGTGCCTTCCGTGATCCACCGCTTCGACCTCGATCTCAATACCTTCCCCCGGTCCAATCTCTTCACCGCAATCCTCACAATGCATCAGGTCAGAAGGACATGCACCGAGTACAGTACATTTACGGCAATTACCGATACAATCAGGATGCGCCATTTTTGCGTCTATTTACTTCGTTACACACAAGCACATACAGAATTGTCATAACCAGAATCAGCAGTGCGACAGTTAATTTTCCGGGCTCTGGATCGCCATCAGCCAGACCAATAGTAAGAAACATGCCAATTAAGGCAGGTGGGGTTTGCTTTAGTGTTAGCATAATGAAGAGTGTTTAGTAGTTACTACTGTATATCTTAGTACGTCTGATCCGTTGCACTCCCATCGACCATTCTTCTTGTCAGTGGTTTTAATGTATCGAATCTTTTTTTCTGCTGCGAGTCTTTCCAACCTGCTGCGGCCTCCTACCAATATGGAAGCCTGCGTTTTACTTAAAGGCAATCCTTCGGCAGCTAACAATATTTCGTTATATCTATCCATAATCTTTTATTCACACCGTTTTACATAGATTTTATCTTCTTTCACCTCAGTAGTAAACTTCATACCGACATCAGTTTTAATATCCGTTGCGGTTGTTCTTACTGATTTTCGTCTCGATTTTGGAAATTCGATTTTATCGCCTATCTTCATTGCGAGTAATGTCGGTTTAATTGGTGTATCCATAATTGATATATTATGTAGGGCAAAAGCCCTACTGATTAAACTTAAATTCTATTATATCCCTCTGCATTCATGAATCTCTCTGCTCCTTTAAGAGTTTTAAATAATTTGGATTTCACGGCGGTAACAGCTAGATGTCTTTTGCCAACTGTAGTATTAATTAATTCTACATAACCATCATTATTACCTTTTTTAAAATTTGACGTTGTATTCATAATCGTATATATTTTAATTGTGATTTTACTGCTCTTAGTTTGTTGTTCTTAATTGATTGATTAACTTTGATGCGACAAAGATAGGTTGAATATATACAACTACAAAACTTATTGGTGGTATTTATTCTACTATTATAATTTATTAACACGGACGTAATTATGGGAATTATAGATAGAATAAGGCAATACCTTGATTTTAAAGGTATAAGTGATTATAGATTCGAAAAGGAGCTATCACTTTCAAAAGGGTATATCAATAAAGCTAAAAATCCGACATCGGATGTGTTAATGAAAATATGTGGTATATATACCGACATATCTCCTGAATGGCTCGTTACCGGAAAAGGAGAAATGATTAAAAATGCAGAACGTGAGCAAAAAATAATCGAAATTTCCGAATCTGCAATAAGTGAAACAAAACGAAAAGGAGCACTAATATACGACATAGACGCAACCTGCGGGCTAAGTGGTAGAGATATAGAATTTACAGACGAAAAAGTGATAGGAAGTATAGACGCGCCGGAAATTAACCCGGATTCAAAGATTATATTCGCCACAGGCGATAGTATGTTACCTTTAATCGCTTCGGGCGATAGGATAGTAATTAGAAAGATAGAAAGTTGGGACTATTTCAATTACGGTCAAGTATATTTAATTATAACGAATGAATACAGGCTTATAAAGAGAGTCCGTAGGCATCCTAAAGATGCAGAAAAATTAATTCTGCTTCGTAGCGAGAATCCAGACTATGACGATATAGATTTACCAAAACGGGAAATTATTCACTTATTCATTGTAGAGAACATTTTATCAATCAAAAACATATTGTAAACCATTAAAACAAACTAACATGAAAAAGATATTATTTTTTATATTCCTAACAATGTATTCAATATATACTTTCGCACAATTAACAGAAGGCAGATATAAGATTCTATCTGTGAAAGGTTTTAGAAACGAAAAAACCGTTTATGATAACTTTTTCAAAGATAGTGTGGCGTTCGTGAGAGTTACACCTCAACTAATTAATATAGTAGTATCTGGATATTCAGTATTAACCTATTATGTCGAAAAGCCAACACTTATAAAAGGAAATTATATATACAAAGCAAAAGAAATTCAATCAACATCAAACGCAACTCTATTGTTTCGTAGAGATGAAGAATACCCACAATTAGACGGGGGATTACTCATAGTGAACCGTTCAGAAAATTACGCTGACATATTTCTTATATCAAAAGAAGAATAATTCAAATCGGGCCATTAAAACAAACTCGATGCGGTTAGCACGTCATTAAAAGACTGGCTTTCTCATCTTCTAATAATAGCCGCCACATTATTAGGAGTCCTATCGGCTCTGAACCCTGTAAAGCAAACAGACCCAATTTGTATTCGCATTTGTTTTCTGTTGGCAGTTCTACTGCTTGTGCTTGTACTCCTATTAGGTGGCATAAGCTTCATATATTCAAAGTTGCAGAAATAAACAGCAAGAATAGATTAACCGGCATTTCCGATCTGTTTTTACATTAACAGAATAACCCTTAAATAAGTAGCGCAAAAATGTTCTCATTCCTTTGCCTTAATTGATTAATTGATTAACTTTGTAGAAATATAATAATAACCCAAGACGCACATACGGTACTAATCGCGGTACTAACTTTTATAACTCAGCAGATTGATACGCGATAAAAGACTAAAGCAAAGCGGATTATAGTTCAAAAAGTATAAAAAAGGGGCACTAATTCGTAACGCGTAGGTCGCCAGTTCAAGTCTGGCTAGCGGCTCTCTAATAAAACGCTGATTATTAAATATTTAATCAGCGTTTCTCTTTTCTAAAAATTCAATTCCGAATAAAAAAAACATAAATCTGCGTATATATTTGCACAAAATTGTATAGTAGAATTGTGTTTTGATTATTCGACTATGGCAACAATCAGATTAACAATTTTAAGTTCCATTAAGGAACATGATGGCAGGCTTCCCATCTTAGTCTGCATCTCTCAAAAGAAAGAACGTGTCTACATCAAAACAGAGTTTCTGTTAGATGATATTGCGGAATTCGAAAACGGAAAAGTCGTTTATCGCAAAGATGCAAATATAATGAACAAACGGATAGAGTTTGTATTCTCACAATATAAAGAAAAATATAATTCAATAGAAGACAAAGAGTGGCTCACTGCTTTACAAATCAAACAAATTATCACTTCCAAAGAAAAACCTTCTCACATTTCATTTCTGGAATTTTGGCGAAAGCGAATTTATGAGATCAGAGAGGAAGGCAGGGAAAGTTATGCTAAGATGAATGAGGAGACTGTACGGGTATTTACAAACGCCGAAGGAGATATACCCATTCAGGCAATCAATACTTTGTTAATTGAACACTTCAAGAAATGGATGACAAAAAAAAGATACGCTAATGGTAACATAGGATTAAGGCTTACCCATTTGAAAGCCCGAATCAACGAACTAATCAAATCAGGTGTTCTGAAAACGGATGTGCACCCATTTGCATACACTAAAATACCAACAGCCGAACCTAAAGAATGTGATCTGACAATAGAAGAGTTCCAGAAAATACAAAATACAGTAGTAGAAGGAAAGCGCATGCAATTAGGCAAAGACATGCTACTACTCTCTTTTTATTTATGTGGTATAAACTTGAAGGACTTACTATCAGTAAACCTATCAGGCAATGTTCTCTCTTTTGAAAGAACTAAGACGATCCATGCAAAAACCGGAAAGTCAAATATTACAATACCGATACACGAGGAAGCGAAGTCTATTATAACAAAATATATAAGTAAAAAAGGAGTATTAGATTTAGGATATTCCTACACCTACCCAAACCTACAGAAGTACATCAACCTCTGCATGAGAGAGTTAAAAGAGCATTTAGGAATTAAACAAACTCTTTGTTTTTATTCAGCCCGCAAAACTTTTGCTCAGTTCGCTTCCGAACTTGGAATTCCCGACGGTGTGATAGATTACTGCCTTGGACATTCAGACAAGAGTAAAGGAATCATAAGATATTACACGAAAGTCAAGCAAAAACAGGCGGAAATAGCAATAAATAGAGTTATTGATTATGTAAACGATCCAGATAAATATAAGGACTACATAGAAATGAGAGCGGATATAATGATGATGAAAGGATAATTAATAAGTAGCTATTGTATTTTTCGTATCTTTGTCCCTAAAGTACTACTAATATGACATACGACGAAGCTATTTCCATGATTGAGCGGATAAAAGACTCAGTTATAGGCATCCCAATTAAAGGTAAGTTTGTTGAATCATTGTTCATCGGACCTACCAATTGGGATGAGATGCACATTTTCATGAATATTTGTCTACAAAAGGGAGAAGATGAAGCAATAAGTGAATTTATGGGCAAAAGTTTCTCTGTATATGGTAGCTCAGTTACCTATATTAATCCGGAGCTTCCCAAATGGGAAATGACGGTACTGGATGATTGGGAAAAGACTATTTATAATTAAACAAATATCATTTTGCGAGCAAACTCTGCTTTCTTTTGTTTATAGGAGAAATTGTAGAGTTATGAAAAAGCAAATTGAAATACATAAAATAGATATATCAAGCAACCTTCCACTGCAATATGCTGATGAAGGTATTAAAGCCGGCTTCCCCTCTCCTGCCCAAGATTATTTGGAACAGGCTATTGATTTGAATAAAGAACTCATCAGGCATCCGGCCAGTACATTTTATGGTCGCGTAGTTGGCGACTCAATGCGGGATGAAGGAATAGAGGAAGGTGATATACTTGTTATTGACAAGTCGTTAGAGCTGCAGAACGATGACTTAGCCGTATGTTTCATTGACGGAGAGTTCACAGTTAAAAGAATACGGTTAGAACAGAATGCAGCCTGGCTCATTCCTTCCAATTCTGAATATCCTCTAATTAAAGTTACAGCAGACAATAACTTCATTGTATGGGGCGTTGTTACGTACACAATTAAAAAGAATCGGAGAAAAAGATAATGTTCGGACTAATGGACTGCAATAACTTTTACGCTTCCTGCGAAAGAGTGTTCAATCCTGCTTTAAATGGTAAACCTATCGTTGTATTATCAAATAACGACGGATGTGTCATCGCACGTAGTAATGAAGCTAAAGCCTTAGGAATTAAAATGGGCGTGCCTACTTATCAGATTAAGGATTTGGTAAGTAGTCACGAAGTTACTGTATTCAGTAGCAATTATACGTTATATGGAGATATGTCCGGACGCGTAATGTCTATTTTGGCAGGATTAGCACCCGAACTGGAAGTCTATTCTATCGACGAAGCATTTATCAACCTGAATGGCATTAAAGATATACAATTACTCGGAACGGATATCGTAAACAAAGTAACACGTGGTACTGGTATTCCAGTTAGCCTCGGTATAGCTCCGACCAAAACACTTGCAAAAGTTGCTAATAAGTTTGCAAAGAAATATCAGGCTTACAATCGGCTGTGTATCATCGACACCGAAGAAAAAAGAATTAAGGCATTAAAACTAACAGATATTGCCGATGTATGGGGAATAGGACATAAACAGGCAGCCAAGCTTGAAAAACAAAGAGTGAAAACTGCATATGACTTTACACAACTTCCCGGCTCATGGGTACGTAAAAACATGACAGTAGTCGGTGAACGTACCTGGAAAGAACTTCGTGGTATCTCATGTATTGATATGGAATCAGCTCCACCAGCCAAAAAGCAAATTTGTACTTCACGAAGTTTTGGCAAGATGCTTACCGATATAAACACGATGGCCGAAGCAATAGCAACACACGCATCCACTTGTGCAAAGAAACTCAGGCAACAAAAATCATATGCTACATCTTTAATAGTGTTTATCCATACAAATAACTTCCGGGAGGATCTACCTCAATACTGGAAAAATACTGTTATACATCTCCCAGTACCGACAAATGATACATTAGAAATAGTTCATTATGCGCTGGCCGGATTAAAGACAATATTCATGCAAGGGTATCAATATAAGAAAGCCGGTGTCATTATCACCGAAATAACAGAAGGTGCACAAATGGGACTATTCGATAAAATAGATCGGACCAAGCGAGAACAATTGATGCAAACTATTGACCGAATAAATGGTAAACACAGTCAACTCGTAAAATTAGCAGTTCAAGGCTCAGGGCGGGATTGGAAACTTAAACAAGAACAGCTCTCTCAACGCTATACAACTGATATCAATGAAATACTAACCATTAACTGTAAATAGTATGTGTTTCCATAATTCAATGTCAGCAAAAGCCGTTAAATTAGCAGCCCGTTATGGACGTAAGTCGGATGTAGTCGAAATATACCAAGATATACTTAATGAACAATATCATGTTAACGCTTTCACCTTCCCGAAATATCCTATTATAACTACTTCAGACAAAATACAAGTATTCAATTGGGGGCTAATTCCTTTTTGGACCAAAGATGAAGCTAATGCAGATGAAATTAGAAGAATGACACTTAATGCCCGGGCCGATACTATCTTTGAAAAGCCATCATTCCGGGAGCCTATTATGAAGAAACGGTGTATCGTACCAAGTACCGGCTATTTTGAATGGAGACATGAAGGAATTAAAAAGATCCCCTACTATATTTACCTAAAAGATGAACCTATATTCTCTATGGCCGGGATATATGACTCATGGCTGGATAAAGAGACAGGAGAAGAACATTCTACCTTCTCTATTATCACCACTGATACCAATTCTTTGACTGATTATATCCACAATACAAAACATCGTATGCCGGCTATATTATCAAAGGAGGATGAAGAAAAGTGGCTGAATCCTAACCTGACAAAACAGGAAATAGCAACTTTCTTACATCCCTATGAGGCTGACAAAATGGATGCTTATGTCATTGAGAATGATTTTATGAAGAAAAAGCCAGCTGATAGAACTATACTGAACAAAGCCAGATAATTAGTCTGCCTTTCCTTCTACCTTTTCCTTAAATTCCCATAGATGTTCAATGTATGGGTGGAAAGTGGGATTCTCCCAATGTGATGAAATTGTGGATATTGCGCTATCGAGATAGTGCTCACAATCAAGTATCTTCGTACATTTATTGAGCTGATAGGGGGCTTCAGGATATGTCTTATTTTCAAGCATATTTTTTGCCCAAGAGAGTAGTTCTTGAACTGATTCGTAGTTGTAATTATGTGCCATGATCTTATTTTTTCCAACAAAGATAATTATAATGAGAATATAAACCTTATCTTCACCGAATGAAACACACGTTAATACTTTTCACACTAAT
>DXWV01000002.1 GCA_019416685.1 Bacteroides sp.
TCAAACACCAGTGGATTCACTTCCATCCCGGTTCGACCCCGGGTCTGGGTACTGAAGCGGAGAAAGTAGAAATACTCTCTCCGCTTTTTTTTCTTCGTAACTCATTGGCTTGCTGATAGATTGGGATCAATATAAGAACCTGGAGGATTTTCTCTCTTCTGTATAAATCATACCAGTTTGTATAAGAAAAATGTTATAACGGGAGACAGATAAGGTACTCGAATAAGAATATGCAGAAAAAGCAATACCGATTCGATTAAAGAAAAAACATATATCATCGGGATAAAATTTATCTAATTATATATGTACTTAAAACAATAAACATTTAATATACCTGCGAATGGAAATAAAACATAAGATACAATTTGGTGTTGACACAGATGAATTAGCAGAGGAGGTATTGTAGGAGAAAAAATGCTACCTCGTCTTTATATGCTTATTACCGTATGAATTTAAAGAATATTCCTAAGTGATGAATCGTTTGCTTTTTATTTATTGGAAAAACATTTAAATAACAGTGATGTGTTTTTTTATAATAGGATAATCCGTGACTGAACAATTTCGGATAATTGCTTTTTTAGCTTTTTGGCTTGAATTGGCTTAGCTATATAGCCGTCGAAACCATTGCTCATTACTCGTTGTTCATCGGCAGCGTAAGCGAAAGCGGTAATGGCAATCACTGGCGTTAAAGGAGCTATTTTGCGAATCTCCTGTATGGCTTCATATCCATTCATAACGGGCATGTTTAAGTCCATAAGTAGAATATCTGGCAATTGTGTCTGGAATATTTCTATGGCTTCTTTTCCGTTCCATGCATGAAGCAGATTATATTCATCTTTTAGGATGGTATTGAATAATTTGTAATTACTGTCATTATCTTCTGCAATGAGAATCGTTAGATTTTTTACACCTTCTTTTATTTGTTTTTCTTTTTCTTCTATGTGTGTTTTCTGTGTTGGTTCATAGGGGAGTGTAAACCAGAATTTGGTACCTTTTCCTACTTTGGATTCCACATTAATCTCTCCCTTCATGTTTTCTACAATGGTTTTGCAGATAGAAAGTCCTAACCCGGTTCCCTGAGCGAAATTATTCAATTTGACAAATCTGCCGAAAATTTCATTTAATTTGTCGGCAGGTATTCCTGTGCCTGTATCTTCAAAAAAGAAGTAGAGCATTGTTTCTCTTATTTCATATCCAAAACGGATATATCCTTTTTCTGTGAATTTAATAGCATTGGTTATCAGATTAATGATTAATTGAGATAAACGGTTCTTCTCTGAACGAATGTAACATTCGGGTAATCCGGGTTCAAATGTGAGGGTAACTTCGTCATTGGTCAATTTCATTCGCAGACTGTTCTCTAGGTCATGCATTACGGCATTAAGCTCGAATTCTGTGTAAATGAACTCCATTGTACCTGCCTCTATTTTCGATAGATCGAGAATATCTCCAATAAGTTGCAATAATAGTACATTATTACTTTCAATGATATTCACATATTCTTTCTGTTCTGTGGGCTCCATTACACTGGGAAGAAGACTGGAAAAACCGACAATTGCATTTAATGGGGTACGGATTTCGTGACTCATGTTGGCTAGAAAAGCAGATTTCAACTTATTTGATTCTTCTGCTTTATTTTTAGCATCAATTAAATTTACTTCCATGTTTTTGCGTTGGGTAATCACTAATGATGAGCCTACCAGTGTAAGTGGTATTCCGTTTTCATTTTTGCTGTCTACTGCTGCTTGTGCTTCTACCCAGTCTACTTCTATTCCTTTTGCAGTATGACTGATTACCCGATACTCTTCTTTCACCTTAGTACATTTTCCTTCAATGAGATTCTGATAAGCCTGTTTCACTCGTTGACGATCTTCCTTGTATATTTTTGAAAAATATTGTGCTTCGGGAACAGATAACTGTTCTTCACTAATGTCTTCGTAATCAGAACTCAATTCAATGGGGCGATTTACATCACATAATATCGTATGTTTTTGCAAATCCCATTTCCAGGGTATGATATTGGCTACATCAAGTGCCATTGCCAATTTATGATTGATAGAATTAAGTTTCATTTGTGCAGTATGCAGTTCTGTACTATCCATACCAAAAATATCGATATGATTGGGTTGTGTGGAGAATGTCAACACAATATTAATGTAAGTATTGAAATTTTTCTGATAATAAGTGAAACTTATCATTTTCTTCTCTTTATCCATCAGGCGAAAAAAATGAATAAAGATGGATAAATCATCTCCGATACATTCACTTAACTTTTTGCCTACCATTTCTTTTCCCCGATTCATTACGTCAAAATAGTGGTGATTTACTTTATAAATTACTGCATCTATAATTTCGCCATTTTCGTCACGAATTAACCGTTCTTTGCTATAAGAAACAGGCATGTTTTCGAATAGAGTTGCCAGCTCTGTATTTGCTTCTATTTCTTTAATCTGCGCTTCTCGTAGCGCTTTAAGTGATTTGATACGGTTATATTGGTAAAGGTATATAATTAATCCCAGGAGTAAAATACTACCTCCTGCCAATAGATAACGATATTTCTCCAGAAACGTTTGAGGACGGTTTATAAACAGGGTATCCGGAGGACAAAAATTCGTGGACAATCCTTTTTGTAAAAGCAAAAAGTAATCAAACACCGGATGAGCTTCAGGTATATAAAATGGAATATTTCTTGGTGCAGTTCCTGACAGAATACTATTTATAACCTTTGCCAATTGCTTATTAAAAGCATCTTGTTCATAGAAATATCCTCCAATCATTCTACTATTCGGCATGTTGGCGCTATTGAGTGTAAAAACGGGTACAGATGTATTGGATATAATCTGAAAAGAGTTTGCCATCAATATATCATTTCCAGCAAAGGTACGTCGTGAGAACCAGGAAGAGAAAAGTATGCCGGTAGCATTTAGATCCACATCGTTAAGTTTAAGCAGCAATGAATCGGTTGTAAGACGTTGAGCCGAAAGAAATTCATATTTTAAATTTGATTTTTCTTTTTGTATTAAGGCCTGTAGATCATGATTAAGTTGTTGGTTGATATAACGACCGTCACCGATAAATACTAATGTCTTCATAGCAGGAATCATTTTCTTCATAAGAGTAATATTATCTTGAAGAAAATTCTTAGTTTGGAGTACTGTCAGATTATATTGTTTTGTCAAACTGCTAAGAGGAATTTGTTTGGCTTCGGGAATCGGATATTTCTCTATATATGCTCCATCTGGAGATAGATAATCTAATTCACTACATAATACGAGAGGGATGTCTCCCCAATATTTCTTTAAATCATTAAGTAATAGACAGGAAGAGTTTCCCAACATCACTATCACTTTGGGTGGGCAGGTATAGTGATTAAAGAACTCTTTCTTGTATTCGTCAAGCTTGGTAGAATTATCTATTATTAGCATATTCATATGCTCTGTGTAGAAGTCTACTTCTGTATTTGCAGATAGCAATTGTTGTAGTGGAGTAATGATAGCATTACTCCAAGCGGCATCCGAAGTGTAGCTGTTTAGAATTAGTATATAATCTTTGGTGGCAGAAAGGCTTTGATTAGTCCAAGCAACTGATGAAATACAAAGAAATAATTGTATTAACGTCCACAAAGCTATATTGTGACGTATAGATTGCTTTAAATTAGATGACATGGTTGTACTTAATTATATGTTTTTTTTGTTTGCATTTCTTTGTAAACAAATGTCAAGTATCATTCCGGGGTGTTTGCTTAATTTTCTCTAATCACCGGCAATATTCATAACTACAAAAAGGAAAAGAAGGGCCATACTTAAATGGTGAATATCTATTCTTTTTTTATTCGGTAGCTATCTGAAAATCCATTAAATACTATGACGTCTATCTTTTGTCTATCTTGCTTCATCAAGATAGTGATTTGGGGTACAAACATACGTCTTTTTTTATATTAAACATCTTTTATTTGCAGTTTTTATTCGACAATTAATTAATAGAAATATGTTTTTATATAAAGTTGATGTAATCTCTGGAATAAGGCTGAAATAAATGTAAGCTTTTGTTGCTAAATGAAAAGAACGTATATTTGCAACACAACTATAAAACGGCGAGAATTAGTACGTTTATATACGCAGTTTTCTCCGGTCAAGTTAAAATGCAGCGATTTTATATGACATACCTGTATCTGTATTGATATGGGCTTATTTTGATGAATTGTTTACGTTTAGTAAATGATTAAGTATCGCCTAACGAATGACACTAAGTTGGTATGCGAATGGTTCGGGGGGATAAATGAACCGCAAAAGTCTTTATTCTTTTAATTGCTGCATTATAACTTTTACGGTTCCATTCTCCACGTTTTAAATGTCTTTTTCAAGTGTGAAACAATCTATATCCGGTGCCCAACAATAAGAACTACACATACGTATTACATTGTTTCCTGCTTTTAGCTCTATAGGTAAGGTAATAACTGATATTCCTTTTGACGTATCGGTTTGTAAATCCTTTAATATGGTTTTTCTGCCATTTATTTCAACTTCCAGTTTGCGATCTGTGGCTGGGACATACGAAATATGTAACTTATATCGGCCGCCTTTTTCACTGTATACTTCGTTCCATTCGGCATAATTCTCTGCTTGTCCACCCAGATAACTTACTATCATTTCTCCTGAAGCTTCTTTTAATGGTGCATAAATAATATTTCGTGGATGAGTACCCAGATCATTATAGCACGGTAGATATGCCCATTCTGCTTCGTAATGTGTAGGCTCCAGACGCTGTTCGGCTTCCAGACGAAGTATCTTCACGCTATGGGGAGCCAGTTCATATACTAACTTATCGGTAATAATACCGGTTGATTGGCATTTTATTAAATCACGTACTTTAACCTTCCCTCCTAATTCAAGTAATGCTGTCGGTACCGAAAAGGGGCAAATTGTATCTGAAGGATTATAGAGTGCTACCGCACGTATCTTGCCTCGTTTCTGTTCAATATCTTTCGTCAGTACATACCCTCCATTTTTATGTTGTACCACATATGCCTGTAAGCCTAACGGGTCTTGATTGAGTGCAATGAGTTCTTTGTTTTTCAGCAGCTTCAGAGAAGCCTCGGGAATAGTTGTTAAATCGCAACCGATAAGTAGCGGCGAACTCATGATGCACCACATGCCAAAGTGCACCTCCTCTTCTTCCGGCTTTAACCCACGGCCGATTTCCAGCATATCCATATCATTGTAATGTCCGTCTCCGGCATAAGCAGATAAATAAAGATTTTTGCCGATAATGGATTTGACAGACTCCCATTTGGGGGTGATGTCCGCACTGATACGCCACGAACAGGCAAGGCTTTTTGCCCATGTCCCGGGAAATGCCCAGCGACAGATGTTTAATGAAATATTCCGGTTACAAACTGCGTCAATAGCCTGACGAATTTCGGTATAACGTTTCTGTTCTTCCAGGGCCAGTGATTGTCCTGCGCCACAGTAGTCTATCTTGATAAAGTCGAAACCCCATTCATTGAAGAACAGGTCGGCATCCTGCTTTTCATATCCATATAGACCTACGCCTACACCGTTGGGATCTTTATCCCAGATGGAACCACATGTATTACTTCCGGCATCGGAGTAAATACCGGCTTTCAAATCTTTGGAATGAATGTAATCGGCTACGCATTTCAGACCATTGGGAAAGCGTTCGGGGTGTGTCTGTAGTTTTCCATTTTCGTCACGCCGGCCGAAGAAGCCATCGTCTACATTTACATACAGATAGCCGGCTTTTTTCAAACCTTGACTAACCATTGCATCGGCCTGTTTTTTTATTAATGCTTCATTAATATGAATGCGATACGTATTCCAGGAGCTCCAACCCATAACAGGTGGGTCCAATTGGTTGGTCTGGGCCATAGCTCCCATAGTTATGGTACTTAGCAAGAAGAGTGATAAACAACTGATGTGTAGGAATTTCATAGATATATTTATTTGTTATTGTGCCAATGCTTACATTATTTGCAAAGTTACTATTTTTTTGTTTTATCATTGTTGAATGGCTATTTTCTTTTTAATGTCATTTTTAGAAACTGTTTTGATTTTTATTCGGAGCTTATTTAGTCTTATTTTTTGTTTAGCTGCGGTTTTGTTTTTAGGAGCCAGGCTATGTGACTAAAAACAAAGTTGCAGATAAGCGAAAAATAAGGCTGAAGAAGCCCGAGATGAAACAAAAAGGATTTTTCATAAAAATCAAAATGGTTTCTAAAGTTTCGTCTTTTTTTGTACCTTTGTACCCGGATGGGATATAAAGTTCCACGTAATAAATGAAACAGCAATCTAAAACGCCGCATTCATCTTTTCTTAACGATGTATTAATCAAACTTGCACTCTTCCACAAGTGGGGAAGAGAAAATTCCGATTAAGTAATCTTTTTACTTAGTTTTCCCTTTTTTATTTTTCATATTTTAAATTCATAAGTAATACACGTATGAGCAAATTTTCTTTGTTCATAATGGCGTTATGTACGCCGTTATGTTCTGTGGGTATGTATGCCCAGGAAGAGGTCAGGCAGGTGATATCCATTGATGAAATGTTTTCACTGGCCGACCGGAATAGTAAATCGTTGCGTCCGTATGCCACCGGGATAGATGAAGCACGTGAAGGGGTTCGCGTCGCAAAAAATGCCCGTCTGCCAGAGATTGACGCCTCTTTATCTTTTAGTTACCTGGGTGATGGACGCATGATGGACCGTGATTTCTCTAATGGCTTTAATGCACCAATGCCCCATTATGGCAATAACTTTGCAATAGAGGCTTCCCAAGTTATTTATACGGGCGGTACCATTTCCAATGGGATAGCTATTGCACGGTTGCAGGAAGAGACTGCCAATCTGAGTCTGGAATCCAATCGTAATAAAGTCCGCTTTCTGTTGGTGGGATATTATCTGGACTTGTTCAAGCAGCAAAACATGTTGCAGGTATATGAAAAAAATATAGAACAGACCAGGCAGGTACTTAAAGATCTTCATGTGAAAGAGAGTGAGGGCATTGTCCTGAAAAATGATATAACACGGTATGAATTGTTGTTATCCAATCTGCAACTTACCCATACGCAAATTCAGAATACAATAACGATTTTGAATAATAACCTGACTACGACTCTGGGCTTACCCACTGCTATCAAAGTAAGTCCGGATACTACTATTTTATCGCGTGTACTTCCGGTAGAGAGTACAGAGAGTTGGACTACTACTGCCTGTGTTAATTCTCCCACGTTGAAACAGATGTCACTTGCCATGCAGATAACCCAGCATCAGGATAAAATAATAAGATCTGAACGAATTCCTAAAATCGCTTTGTTTGCGGGTAATCGCTTTGATGGGCCTATCATTATTGAAGTACCACCTATCAATAAGAATTTCAATTATTGGTATGTGGGGGTAGGAGTGAAGTATAACTTTGCTTCTTTATATAAAACGAATAAATCGGTATCCCGTAGTAAATACTCTGTTCAGCGCGTTCGTGAGCAATACGAAGATGCCAAAGAACAAACCGAGTTGGCAGTAAAGGCTGATCATGTCAAGTATCTGGAATCTTATGTGGAGCTCAATACTCAGCAAAAGAGTGTGGAACTGGCTCTTCAGAATTATGCGGTAGTCAGTAACCGGTACAAAAATGATATGGCACTCATTACCGATATGCTTGATGCCAGTAATGCAAAGCTGGCTGCTGAGTTACAGCTGGTGAATGCTCAGATTAATATCGTCTTCAACTATTACAAACTTCTTTATATTTCCGGAACTCTCTAAAAATTGTTATCATGAATAAGAAAACTAAAAAGCTAACCTTTAATATTGTTGTTATCGTTCTGTTAATAATCGGGCTTGCATGGGTTTGTGCCCGTTTCGTGCATCTGGGCAATGTAGAATTTACCGATAATGCTCAAGTGCGTCAACACATTGTACCGGTCAATAGCCGGGTACAAGGATTTATTAAGAAAATCTATTTCACAGAATACCAGACGGTGCACAAAGGTGATACATTGGTTGTGATTGAAGATTCTGAATTCCGTTTCAGGCTGGCACAAGCAGAAGCCGATTACCAGAATGCTTTATCTGGAAAGACGGTAGTGACTTCGACTATACACACTACTCAGAATAATATCGCTGTGTCTGCCGCCAGTGTACAGGAAGCTAAAATACGGCTGGACAATGCCGGTCGAGAATACAATCGTTATAAGAATTTGCTGGCACAGGATGCTGTAACCCGACAACAGTATGATGCCGTTCAGACAGAATATGCCGCTTCAAAGGCACGTTATGAACTTTTGCTCCGTCAGAAACAGTCTACTGCACTTGTAAATCAGGAACAAACCCGTCGTTTGGAGCAGACTGATGCTGGTATTAAAGTAGCGGAAGCCGCCTTGAATCTGGCCCGGTTGAATCTTTCATATACTGTGATTCTGGCACCTTGTGACGGGACAACCGGGCGAAAGGAGATACAGGAAGGGCAATTGGTGCAGCCGGGACAAACGCTGGTAGATATGGTAGATGAAAAGGACAAATGGGTGGTAGCAAATTATAAAGAAACACAGACGGCACATATCAGCGAAGGATACAAAGTAGATATTGAAGTAGATGCCATACCGGGCGTTGTATTCAAAGGTTTGGTAAGATCTGTTTCACAGGCTACAGGAGCCAGTTTTTCTCTTATTCCACAAGACAATTCAGCTGGTAATTTTGTGAAAGTAGAACAACGTATTCCCGTTCGTATTGAATTTTCCAAAGACAACAGACCGGAAGATATGAAACGTCTGCGCGCAGGCATGAATGTAGAATGTATTGTTAACTATTAATCTATGCACGAAACAGGACCTTTTTCTATTCCGGCTATCCGAGACTTTGTTCCGGAAAAGCTGAAACCGTGGATTATTATTGTTTTCGTTATCATCTTCCAGTTTTCCGGTGGAGTTTATCTGGCGGCTGTTAGCGAGATGGTAGGTTCTACAGCTTTGATGCAGCAAGATATAATGATGGCCGGATATGCATCTTTGGTGGGGATGGGATTGACATTCAACATTATGTTCCGGCTGAAATTCCGTTTTCCTTCTAAAACGGCTTTTCTTACCTGTTGCATTGCTATCATTATCTGCAATTTGATATGTATGCATACACGTAGTGTCCCACTACTTGTTTTTGTCTGTTTCATTGCTGGTGTATTCAGAATGTGGGCAACGTTTGAGTGTAACTCTACCATCCAGTTGTGGCTTACCCCTAAGCGTGATCTTTCTGTCTTTTTCTGTTTTATCTACCTGTTGGTACAAGGATGTATACAACTTTCGGGGTTGTTAACTGTTTATACAGCATTCTGGGCGAAATGGGAGTATATGCATTGGGTGGTGATCGCATTACTTTTGCTGATGATGCTGGTGACCATGGTCATCTTTCGCAATTTTCGTTCTATGCCTAAACTTCCTCTTTATGGTATCGACTGGCTGGGAGCTGTTATGTGGGGGAGCATTGTGTTGTGTATCATTTTTGTATGTTTGTATGGTGAGTATTATGACTGGTATGAATCCGTTTACATACGGATGGCTACGGGGGCAGGTGCTATGCTTTTGCTGTTAAATCTGTTTCGTAGCTCTTTCATACGCCATCCGTTCATAGCTCTGGCAACCTGGCGATATAAAGTTGTATATGTGACTTTTCTGCTTTATATCATTGTTGATATATTGTTGGCGCCCTCTCATATATTTGAGCATATTTATATGGAAGCGGTACTTGGTTATGACTCGTTAAATGTTATTTCACTCAACTGGGTACTTCTTTTGGGAACTGTTGCAGGTAGTGTCTTTACTTTTTACACCTTCTCACGTAACAAATGGTGTTACAGGACGATGACGGTCATTGCCTTTATGGCTATTACCGGTTATTTGATGATTTTATATTTTACGATTGATTATCATCTGCCCAAAGAGGCTTTGATAATACCTTTATTTTTGCGAAGTTTCGGATATGTTATTGTAGCCATTTGTTTTCTTACTGCCTTGTCCCGTGTGCCTTTTCAGAACTTCTTTCAGGCAATTACGATACAGAGTTTTGTCAGTGCGGGGTTTGGTGGAGTATTGGGCACAGCCATTCTGGGACACACTTTGAATGTGGTGCTGAAAAAGAATGCAATGCTGCTGGGAACAACATTAGACCGTGTCAATCCTTTAGCCAATCAGTTACCGGTAGGTGAGCTTTATGGAGCATTGCAGCAACAGGCGTTAATGGTTTCAATGAAAGAGCTATATGGATGGCTTACGATGGCAAGCCTGCTTTGTCTCTTTCTTTTCTGGATCAGTGAAAACTCTGTTCGTCCGCTGCATGTGTTGCATCCGCGCTATCGGGTTATCCGTAGATTCATTAAGCATGAGTTGAGAATGAGTGGAATGTGGCGGTAATGTATCGTGACAAGTTTTGATAAAATAAGTGGTTTTGTAACAAGCTGATATATAGCTTGTTATTAGCATCTATTTTTCTCCGTAGAGAAATGGAGCGTTTCTCGGTGTGTTTCACCCCGTTCCTCTACGAGCAACACTCCTTTGCTCGTAGAGGAACGAAACGATTTATTGATATTTGTTTTAAAATCAGGACAAAGTTTGTTTTATAAACCTCTTTATTTCACAGCCAGTAATGCCTCTTCCCAACCAAGTGTAGCATGTTCAACTACCAGACTCCATTTGTTCTGGCGTTCATTCCATGAATAACTCTGATAGTTTTCGGCTATTCCCATTTCATTTTCACGATATATGGCTTTTTCTTTAATAGTTGAATAAGCATTTGTTCCGGTATTCCAGGAAGCGTATTCAACGGCTGTTTCATCAACGGCATATGTAATGGTCAGGCAACGGTCTTTTTCATATTTTAGTGTTTGCTTATTCCATTTTAGTACTTCTTTTTGTATGAGGCGATTTTGTTCGTCATACGTATAGTTATACTTTAGATGAGGTTGCAGATATTTCTGGTCTTGTACTTCGTATACTGTTTGTGATTCTACTTTGCCATTATTAATTTCACTGTTATAAGCAAAGTTTGATACTGAAGCTACTGATGTGGCCATTACCATTACTGCTGAAAGAATAACTGTTGCGTTCATACTATTTATTTTTTTAAGTTTTTGTTCCTTTTGATGTTGCAAAGGTAGGGCGCTCAAACTTATTAGTATGTTATCACATTGTTATCGTTACGTTATCTTTTTGTTAATGGCGGGTAAGTGTGGGACGAAAAGGAATATAAAGTACATAACTGCATGCCACCGGACTGCCTTCAGACATAGCCGGAACCGCTTTAGGCATACTCTTAACAATTCTCAGCGCTTCGTTTGCGAACTCAGAATGGGAGTATTTTAATATGTGTGCATTAATAACCTCTCCATCTCTGTTGATTGTGAATTGGCATAAGGCATATCCTTTTGTGGCTTTAGCCAATAGGGCAGGAGGATATATCAGATGCTTTGCTGTATAACTTTCCGGTGTATAATCGGGAAACTCGGGAACAGATTCCAACTCTCTGCCCGATTCTATGCTTTGCCACAGACCGGCAGGAAAGATACCTGCATATTTGGGTTGCTTATATTCATCGGGGAAAGCTTTGTTCCTTTCCTGCAAATCTTTTAATAATATCCGAGCATCGTTTATAATAAGGTTTTCCGGAATCATTTTCCCTATGGACAGTGCATAGACTGATTCATAGATCTGTACCAGACGCCCCATTAATGTAGCTCTGTCCGGTGACCACTTTTTCCCGGTCAGTACCTCTCCTTTATAATTGGTGGTGCTGAAATAATAAGTTGTTCCATCCAGACCCGTTGTTGAACCGTCCATGTCTTGAATTTGGCTGGTGGTCATTCTTAGAAGTTCACCTAATGACTGGTAGAGTGTCTGGCTTATTTCTGTAGATTTTGTATTTATTTTTATTGTACTCTTTTCGGCCTGCCAGCTGTTTTGAGACAACGTATTCGAAATCAAGTAATACTTACCGTTTTTTGTTTCTGCTGATACTGCATATTCCGGTGAAAAAGAGGGGATTACTGCATAACAGGCATAAGGCCTTTTACTTAATCCTGTGCTTAACAATGAAAGTACGTTACTATAATATCCACTTAATTCACTTTTATATTTAGAGTAGTCTTTGATAGGTTCCAGGTAGTCTATTTGCCCTGTCATCCGGAGCGAGAGCAATAATAGCAAAAGTGTCGTGATTGTTTTTTTCATATTTGTTATTCATTGAAGTGTTTTCAGGTAAGCCGTCGTTCTGCTATATACTTCCAGAGTGGTGCAGCATGCAACGATTGAATTATTTCGTTGTTCAGTAGCAATTGTTTTACTTCTTCCAGTGTGAGCAAATGCACTGTCAGATCCTCAGTTGCTTCGAGATGTTGTGATGAAACGGGTTCCACGTCTGTGGCCAGAAAGCAGTATGTGACATTGGTATGTGTACTGGGATTAGGAGAAGTTATCATATATTCCTGCCAGTTGCCATTGCCGTATCCTGTCTCTTCCAGTAGTTCGCGTTGTGCCGAAATGAGTGGAGAGGCATCTTCTTTTTCACATACTCCTGCGCATAGTTCATAGCATGTACGGGCTATTCCGGGTCTGTACTGGCGTACAAAAACAAAACGCCCGTCTCGGGTGATCGCAATCATATTTACCCAGTCCGGATATTCCAGAATATAGTACTCCGGAATACGATTACCATTGGGTAGCAGGAACTCATCCTGACGTACGGTAAGCCAGGAACGGCGAAAGATATATTCACTGCTGAGGGTTTTCCAGGCTTTGTTTTTTGTCTCCATAAAATCAAAAATTATATTCTCTGAGGCAAAGATACTGTTTTTAGCTTAATTTTAAGAAAATAACGCACTTATTTCTTAAATAATCATTTGACAATGAACACCCTATCGGTAAAAATGCTATATTCACAACAAATAAAAAAGCGCGTTAAGTAATCTGAGCAAGAGATAGTATATACTATATATATTTTCTATTATTAATTACTTAAATTCATTTTTTATGGAAGTAAAGAAATCCAAAAGAGCAGCGATTGAGAGCCAACGCGGCACTTGGTTGCTTGTGGGTTTTGTTGTAGTGCTTGCTTTCATGTTCGTTACGTTCGAATGGACACAACATGACATCAAAGTTGCTACCGGCTCGCTCGCCGATGAACCCGTTTTCGTTGAGACACTTCTCCCTATTACGTATCCTGAAGAGAAGCTGGAACCGCCTCCACCACCCGCTATGAAAGTGGCAGAATTGCTCGAAATAGTTGATGACACCGATTTGGAAGCAGATGCAGTGATTATAGGCTCTGAGGATTTAAGGGATCCGGTTACGATAAAATACAAACCGGTTGTGGTAGAACCAGAAAACGAGCCAGTCGAAGATGATCTTTTTGTTCTTGTTGAAAAGATGCCAGCGTTTCCGGGTGGAGACGGAGCATTGTTCCAATACCTGAACAAAAACATTAAGTATCCTGTGGTCCCTCAGGAACAAGGGATTCAGGGAAAAGTAATTATCCAGTTTGTTGTTGACAGAGATGGAACAATTACCGACCCTGTAGTAGTACGCAGTGTAGACCCTTATCTGGATAAAGAAGCGCTTCGTGTTATTAAAGCTATGCCGAAATGGACTCCCGGAATGCAGAGGAACCAAGCGGTCAGAGTGAAATACACAGTGCCTGTGACATTCAGATTACAGTAAGGTCTTTTAAATGATTTAATAAATGAGTCGGCCCGGTTGCAAACGAGTCGGCTCATTTTTTTGCTTAGAGTCTATTGGGGTTCAGGCTGGTTGATAAACGAAAAAACTATATCTTTGCATGAAAATTCAATATAGCAAACGATGAATCTTATACTGACTTTGAAACGTCCTTTTATCTGGCTTTCCCGCATTCGCCATCGTTGCGGATACGGAGTACATTCCCCCTTTGCTTTTGAACTGATTACTTGTCTCATTTATGAGAAAGCTCCTTACTATGCTTATAAAGAACTGGAAGCGGAAGAGAAGAAACAGAAACGGAATCATGGTAAGGGTTGGAAAAGTGAATCCCGGAAAGTGAAGCGACTGCTGTTCCGTCTGGTCAACAGAGTACAGCCCGATACTATTATAGACGCAGGCGTACCTTCCTCCTCCTCGCTCTATCTGCAGTCCGGAAAAGCAACGGCCGATTATACGTTTGCTTCGGAACTTTCCGAGTTATTTCTGGAGGCAGATGTGCCGGTTGATCTCCTCTATATTCATAAGGCGAAGGATCCATCTTTTGTAGAAGAGGTATTTCGCATCTGTGCGGCCCGTTCTACGCAGCAAAGTGTTTTTGTCATCGGTGGCATACATTATTCCGGAGCGATGAAACAGCTGTGGAAACGCTTGAAAGCCGATGATAAAGTAGGCATTACATTTGATCTTTATGATGTGGGAATTCTTTTCTTTGATAAAACAAAAATAAAACAGCACTATATAGTCAACTTCTGATTATCTTTGTGTGTTAACCATAGAAAAGAATCACTCATAAAATGAAGATTATGAAAAAGAGCCTTGTATATACAAAAACCGGTGACCTCGGTACTACCGGGTTGATTGGTGGCACACGTGTCCCGAAGACTCACATCCGTCTGGAAGCATATGGCACAATAGACGAATTGAATTCAAATACTGGATTGTTGATAACGTATCTGAATGATGAACGTGACAGGACATTTCTGCAGAAAGTTCAAAATAAATTGTTTGCTGTCGGTTCTCATTTGGCTACCGATCAGGAAAAAGTTCAACTAAATAAAGTTAGTGTCATTACTCCTGACGATGTAGAGCAGATTGAACATGAGATAGATGCTGCAGACGAAATTCTTCCCCCTCTGCACTCTTTTGTGTTGCCAGGAGGTGCTACTGGTGCTGCTGTTGCTCATATTTGCCGTACGGTTTGCCGTCGTGCAGAGCGTCGGATACTTGCTTTATCCGAAACCTGTACAATTTCTTCTGATTTGTTAGCTTATGTAAACAGATTATCAGATTATTTCTTCGTTTTATCACGAAAAATCAATTTTAACGAAGGAAAAGAAGAAATATTTTGGAATAATAGTTGCAAGTGAAATATTTTGTTATACTTTTGCCGAAAAATGAGAATCTAAGATTAATATTCACAATTTAAATACTTATAGCTTATGTATTGGACATTGGAATTAGCATCAAAACTGGAAGATGCTCCTTGGCCGGCAACTAAGGATGAACTAATTGATTATGCCATGCGTTCGGGAGCTCCTCTTGAAGTGATAGAGAATCTGCAAGAGATGGAAGATGAAGGTGAAATCTATGAAAGTATAGAAGATATCTGGCCGGATTATCCAAGTAAGGAAGATTTCTTTTTCAATGAAGAGGAATATTGATATAGAATGACTAAATATTCAGGTCCTGAGATCAGGTCGAATGGATAATAGAATGGGTGATTGAAAGATCACCCATTTTTTGTGCTATATATGACAAGGGTTGGTTCTTTGTAAATATCAATCCCAAGGTCTTTTTATGTGCTTTTTTGAACTATAGATACTAACTTATCAAATTTCTATTTATTGATGGCATAATAATCTTTTATGATCTTGTCAAATAGTATATTCAGACATCTAAAAGAGGCTTTCAGATATCTGAATCTAAGTTGGCTTACTATCTGGTATTATTTTTACAAACCAATGCCATATTTTTGCTTCGCAATATTGATGATTTTAACCTGCCTAAAAATCGTATTATTTAAGAGGTAAAGGATAAGCATATTCATCCTCAAATCTCAAAATACAGATATCCCATCCACTCTTGTCTGAATTATAATAAGCTGATTTCTTAGCGTTCCAAGTTGGAGTTTCTTTTAAATCATAAACGACCTCCCTTTTTTCGTTTGGGATTGCTCCATACTCTTCTTCGTTCGAAGAAGAACCGTCTATTAATTCTATTGTTACAGTGCCTAACAAAGTTGTAACCTGTTCAATATCTGAAATTGAATATTTCAAGAGCTTGACTGGACAAGTGAAAGAATCAATTATTTCTTCATCAGCTTCTAACATAATGAATCCCGTTCCATTTTTACGCAAATAGGATCGTAAATGGATATCGACAACATGTATTTTTGAAAATCTTGCTTTGAGAGTAAGGCTGGGGTCATTGGGCACAATTGTGACTTTTGTCTGTCCGTCGAACCAGCCCTCAAAATTATATTCGTATACAGTTGCAGGAGGGAGAAGTGCTGTGCCAACTTCAAGGGGAGTTGTCACTTTAGTTCCATCACCACCTAACGCAGTATTATCCAAAGTTACATTGCAATAGTATTTTGTATTCGGAGTACTTTTTGAAATATTATATTCATGAACTTCAATAAATTTCTTAACATTATTTTCTATTAGATAAACCTGAGTCAATCTTCCTGATGAATCATAATTATAATATGTGATTATGCCTTGAGGATTAGTGGAAGTCAACATTCCAACTAAAGGCTGAAAAGTATAAGTACTTATTGATGCATTAGGTAGTTTAATACGTAATGAATTTATTAACTCCATATTAGGAATATTTTCTTTTGATAATGCTTCAGGATCCATACAGAGAGCTGTTTTTACCTGATCATAAGTCGCTCCTTTGATTTCTGCTACAGGATATTGACCATTATATGACCAGAGGTATACGGATTTTTCAAGACTATTTTTTACAAAGCTAATTATATTTCCATAATTATCATATTTAAGATATTCTTCTTTCTTTTCAAAATTACTGTTTATCAAAGAATAGTCAAAACCTATAGATTCTTTAAGAGCCAACTCTGATAGACCTTTTTTTAGTATTTGATTATTGAATTTTCCGTAGTTATATTTAATACCTGATAATACCTGTGCACCTTTGCTATTATTTTTTCGTATAGATTTAATAAGGAGAGCAGGTTCATTAATAATGTTAAGTTGAATTAAGTCGCTTACATTATCAACCCCATCTATTATACTTGGGCTATCAAAGGGATAGAAATATGATAAAACCAATGTGTCCAAATTACTTTTTGCGGTCTTTTTTTCTGCAATTAAATTCTTTTCGTTATATAAATAATTTTTTGTGATTAGCACTTGATTTTCATCTAATTGTGATTCTTCCACAAGGCGGCATGGGGTAGTATATATTCGATTTGCAGCAAGGCCCATAGATGTAGATAATATGGAAATTTCATAGTTGTCCATAGCTTCGTTAGTGTTGTATATATACGATTCTGTAGATAGTTTTTTTCTAGAGCCAGAATAGGTTGTTTTGGTTATTAACTTACCTCTATATCCAGATAAATCATTAGGGCTATATAGACCAAATTTATCTAATAATTGGAATTTATTGAAGGATCTACCAATTGATTCACTTTGAACAATCTTACCATTTATACTTTCATCATCTGGCATATCTATCGTTGATGAAAAGTGATAATAAATTTTACTGTTATCATTAAAAGATTCTGAGACATCACTGTATCCAATATGGAATTCAGCGACATTATGTAACTTTCCTATAGTATTACTACTAATAGACCACACATCTTCAGTTATTTTATCGATATAATTTGGTCCCATTCTTTGGTATACTAAAGTTTCTACCGGAATGTTATATTTGGGTAAATCCCCAATAACACCACTACCTGCACCTTTGTCTGGAGTGACATAGCTAAATGTGCGAATTATTTCTTTTTTGCTCCATGGGTCATAATTGGTTATACTTTTTACTCGTACACCACCGCAAGGAATACTACTTTGGCTAAAGTTTACTTTCCATGAAATGTTGTCGTCACATTTAACTTTCCAATAATTATATCGGTTGTATTCATATGTTATTTTAGTCTCTCCTTTAGTTGGATGTGTGATTTTGTTTAACATTGCAATGTCGAAAATCTTAGTATTTACATGTTTCCTGTCATTTATGTTATTTAAGTATTCTCTGGCATCTTCATTGGTCGCATAACTGCCATTCCAAAATCCCCAATGATCAATACCTATCGTTAACGGGTCAGGTAAATTCGTATTAAGATTATAATCAAAAGAATAAACGTCAGGAAGTGTGTTTTGACTGTTTATTTTTAATTCTTTCATAAAGAAGTATTTTCCACTTCTTAGATAATCGAAAGTTATAGACTTTATCAATGTAATGTTATATCCTAATTGTATCTCTTCCAAATATACTAAATCCTCAACATTGTTTTCTCCCCAAAATGAGATAGGCGGTCTTCTAGTTCTAAATGTGATATGTGTTTTATCAATGGTTATTTCTTTGATTATTGGAGTAATTAATTTATCTTCAATTAAAATACATTTTTTATTTATATCACTTACAAAAGGCGGGTAATATCCGGAAGCGCCTCCTAGCCAAATACGTTGAGTTACTTGATTATATGCATTTAGAAGAAATAGGTTATATTTGTTTTTTTGCTCATATTGCTTATATTTAAACTGTACCTTTCTTTGGTTATTGACATTACAAATTGTTTTTAGATGCCAAGATATAATATGGACTGGAGAAATTTTAGTTCCTTTAGGATTATTGGGTATATTATACTCCAAATAAGATACATCTCCACCAAATTCATAAATATATCCATCTGGAGTAGTGATTTTAATAGTAGAGTCAGTTGGAGGAGCTGATGTTGAATATTCTTGGATTGATAAATTGCTTATATCTATTTTGTAACCATCTCCTAACGATGATATGACCTTACCATTATTATTAATAAAGAAATAACCTCTATGTTCTCCAAATGAGAAATTAAAAATATCGGGTGCGTAATCGTATTCAAGATCTCCGGAAACGTATGGGGTTCCTTGTGTTGTTGTTGCCACATTTAGGTTATATAAATCTGCTTTGCTATAGTGTCTACATCTATTATCTCTTATTGCGACCAGAAGGCCATCCAACATGTATTTACCTGTTGTCGAACTCTCTTTAAATCCGTAAGCATCCGATAAAGTACCCGTTTTCTCTGTCATATTTTCATAGCACCTTTG